>JAQWQJ010000039.1 GCA_029244725.1 Paracoccaceae bacterium
GTCAGACCTTGGCCAAGCTCGGCATTCCACGAACCACGTTCTATCGCTGGTACGACCGATATCTGCAGCGTGGTGAGGCTAGTCTGCAGGATCAATCTCCCAAGCCAAAGCACGTCTGGAACCGCGTGCCTGACGAGGTGATACGCAAGGTTGTCCACTTCGCCTTGAAAGAGACAGAGCTATCACCGCGCGAGCTGGCAATAACGTTCACTGATCAAGAGGGCTATTTTGTGTCTGAATCCACAGTATATCGTGTGCTGAAGGCCCATGAATGTCAGGAATTATGTCATACATATATTTTTCCTTTCAAATCGATATTTCTGTTTGATGGTGTATTCATTTGGCGTCAGACGCATCCAGAGGGTGCGCACTTCCATGTGTCGGGGGTTAGGTTTGCCTCTCTAGCAGCTCAACCAAACGTTTCGCGTGCCGAATTCTGCTCGAGTTCCTTATGCCGCTCGGAACGCCACACTTCATTTCGGGTGTCGTAATATGCAGCGAGTTGAGGATAATACTCAGACGAGGCGGTCGCGAAATCGAAAATCTTGTCGATGTTTGATCCATCGAAGTTGGAATCTCGATAATCATCAACGAGCCCGTTTTTGTCGATGATCGAAATCAACTGGTACATCGATAGGGGTTTCTTGGCCCATCGTGGTTTCACGATGAACTGTTCTGTTGTCTCTTTCTCCATGTATTCGTCGACCAACCGAAAATATATCCGTTCCCCAGAGCGCCGTGCCCTCAACGAAAAGACATCCATCGTTACCGATCGCAAGGTGATGCGTGCTATCTCCACTTCGTTAGGTCGGAATGGTGGAAGATACTCGCCGCCCATGAGCCACGGATGGATGGAGGCCTGTATTGACCGTGCTGAGCTTGCGAGCGAAGGCTCGCTAGGCACAGAGAGTCCTGTTCCTAGATCAGCTTCATTTTTGACTGCCTGCCTTCTCAGTTCTCCATTGATGTGGCTTCCATAGTAGGAAGACAAGCTTTGTGGACCCCAATAGGATCTGGGTCTGAAATCAAAATCATAGCGATTTGTCATTAGTAATTCCTCCCATTTTACACACTTAGTTTTGATGCCTGGGTTGGCGACTTTGGCACCCAGCCATTTCTTTTGGCGTGTGCCGCAGCCCCAGCAGCGGGAAGGTGGGCCCACTTTAAATGGTGGGCTTCGAACTCAATCTTCTCTCCAGCACACCAAGCCCTGCCACACCGGCTGCAATGGTGGGCATCGAGCAATCCATGCATCCAGATCATTGTGATGTCCCAGCTTCCGCAATTGCAAAGCTCCCAGGGCGGCAAGGTGCCATTCGGCACACAACAGCTCATCGCTCTATCTCGCCGGTAGTCTGGCTGCAGCCAATCTCTATCCACTTCGTCCGCTCGCACACTGCAGCCATGAGATTTGGCAAACACCATTCACCATCTAGCTTGGCTGTTGCATAGCGCGGGGTACTTGGATGTTCTGCAAGTTCAAGGCCAAGGCTCGGAAGTCGTAAACCAAAGGGACTGTCTATCTGATCTCTGAAAAGGTCGTAGAGCAGATCGTGGGCTTCCGTCTCTGGTCTATAATTTGCGTGCCAAGTATAAAATGCGTGATCTTTTTCCAAAGCCGGTTCAAAAAGGTCGTCCCCTGAGAACCAACCTTCCTCAATCATTCGCCAATGGTCAGGCTGTTGAAGCATGTTACTAGTACCGGCCCCAAACATGCGCTCTAGCGCCTTTGGACGAATAAGTTTGGGTGGTTCTTGAGGGCCGTCAGTCAACAAAAGTAAGCGACCATCGATTGCTGGTTTTGAAATCAATGTTCGCACCCTCGGCACTGCTTTTAGGGGTGACCGAATTCTGTGTGCCCCAGCCGCATTGCTAGATAGCGGATTGGATATTGTTGCAGCGGTTGCTGCAATGAAATCTCGACGAGTGATCATGTTAGTCTCCTAATTAGAAGCCAGCAAGGTAATCGCTCGTAGATGGGGCCAACCCAATAATTGCCAAGTGGCCGCATCCCCTTTCGGGCGACCACCTTGCCGGGTTTGGCAGGTTGGTAGAGGCCAAGCCTCATTCTTGATGCACTATCGAATGTAAGTGTAATCGGACAAATCTTCAATAGGTGCGCGCACTCATCTCCAGCTTTTGCAATGCAGCTCCGGTTATGTTTAAGCTTCAGCGATTGGCAGGTGGCATTAATTGAAAAAGTATTCACCTAATCTGAAATTGAAGATGTTCCACCAAGCGGACGCTCCGCTTGCGAATGGTTTAACGCGTTCCCAACTTCTGCACATCGATGACAATGAGTTTGAATTTAACCACGGATTTATCCAGTGGGCCTTTCCAACTCCAGAACGAAGTTTGCACAATTCCAGCGCTCCAATCTTGGACATCCCAGACGCGATCTGGCTAGCTCAACAGGAAAGCGTGCCTGTCCGTCATCAGAGTTTTTGGGCCCATAGCCGCTAACGTCGGAAAAATAAGATGAATTGGCTCCGCGAAGGGATTGAACCCAATAGGAATCGATTAAGAGCGCAAGCGGTTGGAGAACCCGCTTTGACGGCTCGTTTGGGGATTAGCTGGTCCGACGCCATGTAAGGGTGGACATCGGAGCGGCTTGAGTTTTGGAGGCTCTGGTTCGTCTGTTCTAAGTTGCCTGTGGGCAATGGCCGATTAAAAGGGATTGTCCATGGGTGTGATAACTTAAAAGGGGATTTCGTCATTTGTCAGAGGAGGGCTGCTTTCGAATGAACCGTAGCCATCATCTTGGCCAGTTGCCGAATAGGATACGCCCGCACTAGATTCGTCTCTGGACACTTTCCATGCTTTTACATCTGTATACCAACGGTCGTTGTACTCACGACTTTCCAAATCTATTGAGACCTTGAGGTTTTCTCCCTGCTGAATACTGAATTGGTCGATTTTATCACCCCAAACCATAAAGCAAATTTTTTTAGGATATTGAGCCCCAGTTTCTAAAACATATTCTCTTTTGCGCCACTCACCATTGGCGGTTGTTCCAGATTTTTCTGGCAATAGCTGTACAATTTTTCCAAATATTTCCATTTTATACCTTTATTTACTATGTGGGCTGATTGCTTTTTCGGGAGACATTTAACACAAATTTCTGGTCTAATCCGCGACCTGGCGAAAGATGTTGTCGATTTGGCCCACTTGTTTCTGAGAAAGCTCTGGTTTCTGCAAAAAGCTTTCGTAAACGCTCGTGATGAATTTTCGCTGCCAGGGGGTAAGTATGTGAAAGTATTCATCCGATAACGCAGATATTTTTGAAAGGTATAGGTTCAAGCCGTTTTCGGTAAGTAGGTATTTCATTTTGCATCTCTTATTTCTTTGCGTTGTTGCCCGCTTCAGAAAACTTGCGAACTCGCTGGGCGGTAAAACGGGTCGAAGTGATTATCTGCAAAGGTCTCCGCCGGAGTTGTGCGCTTGAATTTTCTCGCTTTTTGCATCCGTCTCTCTTCCTCCAGTAATGCAAGATATATCGGGTTGGATTTGTCGTCTTTGTAGCGATCAAGAGTTGAGGATGCGCGCAGGCTCGCATCGACTTCCCAGCGCCTGTAACTGGTGCGCTTTTCGCAGCCTTTCTTGGTATCGTCGCTGTAGAATTTATGGTTGAGTTTGAGGTATGGATTGTTGCGCGAGGTACTCATTATTGCCTCCTATCAAAACGGAATTTCATTGTTGAGTCGCTTGAGTTGGTGGATCTAAATTGCGATTAACTAAATGTGGTAGCGGCCGCGTCTTAGCATTGCCAAGGATTTTAAGTTCGCTTCGGTAGGGGCGTAGGATGGTTTCCGTCGACCAACGCTTGCTGTCTAAGCTATCGGACCAAGAACGGGTCTCAATCGATCCCTCCAAGAAGACGGTTGAGCCTTTTTGTGCCTTTCGTTCACAAAGCAAAACTAGATTTGACGCACGCACGGTTACGCGGCGCCACTCGGTGCGCTCCTGCCAAATTTCCCTGCGTGGCTCTTTCCACCTGACATTCGTTGCAACGCTGCGATTACAAATTCTGTCTCCGTTATCAAACGTACGAAACTCAGGGTCAGCTGCTAGAGTTCCGAGGAGCAACACTTTGTTTATAGACGGCGCCATAGCTTTCTCCTTTTTGACATAGCTCCGCCATGTTGGCCGCGTGACCAAGTAAAAGTGGGGCTCTGTTTTGATGTTGCTTTCGTGATTACGTTTGCGAGACGTTCCAGCGATCCCTTAGGCGTTTTTCCCGGCTGTCGGGACGATCTAGAACCAATCCGTCAAGCGTGTCCTTAGAACCGTCCGTCATGTTTTGGCGGGGCTCTGCCCCATATTCTGACATGCGCCGTTTCTCCTCAGCCACGCAATCTTTCATCCATCGAATGCGTTGCTCGGGATTTTGCTGCAAGCTTTTAAATTTCTCGCCGAACAGTTCAATTTGCCCGTAAGAAATGGCTTCGCTTATCTCAGGGTCATTACCACTAATTGAATTGATTACGGGAATGTCAAAGGCCGTTCCTTTGCTGTCTGGGCAAGAGCCGCCATTAGAACGTCCAAGTTTAACCATTGTTGAGTTCTTAACGAATTTTTTCATTTCGTCTGCAAACGGGTTTATTTCTCCAAAGTATTCGTGTGATTCACCGAAAATTTTCAATTTGGCAATGTAGCTCTCTTTTTGTTCATCCTCTTGGTTTGGCATCATGTAGTTGTCATGTTCAGGAACCAAACCAAATTCTTTAGCCAAGATTTCAGCAGCTAAATAGCGTTCGTCATTTTCGCCCCGATTTGTGCGCTCGAAGATTGCAGCAGCAAACATAGAAAATAATGTGGGAGCTAATTCGACAACTTCTGTTTCCGAAACGCCATAAAGTTTCTTTAGTAACCAATAACCGTTCTTGGAGGCACTCGAAACTCTTGCGGACACTCGGGTAACATTCTCGGTTTCAATTGCACCCTCCCAGTTTGGATCGAACTCTTCGGGTGAGGCATCAATTGCTAAGCACAAATCCCTAACTCGATCGGATTTGATTGGACACTTTGGGTCAAGCCAGCGATTTATGGTTCTGATATCCTTGCCAAAGCCATCTGCTAGCTGCTCTTGCGTAATGCCTTTGTGCTTCATCGCCTCTTTGTATTTTTTCTTATCGAATGCCATATTGTTTCTCCTTGGAGGCATTATTTCACAAACAAAGAGACAATTATAGACGGTAAATAATGTCATATAAATTTGAAAGTGTGGTAATTACCAGCTTAGAAGCGCAATAAATTCCCAAATTTCAAATTAATATGACAAAAAATGTCGCAATTAATCACTCCGATATTACACAGCCATAACCCACAAATAGTGGGATTCATTACGAAGGCGGAGTTGAAACAAGACGGGCCGATCTCCGTAAGAGTCATCAATCAGCACCCTTTTTCACCACTGCCGCTGGACTGCGCGTCGGCCAAAGCCGTGCTTATCGTAAATTAGGTGAGGCGATGCGAGAAATAGCATCTGCGTACTTTTTGGGCGCAGCGTTCATACTGTTTACTTTTTAAACGCAATAACCTTGCCGAGAGCATCGGTTGCCGCCTTCCCAGCCTCGTCAGTTAAGTGTGCGTAACGAAGCGTCGTCTGGGCCTGCGTGTGGCCGAGAACTCGACCTACAATATCAAGCGGCACTCCTGCTGACAGCATCAGGGAGGCCGCCGAGTGGCGTAAGTCGTGAATCCTCACATCGACGATATCGGCGCGCGCACGCACATCGTCCCAGACTTTCTTAAAACTCTTCCTGTGCCCACCAGAACGGCCAGGGAAGACCCAGTGGCCAGGAAGGTTTAAGTGCATCCCGGCTTTGGAAGGAAGTTACGCTGACCAATCCAGAAGCTTCGGAACGTGATAAGGTTTATGCTGATCTAGTTGATTATTGCACTCGTGACACCTAGGCGATGGTCGCCATTCATCGGACGTTGATGGCGATGTGAACGGCGATGCGCTTTCCTAACTATAGGGGCGGACCACTTCAAAGGGTGAGGCTCATGAACTCCAAAAACTTCCTTTTGATATCGAACCAGCTTTAATCCAATTTTCACATCTTGCCTGAACTGGCGCAGCCATAATTCAAAGCGAGAAAGTGATTAAACAAGCGCTAGATATGTTTTTGAGCATTGATTGACGTACTTATAAATCAGGTGGTTTTAATAAAAGATAAAGTTAACACAGTTCTCGTATTCGGTCTTATTGGTAAAGCGACGGGCGTTGGTTCAGCAGGGCACAAGAGCGTGATTTCAGTTAAGCAGTGATCAACCTTTGGGGAGGAGAGCAGCGTGGCCCGACTAGCCCCTAATAGTAGACAGCAACTTAAACGGCAGGATTACAGGGTTTTGCAAATTTCTGACGCCCTATCCAGCGCTTCGCTTAAACCCAGATTACTCCAACTGTTAAATCGCACATCAAAGTACTCTGAGAGAGCAAATTCGTTTGAACCGATAAATTCCACTTCTATGGGGTTCTTTCTTTTGAGGAGATACTTGAGGCCATCAACTGGCACCCAATTTAGATCTACGAGAGAGGAGTGACCTCCTAGAAACGGAATTGAAAAATGTACTAGAGCAAATGCATCATCACCCATGAACTTGATGCTCACCAATTTGTCTTCCAGCTGCAGAATTTCCGGATGATTTGCAGTTGTGAACACTGTGGTTAGTAGGTTGCCCTCGTCACATCGACCTTTGACAAAACGCACCTTAAGCTTGTCGCCAAAGGTGTTTAAACCGCTTACCGATGCAATGACTTCAGTTTTAGAAATTTCTCTTACAACCCATATATTCTCTAAGGGTGCTTCTTTAATTGTCTCGTCAGAACTTTGGGCGAATGCATATTGAGTTGTCGTGATGGTTATAGCCAACAGCCAACTTAATAAATTTGGTAAACTCATTTTATCTATCCTTAGTTTGCTCCGACGGGAAGCTTACAAAACCTCATAAAGATCTGCGACGCCCAACTTGGTTGGGAAGAATACAATGTTAGAGGGCGTTGGAAATTCAAATACCTCGTGAACAACCAAACTCTGAACTACGCCGTTTCCAGGATGCTTTACTCCTTCACGCCACTAACAAATTCTTCCAATTGCGAAATAGATACGTCCATAGAAACGCTCACGAAAGTTACAGAAACCTAGACTGATGGGTTTGTCCAACCCCTACGGACAGAGCGCATCACGCTTCGTATTAAGTTCTCGCATTTCGGTTCGTTAGGTGATTTTGTCGAAGATAATGACTTTAGGGCATTTGCTTCTCGAAGGTGATGGTCATTCAAGGTTGAAGCAATACTCGGTCTGAAAGTTGAGTGAGAAATCTAGATGATAGAAGAATATCAAAGAGCCTTAGCTACAATGGGTGCCTCTGGAAGCGACACCATAGATTACGTCTTCAAGTTATGTGTCGTACTTCTGGTCGATGCTGCTGAGTTCCTTGGAATATCCTATGAGGAGATTAATGTCTGGTTATTTGTCGTCATCTTACCCTGCATCCTCATCTATCAAACACTCCGTATACTGTATTTGAAGAGGAAGATAAGGAAGGCTGCTGATTAACCTTATAAATGGCTGTAAGTTTATTTTCCCTTTATCTGCGAGGGCGCCGGTAATTCACTAGTTACCAAATTGGTCAATTTAGCAGACAATTTATTTGCCAATCTTCTTGGGCTTATTCGCATAAATAGCGATCAAATTCTTCAATCTGAGCGGGAACCCCCACAATACTTTCTTGCATTGTTTCAGTCCAAAATTGTCCTAGCGACTCAGACGAAAACCGAATGTAATCTGGTTTCAGCATTGAGTAGCAATTAATAATCGCCTCATTCGCATCGAGGGAAAGATTTCCCAATTCTAAAATCTGTCGATCACTAAAATCGTATTGATCCGACTGACTTTCACCCGAAACAAAGGCCATGTACCTCGCCTGCTTCCAGTCCTCGTACATATTTGCTTTGAACGCTGCCGCGGCCTGTAAGCGTTCTGGTCCGTAAAGGCTTGACTGACGAGCACATGCAATAACACGCATTATGGCAGACAATCTTACATTACTTGGCCGTGCCCATTCCCCCACACTCTTTCTTCCAGCGATAATAGGTTTGTTCAGACATCCTGTTCTGTCTGATCGCGTCGATCCGGGACATGCCTTGCCCCATCAAAACTTCAACTGTCTGACGTCAGCA
>JAQWQJ010000046.1 GCA_029244725.1 Paracoccaceae bacterium
GACCAAGCAACAGAATGGCTCTGGACTTACAACAATGAACGACCCAACATGGGCATCGGCGGCATCACACCCGCTATGAAACTGAAAACAGCCGCGTGAATTCTACGGCTGGACCCCATTAAAAATGGGAGGATTACCGGGTGATGTTTTGTTTCACCTAGATCCGCTTTGGGCATCTAGCGACATCGATTTTATTGGTATCGATAATTACATGCCCGTTTCCGATTGGCGGTCAACGGACGGACACACCGATGCGTATTTGGGATCGGTTTATGATCCGGATTACCTAGAGGCAAATATTGAAGGCGGCGAAGGGTATGACTGGTACTATCATTCAAGTCAGGCACGGGAAGCGCAGATACGAACTGAAATAGTAGATCAGGCGCACGGTGAAGATTGGGTTTGGCGCTACAAGGACATTCGTGGTTGGTGGCAGTCAGAGCATCACAATCGTCAGAATGGAGTGAGGCAGGAAGCGTCGACTGATTGGGTGCCTGCAAGCAAGCCCATACGTTTTACAGAGTTTGGGTGCGCCGCGATTGATAAAGGGACAAACCAACCTAACAAGTTTCTTGATCCAAAATCCTCGGAATCGGGATTGCCCCATTTTTCGTCTGGAGAGCGTGATGAACTGATCCAACGTCAGTATTTTAAGGCGATGTTGAAGCATTGGAAGGATAGTTTTAACAATCCAATCTCAGCGATTTACAATGGATCTATGATTGACATGGATCATGCCTATGCATGGGCATGGGACGCACGTCCGTATCCGGCTTTTCCAACGAATTCAGACCTTTGGAGCGACGCGGGAAATTATGCGACAGGACACTGGCTGAACGGTAGAAGCTCGTCGAGATCGTTGAGCTCAGTCTTAGTTGAAAGCTGTAAGGCAAGTGGTGTGACGTCGGTTGACGCTGATCACGCGTATGGAATTGTACGCGGATATCTTAGCGATAAAGGCGATACCGCACGCTCTGAATTACAACCGTTGTTGTTAGCTTATGGTGTGGATGCCTTTGAGGGCGAAGGCAAAATTATCTTTAAGTCGCGGTCTGCATCGACGGAACTTTCTATTTCCTCTGATGCCTTGGTTGCTCGGGAGGTGCACGGTGACCTTGAACATGTTCGATCGGCAGAAATGGAAGAAGCAGGTCGCATTCGCATCGGATTTATTGAAGCAGACGGTGAGTTTGCGAATGTTTGGGAAGATGCAAGTCTTGCCGGTGACAAGGCGGACGTGGTCTCGGTTAGCGAGTTTCCGTTGGTCCTGACGCGTTCAGAGGGCCGGTTGATTGCCGAGCGATGGTTGGCGGAAAGTAAGGTCGCGCGTGACCGCGTTAGCTTCTCGGTTCCGCAGTCGTGTACGAACGCAAAAGTTGGACGTGTGGTTGAATTGGCTGACGGCTCCAAATTTCGAATTGATAGGATGGAGAGTGCAGAGTCCAAAGAGATTGAGGCTGTTCGCGTTGATCCCAAGGCATATAGTCTTGCGCGGATTGAGGAAGATCCGCCGACCAGCACAGCCTTTTTAGCGCCGCTTCCGGTCTATCCAGTGTTTTTGGATATTCCGTTGATAGATGGCAGCGAGGATCCGTATTCGCCACATGTTGCTGTGACGGCAAAACCATGGCCCGGGAAGGTCGGCGTATTTAAGGCCAACGCAACGGGGACATTTGACCTTAATCAGTCGGTTTCAGAACGGGCTTCGATCGGGCAGACGGAAAACGCATTGTTTAGCGCGCCCAATGGCATTGTTGATCGAGGCTCTGATTTGCAGGTTCGTATGGCGAGCGGAACATTGGACAGTGCTTCCTGGGCATCCGTTTTGAGTGGTGCAAATCGGGTAGCAATTGGGTCCGGTAGCCCTGACGCTTGGGAGATCTTTCAGTTTGAAGAAGCTGAGTTGATCGGGACAAATACATATTTGCTTCGTAATCGTTTAAGGGGCCAGTTTGGAACTGGCTCAATCGTTCCAAATGAGTGGCCAGTTGGATCTATGATCGTGCTGTTGGATGATGCGGTTAACCAGCTATTGTTGGTGCCGTCGGACCGAGAGCTAAGCCAAACGCTTCGAACCGGACCGCTAGGCAGACCCTTGGATGATACTTCGTTTGTAGAAACCGATGCCGCGTTCTCAGGCGTCGGATTGAGACCTTACAGCCCATGCCACGTTAAGAAGGTCGGCCACAAATTTACGTGGACCCGTCGGACCCGTGTTGGTGGCGATAACTGGTCGACCTCATCGGTCCCTTTGGGCGAGGAGACAGAAGCCTATCGTGTGCGCGTGCGTCTTGGCGGCGCTATTGTGCGGGAAGAAGAGGTATCAGCCACCGAGTGGACATACTCACCCGTCGCGAAAATGGAAGACGGGGTTGAGACGAATTACGAACTCGAGATAGCGCAGTTGTCGGCCGAGTTTGGGGCAGGTGGTGCGGTCTATTTCGCGGTGAGTGAATAGATGCGACGGGTTCTGGCGATAGACGTCAAGGTCGCGTCCGCAGCGCTGGTGAAATCACCTGTCGATGAGAGAAAGCGTATGTGTGAGCTGTGGATACATCAGGCAGACTGGGCGCATAAGTATATGAAACAAAACAAAATACCGCATCCCGTTTGGGGCAATGGCAGTTTAACAGAGGCAATGCATATTCGCGACTATGCCGATTTTTGTTATGGAAATGCTGATCATTGCTCGGCCATGAAGATCGTTTTAGCCTGTCTAATTGCCAACAAAACGAGTAAAATTAAGCGGTCATGCAACTAACGCAACGGGTGCTCGATAGGTTGATTTCTAGCCGTTTTGTCGGGATGTCGTCGCCACAGTCTTCGCAATAACCGTATTCACCTTCGTCTATGCGTGCCAAAGCTTGTGTAAGTTTGAATATTTCGGCCTCTCGGCGTTTCTCAAGAGCAATCGCCATCGCTTGTTGTTGGATTGCATCCATTCGGGAAAGACGGCCAATGGACTGTTGGTCAAGTTCAACCGTCTTTGTGCCGTCCGCGGCCTCAAGAATTTCCTCCCTAAGTTCAACCAGTTTTTGGGAAATCAATTCCGAGAACCTTGTTATTTCTCGAGTTTCCAATATGTCACCTCATAGGGTTTGCGTTTTGATTTCAAACGTAATTTAGTCTATTAAGAAGCTGAAAGGACTGTTTGGCAATGTTTGAAGCAAGAGCAAAGATGACCGAGCTTGATCCTGTTTGGGATCGTGTACGCAGAGAAGCGAACGAGATTGTGGCCAATGAGCCGCTGCTCGGCGGCATGGTACATTCTTGTATTCTACATCACGAGAACCTGGAAAACGCACTTGCCTATCGGATGTCGATGAAGCTGGCTTCGGGTGAAATCTCTGAGCAGATTTTGCGCGAAATTGCGGACGAGGCTTACTTGTCTGACCCCTATTTGGCCGAAGCTGCGCGTGCTGATATTGTTGCAGTCACTGAGCGTGACCCAGCGTGCCAGAGGTTTGTTCAGCCGATGCTGTATTTCAAAGGGTTTCAGGCTATCCAAGCCTATCGTGTTGGTCACTGGCTTTGGCGGCGAGGGCGTAAAGACCTTGCGAGCATGGTTCAAATGCGAATTTCCGAAGTATTTGGCATTGATATTCATCCTGCCGCAAAGATCGGCAAGGGATTGATGATCGATCACGCGCATTCCATTGTGATTGGCGAAACAGCCGTGGTTGGAGACAATGTTTCAATGCTACATGCGGTGACTTTAGGCGGTACTGGCAAAGAAAAAGAGCAACGTCATCCTAAGATTGGTGACGGTGTATTAATCGGAGCTGGCGCTAAAGTGCTTGGCAACATTCAGGTTGGATGTTGTTCGCGTATTGCTGCTGGTTCGGTCGTATTGGAAGACGTTCCGTCTTCAACAACCGTTGCCGGCGTTCCGGCGAAGATCGTTGGCAAGGCAGGTTGTGATCAGCCAGCCTTGGAAATGGACCAGATGGTTGGTGATCCCAAAAACATCTGATTATTTTCGGGCCGCAATTTCATTTAGAATATTAACACGGTGCTGATCTCTGGTTGGCGCCGCATTTATTTTTGAGCGAGTTCCGTCAAATCTGGGTGCGGCCGTAGCTTGAAGGTGTCCGCTCTCGACTTGCCAGGTGCCGCGAGATTGCATGTGGGGATCTTCGTGGGATTCCTGAGGTGTTTTCACTATCGCAACACAAGCGTCGGAACCCTCGAATATCTTATCCCAATGAGTTGATGGCTTGGTGACAAATATAGCGGTTAGCTTTTTGATTTGAAATTCCCACATGGATTTGTCGAATTGAGATGCAAACGTTTCGTCATTCGTTAGGCCAAGAAGACCTAAGAATTCACTGTAGAACTTTGGTTCAAGACATTGAACTGTAATGAATTTCCCATCTGAGCACGCATAAGTACGGCACCAATGAGGGCCGTCCAAAAGGCTTTGACCGCGAGTTTCTTGCAATTGATCGGGCTGTTTTATTGCCATCAAAAGATTCATCATATGTGCAGAGCCATCGACAATGGAAGCATCGACGACACAGCCTTTGCCCGACGATTTTGCACCCAGGATTCCAGCCAATATACCGATCGCTAGGTAATTTGCGCCGCCACCGATGTCTCCGACAAGCGTTGGAGGGGTCATTGGCACATCACCGGGTACGGATGAATACCAGAGTGCGCCTGAGGTCGCGATATAGTTGAGGTCATGACCGGCTTGCTGTGCTCGTGATCCGGTCTGACCCCAACCGGTCATGCGGCCGAAGACAAGCGCCGGATTGCGCGCATGACAGACTTCTGGTCCAAGCCCCAATCGTTCCATGACACCGGGGCGGAAGCCTTCGATCAACGCGTCTGAATTTTCGATAATGCATAGTGCAATCTCGATATCTTCGGGGTCTTTCAAATCCAGTGCGATAGAACGTTTGCCGCGATCCAGCAGGCTTTCATCGGTTGTGATCGAACCACTTGTAGATTTGCGGTGAATTACGATCACATCCGCGCCGAGATCTGCTAGATGCATCGCGGCAAAGGGGCCGGGACCTAGGCCTTCAATTTCGACAATTCGGATACCGTTTAGCAATGGGTCGATTTCTCATCTTTTTGAAAATAACGGAAAATGTCCTGTTTATCCTGCAGTAACAGTTGGATCGGTCTTCTTAACTGAGTGCAAGTCGATTTTAGTGGCCGAACCGTTTTTGAAACCTCATATTGCCCTATGCGTATTTAAAGGGGAATTTTGCTATGACCAGAAAAACTGAGGGACGTGGCCGTCTGTATGACAATATATTGGATACAATTGGTGACACACCGGTTGTTCGGATTAATAAATTGGGCCCAAAAAACGTAACCATTTATGTAAAGACTGAGGCTGGCAATCCTGGGGGATCGGTCAAAGATCGTCTTGCTGTGAATATAATCGAAGCAGCTGAAAAGTCGGGCGCTTTAAAACCTGGGCAAACGGTAGTTGAAGCCACAAGCGGCAATACTGGTATTGGATTGGCAATGGTTTGTGCGGCCAAAGGGTATCCTTTGGTTGTAACAATGGCCGAAACATTCTCGGTTGAGCGTCGTAAATTGATGCGGTTCTTAGGTGCCAAAGTAATTCTGACGCCAAAAGAGAATAAAGGCGTTGGAATGTATAAAAAGGCGCAGGAACTTGCTGAACAAAACGGTTGGTTCTACGCGCAACAGTTTGAGACTGCGGCGAATGCAGACATTCATGAAAACACCACAGCCCGCGAAATTCTTGCAGACTTTGATGGCGAGCGGTTGGACTTTTTTGTCTCTGGCTATGGTACAGGCGGCACAATAACCGGCACTGCTCGCGTTTTGCGTAAGGAGCGCGCCGACACGAAAATTATTCTGACGGAGCCCGCAAATGCAGCTTTGGTACAATCAGGTATTGCGCAAGATCGTGAAGAAAATGGAGCGCCTGCAATAGGACATTCGGCATTTCAGCCACATCCAGTTCAAGGATGGACTCCAGACTTTATCCCGCTGGTATTGCAGGAAAGTTTGGACGAAAAATACTTTGATCAACTTCTACCAATCGCCGGCCCTGAGGGTATTGAATGGTCGAAAAAGCTGGCCACGCAAGAGGGCATCTTTACCGGTATCTCAGGCGGATCGACATTTGGTGTTGCTGTAAAGGTAGCAGAGGATGCACCTGATGGGTCAGTTATTCTTTGCGTACTTCCTGACACTGGGGAACGTTATTTGACGACGCCTTTGTTTGACGGAGTTGAAGCTGAAATGTCTGATGACGAGTTAGAAGTCATGCAGTCAACACCAGGGTTTCATTTAGGATAAGCAGTCTTTGGCCGTTTTTGACCTTCATCTTTCTCTCAACTATCGGAGAGAAAGATGAAGGCTGAACAATGACTGGCCGACGCTAAAAATTCTTCCCATAACATTTTCCGCGTTTCACCGTGTTTGGACTTTCGAAAAGGACTGCGAAACAGCAAGGCTACTTGTGCCAATCAGTTTTCTTCTGGGCAAAACTGATCGTATGCCTCCAAAGCGCGTGCGCCGTACATATAGGCAGGTCCTCCGCCCATCAGGATACTGACCGACACGGTTTCGGCAATTTCTTGCTTTGAAGCGCCTGCTTTGATTGCCGCTTTGGTATGAAACCCTATGCAATCTGAACATTGACGCGCGATACCTATGGCGAGTGCGATCAGTTCTTTATGTTTCTTGCTCAGTTCTCCCTCGAACATAACGCCTTGATGTAGCTTGGAAAAACCTGCGGCCCCGCGTGGTTGTTCTGCTTGGTAGTTGTCGATGTTATCGTTCGTGACGGCGAGTTCTTTTTGAAAATCCATTATGTCCTCCAGTTCGCGTTGGACATAAAAAAGCCCAAGGCGAGAGTTTTCGCCTTGAGCCAAATCAATATAGTTATGGAGTTCGCCTAGGCGAGCATCAGCATTGGGTTTTCGAGATTGTCCTTAATTGCCTGGATCAACTGGGCGCCCAGAGCACCGTCGATGACGCGATGGTCGACGGATAGAGTGACGGACATAACCGTTCCAACTGCCAATTCGCCGTCTTTGCCAACGATTGGTTTTTTGGCACCTGCTCCGACCGCAAGGATCGCTGCATGGGGCGGGTTGATGATCGCGTCGAAGTTATCAATACCAAACATACCGAGGTTTGAGATCGCAAAACTACCCCCTTGGTATTCATGTGGTGCAAGTTTGCGCTCACGGGCACGGCTAGCGAGGTCCTTCATCTCGGCTGAAAGAGCCGAGAGTGATTTGTCTTCTGCGTTCTGAAGAACTGGTGTAAATAGCCCGCCTTCGATGGCGACAGCTACAGCGACGTCAGATTTTTCGAACCGTAACACGCGATCACCGGCCCAAACTGCATTGGCATCAGGCACGGCTTGAAGAGCTAAGGCACAGGCTTTGATGATGAAGTCGTTGACCGACAGCTTCACATTGCGGCTTTCAAGTTGCTTGTTCAGTTGCGCGCGGAATTTGAGAAGCTCGTCCAACTGAATATCACGGCGCAGGTAGAAGTGCGGCACCGATTGTTTGGCCTCGGTCAGACGTGCTGCGATGGTTTTGCGCATACCGTCTAGGCTGACTTCCTCAAACGGGCGGTTGGCGTAAGTCTTGAGAACGACATCGGTCGATGGACCTGTTGCCATAGAGGCCGCTGGAGCCGCTGTTGAGGCTGGTGCCGTTGGCGCGGCAGTTGCGGGGGCAGCAGCGGCAGCTGGCTGCGCGGTGGCACCTTCAACGTCGGCCTTGATGATACGACCATGCGGACCAGAGCCAGCAACAGTCGACAGGTCCAATCCTTTGTCTGCGGCAATCCGGCGGGCTAGGGGCGTTGCAAACAGGCGGCTTCCATCTGCAGAAACCGGCGCGGCTGGGGCAGGGGCTGAAATCGGCACGTCGGAAGCAGGAGCTTCTTCGGCAGCGGCTTCGGCAACGGGTGCATTAGCAGGGGTCGCGCCGATGTCATCCGCACTTTCGCCATCGTCCAAAAGGACTGCGATCAGGGAGTTCACTTTCACCCCTTCGGTACCTTCTGCGACAACGATTTTTCCAATAACGCCTTCGTCCACGGCTTCGAATTCCATGGTCGCTTTGTCGGTTTCAATCTCGGCGATCAGATCGCCTGACGAAACGGTGTCACCTTCTTTGACCAGCCATTTGGCCAGAGTACCTTCTTCCATTGTGGGAGACAGGGCGGGCATGAGAACTTCAATTGGCATCGCTTTTGCTCCTTAACGGTAGGTGACTTGCTTGACGGCTTCGATCACCTCGTCGGTGGTCACAAGCGCAAGCTTTTCTAGGTTTGCGGCGTATGGCATCGGAACGTCCTTACCAGCGCAGTTAATCACTGGCGCATCGAGGTAATCGAACGCTTTTTGCATGATGGTCGCCGAGATGTGATTGCCGATTGAGCCGACTGGATAGCCTTCTTCAACGGTCACACAACGGTTCGTTTTCATGACTGAAGCCAGCACAGTGTCATAGTCGATTGGACGCAAAGTCCGCAGGTCGATGACCTCGGCCGAGATACCGTCTTCGGCCAGTTTGTCAGCTGCTTCGAGTGCATACTGCATGCCAATACCGAAGCTGACGATGGTCACGTCTGTACCTTCGCGCCAAATGCGGGCTTTGCCGAAGGGAACGGTAAAATCATCCATGACAGGAACTTCAAACTGGCGACCATATAGGATTTCATTCTCTAAGAAGATCACTGGGTTCGGGTCACGGATCGCTGATTTTAACAGGCCTTTTGCGTCGGACGCTGAGTAAGGCATTGCCACTTTCAGACCAGGGATCTGCGCGTACCACGCTGCATAATCCTGCGAGTGCTGGGCACCCACACGGGCAGCAGCGCCGTTGGCACCACGAAACACCATCGGTGCACCCATTTGGCCGCCAGACATATAGAGCGTTTTTGCGGCAGAGTTGATGATCTGATCAATCGCCTGCATGGCGAAGTTGAAGGTCATGAATTCGACGATTGGTCTTAGACCGCCGAATGCTGAACCCGTCGCGACACCGGCAAATCCGTGTTCAGTGATCGGGGTGTCGATAATTCGTTTGCTGCCAAACTCGTCAAGAAGACCTTGAGAGACTTTGTAAGCGCCTTGGTATTCGGCAACCTCTTCGCCCATTAAGAAGACGTTTTCGTCGGAACGCATTTCTTCAGCCATCGCGTCACGCAGTGCTTCGCGGACGGTCTGGGTCTTCATTTCGGTGCCTTCAGGCCAATCCGGTGTCAAATTCGCTTGCGGCGCGATGGGCGCGGCTGGAGCAGACTTGGGCGCAGCTGCAGGCGCTTCAGCGGGAGCCTCCGTCGCAGGCGCAGGGGCCGAAGCGACGGCTGCGCTGGCGTCTTCGCCTTCTTCCAGAAGCACAGCGATTGGGGCGTTCACTTTCACGCCCTCGGTGCCTTCAGCAACTAGGATCGCGCCCATCGTACCTTCGTCGACGGCTTCAAATTCCATCGTGGCTTTGTCGGTCTCGATTTCCGCGATAATCATACCGCTTTCGATAGTGTCACCCTCTTTAACCAGCCATTTGGCCAAGGTGCCTTCTTCCATTGTAGGCGAAAGGGCAGGCATTAGGATTTCGGTTGCCATTATACTTCTCCATCCTTTGCCGGGGTGAGCATTCCGACAATGTTTCCTTGTCTGTCTTCAACATAAGCCGCTCGGCCTACGCCCGGATAATCAGTTGGGGGCAGCGCTTCTGCGCCTCCGTTTGACAGCGCCCAATTATAGGTCGCGTCGCAATCACTTACTTCAAAGGTCATCGTGCCACCGCGAACAGAGCTTCCTGCTGGATGGGCAGCGTCTGGTCGGCGTGTGATACCAGCAGTGCAACCTTTGCCGCTACCGACATCATGGCCTTCTACTAGGAAGTATTCCCATTCCTCGGCACCCGGCATCACAGAGTAGGTCCAACCAAAAAGCCCTGAATAGTAGCTTTTAGCCTTTTCTACATCCGAGACAAAAATCTCAAAGTGGGGCATTAATTTGCCTCCGCGTAGATGTCAGTCCAAAGCTCTTCAAGTGCAGGCTCTGGGCTTGCTTTGGCGAATTCGGCGCTATCAATCACGATGCCTTTGATCTCTTTGTCGATTGCCTTCAGTTCATCCTCGCTTGCGTGCTTCCCAGTCAGAAGCATTTCGCGGATATGCTCAATCGGGTCGCGTTCACTGCGCATTTTTTGAACTTCTTCGCGTGTTCGGTATTTCGCCGGATCCGACATCGAGTGACCACGGTAACGGTAGGTCTTAACTTCAAGGATGTAGGGACCTTTGCCTGCGCGGCAATGCGCAACGGCTTTTTCGCTGGCTTCTTTAACGGCCAACACATCCATACCATCGACGGTTTGACCTTTAATCCCGAATGCCTCACCGCGCGTGTAGAGATCAGGCGTTGATGTCGATCGTTTCTGCGCGGTGCCCATGGCGTATTGGTTGTTCTCGATCACGAAGATAACTGGCAGGTCCCAAAGGGCAGCCATGTTGAACGTCTCATAGACCTGACCTTGGTTCGCGGCGCCGTCGCCGAAATACGCAAACGACACGTTGTCGTTGCCCTTGTATTTGTCAGAAAACGCGAGGCCAGCACCGAGAGGTACTTGGGCGCCAACAATTCCGTGGCCGCCGTAGAAATGCTTCTCTTTGCTAAACATGTGCATTGAGCCGCCCTTACCCTTTGAATAACCGCCTTCGCGGCCGGTCAATTCGGCCATTACGCCGTTGGGGTCCATGCCACAGGCCAGCATGTGGCCGTGATCGCGGTAGGATGTGATGCGTTTGTCGCCCTCTTTTGTTGCGGCCTCAAGACCCACAACAACGGCCTCCTGACCGATATAAAGGTGACAGAAGCCGCCAATCAAACCCATGCCATAAAGTTGGCCTGCTTTTTCTTCGAATCGCCGGATCAGCAGCATGTCACGGTAGTAACCAAGTAGTTCCTCGGCAGAAACGTTTGGTTTCTTTGCGGTTTTACGGGTGGCCATTGTGTCCTCTTCCTGCGCTTCAAAATATAGTTTAGCGTTAAACTATCTATTACAGGAACCGCAGCCTTGAGGCGAGAAAAAAATCAAAAGACGGCGCATAACAGATATGCGTCGTATGCATTGTAACCAAAAAGAGCTCTATTTATTGAAGAATGATCTCATTAGGACGGGCATACCCCAAAACGTCACGCGCTTGTTCGTCCAGCAAATCAAGATCGAGAAATGAGTCCGAAAGCCGTTCCGTTAGATTGGTAATCTGCGCGATCTCTGCATTGAGGTCATCAAGGATCACCCGTTGTTGCAAAATCTCAGCGTTGATTTCCGCACGACGAAACAACCCATATTCGCCTTGCACCGCTGCAAAAGCAAAGTAGAGGCTCGCGGCCAAAGCCACGGCAAAAATTCCTAAAAGACGGATTTGTGATCGGGACTGAACCTGATCCATATGCTCGATTTCCTGCCTTGATCGCCTCTGACGGGCGTTATCACTCAGATATCGCACATTTATTTGAACATGAGAACTAAAAAATGAAAACGGCCGGGGCTGATGGGCCCCGACTGCAAATCTGGCTGCTTAATCTGATTAACCTGCGACTGAGGCGTTATAAATGCTGTCAATCGCGCCGCCGATTGCGCTGTCAAATTCATCGTCGCTTTGCTGCGCCGAAAGACCTTCGGTCAAGGCACGGCTGAAACTTGCAATCATACCAGAGTTCTTTGCCAAACGCGTGTTAGCCTCTTCACGATCGTATCCACCGGATAGCGCTACGACACGTGTACAGCGTGGATGGTCTATCGCTAATTTATACTGGTTGGGCGTTTCTGGAAGGGTCAGTTTTAGCATAACGTTCTGATCGTCGTTCAACGCATCCAACTGTTTGAGCAACTCGGCAAGAAGTAGATCTTCGGCTTCGGCTTTGTCATCAATAGAGATCGTAACTTCTGGTTCGATAATAGGCACAAGACCATGCCCAATGATCTGTTTGCCGATCTCAAATTGTTGCGCAACGTTTGCCGCAATACCAGTTGGGTTTGCTGCATCAATAACTGAACGCATTTTCGTGCCGAATATTCCCTTGGCTGAGGCTCGTTCCAGTGTTGCATCCAGGTCAGGCATTGGCTTCATCAGCTTCACACCGTCAGTCGCGTCATCAAGACCTTTGTCGACCTTTAGAAATGGAACTACGCCGCGCTCTTCCCAAAGGAATTGAGCCGCAGGCTTACCAGCGATCTCACGCTCCATAGTCATTTCAAACAGAATGGCGCCAACGACTTTATTGCCAGTGAAGGCGGGCGCTTGGGCGATACGTGAACGCATTCCGTGAATAAGGTCGAACATTTCGTCGTCGCTAGAGTAGCTATCCGCAGAAACACCGTACAAACCCAGCGCTTTTGGCGTGGAACCACCCGACTGATCAAGAGCAGCGACAAACCCATCGCCCGAGGTCATTTGTTCGAGTTGTTTTGCATTGCTCATAATGTGGTCCGCCTGAAAATGATTGTTGTCACCGTCTTACGGGAAGCGGTCCTAAGAACGCAATAATGGTGGCGCTAACAGACTTTCAGATTCCGCTATTACCGCGCTTTATTCTTCGAGTGCGGCAACTCCGGGTAAGGTTTTCCCTTCCATCCACTCAAGGAAAGCACCGCCGGCCGTCGAAATGTAGGTGAAGTCTTGCGCCGCACCTGCTTTGTTTAAGGCAGCGACCGTATCGCCTCCGCCTGCCACCGAAATCAAGTTGCCAGCTTTTGACAATTCCGCTGCTTTTGCGGCCGCTGCATTAGTCGCGGTGTCAAACGGTTCAATCTCAAATGCACCCAAGGGTCCGTTCCAGATCAATGTCTTGGCGTTGTCCAAAGTGGCCGCGATCTTGGCAACACTGTCTGGTCCAGCGTCAAGGATCATTGCATCTGCGGGGCAGGCGTCTGCAGCTACAGTTTCGTTTGCGGCGTTTGCTGCGAATTCACGCGCAACAACAACGTCCGTCGGCAAAATGATTTCACATCCGGCTATGATCGCTTTGCCAAGAATTTCCATCGCGATGTCTGTCATCTCATGCTCGGCGAGGGACTTGCCGACATCAACACCTTGGGCTGCAAGGAAAGTATTTGCCATACCGCCGCCAATCACGAGATGGTCGACTTTGCCGACTAAGTTGCCTAGCAATTCAAGCTTCGTCGAAACCTTCGCGCCGCCAACAACGGCTACAACAGGACGCTGAGGTTTACCCAAAGCATTTTCCAACGCTGTCAACTCGGCAGCCATCAAACGACCAGCACAGCTTGGAAGTAAGCGCGCGATTCCTTCCGTCGATGCATGGGCCCGGTGCGCCGCAGAAAATGCATCGTTGCAGTAGACGTCACCTAGGCTCGACAGAAACTTCGCCATCATGGGATCGTTCTTTTCTTCCATTTCGGTGAAGCGCGTATTTTCAACCAAGATCACCGCGTCAGACGCTTCCGCTTCGATCAGCTCACGTGACGGGCGTTCGATGAAAATTACAGGTCGACCTAGAACGGACTCCAACGTTGGCAAAGTGATCCGCAAGGACATCTCGGGAACGTACTGCCCCTTTGGCCTGCCGAAATGCGCCAGCAACACAGGCTTGCCGCCTTTGGCCAAAATATCCTCAATTGTCGGTTTTATTCGCTCGATCCGCGTGGCGTCGGTCACTTTGCCGTTATCGACCGGAACATTGATATCCACACGGGTAACGACAATTTTGCCGTCCAATTCCATATCGTCGAGCGTTTTCCAACCCATTGTGCAAATCCTTTTGGTGAAATGTTTCGCCGCTATAGGCCTGATAAGTCGTCTCAGGTCAACTCTGTCTTGGCAACACGGCCAATAGCGCTTACCTATCTGCCCAACATTATGACAGGAGACGCCAAATGGCCGAAATCAAAGATCCCGAAAACACAATTCTGCTTGAGCTTAAAGACGGCACCGTCACGATTGAGCTTCTGCCAGATATCGCACCGCTACATTGCGAGCGCATGAAGCAGCTTGCGCGTTCGGGTGAATACGACAACGTTGCATTCCATCGTGTGATCGACGGCTTTATGGCGCAAACTGGTGACGTCCAGCATGGCGACATGGAAGACGGTTACAACATCCGCATGGCTGGCACGGGCGGATCAAGCATGCCAAACGTTAAGGCTGAATTCTCGGGCATTCCACATGACCGTGGAACAATCGGCGCGGCACGTTCGCAGAGCCCTGATTCCGCCAACAGCCAATTCTTCATCAACTTCAGCGACAACCATTTTCTGAACCGTCAATACACAGTCTATGGGCGTGTCATTGAGGGCATGGAGCATGTTGATGCCATCACTCGCGGTGAGCCGGCGCCGAATCCTGATCGTATGGTCAGCATGAAAGTTGCCGCAGATGCGTAAGCTTGCGCTTGTATTTGCCCTCATGGCCAGCCCTGCGCTGGCCACTGGCATTCAGATTGAGGTTTCGGGCGTCTCTAACGGCACCGTTGTTATCGACCTGTTCGAGGACGTGGCACCGCTTCACACACAGCGTATCGTAACCCTTGCGGCAGAAGGCGCCTATGACGGCGTTTATTTCCACCGCGTAATCGAAGGCTTCATGGCCCAAACGGGTGACGTTGAATTTGCGAAACTCGAAGGCGGAAACATGGCCTATGCTGGTATGGGTGGATCTCAATACCCTGATCTTCTTGCCGAGTTTTCAGATATTGCTTATGAACGTGGCGTCGTTGGCATGGCGCGTTCGCAAAACCCTAACAGTGCAAACAGCCAATTCTTCATCATGTTCAAACCGGGTCACTTCCTAAACGGGCAATACACAGTCGTTGGGCAAGTGACGTCTGGTATGGATGTTGTTGATGCAATCAAGTTGGGCAAAGGTCAGAACGGCTCTGTCGTTGGTGAACCTGACATGATGGCAACTGTGACGGTTACAGAATAATCGCGTCCCCTCACAAGCGTGTGTAGGGGGCTATCGCAAATCAAAGATACGGGCCATCTTCCAGAACAGGAGGATGGCCCATGTCATTTCTAAGATATTTTACAATTTTAGCCATACTGTTCGCAGGCACAGCCCAAGCAAGCCCAGAGTTCTGGAAGTTTGAATGGCCGAACACGGATTTTGAACAAACTTCCGTTGACAGTTGGGTCGAAGTGATCTCGGGCGGGCCGCCAAAAGATGGTATTCGAGCCATCGATGATCCTCACTTTATTGGCATTGATCAGGTCGAAGATTTTGATGCACGCGAGCCGGTGATTACTGTTGCTTTAGACGGTGAAATAGCGCGGGCCTATCCTATTCGCTATCTAATGTGGCATGAGATTGTGAATGACAAAATCGGCGACATTCCTGTTGCCGTCACATTCTGTCCTCTGTGTAATTCGGGCATCACGTTCGATCGCAACGTTGGCGGTCAGGAACTTGTGTTCGGTGTTTCTGGCAAGTTGCGAAATTCTGACATGATAATGTTTGACCGCCAAACCGAAAGCTGGTGGCAACAAGCCGTTGGCACGGGCATCGTGGGCGAGATGAATGGAGTCGAGTTGAACACGCTACCGACTTGGATGGAAAGCTGGGATCAATTCAAAGAAGCCCATCCTAACGGATTGGTCATGGCTAAACCGCAGTTCCTGCGTCGTTACGGTCAGAATCCCTATTACAAATACGACAGCTCAACCCGTCCGTTTCTTTATAACGGCGAGAACCCACCGCACGATATTCCACCATTGGTTCGTGTCGTTAGGGTAGGTGATATGGCTTGGCCTTTGACTCGTTTGGCCGAAGCCGGTGAAATTTCAGAGGGCAACGTAGTGCTTTCCTGGCGCGAGGGTCAGGCGTCAGCTTTGGATCAAAGGGAATTTTCCATCAGCCGAGATGTCGGTTCCGTCAGAGTTCGCGATGTCGCGGGCAATGATCTGCCACATGATGTGATGTTTGCCTTTGCCTTCCACGCTTTTTGGCCGGATGGTCAGTGGATGATCGGCGAATGAACAAAACTCTCTAGTCGATGCTTTGAAAAGATTCCCATGTTCGCTGGGCAATGCGTGGGCCAATCGCGTAGTACCAATGTGTATGATCTGGAATGATCGACAGGGTTACGTCATGACCTGCTTGCGATAGACCAAGCGCGGTTTCACGCACCTCGTCTAAGGGAAATGTTTCATCCGCGTCACCGATATGAATCAAGATTGGGATGGCTTTCATGTTAGGCTCAGGTTTGGTTTTACCTAAGTCCGCGCCATGCACCTCAACCGCGCGCCAAGGGCCTTCGCCTGAATTGGCAAGGCTTAGCGCCATTTTGCCGCCCGCAGAATGACCCGCCAAAAATAGACGCTCAGGATCGATATTGTAAGTCAGCATGGCATCCGCGACTAAAGCATCGTTAATAAAGACGGACCTGTCGTCTATCGTCCATCCTTGGCCGTCGATTGCATTAGGTGCCAGCAGTACAACGCCGCTTTTTCGCGCCAACAACTGCCACATATCCAGCATCGAACGCCCGCTGCGATCGATTCCGTGTAGCAATACAACGGCGGAATGGGGCCCGCCTTCGGTTGGTCCCAAGCTATAGTAGATGCGCTCAATTGACTTCGACGGTTTGTTTGCAAGCGGAATCATAACTTTGTGCTCGGTTCCGATGCTTTCAGGTTCTGTATACTCAAAGCTCTTGGGTTGAGGCGCAAAAAACTTCGACATCGTTTCTTCGGTAAAGATACCTGGGTCAGGCGTTGGTTTTTCTACTCCGACACCATTGGTTTCCAAAAGCTTAAGAGCGTCGTCATAGAAATAGATTCCGCCTGCGAGAAGCGGCAAAAGGACAGCGAGAAGTCGAACAATCTTCATTGGTTTGGGCACAGCCTGTTGATAACATTTGCAACCCAAGGTGGAGATGTTTTGTGGTTAGACTATGACAATGGGAGGTTTTTGTTGGATCATCGAAAAGCGCGTATTTTGAGGCCGGCGGAGGGACTAACGGTTCAATCATGCTCGTTTGCGTGAAACAACCACCCAAACACCAGCACAGCAAGCATCGCTCCGATAACCTCGGCCGTGATGAAACCCGGCAGATCGGCGGGGCGAATGCCAGCGAATGTGTCCGAAAAGGCCCGTCCTATGGCGACCGCGGGATTGGCAAAACTTGTGGATGCCGTAAACCAATAGGCGGCAGTGATATACATACCAACTAGGGCAGGGATCGCCTCGGGACGAAAGCGAACACCGCCAAAAATCGCGGCGAGCAAACCGAAAGTTGCGACAATCTCGGCCCACCATTGCGCTGGACCAGCGCGAACGGTTTGTGAAACTTGCAAGATCGGCAGTTCAAACATCAGGTGCGCGACAAACGTGCCGATTAACGCGCCGACGATTTGAAAACCAATATATCGAATGGTTTCAAACAACGGAATTTCGCGCCGAACGTAGAACGCTAACGTAACGACGGGATTGAAATGCGCGCCCGATACAGGGCCAAGAATTGTGATTAGAACAAACAGGATCGCGCCCGTTGGAAGGGTATTGCCAAGAAGCGTGACCCCGCCATCGGCGCTTAATCTATCTGCCATAATGCCTGACCCGACCACGGTGCAAACCAACAGCGCAGTGCCAAGGGTTTCGGCCGCGAAGCGTCGGGACAGGGAGAAGTTCATCGTTTAGCCGGCGAGCGTTACCAGTGCATGGCGCTTTTTGCCCGCACTGAGTTTGATAGGTGAAGCCAAGGCAGCCATGTCGATCATCAACCCTGCGTCGGTTAATGGTGCGTCATCGATCTTTGCGCCATTCTCTGCAATCAGGCGCTTAGCCTCCTTACCGGATTTGGCCAAACCAGACTTAACGATCAATTGAACGATCGACACTGGAAGGTCGGTCGCAGCAATCTCCAACGTAGGCAAATCAGCACCAACACCGCCCTTTTCAAAGACCTCGCGCGACGTGGCCTCGGTCGCTGCTGCGGCTTCGGCGCCGTGACAAAGCGTGGTCACTTCATTGGCAAGAATGATCTTCGCCGCGTTGATGTCGGATCCTTCGAGTGACCCTAGACGTTCGCATTCGTCGATGTCTAATTCGGTGTAAAGCTTCAGGAACCGGCCAACATCTGCGTCTGTTGTATTCCGCCAGAATTGCCAGAATTCATAAGGTGCGCACATGTCAGCATTCAGCCAGATCGCGCCATTCAGGGATTTGCCCATCTTTTTGCCGTCAGATGTGGTCAAAAGCGGCGAGGTCAGTCCGTAAATTTCATGATCCAAAACACGGCGCGTCAAGTCGATACCGTTAACGATATTGCCCCACTGGTCCGAACCGCCAAACTGCACAAGGCAACCGTAGCGACGGTTCAATTCAAGGAAATCGTACGCCTGTAGGATCATGTAGTTGAACTCAAGAAAGCTCAGCGATTGTTCACGGTCCAGACGCGATTTAACGCTTTCGAACGATAGCATGCGGTTCACACTAAAATGTCGCCCGATGTCGCGAAGAAACTCAAGGTAGTTGAGGTTATCCAACCACTCCGCGTTGTTCAGCATCAGCGCGCCTGTGTCGCCATCGTCATACGAAATGTATTTGGCGAACACCTTCTTTATGCCGCTGATATTGTCGTCGATCTGTGCTTCGGTCAGCAGAGGCCGCTCGTCCGCACGGAACGAAGGATCACCCACCTTAGTGGTTCCACCACCCATTAGTGTGATCGGCTTGTGACCGGTTTTTTGCAACCAACGCAGCATCATGATTTGGATCAGCGATCCTACGTGCAACGAACTGGCCGTTGCATCAAAGCCGATATAACCCGGCACAACCCCTTTGCTCAGAGCCTCGTCAAAGCCCTGATAATCAGTGCAGTCTGCCAAGAAACCGCGCTGCATCATCACTGCCATGAAGTCCGATTTGGGATGGTAGGTCATGTCTTCTCTCTTTTCACATTGCGGGGCAGTCTATAAACCGCAATTGAGCTGGAGAAAACAGGTATTAAGGGCAGAGGCGTCAATGAAGATTTCTGAACCAATCTCAGTCTCCGGATTTTACCTGCAAAACGACGGGATTTGGCAGTCGGCGTACCTGTTGACCGATGGCATTCAAGTCGGCGAATTATTACACACTGCTTGTTCAGAATTTCCAACGTCGCTTGACGCAGATCTATCCGGCGTTGAATGCGCTGAGGGCGTTGAAATTCCCTTGGAAACTATCGCCGCCATATCCGATGGCCCAGTCGTTTCAGACTTTCGCAGTTCAGACGTTGCTATGGGCGGGCAGGGTGCACCTTTGCATCCGTTTTATTTGCATGCTTTGGCCAAAACACTATCAGATCGACCAATTGCGTTTTTGGTACTGGAGGATGTGATTACTTTGGTTTGGATCGACCCTCAGGTTGCCTCACCCACTGATCCCGATGCCATCACTTGTTTTGAAACCGGCCCGTGTCTTGGCCCACTGCGTGAAATTCAGCAAACCTCAGACAGTGGAGAAGTTGTGGACGGTGCGCTTGAATTGTTCCTCGACGATCCGTATTTTCGCCGCGTGCCGCCAAAACGCGTAGAACGATCTAGCTTCTCACATCTGTTAGAATTGGTCCGTGAATTACAACCCGCAGACGCCCAAGCAACGTTGACCGGAATGGCAGCAACCTCGGTTCTGCTTGCGTTAGAACATTTGCCGGTGCCGCCTGCGAAATTCATCGTCGTGGGTGAGGGTGCAAATAATCCCTTGTTCGTACAACTCCTAAGGGCTGCATTGGACGTACCTGTTGAATTCCTCGCCCCGTTTGAACATGGACAATCTATTCAAGCCCAAGCCATAGCGTTTCTCGCAGCGCGTGTTGCCAGAGGGTTGCCAACAACTGCGCCGCACACAACTGGTGTTGCCGCTGCGGTAGGTGGGGGCAAACTATCCGATTTCTCTTGAAACGCGTCTCGGATTTCCCTTGAGTGTGACCAAATAGGGGATGACCATGACACTAGATATTGATTTCGTTCGCAGCCAGTTTCCGGCCTTTTCTGAGCCTTCGCTCCAAGGACAGATGTTTTTTGAAAACGCTGGGGGCAGTTACACCTGCAAACCTGTCCTCGATCGCCTGCACCGCTTTTATCATGAGCGAAAAGTACAGCCCTATGGATCGTTTGAGGCATCACGCCTTGGGGGCGAGGAAATGGATGAGGCGCGCAGTCGTCTTGCAGCGCTAATGGGTATCGATACCGATGAGCTAAGCTTTGGGCCATCGACAACGCAAAACACTTATGTCCTAGCCAATGCCTTTCGCCAATGGATGCAACCCGGTGATGCAATCATCGTCACCAATCAGGATCATGAGGCGAATACAGGCCCTTGGCGCCGCTTGTCTGACGAAGGAATTGAGGTCCGCGAGTGGAAACTAAACCCCGAAACTGGACATCTAGATATTGCCGATTTGACGAACTTGCTGGATGAGAAAGTAAGATTGGTTTGTTTCCCACATTGCTCAAACGTCGTCGGTGAGATCAATCCGGTTGCAGAGATCACGTCGGTCGCACATGCTGCCGGAGCATTTGTTTGCGTTGATGGCGTTTCCTACGCCCCGCACGGTTTTCCTAATGTGGGCGAACTTGGCCCTGATATCTATTTGTTCTCAAGCTACAAAACCTACGGACCTCATCAAGGCATTATGGTCATGAGGCGTGCGTTGGGTGAGCTGCTGCCAAATCAGGGGCACTATTTTAACGCCGATAGTCTCTACAAACGTTTTACACCAGCAGGGCCGGACCACGCGCAAATTGCTGCCTCGGCTGGTATGGCAGACTATTTTGACTCGCTTCATAGCCACCACGGATTACCCGGAAAAACTCAGGCTGAAAAAATGGAAGCCGTCCATGATCTTATGCGCGATCATGAGACTATGCTGCTTCAGCCTCTGTTAGATTATCTGTCAGATAAAAACTCGGTCCGTTTGCTAGGGCCCGCAACGGCCAAAGACCGCGCACCGACCGTGGCAGTTGATACATTCCAAGATGCATTTGAGGTTTCAAGCAAACTTGCAACCCACGGCATCATGGCCGGAGGCGGTAATTTTTATGCTGTTCGCGCACTTGAAGCACACGGGATTGATCCTGAGCAAGGTGTTCTGCGGCTTAGTTTTGTTCACTACACGACTGAATCTGAGGTCACTCATTTGATTGAAAGCTTAGAAAAAACTCTTTGAATTGGGTGCAAACATCTGATTTCCGCGTCGTAAACTATCAAAAAACTTCTTGATGCAAGCCGAGAGCTTGTCTTAGCCTTCCCTTTAAGACGATGAAAAAGGGGGATAGCCAATGTTGCTGGAATCTATTCAGGGTCAGAAGAATCTGCCGAGGTACTTTGCGCCGGTCTTTGAGGCCGCCCAGAAAATGCGAAACGGAATACTAGATTTTCAATTGCCAGACGGGCGTATATTTAGGGCACGCGCCAAGGGAGCTGGCCCTGTTGCTGTAATCAACGTCCACGATCCAGACGTGTTTTCCCGCCTGATACGCGAAGGTGATCTGGGGTTTAGCGAAGCCTATATCGACGGGGGCTGGAGTACACCCGACTTGCAAGCATTCATGGATCTTATCCATGCGGACAATGACGAACTTTACGACGGTTTCCGCGGTATTGCCTTTGTCAGGGCCTTTGAGAAATTCCGCTTTTGGCTACAGTCAAATTCAAAGCGGCAAGCTAAGAAAAACATTTCACACCACTACGACCTCGGGAACGATTTTTACAGCGAGTGGTTGGATGACACTATGACCTATTCCTCGGCCAAATTCGAAACCGGTCAGGAAAGCTTAGAAAGCGCGCAGATCGCAAAATACGCGTCGATGGTGGATTTGATGGGTGTCAAACCCGGCGATCATGTTCTCGAGATTGGCTGTGGTTGGGGTGGCTTCGCCGAATATGCTGCTAAGGAGCGTGGACTTAAGGTTACCGGCCTCACGATCTCAAAAGAACAGCTGGCGTACGCGCAAGATCGCATGAAGCGGCTAGGGCTTGAAGATCAAGTTGAACTAAAATTGCAAGACTACAGGGACGAACAAGGGCTCTATGACGGTATTGCGAGTATTGAGATGTTTGAGGCTGTGGGTGAACGTTACTGGCCGACCTACTTTAAAGTCGTCCATAGCCGTTTGAAACCGGGTGCCCGGGCGACGTTGCAGATCATTACAATCCAAGACAAACGATATGAAATTTATCGCAAGGGCGTGGACTTTATCCAAAAATACATTTTTCCCGGTGGCATGCTTCCAAGCCCAACCGTCCTGCGACAGCAAGTTGAGAAAGCTGGACTGTCGGTTTCAGGTTCGATTGAGTTTGGCGAAAGCTATTCGCAGACGCTGCGACGTTGGTATGACGTGTTTAATGATCGCTGGGACGCGATAAAGCCGATGGGATTCGATGATCGTTTCCGTAGAATGTGGAATTTCTACCTCTGCTCTTGCGCTGCGACGTTTCATAGCGGAAATTGCGATGTGACACAGATCACAGTCAAAAGGCCCGCATAAAGTCATGCCCACAGCAGCCCGTTTGGCCGCAGCGCTTTGTTTAGCTCTGACGGCCTTAGCTACCGCGCACAACATTGTGCCACTGCTTCCCGAACACCTCGGGACGGGTCGATTTTATGAGATTTCTATGGGGCTGGCGCTTTTGGTCGGCTGGTTTCCAATGGGAAAACGCGCAGGGCGCGGATTCACCTCGGCAATTTCGAACGGGATTACTGGTGGCGTGATTCTGACCTTTTGGGGTCTGGTGGTTTTTGGATTTCTTCGCATGTGGAAATTGGCATTTCGAAAGAAATACGACGATTTGGTCGAGACATTTTCCGGTTTTGTGCATGAAATCATAACCTACGCTGCTTATTTTCAAGACTTGAACGTACTCGCCTCGATTGTCATAGGGTCTTTGGTAACCGGCATTGTTGCTGAACTTGCAGCCCGCAGATTTTCCTGAGGTTTTATGACCAATCTATTCTTTTACGGCAGCCTGCGCGACAAGCGCCTGCTGCGCATCGTTCTTGGGGATGACGAACAGCGCGTCACTTTGACGGAAGCCAGCCTTCATGATCATGACGTCTGCTGGGCCTCTGGCACAAGCTATCCGATGATACTTGCAGCAACGGGCAAGACAGCTTTTGGTTTGCTGGCGAAAGGATTGACGCAATCGGATATTGACCGTTTGAATTTTTACGAAGGTGGGTTTGCCTACGAATTGCGGTCGTTTGAGGTGAAGACCCCGAACGGTCAAGAGAACTGTCAAGTCTATTGGCCGCCCGCAGATGGCGTTCCACCGGGTGAACCTTGGTTGCTCAGCGATTGGCAGCGTGATTGGGGTGACCTAAGCCTTGAGGCGGCTGACGAAGCGATGAGCTACTTTGGTCAGATTGACGCCGACACATTGGTAAGCCGTTTTCCGATGATCCGCGCGCGTGCTGCAACGCGAATGCGTGCTCGTTCCGCAAGTGCGCCAACGAACATCCGATCCGGTATGAAAGCAGAAGATGTGACAAAGGAGGTCGTCAACCGCAGTCACGCTGGTTTCTACGCCCTGGACGTCATGCAGTTGCGACACAAAAAGTTCAACGGAGAACAGTCGGAATTGCTGCGGCGCGAGGTGTTTCTAGGGACTGACGCGGCTATCGTACTGCCATATGATCCTGTCAGCGACCAAGTTCTATTGGTCGAGCAATTTCGAATGGGACCAACCGGCCGTCATGACCCAGTACCATGGTGTCTGGAACCCGTGGCGGGCTTAATTGATGCAGGCGAAGGCCCTGAAACAACGGCCATCCGCGAAGCCAAAGAAGAAGCCGACTTGGACATCTCGTCGCTCGAATTTGTCAGCAAAGGCTATTCCAGCCCCGGCGCAAGTTCTGAGTTTTTCTTTCTCTATGTCGGCCTTTGTACACTGCCCGATGACCACGCTAGCACAGGTGGTTTAGTGGACGAGGGCGAGGATATTCGATCCCATGTGCTTAGTTTTGAAGACGCAATGCATCATGTCGATTCCGGCGAAATCAACGTCATTCCCACGGTACTTTGCCTGAACTGGCTTGCAAGACACCGTGATCGACTTCGCGCAGCTTCTTGAAACTCTCAAACGTCCCGCTTAGAGCTATAGTTCAGACAAATACAAAGGGGCGCTGAATATGCGTGTTACCAAGGATCTTGCCGACGCAATCGGTCAAACACCTCTGATCAAACTTCGCCAAGCCAGCGATGCTACTGGGTGTGAGATTTACGGTAAAGCCGAGTTCCTGAACCCCGGTCAATCGGTCAAGGACCGCGCTGCGCTTTTCATCATTCGAGACGCTATCGCCAACGGCCAACTTAAGCCAGGCGGCACGATCGTCGAAGGAACCGCAGGTAACACCGGCATCGGCCTAGCCTTAGTGGGCGCCTCGATGGGTTTCAAAACTGTTATTGTCATCCCCGAGACCCAGTCTCAGGAAAAGAAAGACATGATCCGTCTTGCTGGTGCTCAGCTTGTGCAAGTTCCCGCCGCTCCTTTCAGGAATCCAAACAATTACATCAAATACGCTGGTCGTCTTGCCGAAGAACTGGCTAAGACCGAACCTAACGGTGCGATTTTCGCCAACCAATTCGACAATGTAGCCAATCGCCAAGCACACATTGAAACCACAGGTCCCGAAATCTGGTCGCAAACCGGCGGCAAAGTCGACGGATTTACATGCGCAGTCGGTTCTGGCGGCACATTGGCAGGCGTCGGCATGGCATTGCAGCCCAAGGGTGTGAAGGTCGCGTTGGCAGATCCAACAGGTTCGGCATTGCACAACTATTACCTCAACGGCGAGCTTAAGTCCGAGGGCGGATCGATCACCGAAGGCATCGCACAAGGACGCATCACAGCAAACCTTGAAGGCTTCACGCCCGACATGTCTTACTACATCTCAGACGACGAAAGCTTGCCGGTGGTCTTCGATTTACTCGAGCACGAAGGGCTTTGCCTAGGCGGTTCATCTGGCGTCAACGTTGCCGGCGCGGTTCGTATGGCCCGCGAAATGGGTCCGGGTCACACCATCGTCACGATGCTCTGCGACTTCGGCACGCGCTACCAGTCAAAGCTATTCAATCCTGAATTCCTAACAGCCAAGAATTTGCCGGTTCCTGAATGGTTGGCGAATGACACCTCTGGCAACTTGCCTAACGTAACGGCTGAGGTCTGATGACGCTTCCCCAGTTCCGAGACGACGCTTATCTCAAAGAAGCTCCTGCTACGGTCGAGGCGATCAACGATCTCGGAGGAATTATCCTTGATGCATCGATTTTCTACCCTACCGGAGGCGGTCAACCAGGTGACAAAGGTCGTCTAACCTGGGACGGCGGCACTTGTGAGGTCGTCACAACAGTCAAAGGCGATGGCGATCAGATCGTTCTTGTTCCGGCCGAAAGCTCTGACTTGCCAACCGTCGGCACCGAGGTTTCTCAATCGCTTGATTGGGACACTCGCTACCGTCTGATGCGCGTACACACGGCCTTGCATTTATTGTCAGTTGTTATCCCACTGCCAGTAACCGGCGGCGCAATTACTGCCGTCAAAGGCCGTTTGGATTTCGACATGCCCGATCATCCAGGCGAGAAAGAAGCACTTGCTGCAACCCTGCAAGAGCTTATCGACCGAGATCTTGAAGTGACCACTGATTGGATCACAGACGCCGAACTTGAGGCCAATCCGCAGATGGTCAAAACCATGTCCGTTAAGCCGCCAATGGGCTCGGGCAAAGTACGCCTGATCCGCATCGGTCTTGGCGATGCTCAGATTGATCTGCAACCTTGTGGAGGCACCCACGTCGCGCGCACCTCAGAGATCGGCAAGATCAGCATCGGAAAGATTGAGAAAAAGGGCCGTATGAATAGGCGGGTGAATGTGTTGTTGATGAAAGATTTTTAATGGATCGAATAATTACAAAAGTTAAGCATTTAGGTTCTGGCAAAATACTAAATGACATTGAGGGGTTGGCACGAAGTGCGTTGAAAAACGCGACAAATGAAAAATCTTGTTCTCAAATTGGGCAAGACGTATTCGCGCTACTCTTCAGTGGATTCAAAAATAACGGCTTCTTTGTTGAATTCGGAGCAACCGATGGTGTTGGCCTTAGCAACTCACATTTGTTGGAAAAAGGCTTTGACTGGAATGGTATCTTGGCGGAGCCTGAAACAAAGTGGCATAGCGATCTTTTAACCAATCGGACTTGCCACATTGAAACCAACTGTGTTTGGAGCAAGACTGGGGGAAAGTTGGATTTTTGTTCGGTTGAAGCCGCTGAGCTATCGACTATCGAAAAGTATGCAAATGGCGATCTTCACGCAAAAGCTCGCAAAAAATCTTCAAGCTATCAAGTAGATACAATAAGTTTGTTAGATTTGTTGAAAAAGTATGATGCTCCTGAAGAAATAGACTATCTATCTGTCGATACCGAGGGAAGTGAATTGGAAATTCTTAGCGCCTTTGATTTTTCAGCCTACAAATTCAACTTCATTTCTATTGAGCACAATCGCACAAGTGCGAGGCAAGCGATTTGTAGTTTAATGGTTCAAAATGGTTATGAACGTGTTTTTGAAACCCAGTCGCAGTTCGATGATTGGTACATCCCGTCGCAACCGTGACCAATTTTTGGAATACCTAAAAGATGGGGAAAAGTGTTCCGTATCCATTGACCCAATACCAAATTTCAAACTAGCTTTTAGCATCGACAGCGCCGGAGCGTAAGAATGGCCAGAACCGAGTGGAACCACGTTCCTGATAACCTGCCGCTTGCCGTGAACCCTCTGTTTTACTGGCCGCCCAACCCTAAGGCCGTGGTTGTCTGGTATTGGTCCGCATGGTTCCCTATCTCGATTAATCTCGCCATCGTTGCACTGGCCTACGCCGCCTATACTTGGACTGCGCCGACATTGGGGGAGGCTACGACGCCCGGTCTCTGGATGCTCGAAATTCTGATCCGTAATCTGCTTATCGTGACGATCCTTGCGCAGGGCCTCCACATTCTGTTTCACAGCTCGCAGCTTCAGGGTCCAGATCACAAATACGACCCGCGCCCGTTCCCGCGGCAGGGGCGGGTGTTCACGTTCAACAATCAGTTTTGGGACAACGTGTTCTGGGCGCTCGCCTCGGGTGTCACGATCTGGAGCGCCTATGAATGCCTAATCTGGTTTAGCATGGCCAACGGTTATGCCTCGGTTTGGCTTTGGTCTGACGGTTGGGTTTGGTTCTTGGCGGTCTTCCTGCTGATCCCAGTATGGGAGAGCTTCTATTTCTACTGGATCCACCGCCTGCTGCACACCAACAACCTGTACCGCTTCCACGCGCTACATCACCGTAACACCGACATCGGCCCATGGTCGGGCCTCTCTATGCACCCAATTGAACACCTGTTCTATTTCGGCACCGCGCTGATCCACTTCGTCGTGCCCACCCATCCCGTGCATATGATCTGCCACCTGATGTTCTATGGCCTCTACGCCATCACCACCCACACCGGGTTCGAGGGTATCTGGGTTTCGGGTCGCAAACGCCTGCAACTAGGGATGTTCCACCACCAAATGCACCACCGGTATTTTGAGGTTAACTACGGCTCGCTCGATGTCCCATGGGATAAGTTCTTCGGCACATTCCACGACGGTACCCCTGCGGGAAAAGCGATGATGAAAGAGCGGTTGAAAACACGCAAGCGTAACTAGGTGCTTTCACTTAGAGACACGACAAACGAAAAACGCCCGAGGTTTCCCACGGGCGTTTCTCAAATTTTGGGCTAAGGTGATTACCCGATGATCGCGTTCAATGTTTCGCTTGGGCGCATGACTTTTGCGACCTTCGCAGCGTCTGTGTGGAAGTATCCGCCAAGGTCAGCTGCGGGGCCTTGGGCCGCTGCAAGTTCAGCTAGGATTGCCGTCTCACCGTCAACCAAGGCTTCGGCAACGCTTGCAAATTCGGCGGCGATTTCTGCGTCGTCTGATTGGGCTGCAAGGGCCTCGGCCCAATAGCGGGCGAACCAATAGTGGCTGTCACGGTTGTCTGGCTGACCCACTTTGCGCGAAGGAGAGCGGTTGTCGTCAAGAATGCCTTGTGTGGCATCCTCAGCGGCACGCCCTAGGACGCCTGCTTTGGCGTTGCCCTGAGAGTCCGCAAGGAAGTTGAAGCTTTCACCAAGCGCGCAGAACTCACCCATCGAGTCCCAACGAAGGTGGCTTTCTTCAACCAGCTGCTGGACATGTTTTGGGGCCGAGCCGCCCGCGCCAGTTTCAAAAAGACCGCCGCCATTCATCAGCTTCACAATCGAAAGCATCTTGGCCGAAGTGCCCAGTTCCAGAATTGGGAACAGGTCGGTCAGATAGTCCCGCAGAACGTTGCCGGTGATGGCGATGCTGTCGTTGCCAGCCGTGATTGTAATCAAAGACTGACGCGTCGCCTCACGTGGCGCCATGATCTGGAATTTGTCAGCAACACCAGCAGCTTTTAGCGCAGGTTTAACGTATTCGATCAGCTGAGCGTCATGGGCGCGATTGGCGTCAAGCCAGAAGATCGCCTCGGACCCAGTGAGGCGCTGGCGGTCTAATGCAAGCTCAATCCAGTTCTCGATTGGTGCCTGTTTGACGGTGCAAGCACGCCAAATGTCGCCAGCTTCAACGTCCAGATTATGCAACGTGTCACCGTTCGCTGCAACAATACGGATTGCGCCATCTGCTGAAGCCTCAAAAGTAGTCGGGTGCGAACCGTATTCTTCAGCCTTCTGCGCCATCAAGCCAACGTTGGCGACTGCACCTGCAGTTGTTACGTCTAAGGCGCCGTTTTCTTTAAAGAAGTTCACGGACTCATCATAGATTGTTGAGTAGCAGCGATCAGGGATGACGCAGTTTGTGTCGCCCTTGTTACCAGCTTCGTCCCAACCTTTGCCGCCTGCGCGGATCACAGCAGGCATAGAGGCGTCGATGATGACGTCAGACGGAACATGCAAGTTCGTGATGCCTTTGTCGCTGTCGACCATATACATAGCAGGACGGTCTTTACCGACGGCTTCAATCGCTGCCATGATGTCGGCGTTGCCGGAGACACGGTCCAGAAGATCGCCCAAACCAGAGTTCGGATTGACGCCCAAAGCGTTCATTTCATTGCCAAATTTGTCGAATACAGGTGCCAACCAAGCTTTGACAGCGTGACCAAAGATGATCGGATCTGAGACCTTCATCATCGTCGCCTTCATGTGAAACGAGAACATCGTGCCGTCAGTTTTGGTGTCTTCGATGGCAGCTGCCAGAAACTCGCCCAGTGTCTTAACCGACATGAAGGTTGCATCACAAACTGTGCCAGATTCAAGCGGCCAGCCAGCTTTCAGAGTTGTGATCGATCCGTCTTTGCCTACGAATTCGATTTTGGCATCACCTGCTTGCGCGTCAGTGATTGTCGTGGAAACTTCATTTGCGTAAAAGTCGTTGCCCGACATGCTTGAGACTTTGGTTTTGCTGTCATTTGCCCAAGTGCCCATCGAATGTGGGTTCTTCTGGGCGAAATTTTTAACAGCTTTTGCAGCGCGACGGTCCGAGTTGCCTTCACGAAGAACCGGGTTAACTGCCGATCCTTTAATGGCGTCGAAACGAGCGCGGATCGCTCTGTCTTCGTCGCTTGAAGGCTCTTCTGGGTAGTTGGGGATATCGTATCCCTTGTCTTGAAGCTCTGTTACTGCAGCAACGAGCTGAGGAACCGACGCCGAGATGTTGGGAAGCTTGATGACGTTTGCATCTGGCGTTTTTACAAGAACACCCAGTTCTGCAAGATCATCCGATTGACGCTGTGCGTCCGTCAGGTCTTCGGGGAAGGTAGCGATAATACGTCCAGCAAGCGAAATGTCTTTGGTCCCAACTGTCACACCTGCAGCGGACGCAAATTTACGGACAATCGGCAAAAGGGAAGCGCTGGCCAGTTCAGGGGCTTCGTCAACGATTGTGTAGAGGATGTCGGCTGTTTTATCTGCCATTTTTCAAGACCTTTCGGCGATCACCTAAAGCTACGTAGGCAGTCTGATCGCGATGCTGTGTTGATCAATAAGTTTGGCATACATTGGTATACCGTTTGATGTTTTGGCTTCTAGGCGTGTTTTATAGCCTGTGCAAGACAATTCAAAGAAATGAACAGCGATTTACTAAATCTTATCCATAGTTGCACTGAGTAGTGCGAATATCGACCATTTTTCACTGAAATGTGACCCGCAATGTTCCAATAAAGCCAACAAAACCTACGTTTTATCTATGCATTCGAAGATTGGAATGCTATAAACATTCAAGTTTGGCAATAAGAGCGGGATCTCGGGGAGACTATCATGCTTGATACAGGTGAACTAGAAAATGCTAAGAGTATGTCCATCATTGTGACCAAAGGGTCGCTGGATTGGGCATATCCTCCATTTATTCTTGGAACGACAGCTGCTGCAATGGATGTGGACGTGACCATGTTTTTCACGTTCTACGGCCTGCCGCTGCTGAAAAAAGACATGAACCTGAAGTTTACGTCTCTTGGCAACCCAGCGATGGAAATGCCGATGATGGGTGGTCATATGGCAATGCCAAACATGATGAGCATGCTTCCGGGCGTTGGTTCGATGGCCGGCGGAATGATGAAAAGCCTGATTAAGAAAAAAGGCGTTGCGTCGATCCCAGAGCTGCGTGAAGCAGCACTTGAATCGGACGTGAAAATGATCGGCTGTCAGATGACGCTCGATCTGTTTGAGTATGATCGTAAGGACATGATCGACGAAATGGAAATCGGCGGCGCTGCGACCTATATGGAAAAAGCGCTAAAAGCTGATGTGAACCTGTTCATTTAATCGAATACCATTTTAATCGGAGGAACTACCTAAATGGCTGACCAATTGTTGGATGCGAAGGGCCTAAATTGCCCACTGCCAATCCTGAAAGCAAAAAAAGCGCTCAAGGGCATGGATTCTGGCCAAGTGCTTGAGATTCAGTCAACTGACCCAGGTTCGGTCGCGGATTTTGCGGCATTCTGCAACCAGACCGGCAATGAGCTTATGAGCTCGGGTAGCGAAGGTGACATCTACAAGTTTGAAATCAAGAAGCGCTAATTTCAAACCAATCCAAACAGCTTAGCCCCGGCCAGTGTGTCGGGGCTTATTTTTTGTGGGACAGCACAAAGTCTAGGAAGTCAAATACCCAAGGTGATTGGGCCGAATGTCGAAGATGTACAAAGCCAGCCAAAGTGTTGTTCTTTAGTAAACCATCGGACAAACCGTCTGTACCGTGGCCGCGTTTGATATCTCGGGTGAAGATGTTTTCTTTAGAATTCACGATGCGGGCGTAGTGAAATTCGTGGGCACTCGTTGTTGTTTTTGTTTGTCCCCAAGGATGGTTTGAGTTGCTATCAAAGCGGACGTACCCGCGCCCTTGTGGTTTTTTTTCCAACCGTGTGTCAGCGTCAAAAAAGCCGACCATGTCTGACCTCTCATCTCCCCAACCGATTGAGTTGCACAGGTACATCAAACCACCGCATTCCGCGTAGCAACGTAGGCCCGCGTCCAACGCGGCATTGACCGATAGAAGCATTGACCTATTTGCGGCAAGGGTACTGGCCTGCGTTTCGGGAAACCCACCACCGATGAACAGCGCGTCGATTTCAGGCAGTACTTGGTCATGTAGCATGTCGATTGGGACAAGAGATGCACCCGCTTGCGAAAACGCTTCAAGATCGTCGGAGTAGTAAAAGCCAAAGGCTGCGTCCTTGGCGATGCCGATCTTAAGGCCAGCTGCATCAGGAGGCGTTCGACCGATATCGATGGGTTTTGCTGTTAGCTCTGGTACATCGGATGCGAGAGCTTGGATCGTGTCGAGATTGACTTGCTCGGCTACCAAATACGAAACCAAATCAATCCATGTATCCGTAGCAGGATTTTCAGCCGGAGTGATAAGACCTAAGTGGCGTTCGGCAATGTCCATGTCAGGTGTCCGCCTAATAGCGCCTAAAACCGGTAGGTCCGTATAAGTTTCGACTGCTTGCACCAGTTTACCACTGTGCCGTGGACCGCCTGTGCGGTTAAGGATAACCCCCGCAATATTCACATCAGGATCAAATCCAAGATAGCCAAGCAACAACGGGGCAATACCGCGCGTCATGCCAACAGTATCGATCACTAGAACCACCGGCGTTTTCAAAAGTTTGGCGAGTTCCGCATTCGAATCCGTGCCGTCAGGGTTGGTTCCGTCGAAAAGGCCTTTGTTGGCCTCAATCAGATTTATGTCACTACCTTGCGCACGGCTGGAAAATAGATGCGTCAGCTCATCGCGTCCCATCGTATTGAAGTCGAGGTTATAGCAAGGGACTCTGCTGGCAGTACTCAGCCATAGCGGATCAATATAGTCTGGGCCCTTTTTGAATGTACCTACGGTCTGACCTTGTTTCAAAAGTGCGCGGGCAATTCCCGTTGAAACCACCGTTTTCCCAGACGATTTATGCGCCGCGGCGATCATGAAACGGGGCAGGGATGTCATGCTCGCGGCAGGAAGCCTTTGTCCCTGCTTTCCCAAACTTTTTTGGCCAACATGTCAGCGGCTTCCATGTCGTCAGCTTTGCCCATTGTGCGCAAGGTGACTGCCAAAGTGCCGATGATCGAGGCCAAGGCGTATGGGTCTTCAGACTTTCCCTGCCACACATCTAACAATCGCGCGGTGTCCATGTCTTCGTCCGGCGGTTGGTGACCGTTTTCCAATTGCTGAGGCCAAGTTTCAATGATTGGTTCACCCTGTCCGTGGGTCATCCACACGGGCGTCGGTTTGTTAGGGCGGCGTTCAATCTCGCCACCTTCGCCACGAAAAACGGCCATGCGCGATTGCCCGAGAGTCTGGGCTGCACCTGCGTGAATTTCCATAAATCCACGATGGAAAATACCTTGCATCATCGTTTCAGCGTTAAATGGATTGAGCATCCGGCTGAACGTATGAACCGGCGAGCGCAGACCAAAAATCGGCCGAAGGTCGATCAACTCTCGCAAGCGATGGCTGAGAACTTCGAGCGGGATGTATGTGAAGCCACCGTCCCTGATTTGGGTGGCCGCCCCATCAAAAGAACTTGCCACTGGCAGGTTAAACATCTCGATGATTTCACGTGTGTAAACACGGCCCGGAGTGTGGCCCTCGGTGCCATGCATCGTGACGGTATATCCTGCGTTGACCAAAGCCATGACTGACAGGACAAACCAAGGTAGTTGGATGCGCTTACCTGCATAGGACGACCAATCAATGTCCACATTCGGCAGGTTGTCAGGCAGGACGTAGAGCGACTTTGCCGCCGCCGCAAAGCCCGCGATTTCTTCGGGACCTTCCTCTTTCAAACGAAGAAGCATGAGGAATGCGCCAAGCTGTTCAGGCAAAACTTCATTGCGCAAAATCATAGCCATCGACTCAAATGCTTCGTCAAACGTCAAATGGCGCTGCTTGGTTTTACCTCGTCCCAGAATGGCTACGAAACGGGAAAACGGGTGGGGAGAGAGGGCTGTCATAGATTATGGATACTCAAGATTTTTTATCGGCAAGATTCGTTGGCAGGATACGCAAAACCTTTACTGCAACACCAGTGGCCAACATCGCGACTGCAACTCCGCCAACCCCAAGTGCCAGCTCATAGAAGCTGGGCGAATAACTGACTATTGCTCCGTCAAAGAAGGAAGACGTGACCTCATAGCCCGGAAAGATTTCGAATGGGTAGGCTTGGCCACCGATGATGATGACATAAAGCTGCGCAAAAGCGCCAAGTATGACCAGCATAGAAGCAACGATTGCCCGCGACGGAACATTGGTCGGTAGCTTGCCAAAAATTAACGCCAAGGGTAGCAGTCCGCCCAATGCGATCTGGCCCCACCAAAAGAGCGTGGTAATGACACCGCCTTCGAAAAGAATGAAGCGTTCGAACCCGGCGTGCTCGGCCGCGTAAAGGTTGGTGACGTGTTGAAGAACAGCGAAGTACATGGCTGCGGCGACAAAAATACCAAGAAGATGGGAAAGGCGGGCAACAATTTCATCGCCTATCAAACGGTCGTCTAGTCGGTAGAGAGCTATCAGCACCAATAAGAACACCGCCAGCCCAAGGGAAAACGACAGCGAGATAAATAAGGGGGCCATCAGCGCCGCGTCGTAGCCGGGACGGGCAACAAGCCAGCCAAAAATTGAACCGGTTCCTGTCGTTAAGATTAAGCGCCAGACAAACGCAACAATTCCGATTGGTTTAACGTATTTTGGGTGTACGCTGCGGTCCATCTGAACCCATAGATACACCGCCACGATGCCCATAAAGCCGATATAAAGCAGAACGTTCCACGTAAAAATTGACGAGAAGTTGAAAGTGGTCATGGCAATCAACAAGCGGTCAGGGCGCCCCAAGTCTAAGACAAGAACCAAAAGTCCGCCAAGTAACAAGGCAATTGCCAGAATGCCAGATAATCGACTGAGCGGTTTGTAAGCCGTGCGATCAAACACTGAAGCCATCGAGGCGACATTCAACGCGCCCGAAGCCGCCACGATCAATATGATTGCAAACACATGCGGCAAACCCCAAACGATTTGGTTGTTCATTCCGGTGACGGCGTGTCCGTGGTGTTCGACATAAAGCACCGACCAACCAGCAATTGCGACCAAACCGACCATGATGACGGCGAGTGTCCAAACGCCTTGGGTGGCGTTGATCTCGCGGTATAGTGTGCGCTCCATGACTGCCTCCTACAAGTTTGCGTAACGAACGCCGGGGTTAAGATCTAGGTCAGGGCGCAGCGCGACTGATGGATAGGACGCCAACGCTTTTGAGATGTCGCTGGCTGGATCGTTGAGATCGCCAAAGACCATCGCCCCGTGACCGGTGGCGTCACAGGCCTCGACGCAAGCTGGGATTTGCCCCTTATCAACACGGTGCACACAAAGCGTGCAGCTTTCTACAGTGCCTTGGCCGCGTGGGGCATGTGGTTTTTGGTTGTTCACCGGTTCATGCACGAAAGAGCGCGCTTTGAACGGGCAGGCCATCATGCAATAGCGGCAGCCAATGCAGGTGTGTTTGTCGACCAAAACGATGCCGTCGACACGTTTGAAGCTGGCACCCGTCGGGCAGACGTCAACACAGGGCGGGTCTTCGCAGTGCTGGCACATAACCGGCATTTCCGTCTCATGGCCCGTCGCTTTATTGCGCATCGTCACTTTGCGGATCCACTGCGAATTCTGTTCTGGATCGCCATACCCAGCCCAGCCGTTTTCGTCTTTGCACGCTGTCACACAGGCCGTGCAGTCCTTGGCACATTTGTTCACGTCAATCAGCAGACCCCAGCGCTTGCCCGCGTCCGCACCAGCCGCGCTGGCGGCAGTGCCGCCAAAAGCCATAACCGTGATACCGGGTGCCAGAGTAAGGGTGACCGCTGCTGCACCGCTTTTAAAGAAGTTCCGACGAGAGGGGTTCTCGGGCAGATCGGGCAGGACGAAATTGTCTTTCGGGCTCATCTGTTTTCCTTACTGATCCGACGAAGTTTCAAGCGAGGTAATGAAGCTTTCGACCATCTCAAACTCGGGCGAGGCGCCTAAATCTAGAAGACGCGCGTGTAGCGGTGAAGGTTCGTTAAAACCTTCGGGTGTTGAGCGATGACACGTGAAGCAGTCCACTTTCACGGACACAAAATCGTGGCAAGTTCGGCAAAAGTGTCGTTCGTCATCATAGGTTACAGGATCGCCGGTGCGCTCGTCTTTGACAGTGTGGCAATCGAAGCATTGTTTCAAGCTGGCATCGATTTCGCGTTCTCCATCACGCAGAGTCATGTCGCGATCGTGCTTCATCAGTTCCATGTGGAACTTGCGCATGTACTCGTTGCCTTCGGGATGCGGATCACCGGAAGCTTCAGACAGGGTCGGCCCATAACGCCATCCGCTGTCTTGGGCGACCACTGGCAGAGCCAGAACTGCGAAGAGTAGACTGACGATCGTCAGAAGACGCTTCATTCTATTCCCCTAGTCCCATTTTGATGTAACCGGTCGGACAAACGTCAGCGCATATGTGGCACCCAATACAACGGGTATAGTCAGTCTCAACGTATCGCCCGACTGTTCGGTCTGCCTTTTTGACACGGTGAACGGCGTCCTGAGGACAATAGATTACGCAGTTGTCGCACTCAAAGCACATACCGCAGGACATGCAGCGCTCGCCTTCTTTTTGCGCCTGCTCTTCAGTGAAACCAATGATTCGCTCTTCGAAATTGCCGAGAACGTCGTCACCTTCGATATGAACTTCGCCACGGGATTCGCGTTCGACAAACCCGAAGTGTCCCTTGAACAACTCGGAATGTTTGATGATCTGTCCGTTTGATCGGTCTTCGTAATTGTGGACCGCATAATTTGCATCGTCGGTTCCGCGCGTTTGACCGTGGGCGTAATCCTCTGGTGATTTGCCGCGCTGGTTTAGCTCGTTTAATAGATCAAAGTGGTGAACATCGATCTTAGGTCGTTTCTTTTGAATCTCTCCGTCGTCCAAATAGTCGGTGATCGATTCAGCAGCGATGCGACCATGGCCAATGGCGGTAGTCAAAAGATGCGGACGCACAATGTCTCCGCCAGCGAAATGCTTGGCCTTGTCTTTGACCTGATAGTTGCCTGTGATGTCGATGAAGCCTTTACCACCGTCGAGATCTTCGACGCCGGTCATGTCACCCATTTGGCCAATGGCCGAAATGATTATGTCGGCTTCAATTTCGAACTCAGTGCCTTCGACAGCCTCAGGGATGTTGCCCTTCATAACGCATTCGCACATGCGTAGGCCGCGGGCTTTGCCATCTTCATCCAGCAAAACCTCGAGTGGCATAACGCCGCCTTTAATGTCGACGCCTTCGCGCTTGGCGTCTTCACGCTCGTGCTCGGCAGCGGTCATTTGCTCAATCGGAAACAGAGACGTCAGCGTTGCCTCCATACCTTCCCGACTAAGGCTGCTTGCCACATCGTGCGAAGTGAAATCGACGATTGAGCCGTCATTTCGCTCTGGCAAATAGTCGGCCGTTATGTGCCCAAGTCGACGCGCCACTGAGGCCACGTCGATTGAAGTGTCGCCACCCCCGACCACAACGACTTTGCGTGCCGTTCCAAGAACATAGCCTTGGTTAAACGCGTCCAGGAACTCGATACCGTTGATGCAGTTCTCGGTGCCTTCCCAACCAGGAACGGGCAGGGGACGACCATTTTGAGCACCCATGGCCCAGAAGACGGCGTCAAACGCCTTCTCTAACTCGTCAGTGGTGACATCCGTTCCAATACGAACGCCCAAGCGCACATCAACACCCATGTCGGTGATCCGGCCAATCTCTTTGTCGAGCATGTCGCGCGGTGTTCGATAGCCGGGGATGCCATAGCGCATCATGCCGCCAAGCTGATCGTGGGCTTCAAACAAAGTTACCGAGTGCCCATCTAGACGTAGAAAGTAGGCTGCCGACAGGCCAGCAGGGCCGCCACCAACAACGGCGATCTTCTTGCCAGTATCTGCGCCGGGTGCCGACATTTTGATGTCGTTGGCGTTGGCCCAGTCACCGACATATTGTTCAACCCCGTTGATGCCTACATATTCGTCGACCTCATTACGATTGCATCCTGCTTCACACGGGGCAGGGCAAACACGTCCCATCGTCGCAGGGAAGGGGTTGGCTGACACCATGCGCTGAAATGCGTATTCCTGCCACTCCATGCCCTCTTCAGTTGGCTTATCCATGCCGCGCGCAATCGACAACCACCCGCGGATCTCATGACCCGAGGGGCATGAACCCTGACAAGGAGGGGTTTTGTGTATGTAAGTTGGGCACTTATAAGACTTGTCTTGGGTGAATATTTTTTCCTCAAGATCAAAATCTGCTTCGGTTTCGCCCTCTTCAAATCTGCGGAATGTCGGTTGGTTTTTTGAGCTCATATCATTCATCTGAGGTCTCCTCCTCGGCACTTTCACCGTCGTTTGATCCGGTCAGGATGATTGCGTTCGACACCAATTGGTGAACGGAAACAACGCTATCCATCTCATAGCCAAACTTAGGCATGACCTTTGAGAATTGGGTTTTGCAGATTGCGCAAATTGCGGCCATATGCGTGACGCCATGTTCTTCGGTCACGTCTTGCAACGCCGTCATTCGCGGGCTTGATCCTTTGATCCGAAGATCCATCAAATCGTCCGTCAAAAGGCCGCCACCTCCACCACAACACAGCGTGCTTTCCTTGATCGTGTCAGGGTCCATGTCGAAATAGTTGTTGCAAACGGCTTTGATCACATTGCGCGGTATTTCAAACTGACCACCGGGCATATCACCCATCCTGCTGGCGCGTGCGACGTTACAACTGTCGTGGTAGGTTAGGCGGATATCGTCGTTCTTGCTTTTGTCGAACTTTAGCGTGCCCTTTTGGATTTCGTCCCAAGTGAATTCCAAAATGTGCTGCGGAATTGGGTATTTCTGATCGAGAAAATCGAACGGTCCTGCAAGCGTGTCGAGAAAGCTATAAGCAACGCGCCAAGCGTGGCCGCATTCACCAAACACGATCCGCTTAACACCAAGGTCTTCGGCAGCTTTTCGGATCCGAAGGCTAATCTCGCGCATATTTTCGTATGAGCCGATGAACAGACCAAAGTTGGCGGCCTCAGAGGCATAAGAGCTGATGGTCCAGCTTACGCCAGCTTCGTGGAAGACTTTGGCGTAACCAAGAAGGCCGTCGATATGGGGTTCCGCAAAGAAATCCGCCGACGGGGTAATCAACAAGATGTCCGCGCCCTTTTCGTCAAGCGGCAGGCGAACAGCTAGACCGGTGTCTTCTTCTAGGTCTTCCTCAAGATCTTCGAGCGTCGCACGAAGGGCCTTAGGGTTAAGTCCAAGGTTATTGCCGACTTCTTTAACTTTACCGATGATCTCGTTTGAGTACTTTTGTCCGACGCCAACAGTGTCCAATATTTCGCGAGCAGCCATCGTGATTTCGGCTGTATCGATCCCGTAAGGGCAGAAGACAGAACAACGACGGCACTCAGAACACTGGTGGTAGTAAGAGTACCATTCTTCAAGCACGTCTTCGGTTAAATCGCGCGCTCCGACCAGCCAGGGGAAGTATTTGCCAGCGAATGTGAAATAACGACGGTAGACCGAACGTAATAAATCCTGACGCGCGACAGGCATATTCTTAGGATCACCTGTGCCAAGGAAATAGTGGCACTTGTCTGTGCAAGCGCCGCATTTCACACAAGTATCAAGGTAAACTTTAAATGCGCGGTTCTTCTCGCCCAGCTCGGCCATTTTTTCGAGCGCTTTTTCCTTCCAGTCAGGAATAAGTTCGCCGGGCATGCCGACTTTTTCTTGATGCTCGGGTTTGGCTTTAAAAGGTTGAACACCCTCCATCGCCCCAGGTTTTAGGCAAGGTACGTCCAGCGCATGCTGCATTTTGCGAAACTCTTCTGCACCGTCAGGCATGGATTACTTCTCCAATTCAGCCGCCCAAGGGGCGAGGTGGCGCTTATCGCGCGAGTTATCTATTTGATTGCGGCTAGGTGAGAAGAACACACCAGGCGCATGCATGAGTTTGGAAATAGGGAAGATAATCATAAGCGTGATGACCAAAGCCAAATGCACGAGCAAAACTGGATCTGACGGCAAGTGGCCAACGTGAAAACGGCTGAGCCCAAGCATAAATGCCTTCACTGAAACAATGTCGGTGTGAGTGACGAAGCGCATCAAAGACCCGCTGGCACCGATACCGATCAGCAGCAGCAGCATTAGGACGTCAGACGGGGATGAAATATAACGGATACGTTCTACGGCGAAACGTCGTATCAGAAGACCGCCAAGACCAAATAAGAAGGTAAATGAAGCGTAGGTGCCAACGAATTGGACGGCATCAATCCACCAGTAGGATTCAAAGATGAAATACCGCATATGTCGGGCAAGGATCAGCCAAAGAGACATGTGCATCATCCAGCCAAACAGCCATATCCACTTGTTGGATTTATAAAGGCTTTGAAAGAGTAAAACTTCGCGCACCATCCGCCAAAACACGCCCCAACCGGTTGTTGGGGCAGGTGTCGTTGGAATTTTCAAAGGTGCCGGGGTACGCGCATAGGTCCGAACTCGCATCGCCACACCAACCACAATAATTGCGGTCGCTATGTAGAATAGAATTGCGTAGATCACTCCTAGCACGCGGACTCCTTTCGTGGGCTTTGAGATTATCCCCTATAAATAAAGGCTTAGCTTGTTAAACGCAGCCAGTTGGCTTTGGCAGGCCAGCAATCTTACATGCCTGCTTTGCTGGGCCATATGGGAACAGTTCGTACATATACTTGTTGTTGCCTATTTCTGGTCCCATCGACTTTTTGATCGACTTGATCAAAACGCGTACCGCAGGTGCAATCTGATATTCCTCGTAATACTCACGCAAGAAGTTCACGACGGCCCAATGTTCTTCATTCATGTCGATTTCCTCGGCCGTTGCGATCACGCCCGCCAATTCTTTCGTCCAATCAGAAAGAGTAGTGATATAGCCTTCTTCGTCATGCTCAACGGTTGTTCCGTTAACGTCGTATGCCATTTTGGTCTTCCTTAGTTAGTGCCCGAAATAGGGCGAATGAGTTATAGCCAATTCTGTGTCCGGTCGTGTTTGGTGACAAGTTTGACGAAGCCAGCGTAGTCTACAGCAATGACTTCCCCGAGAAGTTTGTCTCCGATTAAACCACGCGCGTCAGCGTCCGGCGACAGCACGTAGATTGTGACATTTCCTGCTTTGGTTTGGACCTGTTTTGACATGTTGGAATTGGTCAATGCGCCGTAGACACCGTCTTCGATCATCAATACGGCGTCGCCGTCTTTGCAATGGTTCAAGCAGCTTTGCAGTGACTGCGTTGAGAACGGGGACTTGTTTACTGTGTGTAAAGTCGACATTTTTATCCCCTCAGAAACTCAGAACGACATCTTGATCGGCCATCACATCGGCCATTTCGGCCCGAGAAACGAGTTTGATTGAGGGCTTTTCTTCCCAATCGTCGTCTTCGTCTTCATACATGATTTCCTGCAAATCGTCAGCCGTTAGACCGCGCTCTTCGAGCGACTCTTTTTCGACGAACAGTTTCGTCACCTCAAAGTCCCCCAATGCGCGGAATGTCGGCGAGAAGTTCTTTATGCCAATGCCGTTAGTGTTTTGGCCCTTGGTCAACTGAAATACACCGTCGTCCAGGAACGCCAATGAAACGTCCTGTTCGAACGCAGCGCCAATCAGAACAACCTCTAACGCTTCCAAAGCGTAGATCGTGCCATAGGGCGCTTTGCGGTTCACATAGAGGAATTTCTTGGTTTCACTCATGTCGTTAATCCCCAAACGTCACCAGACGATCAGTCTGGATGCCCATTTCTATCAACTGCCCAAGACCCGAAATACGAAAGCCGTCGGCGATGTTGTTGGCGTCTTTTCCTTGACGGTTGGCCTCATTCGCATCCAGCAGACCGCGACGTTGAGCGGCGGCGATGCAGACGACCAGATCAATCTCATGTTCTTTAGCGAGATTGGTCCAGTTGTTTTGTATATGACGCTCGTCTTGCGGTGGGATAGTCAAACGTGATGAGACATTTACCCCATCGTGATAAAAGAAAACCCGAGGCACTTCGTGACCGCTGTCTAGCACAGCTTTTACGAAGTGATAGGCTGAGTCCGCGGCTTGGTGCGTATACGGGCCTTCACTGACGACTACTCCGATCTTCAAAGTGACTTCTCCTTAGAAGTGGATATGGGCAGACGAGTTCATCGTCTTGCGAGAACCGGTCCAAGTGTCCAAATGGTGCTTGGTAAAAGCCAGTTCAGTCATTTCAAAGAAACGCTTCCAGCCGATGCGCTCGATCCATTCGCCCATACGCTCCCAATGCTTGGCATCGTGCTTGTAGGCTTCGATGATGCGGCGCACGACAGCTTGAACTTCGGGCCAATGCGGGGCGTTGTTTGGCAGGTTTGCCACGGCAAGCTTATGAAATGTTGGCTTAGAGCGCGCATTCGAGTGCTTGCCCCCAACCCAAATCGCAATCTTGGTGCTGTCGTCGCCGTTTATCTGCATAGGCGGGCAGGGTGGGTAGCAAGCGCCACAGCAGACGCATTTCTTTTCGTCCACTTCAAGGCTTGGCTTGCCGTTTACCATTGCTGGACGGATTGCCGCCACAGGGCAACGGGCCACAACAGCAGGGCGTTCGCAGACATTGGCAACCAGATCATGGTTGATCTTTGGGGGCTTGGTGTATTGCACGTTGATCGCGATATCACCTTGTCCACCACAGTTGATCTGACAGCACGATGTTGTCATTCGCACGCGGTTGGGCATCTTTTCCTGCGTGAATTCCGAATGGAGCATGTCCATCAAACCCTTCACAACACCAGAGGCATCCGTTCCAGGGATGTCGCAATGCAACCAACCTTGCGTGTGCGAAATCATTGAAACAGAGGCACCCGTGCCACCGACAGGGAAACCTTCACGCTCAAGCTCGTCGATCAGCGGAGCAACTTTGCCCTGTTCAGCGACCAAGAACTCAATGTTCGAGCGTGTAGTGAAGCGGACGTGACCGTCAGCGAAACGATCACCGATGTCGCAAAGTTTGCGAATGGTGAACACATCCATTTGACGCTGTGTTCCTGCGCGGATTGTGTAAATAATGTCTCCGGATTTGGAAACGTGCCGCAAAACTCCGGGCCGAGGGCGATCATGCCAATCCCAATTGCCGTAGTTGGCCTTCATCACGGGGTGCATGTACTGAAATGGATCTGGAACGCCTATTTCATCAGGGGTTCTTGGTTTCTTTTTTACTTCGTCTTTCATGTCGTTCTCCCATCTCTCCGCAGCGCAAAACTGGGTCGAGGTGTTCTATCCAGATTATTCGGCACTAAGGCGCTCGGCCTTTTCGGCGGCCATGCGTTCGAACCATTTGTCCGCTTCTTCGTCAAAGTCATCGGTTCGAACGTAGCTAGACGTTCTAGGGTGGTTCACCATGTTAGGATCGGGTTCGATATCCAAAGCCTCAAGGAAAGAAGGCAGACCGATACGATCAATGGTTTCACCGACCCGTTCGTGTTCAAGCGCATTGTCGGCAAAAAACTCGACAACGTTTTCGGCAAATTCCTCTAACTTTTCAAAGTCTTCGTCAGTTTCAAGCTTCATGAACGGAAGAACCATGATGCCCATCATATCGCCGACTTTCAACGAGCGCTTGCCGCCGATCATCACAGAAATACCGCGATCGTCACCTGGCGACAAAGCTTTGGTCATAACGTTGATACAATGCATGCAACGCACACACGATTTATTGTCGATGTCGAACGTGTCGTCATCATTTAAACTGATCGCACGGGTTGGACACATCGAAACAACCGTATCAATCGTGTATTTACGACCTTTTTCAGCGATGTGCTCCTGAACTTTCTTTTGGTCGATTTTGATGTCGTCACGCCATGTTCCAATCACCGCAAAGTCGGCACGATGGATCGCGTTAACACAGTCGTTTGCACACCCCGAGAATTTGAACTTAAACTTGTATGGCAGCGAGGGACGGTGCATCTCGTCCAGCAGGCTGTTGATAATGGAACGGTGTGCGCGCACTTCGTCGTAGCAGGACTGCTCACATCGTGCATGGCCAACGCAGCTCATTGCAGTGCGAAGGGCAGGGCCCGCTCCACCAAGATCAAAGCCAATTTCGTTCAGCTCGTCAAAGGCCTTCTGCGTGTTTTCTGTCGTGCAGCCTTGGAACATAATGTCACCAGACTGCCCATGGAACGCGATCAGTCCTGAACCGTGACGCTCCCAGATGTCACACATGTCGCGCAGAACATCTGTTGTGTAGTGATATCCAGCAGGGGGCATCACCCGTAGAGTATGAAATTCCTTAGACTCTGGGAATTTTTCGGACACTTCGGAAAAGCGCGGGATAATGCCGCCTCCGTATCCATAAACTGAAACAGTGCCACCCTTCCAATACCCTTTGCGGTTCTCGTATGAGTGGTTCAACTGTCCAAGAAGGTCATTCATCATGGGCGCATATTGCGCATCCGCATTGTCACGCAGACGCTTCAAACCCGTCACGAAGCTAGGCCAAGAACCACCTTCAAGTTCGTCCAATAAAGGCGTTGGATTGGTGTTCTTGTTCTCGTCTCCGTTTTCGCCGTCTTTCATGGCCACCTCCCTGGCAATAAAGGACCAATAGTTTGCCCCTTTGACGCTTAGTTTTGAATTGCCTCGCAAATTGTTCAGTTTGAGCTTTGTTGCTCTGGGCGAATAGCGAATTGACTAAGCGTCTACATCTATACATCGTTATAATCGAATGTTAGAAGATTTGGCAATAACTCAGTTGGTTTTTGAAATAATGTTGCGCTGCAGCATTTTTGAACATGAAAGCAGTATATAGGTTTTGGCGGGTTTTAATTCCAATGAATACAGAATGTTACAGTCATTTCAGTGGCAGAATTTGTCTTCTGACCAGCAGTTTTCATTGTGGAAAGACGCAAAAATAAAAACATTCGCACATGTGAATGCTGCAGCGCCAATTCGAATAAAATCCTTTAATACGGCCGACTTCGATTCCATTAAATCGATAAAAGACCAGTGCCGAGGTGCAAATCTTTCGCTGTTTGAAATACACGATGTGCCAAAATCCGAAAATGAAGCCGCAAAAGAGCTTGCCGGTTTTGCCTCAAGGTTCGGACTTACACTGCCAGAAACCCATCGCTCAGAAGGCGAAGATGGTGTCGTTGCCCTTAAAACTTCAAGCGCATCAAGACAGAAAGGGTACATTCCCTACACGCCTCGCGCTCTAAATTGGCATACTGATGGCTACTACAACGCGGAGTCCGCAAGAGTTCAGGCATTCGCTCTTTATTGTCACAATCCCGCGGTCAAAGGAGGCGACAATCAATTCATTGACGGCGAAATCGCCTATATGCGCATGCGTGACGAAAACCCAGATTACGTTCGCGCCTTTATGCATCCCCAGGCGCTGACGATTCCCGCTAATGAGGAGAACGATGGTGATGGCCGTCCTGTTTCAGTCGGACCGGTATTTTACCCCGATAGCGTCACCGGTCGTTTGCAAATGCGTTATACGGCCCGAACGCGCTCAATCGAGTGGCGGACTGATACGCAAACGCAAGAGGCCGTTGCGTGGATGCGCGAATGGCTGGACCGTGGCGATGAGTTTAGGGTTCAACTTGGACTGAAGGCGGGTCAAGGTGTACTTAACAATAATGTTCTTCACAATCGGACCAGCTTCGAGGACGATCCTAATGGTGGCGGGCAAAGAATAATGATGCGGGCGCGCTTTCACGACCGGATATCTGAGGAGTAACATGGCACAACTAAGCGATTTAATCATTGGGCATCCCGAGGTTACTCAATTTAAGCAGTTGGAAAAGTTGATCGAACATGCGGGTGCCTCGGGTGAGATGTTTCTAGAGTTTGATGTAAAGCCCGATTTTCGCGACACGCCGCGCAATTGGCAGTGGCAACTTGAGGCCGCATTTACTCGGGGGTTGGATTTTGGCTGAAACGATCACAGAAATTGCTCGACTTGAGTTGCCATACCGCCGGCGAGCGATCTTGAAAGAGGTTGTCTTTGATGGCGGCATGCAAATGACGCGTTTGGTTATCAAAGAAGGTACGCGTATCACGCAGGTTGACCTTGACGCGCAAGCTGCTGAAAATCTTGGAAAATTACTGGTTCGGTCGGCCCAGTCCGGTGAAGGCGCATAATGGAACATTTGCCAATATTCCTGACCGTCAAAGGGAAAACCATTGTCGTCGATGGCGGCGGCACCGTTGCTGTTCGACGGGTGGAGCGGGCTTTGTCAGCTGGGGCCAATGTCATTTCTTGCGACCCAACGCCTGAGGAAGAGCTTCAAGCTTTGATTGATCGCAATCCCAATGCGCTGACGAGTTTTAAACGACCTGCCCAGCGCGAGGATGTAAAAAACGCGACAGTTGTTTATGGAGCATCCGAAGATAATGTTCGTGATCAACGGCTTAGGGCGTGGTCGGATGAATTCAAAGTACTGTGCAACGTCGCTGATGAGCCTGATATCTGTGACTTCATTACACCGTCGATTGTCGATCGTTCGCCAGTAGTTGTAGCGATTTCAACCGGCGGGGCTGCGCCGGTTGTTGCGCGAACGTTGCGTGCCAGAATTGAAACGATGCTGTTGCCGTCCTTTGGCCAGTTGACGGAGTTTGTAGGTGGCTTTCGTCAAGCCATCGCAAACAAGATATCCACCGGCCGTGAACGAAGACATTTTTGGGAGCGGATGATAGACGGACCTGCTGGTGATTTTTTTCTATCGGGTGAAAAAGACAAAGCTTCCAACAGAATAGAAAGCGATCTTGCGGCGATTGGGCGAGATGATGCTCCACCTATGGGCGAAGTCTATCTGGTTGGCGCAGGTCCGGGTGATCCTGATCTTCTGACATTTAAAGCACTGCGTTTGATGCAGCGTGCGGATGTAGTATTGTATGATCGCTTGATCGGCGACGAAATTCTATCGTTAGTGCGTCGCGATGCGGAACGAATATTTGTCGGCAAACTTCCCCAGAAACATACAATGGGGCAGGATGACATATCCCAACTGATGGCTAAGCTTGCAAAAGAAGGTAATCGCGTGATGCGCCTGAAAGGTGGCGATCCGTTTACTTTTGGGCGCGGTGGAGAAGAGATCGAAGTCTTGGCCAACGCGGGCGTTCCTTTTAGGGTCGTACCCGGAATAACTGCCGCAGCGGGTTGCAGCGCCTATGCAGGCATTCCTTTGACCCATCGCGATTACGCGCAATCCTGTGTGTTTGTGACCGCTCACGGCAAGAACGGTATTCTTGATCTCGATTGGGACGTGTTACTTCGACCTTCGCAAACCGTCGCTATTTATATGGGAACATCAAATCTAGATAAGCTTGTCGATGGGTTTGTTACCCGCGGCGTGTCTGAAATGACTGATATCGCGATTATTGAAAACGGAACTCGGGCTAATCAACGCGTTGTCACAGGCACTTTGTATAACATAGTCAACCTATCCATTGAAGCTGACATCAAAGGACCGTCGATTATCATGATCGGCGGGGTGGTTACATTGCACCAGCTGCTTGAGCCTGCAAAGGCGGCATCATCTGAGACTACCTTTGAAATGTCTATCTCGGCCAATAAGTCCACTGAGGAAGTTCGTTAAGTCCAGATGGCCGAGAGACTGTCTGAATTAGCGCGAACCAAATATAGACAAAAAAAGAGAAAAAGCGGGAGACAGTAATGAGTGCAGCAGCAGGAACTCGGATAGAGGCGCGTCCGTCTCCGGTAATTTCCGACGAGGTGCGACAGACCACATGTTACATGTGCGCTTGTCGATGCGGTATCAACGTCCACATGAAAGACGGTGAAGTCGCCTATATTGAGGGCAATCGCGATCACCCCGTCAACAAAGGTGTTCTCTGCGGAAAAGGCAGTGCAGGCATAATGCAGCACAATGCGCCGTCGCGTCTTCGCTCGCCGATGAAACGCGTTGGTCCACGTGGATCCGGCGAATTTGAAAACATCAGTTGGGACGAAGCGCTGGATATTGCGGCCGACATGCTGCGCCCGATCCGCGAAAACAACCCTGAGAAACTCGCATTTTTCACTGGCCGCGACCAATCGCAAAGCTTTACGTCTTTCTGGGCACAACAGTTTGGTACGCCAAACTATGCTGCGCATGGTGGGTTCTGCTCGGTCAACATGGCCGCTGCTGGCATCTACACGATGGGCGGCGCGTTCTGGGAATTCGGACAGCCGGATTGGGATCGCGCGAAACTGTTCATGATTTTTGGTGTGGCCGAAGATCACGACAGTAATCCAATCAAAATTGGATTGGGCAAACTAAAAGCCAATGGCGCTAAAGTGATTGGCGTGAACCCCATCCGATCTGGCTACAATGCGATTGCTGACGAATGGGTTGGCATCACACCCGGAACCGACGGCTTGTTCATCCTCGCGTTGGTTCATGAGCTGATGAAGGCCGGTAAGATCGACCTCGACTATCTGGCACGTTTTACCAACGCTCCTGGCTTGATCAACGCAAGCGAGGGACCTGATAAAGGTCTGCTTTTGCGTGATGAGGATGGTAAAGTTCTTGTTATAGATCGTGCGACAGGCAAGCTTACGCCGTTTGATCAAATGGGTGTTAAGCCTGATCTCAACGGAACGCTTGAGCGTGATGGCGTTACCCATCGGACCGTGTTCAACGAAATGGCAACGCGGTATCTTGAGCCTGAATATGCGCCCGAGGCTGTTGCAGAACGCTGCGGCGTTTCGGCGGATCGCATTAAAGCGATTGCCGCATTGCTTGCCAAAACCGCTTTTGATGAGGCGATTGAGATTGATCAGCCTTGGACTGACTTCCGTGGTGAAAAGCACGAGAAGATGATTGGTCGTCCGGTCGCTTTCCACTCGATGCGCGGAATTTCTGCGCACTCGAACGGTTTCCAGACGTGTCGTTCATTGCATATCCTGCAGATCATTCTGGGCAGTGTCGAAGTTCCTGGTGGTTTCCGGTTCAAGCCGCCTTATCCAAAGCCTGTTGAGGCACATCCTGCTCCGCATTGTGGAGTGAAACCTCTTAGTCCACTGGACGGTCCTCATCTTGGATTTGTGCGCGGCCCAGAAGGGTTGGCACTGAAAGAAGACGGCACACCGGCACGGATCGACAAAGCGTTCACTTGGGAAAACCCAATGTCGGCGCATGGTTTGATGCATATGGTCATTTCAAATGCCCATGCTGGTGATCCATACAAGATCGACACGCTGTTCATGTACATGGCGAACATGGCTTGGAACTCAAGCATGAACACCAAGGGCACGATGGAGATGCTGACTGATAAGGATGAGAACGGCGAATACGTTATCCCGAACATCATCTATTCGGATGCTTATTCATCAGAAACCGTGGCCTACGCCGACTTGATCTTGCCGGACACGACATATCTAGAGCGTCACGATTGTATCAGTCTGCTCGATCGCCCGATTTGCGAAGCCGACGGCGCGGCGGATGCAATCCGTTGGCCAGTTGTTGAGCCTGATCGTGATGTACGTGGCTTCCAATCGGTTCTTTGTGAACTTGGCGCAAAATTGGATTTGCCGGCGTTTATTAACGAAGACGGCAGCCAGAAATGGGCAGACTATGCTGATTATATCCAAACCCATCAGCGTAAACCGGGTATTGGACCGCTTGCAGGTTTCCGTGGTGAAAATGGTGATCAAGGTGGTCGCGGTGCACCAAACCCGAACCAAATCGATGCATACATTGAAAACGGTGGGTTCTGGATCAACCACATTCCAGACGAGGCACTTTACTACAAGCCTTGGAACAAAGCCTATCAAGATTGGGCTGTTGAGATCGGTATCCTAGACACTCCGATGCCGTACCTGTTCCAGCTTTACGTTGAACCGATGCGTAAATTCCAATTGGCTGCCGAAGGCCACGGAGAGCGTCAACCGCCAGAGCATCTGCGTGAACGGATCAAGGAAACGATGGACCCGCTTCCATATTGGTATGAGCCGTTTGAAGGCACCATGGTCGATGAAGAAGAGTTTCCAATCCACGCCCTGACACAACGCCCAATGGCGATGTATCACAGCTGGGGTACGCAAAACGCTTGGCTGCGCCAAATCCACGGTCACAACCCGCTTTATGTTCCGACTAAGATTTGGGAAGCGAACGGATTTGAGGATGGCGATTGGGCTAAAGTTACATCTCATCACGGTGAAATAACTGTTCCTGTGTCCCATATGGCAGCTTTGAACGACAACACTGTGTGGACTTGGAACGCTATCGGTAAGCGCAAAGGGGCTTGGGCCCTGAAAGAGGATGCACCCGAGGCTAACAAAGGGTTCCTATTGAACCATTTGATCCACGAGTTGCTTCCGTCAAAAGGCGACGGAATGCGTTGGGCAAACTCTGATCCAATTACAGGGCAGGCGGCTTGGTTCGATCTCAAGGTCAGGATCGAGAAGGCTCCTCCGCCGGATCAAAGCCAACCTGTTTTCCCATCAATCAAATCACCAGTCGGTCAAGGACCAGACGATATCGCGTGGGAGGTAGGCAAATGACAACGCTACCAAGTCAAACCGACACAAAGCTCGGCCTAGTTATCGATCTTGACACCTGCGTGGGATGTCATGCGTGCGTGGTATCGTGCAAAGGCTGGAACACTCAGAACTATGGCGCACCACTGTCTGATAAAGACGCCTATGGCACGCCAGAGGGAACTTTCTTAAACCGCGTTCACAGCTACGAAGTTCAACCGGATCAGGGACCTGCGCAAACCGTACACTTCCCGAAATCATGCCTACATTGCGAAGATGCGCCTTGCGTGACCGTTTGCCCAACTGGTGCAAGCTACAAACGAACCGAAGACGGTATCGTTTTGGTCAACGAAGACGACTGCATGGGATGTGGACTCTGCGCTTGGGCATGCCCATACGGTGCGCGTGAATTGGACCTGATGGCAGGTGTAATGAAAAAATGCACACTCTGTGTGGATCGCATTTACAACGAAAACCTGCCCGAAGAAGATCGTGTTCCAGCATGTGTCAGAACATGCCCATCTGGTGCGCGCCACTTTGGTGACCTCGGTGATCCAAATAGCGATGTCAGCAAGCTGGTTGCAGAGCGTGGTGGAATGGACTTGATGCCTGAACTTGGGACCAAGCCGGTCAACAAGTATCTGCCACCACGTCCGAAAGACACGCTTGATTGTGGCGTAGCGCTGAACCCCGTCGCTGAAGAAGCCAAAGGCTTCCTTGGCTGGCTCGATAATGCACTGGAGAAAATGTAATGCATCCAGCACCGTCAGTAATATTTTTCACCGCCTTTTCCGGTCTGGGTTTTGGTCTTTTGGCATTTCTTGGACTTGGAATGCCCGGTCTAAATGGCTGGCTCGCGTTCACGTTCTACTTCATTGCTTATGCATTCGCCGTCGGCGGTTTGCTGGCGTCAGTGGCGCACTTGGCGAACCCAAAGAACGCGATCAAATCGTTTTCGCAATGGCGTAGCAGCTGGCTAAGTCGCGAAGGTGTGTTGGCCGTTGTAACGCTTATCGTTACGGCCATATATGCCATCGGCCGCATTTTCTTTGATACCTCAATGCCTGCTTTGGGTGCTGTCGGTTCAGCTCTTAGCATTTTAACTGTGTTCAGCACGTCGATGATTTACACACAGCTCAAAACCGTGCCTCGCTGGAACTCTCCAACGACACCGTTCATGTTTGTGGCGTATTCCCTTGCGGGTGGCGCATTGCTTGCCGGTCAAGTTACTTTGGCGCTCTTTACTTTGGCGCTCTATTTGTTGATCGTTGCGGCGATTGCACAATTGCTGAATTGGCGTGTAGGGGACCAGCGTATGCTGACCTCAGAAACCAATCTGGGTACCGCGACTGGCCTTGGAAATGTTGGCGTCGTTCGCCAATATGAACCACCCCACAGTGGCAAAAACTATCTTCTAAATGAGATGGTTTACGTCGTCGGACGAAAGCATGCTCGTAAAGTGCGTCGAATTTCCTTCGTAGCGGCGTTCCTTATCCCGGTTCTCGCATTGCTAGCGTTTCGTGATGCACCACATATCGGTGGAATGTTGGCGATCATATTCCATATTTTAGGTGTAATCGGATCACGTTGGTTGTACTTTGCAGAGGCACGTCACGTCGTGGCAAATTTCTACGGTAAATAGCCAAGAGTTCAAAATTAAGGAGAGACGATCGTGAAGCAGGTAATCTTAACACGTCTCGCCTTGATTTCTGCACAAGGCGTCAAATCAGACCTGCTGACGTCTGGAATGGTGCGCGAACCCGAAGTTTTTTTTGAGGACGGTAAAGCGATCGTAACTGTCCATGTTCCGGACAGTTTTACCGGTGAGATTGAGACGCTAAAGTCTCAGGTCGAAGTGCAACTGGAAAGTCTCGACGGGCTGGACAATTTACTGGTTGTCCTAACCGCCGAGCGTTCACAGGAACCAGATGCACCGGTTCGACAGCCCCCTAAGTTAAAACAGCGCCCCAAAGATGCACCTGGCCGCGACATGCGACCTCATTCAGCGGCAATTCCTGGCATTAAAAACGTGATTGCGGTCGCATCAGGCAAGGGTGGTGTAGGAAAGTCTACGACTGCCGCCAACTTAGCGCTTGGGTTGCGGTCGCTTGGTTTGCAGGTCGGTCTATTGGATGCCGACATTTACGGCCCCTCAATGCCTCGATTGCTGGGGATTACGGAACGCCCAGAGATAACAGAAGACGTCATCAAACCGCCCGAGAAGTTTGGCATAAAAGTAATGTCTATGGGTTTTTTGATGGACGAAGAAAGCCCGGTTATTTGGCGCGGCCCGATGGTCGTCACCGCGCTTATGCAAATGAGCCGTGAGGTAGACTGGGGCGAACTTGATGTCCTGGTTCTCGATATGCCGCCTGGCACTGGCGATGCTCAACTAACAATGGCCCAGCAAATCCCACTGCAAGGTGCGGTGATTGTATCGACGCCGCAAGACCTCGCACTAATTGACGCGCGTAAGGGATTGAAGATGTTCAAGAACGTCGACGTTCCGATTTTTGGCATCATTGAAAACATGTCAACATTTATCTGCCCACATTGTGGTGAAGCAAGCCACGTCTTCGGACATGGCGGCGCAGAGGAAGACGCGCGTCGCCTATCGGTGCCGTTCTTGGGCGCTATACCTCTCCACATGAAAATACGAGAGATGTCGGACGCCGGAACACCGGTTGTAGCGTCGGACGCCGATGGTCCTCACGCCAAGGCGTATCGGGATATAGCCCTCAAAATCGCGACACGATTGTTTCCGGAAGAAGATGATGACTGAATTGCGCATCCCTACCACTGGGACTGTTATTTCGACGCCTAAAGTCCAATTTGAAAAGAAGATACAATGAACGACTTGTTTTGCTCGATTGAACGAAAACTGGCGGGTAGGTTGCCCGAGGATGTTTTGGCGATGCTGCATGCGGGTTTGGAGGCGCATGGTGCAACCAAAAGCCATGCGCAATTGTGTCAGGATTTATTTGCATTGGCATTTAATGGATACAAATCGACTGGCTATTTTGTTGAATTTGGTGCCACGAACGGGGTTTCTTTAAGCAATTCGTATATATTGGAAAAGGAATTTGGCTGGTCGGGTGTTCTCGCTGAGCCTGACCGCAATTGGCATGATAATCTTTTGGCCAATCGTGGCTGTGATATTGAGACACGGTGCGTTTGGAAAGAAACAGGCCAAGAGCTTTCGTTTTCATCTGCAGAAATTGGTGAAGTCTCAACGATCACTGAGTTCACAAATAGCGATCACTTGGCCAAATTGCGTGAGGGATCTAGCACCTATCAGGTAGAAACTATTTCTTTGAACGACTTGCTTGCAAATGCAAATGCCCCAGAAGTTATCGATTACATGTCCGTTGATACTGAAGGCAGCGAACTAGAAATATTGAATGCTTTTGATTTTGATAAGCACAAATTCAACTTTGTAACGATTGAACATAACTACACAAAAAACAGAAGCCTGCTGACAAAATTAATGAAGAAAAACGGGTATCGAACTGTATTTGAATCGCTGTCGCGTTTTGATGCATGGTTTGTCCCCGAGTAAGCTCATCAGCACCGTAGACCGAAGTGCAGTATGCCAACTGAAACCTTGGCATACTGTTTAGTAATTTCCGGGTTACGCTAAGGTCTCCATGGTTTTTACGCCGGCGATCCCTCCGACCACAATGAAGATAAAGGTGATCAGCGATCCTATAGCCAATGTTGAAAAACCCGTTAGAGCCTGACCAACTGTACATCCGAGCGCTAAAACACCACCGATACCCATAAGCGCCGCGCCGAACATGTTTCGAATTGAGTCCGATTGATCGGCGAATGTAGTTAAATGCAATCGACCGCGGCTAAGTGCACCAATGAATCCGCCGATCATAGCGCCAGCCAACGTCACGACTCCGAAATTCGGCGCCCCAAGCGCGGTGTAACGCATCAAATAGTCCAACGTATCCCCGGATGGACGCACATAGCTGAGCGAAATTAGCTGTGGGTTGTCGGCAAATTCGTCGTATGTCAGTCCGGTCAAAGCCCAGCCGGCGACTACACATAAACCAATCCCGATGCCTGCGATCATGTGATTGCCAGAGTTGCGGAAGTCCTTGTCCATGAAACAATAGACCAAGATGCCGCCTGCTATAACGATGATCGTCACAAGGTTAGCAATGTCCCAACCCAAACCGGTGATTGAGCTAACCAGTGAGCCGATCCGTTGGTCGTCCATACTTTCACTAAGGTCAGCGGTCATAGGTGTAAAAAGAGCGACGCGAAGAGGGCCAAGCAGACCGCCGATAGTCATGTAGCCAAACACGCCCGTGAACATTAGCACGACGATTGATCGCAAATCGCCACCGCCAGCGCGAACTAGGTTTCTACTTACGCAACCGCCGGCAAAAACCATACCAAACCCAAACAATAAACCGCCAACGATATGGCCGCCCCAAGCGAGTGAAGTTGTTTGGTACATCGACATGTTCATGTCGGCTATCTCGCCTCGTTCAAGAAGCGCGACGCCAATAATCGCCGTGGCAGACGCAAGAAGCCATGCGCGGAAACGTTTGTAGTCGCCGAATGATAGGATGTCTGAAATTGACCCCATAGTGCAGAAATTCGTGCGGTAAACGATAAAGCCAAATACGATTCCGATGATCAAACCACCCCAGCCGATATACATCGCTGCGGACTCAATCATGGTTTCTTGAAGTGCCTCCATTTTACTCTCCAGCTATTATTTCAGGAAAGGCTAGCACGCATTCATATTCATGCATAGGATTTCATTTTCGGATTAAACTGATAGCCTAATTCAGTAGCAAATAAACCTATCTTCGATGGTTTAGCATCGTAAATGCGCGTCTATGACCCATGAAGGAATGTTCTTCTGAACGAATATTTTCTGCGCTTTCCGTTTTACGCATCAATCGTTCAGCCAGAATGAACGAGAATATGGCGACGAAAACGCCTCCGGTCATTTGACCGATTAGAACGCCAGCCGCGCCCCAAAGCTCTGCCCCGAAATATACGAACGGGAATATTCCTAGCGTATTTCGACCCCAGTTGACCCAAGTCGAATAAAATGGATGACCCAAGTTGTTGTACGATGCATTGCCAATAAAGATAATGCCGTTGAAGATCCAAGCGAGTGAGATTGGACCGCAAAACAGGAAGATTAACTCTCGTGAAGTGCCGGAGGCGTTGAACATGTCCGCTATGGGTGCGCGCAAAAGATAAAGTACAGCAACGACAGGGAACACATAGATAACAACCAAGATGATACTTCTATTGAAGGCCTCTCGCACGCGGGTAAACTGGCGGGCTCCAAAATTCTGACCGATGATCGGCCCAATGGCACCAGACATGGCAAAAATCATCGCGAAAGCAATCGGCGTGACACGACCAATGATCGCCATTCCGGCGACCGCTTCTTCACCGAAGCTAGACGCCGCGCGTGTGACGTAAGCGCTGCCAATCGGCGTAGCAACGTTGGCAAGCATTGCGGGCAGGGCGATCGTTGCGATTGGCATAAAGTCGCGAATAACGCCGCCAGAACGAAAGCTCGTCAGGCCGCCGAAGCGCGCAAATATGTACCACATTGCCACACCGGCCATAGCCAATCGCGAGATTGCAGATGCGATAGCTGCACCATCTAAACCCATGTCTAATCCGAAGATGAAAATGGGATCAAGAATCGCATTCACGACGCCAGCAATAAGTGTAACCCACATAGATTGCTTGGCCGCGCCATGACTGCGCAAAGCTGCAGAGGCAACAATACCAAGCATCAAGATCGGCATAGTCGGGACCAAATACTGAAGATACGAGATCGCCAGTTGTTGGGTGTTTCCTGTTGCTCCGACGAGCGATGTAAGGGTCTCAAGTTGCCAATAGATTAATGCGGCAATGACGACGGCAAACAGAAAGCCGATAATCAGCACATGCGTCAGAACTTCTTTTGCGCGTTCTTCCGACCCTTCTCCGAGCGCCTTGGCTACCATTGCGCCGCCAGCGATTCCCAAACCAATGCTAAGCGACGTTGTCATGAACAAGATCGCGCCGGCAAATCCAACGGCAGCAGCAAGCTCATCAATGCCGAGCATTGAAATGAACAGCATGTCGACCAGATCGACGATGAATAGGGCAATGAAGCCAATCGACGCCGTGACCGACATCGTGACGATGTGCTTTGTCAGATTGCCGGTTAGAAATTTTGCCTGTTCATTGCTCATGCAGCGTCGCCCTTTAGGATGTGCTTAACACGCTCAGAAAGCTCTTTTTCCCATTCTTCAATTTGATCTACGACCATTGAGACGAATTGATCATTGTTCGCTAAATCGACGCCAGGTTCATAATGTTTTGCCAATGCGATCATTGAGCGACGATCAATCTCATTAAAGGCTTCCTTGGCCTGCTCAGCCTGATCCGTTGTGTAGCCAAGAGCTTCAAATGTAGATTTACCCATTCTTAGCGAGCTGTCGTAAGACTCGCGGATAATATCACGGCAGCCTGCGTTCCAGAGGTCATAAACATGGGTTCTATCAACGGCACGGGCGATGATGTGAACGCTCGGATGGTGATGCGCTACGTATTTGACAAGTTCAGTGATGCTGTCGCGATCGTCGATTGCGATCACAAGAACTTTCGCGTCATGAAGCCCCGCAGCGTGCAATAGGTCTGGGCGCGTTGCATCTCCGTAGTAAGCTTGAATGCGAAATTTCTTGAGCATGTCGAGTTGCTGTGAGCTGTAGTCAATCACGGTCGCGGGAACGCCCGTTCCGCGCAACATGCGGGCTACGATCCCGCCAACACGTCCGTGACCAGCAATTATGACGTGGTTTTGCTCGTCGATCGTGTCGGTTTCGCGCTCATCGCCTGAAATGAACTTTGGTGCTATGACACGGTCGTACAAGATAAACAAAGCTGGCGTCAGCAACATCGACATGGCGACGACCAACAATAGACGGTCGGCGAGCTCAGATGGAATGACCGCGTTGGCGACTGTGAATGACAACAAGACGAACCCAAATTCACCGGCCTGCGCTAGCCCGAGTGAGAACAGCCAACGATCAGACCCTCGGATTTTGAAGATGATGGCAAGGCACAGCAGAACCACGCTTTTCAGCACCATTAAGCCAATTGTCAGACCAAAGATGATCCAGACATTGTCGAACAACAGCGCAAAGTTGATGCCGGCGCCGACAGTCATAAAGAATAGTCCAAGCAACAGACCTTTGAACGGATCAATGTCGCTTTCCAGTTCATGGCGATATTCGCTATTGGCCAAAACCACACCAGCCAAGAATGTTCCAAGGGCAGGGGAAAGACCCACGAGTGTCATCAAAAGAGCAATTCCAATGACGATCATCAACGCCGTCGCAACAAACAATTCGCGTAATTGTGCGTTGGCGACAAAGCGGAAGATCGGACCAGTTAAATAAGAACCGATCAAATAGACGCCTAGAATTGCACCTAGTGTGACCAGTGCAACGCCCCAGCCGGGCATGCCATCCACCAACGATATTGAAGTACCGTGATCTTCCTCGGCACCGTGCGATGCTTCTGCGGCATGAGACAGTGCATCGGCAAGCTCTGGCATTGCCAGCAACGGAACAAGCGCCAGCATCGGGATAACGGCAATGTCTTGGAACAACAGAACCGAAAAGCTGGATTGGCCGCCATCGCTTTTCATTAAACCCTTTTCGCCCAATGTTTGCAGGACGATCGCTGTTGATGACAATGCCAACACAAGACCGACTGCCAGCGCCACAGTCCAAGGCTGCCCAAACGCCATCGTGATCCCTGCGACGGCCACGGTCGTCAAACCGACCTGGCCTCCACCTAGGCCTAAAAGCTTGTGCCGCATTGACCAAAGCAACTTTGGCTCAAGCTCAAGCCCGACAAGGAACAGCATCATAACCACGCCAAACTCTGCGAAGTGTTGAATTGAAATCACATCAACATGAAGCCACGCCAAAATAGGAGAAATCGCAATGCCTGCGATAAGAAATCCAAGAACAGACCCAAGGCCCAAGCGCGAGGCAATCGGAACGGCAATTACGCCTGCTGCCATGAATATAAATGCCAATAATAGGAAGTCGGTCATGTCTCACCTGTCGTTTATGCGATCTCGTCATTCAGTCGGACGATATTAAGGAAAGAAACGCGGAATGAACATGCAGAACCTGCATTCAAAGTATGCGTTTGCTGCACATGTGCTGTGCGCAAAAATGAGAGGTATGCTCAATTGGGTTTGCAAATCGGCCAGGGCAGGCAAACACCGCATCAAAGCTTTGTGTGGAATTAACTTTGGATGGTCTGTAGAACTTCCTTGGGTGCCTTTCGTATTCACGAACCTGTTCGTAACAAAGACATTTTATTGGCGAGTATCAAAATGGAGCAAACGTTAGAAATTCTCGATCGGTTGATCGCATTTGATACGGTCAGTTCAAAATCCAATCTCGCCATTATCGACTTTATCGAAAACTTTTTGATCGCGCGCGGGTTCGACGTGACACGCATTCCCGATGAAACTGGACAAAAGGCGGGTATTTACGCGGTTTTGGGTCCTAAAGAAGCGTCAGGCATAATGCTGTCAGCGCATACAGACGTGGTTCCCGTCGAGGGGCAGCTTTGGACAAGTGATCCTTTCAAACTAACGCGACTTGATGATCGGCTTTATGGCCGAGGGACGACGGACATGAAGGGGTACGTTGCTTCGGTCATGGCCTTGGCAGATCGCGCTTCAAAGCTCGTATTGAAAGAGCCTTTAAAAATCGTGCTCTCATACGACGAAGAAATCGGATGCGTCGGCATTAAACAGATGATCGACAGATTGACGCCGTTGATCGGTCTGCCTCGGGCATGTATTGTAGGCGAACCCACCGAGATGCAGGTCGCGGTTGGTCACAAAGGCAAGGCCGCGCTGCGCGCTACCTGCAAAGGTCAGGCAGGCCATTCCGCCTTGGCCCCTAAGTTTACAAACGCGTTGCATATCGCTGCAGAGTTCGTTCAGGAACTGCAGGCACTACAAACGGAACTAGCGCAAAACGGTGCAAGGGACCTAGCTTATGACATCCCATATTCAACTGTGCACGTTGGACAAATGTCCGGCGGCACCGCGTTGAATATTGTTCCGGATGCAGCAGAGATAACATTTGAATGTCGGCATCTGGTTGCCGACCGTCCCGAGGAGCTTGAGGAGCGCATTGCTGATGCCGCTGAGCGCGTAGCGGACCGACATCGTTTGTTGTTTGATGGCGCTGATATTTCAATTGAAAAGTATAATTCTTATCCGGGATTGGACGTCGCAAGTGACGCGAGTATCGTGAACATTGCGCAACGTCTCGCTGCCACCAATGAAACGACTAAGGTCGCATTTGGCACCGAGGCCGGTTACTTTGATGCGCTAGGTGTGCAAACGGTCGTCTGTGGTCCAGGCTCGATGGAGGGGCAGGGGCACAAAGCAGATGAATACATTGAGGTATCGCAATTGAATGCATGCGACGAAATGATGGACCGAATTTTGGCAGAGCTTCAGGGCTAGTGATGCCCAATACAATTAATCAATAAGTGAAAATGGCGGAGAGACAGGGACTCTGTTTAAAAGTATTAAAATGTTTAAATACAATAACTTAAAGTTATAGATATTTTGTTTGTAGGTTCCAATTTAGGTTCCATTTCGTAGCATCAATTACAAGAGATTCCTCATCATCTGGAATAACAATGCTCTGCGTCCTTCAGACGAGAGACATGTAATTATGGTCCAAGAGTTGCCTCTGGTTAGCCTCATTCTGCTAGATTTAGGTTGTTTTGGACTATTCCGTCGACCTAAGCAGTCTCTGATATATTAGAGGGCGTCCCCTTTCAGCACAGGGGGAGAGACTAACAAAAGAACGCCCTCAGAGTAGTCAACAGTTAGGTGTAATTATTACGCTGTCCTAAAGTCTTTGGATCACTGGCTGCAAACTAGGTTCCGTATTCAAAAGATCCTATTGCTCCATCGCTAAAGGTAACATTGGCAACCCCGCCCCTCATCGATGTCCTATTTGTTGTCAGGGTGCCTGTGCGACCGTCTTCACATGTGAATTCGGCTGTTTGAATTTTGCTTGTGCCCATTGGTGTGACACCTGAACATATATTGTTGCCGTCAGATAGCTCGAATTTCTGGACCGTAAAATAGCCTGTCCAACTTTGACCATCTGAAGTGCTACCTGAAATCGGTAGTGAGATAGTTGAGCATGCAGATAGTGCTACCGCAATGCCAACGCTGATAAGAATCTTTTTCATCGAAATCCCTTTTAGTAGTTTGTCCCAGTACCCAAGTCACTTAAAAGTGCATATCCTCTGTTGGTCATACAGCGATCAACAATTCTATTGGGTCCAAAGCGAGCTAATTCTGCATATTGCGCTGAGGCTGAGGCACCAGAGGCAGCGCCCGAGGCAGCCCCGTAAGCGACCCAATCGTTCTGATAACTGGAACCTGAACCGACTATCGCTCCAGCTATAGCACCTGATACAGCGCCAGCTACAAGGTTGGTCATTGCTTCTTTTGAGGCTTGCTCGTCATAAGCAGCCTTTGCTTGTACAGCTATGCCTCGACATTGCACCAAATCGTCCTTGAAGCTGCCCATGTTAGTTTTGCTTGGATCAACAACAGGTGTGTAATCTGCAAGGTTTGAGTTGCAGCCCGCCAACAATAAAACGGAGGCTATAATAGATGGAAGTTTTGTAAACTTGGTGGACATTAAATGCTTAGTCTCAATTATTATGAGAATTCATGTTACATTAAAAAGACACGCAGCAAAAGTCAGAAATACCCTACCAAAAATTAATACGTGTAGCTCCAAATCCTACCGTGCCCGCAAATAGGCGTTTGAGCTTGATGTTCCCATCTTCAATCGCTCTTAACTTTGCGACATCAGACAACTCCACAGCCCCCCCCCACTGCCAAACGCTGGGTAATTTACAGCCACATCTTTAAGCAGATGGGTTGTTCAAAGGTATCGTAGAAGGCCTCTCAGGCCCTATATAGCCGAACCCTTCCAGCCTAAGTCTATCCTCACAAAGGCCCTCTAGAGAGGCTCTCTGTGGCTCTGGTAAGGCGTTGCCAGTTGCAGCTCTTCTATTGAGATGGATCAGTGCGCAGGATCTTATCTGACTGGTAGTATTCCGTACTTGCAGGATGGCTTTGGCTTCTCGAACATGCCCTGAGCAATAAGGACCCCAATGGCAACATTCGACCAGTTTGTAACTTCACTTGAGGCTGAGTTTGGCGAGACAGGTAAGGGCAAACCCTTTGAGGTCTTCTGCAAGTGGTTCCTTGAGAACGACCCTGAGTGGTCCAAACCACCGATAAGCCACGAGTGCTTCATAAGCAACAAAACCCATGCGGTCAGTTAAAAGACATTAGAGACTGGAGTTATTCGGAATTTCCAGTGGCCAACATTATTGGTACAACTTATTGGCAAAAGGAATTTCAAGCCTAAAAACATTGTTCCCGATCAGCAGCTCAAGTGCGAATTTAGATTGCCTTTTGGGAAATCGGTGCGTCGAGGAAACAAATCTAAGCCGCTACGAAGTTCGACTTCACGAAGTGTAACGATTTGGTCGCAATAGTCTGCCTTGCGCTCTAACCCTTGATCGAAGATGAACGCTGTCAAATTGCCGTTTCGACTCGCTACGACTTTCCAGTAGGCCGTCGGAACTAAATGAGACTCATCCGCTTTGGGAAGCACCATGGAATTGTTCCCATCGTAAAGTAGTCCTGTCAAAATGTATGCTTGACCAGCGGCATAAGCATAATCACGGACAACGGCTTCAAGGTTCTTCCAAGATCCTTGATTGAGCGGTTTTCTTTGCGGAGTAATGTTTGAAAGATAGTTAGTTTCTCTCCAAAACACTGTTCCTGCAAAGCTTGCCAGCGGTGCCTGATGCCCTCGGTCCACATCTAGATTAGCACTCGCACTTTTGTAATCGTTTGGCTCAAGTGTTTCATCATCTTCAAGGTAAGGGTCAGCCTTCCAAGTTCTGTTGAGGGAATCTGATGTTCCAATTGTCTGTGATGTAACAAGATATGCAACCCAGTCCGCGAACTTTGTTACATTATTAGATGACAAAGCAAACAAATGAGACACGACGAGATCGTTGGTTTCCGTCGCACCTTCTGGGCAGCCTTCCAGACAATGTACGATGTGTACTTCTTGAGCAATTGCTGCGTGTTTGATCAGCAGTAAGTGTAGCAGCAATAATGCTGAAATTAGTTTTCTAAACCGTTTCATCATTTGATTCCTGAGTTAAGATTTGGCCATTGGACTTGCAAAGGTTGAGTATTACAGTCTGAGATTTTGATGCGAGAGACTGTCTCGGCTCAAGAGAAACCGACTTAAAATCTTATAGACAATTACTTAGGCTCCTTTGCGAATGACTTGTCTGAAGAATTTATCTTTGGCGCATAACCAAAGCGAATGGCCAACTATTAACTGAGAGAGTTCAAAGGCTGAAGGCTCTTAGCTTTGTCTGGGATACTTTAGAGCAGGCTTGGGAGGAAGGCTTCAGCAACCTCAAGTTCTACCAAGCTAGAGAGAATGACTGCTTGGTTCCAGCGCGCCACAAAGAAGACGGTTAGCCACCAAAGAAGAGCTCAAGCCAAGGGCAAGCTTTCAAAGGACAGACAGGAAAAACTAGAAGCAATTGGTTTTATTTGGGATGCCGCGAAAGGCAAACCCTAATGGCAATCCAGACCCTCTCGTTTATTTCACTCATCCTGCGCCCATACGTGGAGCAACCCATCAGTACAGACGGCTGGAAGTCCCTCTTTGCTCAGGTTGATCCTCACCGTAACTTTGATGGCGAGCTTATGGCTTTCGGTACAATGTCAGGTCAGGACATGGATACGATCATCGAAAGGCTGATCTCGTTTGGTTATGTTGGTCCTAACGAGGGTGAGAAATCCGACATGATTGTGTCAGACATGTTTGCAGGAACAGATAACTTACCGTCTTGGATTGAGCTTGTTGATGTGTCGTTCTTTGATGAGGACCAAGCACCAGCCAAAGCATGGAAGATGAAAAACTCTGGTGTATATGATCTCATCAACTTTGAGGCTAACCTACGTCTGCCGAGGAAAGGCTACCAGTGCGACTGGCCTCCACTTATTGGCAAGATTGGAAGTTAACCCACTAATGGATAACACCCTTCACCCAGCCAATGCACACAAGCAGCGATGCCCCAGATGTCAGTCGCCCTTGAACACGGTTGTCTTACACGGGCATGAGCAGTGTGCCGTCTGTAAGTCGAACATCTTTGACTGCTGCTCAGGCGATACCTGTGACACCGACCACAACTTGAGTGTTGGGTATAAGCGTGGCTAGATTAGAGCCATGAAACACATCCATGCTCTCTTCATCTGGTTGCCGAAAATAATTTGAACCCAGAAGTGCTGACTGTGCTGCTAGACGCTGGTGCTGATGCGACTGCTGTAAACGAAGATGGCGAAACACCCTTCGACCTAGCCAAAGACAACGGGGCACCGGTAGGTACAGACGCCTACTGGGCGTTGAATGACGCAAGATTTGAATAGGATTTTGTTGAGAACATCATGACAGCCAACAAGGTCCTCATAGCAGTCCTAGTCTTTGTCGTGCTGGCGAAGGCTTACGTCATACTGACGTCTTAGACTAACGTCATGAACACAGACCTTGGCCTGAACAGCTACAGTGAGGCTTTAGGGCTGTGAAATCCGTACTGCTTACAGCAGCAATATTTTATTCAATTAACTGATATAAAAAGATAAGGGGCTGACCCAGATAACGCGAAAAAGGTGTTATCATGGGAAGCATGCGGAAGAGTCGCTTAAGTAAGTATAAACAGGGTCGCCTGGTCGAGCATTTTGTTGCCGGAACCACGGCTCGAACTGCGGCCAGTTTATGT
>JAQWQJ010000047.1 GCA_029244725.1 Paracoccaceae bacterium
GACCAAGCAACAGAATGGCTCTGGACTTACAACAATGAACGACCCAACATGGGCATCGGCGGCATCACACCCGCTATGAAACTGAAAACAGCCGCGTGAATTCTACGGCTGGACCCCATTAAAAATGGGAGGATTACCGGGGAATTTCCTCTTTTGAACCATATTCTCACAGAGGATTTGCAGAGCAGGATTGGAAATTTCCAGATTCAGTTCCACAATTTCGTTGATGGTGCAGTGGAAAAACGCGACCTGATCGCGAGTCGATTAAAAGCAAGTCATGAAAAGACTTGGTGTTTTGAGTTTGTTTGGGAAAATTGGCGTCGAAAGTGACACTAGGAAGACATTTTATCCCTGTTGCCTCTTTATCCCACGAACACAAACACTCTCTCCAGATCGCCTCACACGTCGGCAATGGTCGTTTTGCTTACGCCGCAATTCCGAGTCGGCGTAAGGGCGCTCGTGATCTAGGTGATAGTTGGATGCTGCAAAACGCACTTGTTTTAAGCTTCGCCCAAGGTTGGTCAATCGAATGCCAAGCTCCTTGTCTTCATGGCCGTGCTTTAAGTCTTCATTGAACCCGTTAACTTCCATCAAGTCTTGACGCCAAACTCCTGAGTTTCCACCCCTAAGAACACCTCGCGCAAAATATAGACGATCCAAAATTCTACCAACAAAGCGTCCACTGAAGGCCGCGCGAAGGAAAAACTTTGAGCGTCCACCCTTTGCTCCGTAGTCAAATCGAGTCAATTTACTAAATAGCGACAAATTCAGAAACTGGTTTAGATCCCTTTCTTCTAAAACCGCGCGCGTTGTACCTTGGTTTAGCAGAACCGACGAACCTACAGTGAACGAACCGATATGCGCTCGTTTCATGTGTTCTGCGATAAAATGGGGTGGGCAAGGACAGTCATCATCCAGAAACAGAATATAATCAGAGCGCGCTTTTCCAATTGCCAGATTCAATACCCCGCATTTGTCGAACCCGGAGTCTTTATGCCAGATGTGAAAAACATCCAATTCATGATGTATTGCTTGAAAGGCCTCTACCGCCTTGCTTGTTTCAGGACCAGACCCATCATCGGCGATCAGAATCTCATTGGGAAGTAAGGACTGTCGCGCCAATTGCTGTAGCGTGACCATTAAATAGTCTGGTTTGTTATATGTGGCGACGATTACCGCGACTGATGCTGGTTTTTGTGCGATGATGTACCACCTTTTCAGAAGCGAATATGTAAGAAGTCGTTTGCGCAATCAATGGGTTAAAACAGCTTGATCAAGTTGTTCTGTCGCGGCGTGAACAAGATGCTTTTCCAGAACATGCAATCCCTTCAGTCCCTAATCTTTGTCTTAAGAAGATGATAATTAGACACCAGTCAATTTCTCCCGATCAGGCAATCGTCGCGCCCATAAATTGCGATCCTATTCAAAATGGCGATGGCAACCAGATGAGATTTTTGTGAAGATTAACGGTGAGCAACACCATATTTGACGAGCCGTCGACCATGTAAGCGACATAGAGGAAAGTTACGTCGCTAAGCGCCAATATCGCAAGACTGCCGTTATATTTTTGAAGAAATTGATGAAGCGAAATGGTCAATCGGAGCTCTAGCCGCCGGCAGATTGCGTTCTAACCGAGCGCATTGAAGGTAATCGAGAACATGACGGGGCATTAGACTTACCGCTGGAAGAATATTCTAACTGAGAAATATCCCCTCCCGTTTAGACGGAGGTTTTTCAAAAACGGTCAAAGTATTCCAAGCCCCGAAATCCGCTGGCAGGCAACAAGAAAATCAAAAGTCGAAGTTGTCTCTGCCACCACTAGCCCCGTCCGAGTATTGTCGTCGGTCGCTCTAATAAGTCGTGATGGATTTGCGAAATCTCAAGACATTGTCGTTTTCGACGAGGTGAAGAAATTGACCATGACTATTGAGGTCACCAAACTTCAAAAAAAACAAAATGACGTTGAGGGAATACCTACTGAAGCGCTCAAATTAGACATGCGCACTTGGGATAGGGAAGATGATGAAAATGGGATGGATCGCTCTTAGTTTTTGATCGGTTTTGTGGGTTTGATGGAATCTTAGAAATCTAAAAAAAAAAGCGCCGCCCAATGACAGGCGGCGCTTTTTGTGTGATTGTACTTGATCGTTTTAGAGATACGTTTGAGTGTTTGTATTTGGTTTTTACTAGGTTTGGCGGTGACCTACTCTCCCACACCTTAAGATGCAGTACCATCGGCGCAAAGGCGCTTAACGGCCGGGTTCGGAATGGATCCGGGTGTTTCGCTCTCGCTATGACCACCAAACCGAGTAAAAACCAAATACGACCTGAGCTTGATTGTTTTCCAGCTCAGGTTTTGGTTTCCAGTTTTTCCAAGTCAAGTATTTAGTGTGATGTATGACTGATGTGTCCGTAATGAAGGTTATAACCTTGCTATTACTGGATCAAATCAAGCCTATCGGGCCATTAGTACCGGTCAACTGAATGCATTGCTGCACTTACATCTCCGGCCTATCGACGTGGTGGTCTACCACGGCCCTCAGGGATACCTTGTTTTGAGGGGGGCTTCCCGCTTAGATGCCTTCAGCGGTTATCCTGTCCGATCATAGCTACCCAGCACTGCTCCTGGCGGAACAACTGGTACACCAGTGGATCGTTCACCCCGGTCCTCTCGTACTAGGGGCAACTCCTCTCAAGTATCCTACACCCACGGCAGATAGGGACCGAACTGTCTCACGACGTTCTAAACCCAGCTCACGTACCTCTTTAAACGGCGAACAGCC
>JAQWQJ010000077.1 GCA_029244725.1 Paracoccaceae bacterium
ACATAAACTGGCCGCAGTTCGAGCCGTGGTTCCGGCAACAAAATGCTCGACCAGGCGACCCTGTTTATACTTACTTAAGCGACTCTTCCGCATGCTTCCCATGATAACACCTTTTTCGCGTTATCTGGGTCAGCCCCTTAGTGTTTGAACGTATAATCCACATTGGATACATGAAGACCGCGACGACGTATCTTCAGTCCGTAGTTTTTTCAGATGAAACGACGGGTTTCGGCGTTCCTGGGGGCGAACTCGGGCGCGCGTCGATTGCTGATGCGATTATCCTAAATGACGGATTTTCGTTTGATGTGCCTGCCGTGCGCAAATCTTTGCAAAGCATGGAAGAAGTTGTTAGCGCTCGCGGACTCTTACCAATTTGGTCTGAAGAAACTCTGACTGGTAACCCCAATACTGGTCGTTATGATGCTCACAGCAATGCCGTTAAGCTTAAAGAAACTTTTCCAAAATCTAAAATTCTTGTGACTATTCGGGAGCAAAAGGCCCTGGCCCGCTCTTTGTATGCAGAGTGCCTTCATCAAGGTGGGACCATTCGATGTTTGGGGTATTTTGGTTCAGGAAACGAGCCGCTTTCGATGCCTGCGTTATTACGCTTAGATTTCCTAAAGTACGACAAGTTGCTCCAACATTATATCAACAATTTTGGAGCGGAAAACGTTTTAGTTTTACCGCAAGAAATGTTGCGTAAATCGCCAAGTGAATACTTTAACAGACTGACGGCTTTTACCGGCACTGAACCTATTGAGCATATCAACAAAATAAATGTTCACGGAAGCCTTTCGGCCCGTGGTCTTTATGTTGCGCGATTATTAAATCAACTTTTTGCACCCGACCCCCGACATTTTGGTGGTAATCCGCGTCATCGCTTTGTCTTTGACAGGATTTTAAGACGTTTGGATCGAGTAATCCCAAAAGCGATAGATTTTGGCGCGGAAAGAACGCTAAGTCGCTTTATTGAAGATAGGTACAGTGGTGAGTTTTCGGCGAGCAACGCTAATTTAGCCGAGCTAACTGGGTTGGATCTGGCCGCGTTGGGATATGAATGCGCCTAGCGTAAACAACTAACGTATCTTTCAGAAGTCAGTGCGCCAAAAACAAAGGCGCCTTCGCTTCTTCAAGCATATCTCGTGTTGCACCGCCGAATATCGCTTCGCGTAGGCGTGAGTGTCCGTAGGCCCCCATCACGATCAAGTCTGCCTGACAATCGATGACATGACGAATCAACACATCCGAAACCCGCGGCAGTGTTTTACTTAGAACGGTGATTTCTGCCGTCACTCCGTGGCGCGCTAAGTACTGCGACAACATTCCGCCAGGGTCGGCACGGTTTGGGCCGTGAACCGGTGGGTCGATCACCGTGATGTTGACCCATGATGCCCGTTTCAAAGCTGGCAGGCTGGCACGCACAGCTGCCATAGCCTCGGCGCTTTCGTTCCAACCGATGACGACCCTTTGGGGTCCTAAAGACGGTTCGCCTTTGTTTGGAACAACCAAAACAGGCGCGCGGCCCTCAAACAGGGCGGCTTCGGTCACAGGTTCATGCTCTGGGCCGACATCGTCGCCGTAGGGATGGGGTAAAACTACCAAGTCTGAAAAGCGAGACCTTGCCGCTATGTGTCGTCCGAGATCTGCAAGAGCAGCGACTGAGGTAAAGGTGCTCCAACGGACCGTTTCATGTTTGAGCATGCCTTGGACTTGTTCCTTCAGGTTGTCGGCATAAATCATCGCACGACTGATGGTTTCCTGAAGAATGACGGCGTTTGCGCCAGCGTAATAGGATGTGACTTGCGTTAGATCGACCCCAAGACACAGCACTTCGAGATGGGCATCTTCGGACTTAGCGAGTGAGACACTTTGCGCAAGGGCGGGCTGGCAATGGTCCCAGTCACTGATCACGCAGAGTAAGGATTTATAAGCCATGACGTGTTCCTGAGATTGAGTTTATTGGCCAAGTTTTTTGATGGCCGCTGATTTCTAAAACCTAGCAGCGCTTTCATGCTCTGATCTTGATGCAGATCAAGGTTTGTCAACCGCCGACGTTTCATACCGCAACTGTCAGATGGAATCTGCGCGCCGATTTATGCGTGCAGAGACATACGAAGGGACGCGGAATGACAAATACGATTAAAATTGTGGCGTTAGGGGTGATCACGCTTTGTGCGATGTTTGCAGCCAATTTCGCCCGTGATTTGTCCTACCAGACGCATGCGATCATAGTGATGCTTGTGGCTGGTGGGCTTTTCTTAGTGAATGTGCGCCGTATTGGCGAACCCAAAATTGCAACGGCGACCGGCTATATGGACGATGTGGTCCGATTTGGCGTGGTTGCGACAACTTTTTGGGGTGTGGTTGGATTTTTGGCCGGAACGTATATAGCGTTTCAGCTCGCTTTTCCGGCGCTGAATATTGAATGGGCTGAAGGGTATACAAATTTCGGACGCCTAAGACCGTTGCACACGTCAGCGGTTATTTTTGCGTTTGGCGGAAACGCTTTGATCGCAACATCATTTTATATCGTTCAACGCACCAGTGCTGTCCGTCTTTGGGGCGGCAATCTGGCGTGGTTTGTGTTCTGGGGCTACCAATTGTTCATCGTTTTGGCGGCAACCGGCTATTTGCTGGGTGGCACACAGTCGAAAGAATACGCTGAGCCTGAATGGTACGTGGACCTTTGGTTGACCGTCGTGTGGGTCGCTTACTTGGCCGTGTTCCTTGGCACAGTTATCAAACGCAAAGAGAAGCACATCTACGTCGCGAATTGGTTCTTCCTGGCGTTTATTGTCACAGTTGCTTTGCTGCACGTTGTGAACAACCTGACGATCCCTGTTTCCATCTTCGGATCTAAATCGGTTGTGATCTGGCCCGGCGTCGCGGATGCGATGGTTCAATGGTGGTATGGTCACAACGCCGTCGGCTTTTTCCTGACCGCTGGCTTTCTCGGTATGATGTACTACTTCGTACCAAAACAGGCCGAACGTCCGGTTTTCAGCTACAAACTATCGATCATCCACTTTTGGGCGCTGATCTTCCTATACATCTGGGCTGGTCCACACCATCTTCACTACACAGCGCTGCCTGATTGGGCGTCGACGTTGGGTATGGTGTTCTCAATCGTGCTATGGATGCCCAGCTGGGGCGGCATGATCAATGGTCTGATGACGCTTTCGGGCGCTTGGGACAAACTGCGCACCGATCCGATTATCCGAATGATGGTGATCTCAATCGGCTTTTACGGCATGTCGACCTTTGAGGGTCCGATGATGTCAATCCGCGCGGTGAACTCGTTGTCACATTACACAGACTGGACAATTGGCCACGTACACTCGGGTGCGCTGGGTTGGAACGGCATGATCACATTTGCTGCTCTCTACTTCCTGACGCCGAAACTGTGGAACAAAGCCGGTCTCTACAGCTCGAAACTGGTGAACTGGCACTTCTGGTTGGCCACAATCGGCATCATTCTCTACGCGGCTGCAATGTGGGTCACCGGCATTATGGAAGGTTTGATGTGGCGTGAAGTTGATGCCAACGGCTTCCTTGTGAACTCGTTCGCAGACACCGTTTCGGCGAAATTCCCGATGTATGTGGTGCGCGGAACGGGCGGTATCATGTACCTGACCGGCGCGTTGATCATGGCCTACAACCTTTGGATGACCGTTAAGGCGGCTCCGGCAAAAGCCGAAGCGCCTATCGCGGTTCCAGCAGAATAAGGAGGGCGATAGCAATGTCACTTCTCGACAAACATAAGAAAATCGAGACCAATGCGACCCTGCTGCTCGTTCTGAGCCTGTTGGTTGTTAGCGTCGGCGGTATCGTGGAAATCGCCCCCCTGTTCTATCTTGAGAACACGATCGAAGAAGTTGAGGGTGTTCGCCCTTACTCTCCGCTCGAACTTGAGGGGCGCGAAGTCTACATCCGCGAAGGGTGTTACGTCTGTCACAGCCAGATGATCCGTCCAATGCGTGATGAGGTCGAACGCTACGGCCATTACTCACTGGCGGCAGAATCCATGTATGACCACCCATTCCAATGGGGTTCAAAGCGCACAGGTCCTGACCTTGCGCGTGTTGGTGGCCGATATTCAGACGAATGGCATGTGGATCATATGACAGACCCTCAGTCGGTGGTTCCTGAATCGGTTATGCCCAAATACGGGTTTCTTTCTGACAGCATGTTGGATGGCAAATACATTGGGGAACTTATGGCGACCCATAGAATGGTTGGCGTTCCCTACACCGACGAAATGATCGCCGAGGCTAAGGCTGATTTCAAAAATCAGGCTGACCCAGACAGCGATTGGGACGATCTGGTTGAGCGGTATCCAAACGCACAAGTTCGTAACTTTGACGGGCAAGACGGCATTTCTGAAATGGATGCGCTGATCGCCTATCTGCAAATGCTTGGTACGTTGGTTGATTTCTCGACCTTCACGCCAGACGCATCACGCTAAGGGGATAGAACATGGAACTTTACACCCTATTGCGTGAATTCGCAGATAGCTGGATGCTTCTCTTCTTGTTCACGTTCTTCGTTTTGGTCGTTGCTTGGGTTTTTCGCCCAACCAGTAAGCGAGACTATGCGGAAACATCAGGCATTCCATTCCGTTACGAAGATGCGCCGGCAGGCGACGCCAACGAGAAGGAGGCGTAAAAAATGAACGACGATAAGTTCGAAAAAGATTTCGAAACGACAGGCCACAGCTGGGACGGCATCGAAGAATACAACAAACCGCTTCCGCGTTGGTGGGTATGGGTGTTTTACCTGACCATCATCTGGGCCATCGGTTATTCGATCGCTTACCCTGCTTGGCCGATGCTTCAGCGTGCAACGCCGGGATTGCTGGCCTTTTCAACGCGGGCAGAAGTGGCAGCGGAAATTGCTGCCGTTGACGAAGCAAATGCTGCGATCAACGCTCAGCTGGTAGCAACCGAGCTGACTGAAATTTCGGCAAATGTTGAGCTGAACACCTACGCCGCAAACGCGGGGCGTGCGGTGTTTCTTACGTGGTGTGCCCAATGTCATGGGTCTGGCGCTGCGGGTGCTAAGGGCTATCCCAACTTGCTGGACGATGACTGGCTTTGGGGCGGAGACATCCAAGCCGTACACGAAAGCGTAAGCTACGGTATCCGCAACGAACAGTCGGATATGGCGAGATGGTCCGAAATGCCAGCGTTTGGTGAGATCCTAGAAGCAACCGAGATCGACCAAGTCGTGAACTACGTCATGTCGTTATCTGGTGATCCCAAAGATGCCTCCTTGGTTGATGCCGGCGCAGTGGTCTTTGCTGACAATTGCTCGGCCTGTCACGCTGATGACGCAACCGGTGATCGTTTCCAAGGCGCACCAAACCTTAAGGATGCGATTTGGCTATTTGGCGGAGATTTCGACACGTTGAAAGCCACAGTCACAGACAGCCGTTTTGGTGTCATGCCGGCTTGGGAGGGTCGTCTAAGCCAAGCTGAGATCCGCGCTGTTTCGGCCTATGTGCATCAACTCGGCGGAGGTGAATAAAGCCCTAGCCAAAAAGAACACCCAAGCAGCTTAGGCTGCCTGGGCTATGCGTCGGTGTTCCGTCCTGTTCGCGCGTTTCCTGGGACACCGGCGCATTTTATCAAACTTGGCGGCCAACGCTAAAGACATGTGACATGGCGATGCCACAAATTCAAAGCCTCATGACGCCTTACAAATGAGCGACGCACTGCTGGACCCCTCAGCCATGTTCGACTAGGCTTTCCAAAAAATACAGACACACTAATGACGCTGTACAGGGAAACAACATGGCCATCACGAACATCGAAAGCCTTCGCACCCATCTTCAATGGGCAATCGAACTAGAACACGCGACGCTGGCGCCATATTTATCGGCGCTCTATTCGATCAAAGACGGCACTAACACTGAATCAGCAGAAGTCATCAAAAGCGTTTTCATCGAAGAAATGCTTCACATGGCTCTCGCGGCTAACATTTTGAATGCAATCGGTGGATCGCCCAAGTTTGATTACGATGGCTTCATCCCGTCATTCCCAACGCCTCTGCCACATGGTGACGGATCGTTCGAAGTAAACCTTGGAAAGTTTTCACCTGAGGGCATCAAGTCATTCCTAAACATCGAACGCCCTGCCGAAACCGATGCCGTACCGCTGGAAGAGAAGTATCATTCAATCGGTCAGTTCTATTCGGCGATCATCGAGGGACTTAATTCATGCTGTGGTGCGTTGGGCGAAGACGTTGTGTTCTGTGGTGATCCCGCATGGCAGTTGACGGCTGAAACAACCTATTACGGCGGCGCAGGCCATTTAGTTGCGGTCACCGACTTGGCCTCTGCTTTGGCGGCAATGGATGAAATTGTTGAGCAAGGAGAAGGTCTCGACCACAATTCAATCTTTGATGGCGACAAAAACATGTTCCACCCTGAGCGCGAAGAGGTGGGTCACTACTTCCGCTTTCAGGAAATTCTGTTTGGACGAAGCTATCAAGCCGGCGATACTGCGGAGTCTGGTCCGACTGGCGAAGAGTTTAAGGTTGATTGGGACGCGGTGCAAAACATGCGGCCCAATCCGGACATCAATGATTATCCGGTAGACAGCAAACCCCGCGAAAAGATGGAAGCGCTGGCGCAAGGGTACAGTGACATGTTGCGTATGATGGAACGCTCTTTTGCGGGTGAGCCAAGATTATTCGGCGAAACTGTAGGCACAATGTTTGAGCTTCGACACTTGATAAAAGAGCTGGTTGAAATGCCCTCTGGCGACGGTGAAACCACTGTTGGCGCTTATTTCGCTTATCGCCCATCAGCACATCGCCACGACAGCTGGATCGAAATTCGTGAAAAGGGCCCTTATGCCGTTCATGGCGATATTCCGTTGATCCGCAAAAAGCGCGTGACCAGTGATAAGGGCGAGGCCCTGACTTGGGCCACAACTGAAAACCTGCCGGCTGACGAAGGCTATGTGCTTTGTCGATGCGGTCAATCCAAGACCAAACCGTTTTGTGACGGTACGCATGACTACATCGACTTTGATGACAATGGCCCCGAAAGTTTTGATGCTTTCTCTGAGACCAGCGACGTTATTGAAAACGATGGCATCCGGGTTAAAGTTGATAATTCCTACTGTGTGCATGCCAAGTACTGCTTCAATAAAACCAGTGGAATCCGTGCGTTAATGGCTGAACCAGCCGACGCAAACGCAAAAAGCCAGATTATGGCGATGGTGGATCGTTGCCCGTCTGGAACGTTCGTTTACGAACTTGATCTTGATGGTGAAATGACCGAGTGCGAGGATGATTTGCCCCGTGAAATCGCCGCAATCTCCGAAGATAGCCGATCGGACACAGCCGGGCCGCTTTGGGTTTCAGGGAACGTGCCAATAATGCAGGCGGACGGAACATTTTTAGAGACACGCAACCGTGTGACGTTGTGTCGATGTGGTAAGTCCAAGAATAAGCCGTTTTGCGATGGCACACATGCCTCGATTGGATTCAAAGACTAAGGCGTTCCCAACATAAATTCTGGGCAGATACGGGGTCTTTTTGGAAAGATTTCTCTAAAACCTGTGTTTTGAATATCGTTTTTGATACAAATCAATGTTGCAGCGCCGCAAGCCTGTGAAAACGCTGATTAGTTGCAACTTTTCAGCGGAGTGATTCCGTGTCCAATTCCGAGACGCCCCCTAGTCTATACGCCGCGCGCGAGCCGGTATTCCCCAAACGTGTTTCAGGTAGCTTTCGCAATCTGAAGTGGGGACTGATGATCTTTACGTTGGGCATTTACTACCTAACCCCATGGGTTCGCTGGGATCGAGGTCCGAATCTGCCCGATCAGGCGGTACTTATCGATCTTGCGCACCGTCGGTTCTTCTTCTTCTGGATCGAAATTTGGCCGCACGAGTTCTACTTCATCGCTGGCCTGCTGATCATGGCTGGTTTGGGCCTGTTTTTGTTCACTTCGGCACTTGGTCGCGTTTGGTGCGGTTATGCGTGCCCACAGACGGTTTGGACGGATCTTTACATCCTCGTCGAGCGTTGGATCGAGGGCGACAGAAACGCGCGATTGCGTTTGCACCGTCAGAAAAAACTCGACTTTCGCAAAGCGCGTTTACGCGTAACAAAATGGATCGCTTGGTTGCTTATCGGTCTTGCGACAGGTGGTGCTTGGGTGTTTTACTTTGCCGATGCGCCGACGTTGTTGGTCGACCTATTCACCGGAAATGCACATCCTGTTGCCTACTCGACCCTATTAGTTCTTACGACCACGACGTTCCTTTTCGGTGGTTTTTTCCGCGAACAGGTTTGCATTTACGCCTGCCCATGGCCGCGTATTCAGGCTGCGATGATGGATGAAGACACGCTGACCGTGGCCTACCGCGAATGGCGCGGTGAACCACGGGGTCGGGGAAAGAAGCGCGAAGGTTTGGGTGATTGCATTGACTGCAACGCCTGCGTGAATGTTTGCCCGATGGGCATCGACATCCGAGACGGCCAGCAGATGGAATGCACAACCTGTGCCCTGTGCATCGACGCGTGTGATGAAATCATGGCAAAGGTGGGAAAGCCACGTGGGTTGGTTGACTACCTTGCCTTGTCGGACGAACCTAATGAACGTGCTGGCAAGCCACCAAAGAACGTATGGAAACATGTCTTTAGGCCACGGACGATCCTTTATACGACGCTTTGGTCGTTGGTTGGTTTTGGGCTGATATTCGCGCTGTTTATTCGCGCTGACATCGACATGACGGTCGCCCCAGTGCGCAATCCTACATTTGTGACGCTGTCGGACGGTTCAATCCGCAACACCTACGACGTTCGCTTGCGCAACAAGAACGGCGAAGACCGACCGTTCCACCTTTCGATTACGGGTGATTTGGCCTTGCGGATCCAGCTTGAGGGCACCGCAAATGAAACGGTCTCTGTGCCGCCAGACAGTACCAAGCTGCAGCGCGTATACATTGTTGCCACAAAAACATCCGAGGCTGCAGCAAACGAAACCACAGATGTTCGCATTTGGGTTGAGGACACCGCCAGCGGTGAAAGAGCCTTTGTTGACACAATTTTTAACGGGAGAGCAAACTGATGACAGAGCGCAGAATAACCGGTTACCACGTACTTTTTGGCTTTGTGGCGGCCTTTGGTGTGATCATATCGGTGAACCTCTATTTGGCGTTTAGTGCCGTCAAAACCTTTCCAGGGCTTGAGGTCAAAAACTCATACGTTGCCTCGCAGCAGTTCAATGCCCAGAAAGCCGCGCAAGAGGCTTTGGGCTGGGAAATCGACGCCGACCACAGTGATGGTTTGCTGGTTCTTTCGATCACGGACAAAAACGGCCCTGTGAGGGTTCAATCGCTAACGGCGACGCTTGGGCGTGCAACAACTGTTGCGGACGATCTGACGCCTGATCTGGTGTTCAATGGCACGGCCTACGTCGCGCCGGTGGAGCTGCGCGATGGTAACTGGAATATCCGCATGGTGGCGTTGGCACCTGATGGCACGACGTTCCAGCAACGCGTTATTCTACACGTGGTGCGCTAAGTATGACTGCAGCACTCCGCGCCCCTGTTTCGGCTTGTCCTGCTTGCTCTGCGGCCCCCGCAGCGGAGAACCTAGCAGAGCGCGCGCTACCTGAGGACGCGCGGATTTCGCTGTCGTTACCCACAGCCCATTGCGGGGCCTGCATATCCTCGGTCGAAAACGTTCTGAACGCCCAAGCGGGCGTAAAAGACGCGCGGGTTAACCTGACGCTAAAGCGGGCGAGCATCGCCGTAGAGGATTGGGTGACTCCGGCCGAACTGATCCGTGTCCTCGACAGGGTAGGGTACCCAGCGCACGAACTTGACGACGGCACAATAGCCTCGACCGAAACCGATAAGGCGGGGCGTGATTTGCTGATGCGTCTAGCGGTCGCTGGATTTGCATCGATGAACGTGATGCTACTGTCGGTGTCAGTTTGGTCGGGGGCAGCAGATGCGACCCGTGATTTATTTCACTGGATATCGGCGGCGATTACCTTGCCGACGATCGCGTTTTCGGGCCAACCATTCTTTCGAAACGCATGGAGCGCCCTCAAAAATGCACGATTGAACATGGATGTGCCAATTGTTTTGGCAATCCTTTTGGCGGTTGTCACCTCGCTGTGGGAAACATCGCTATCGGGCGAGCATGCTTATTTCGATGCGGCCCTAGCATTGACGTTCTTCTTGCTCGCGGGTCGGTATCTCGATCACCGAACTCGTTCAATTGCACGTTCCGCTGCCGAGGAATTGGCGGCGCTGGAAGTGCCGCGCGCCTTGCTGATGGTCGGCGAAGAACCGGTCGAAACCCCGATTTCCGAGATTAAGGTTGGTGACCCGATCCTTGTGCGTCCAGGTGGGCGAATGCCAGTTGATGGTGAGATTACTAAAGGCCAATCTGAGCTTGATCGCTCGCTTCTGACAGGTGAGACATTGCCAGTGTTTGCCGAGCAAGGCTTGGCTGTCAGTGCCGGTGAAATCAACCTGACTGGACCGTTGACCATTCGCGCCAGTGCTGTGGGCCAAGATAGTTCACTACATCAAATGGCAGAGCTTGTGGCCGTCGCCGAAAGTGGTCGTAATCGCTATACTTCGCTCGCGGATAGTGCTGCAAAGCTTTACGCGCCGGGGGTGCATATTCTGTCGGCGCTTAGCTTCCTCGGGTGGTTGATATATTCCGGTGACGCACGCGTCGCGCTTAACATCGCCGCTGCGGTTTTGATCATCACTTGCCCCTGTGCGCTTGGTTTGGCGGTTCCGGCAGTGACCACAGCGGCGTCTGGGCGGCTGTTCAAAAAGGGGCTGCTCATAAAACACTCTACGGCGTTAGAGCGGTTGGCCGAGGTTGATACGGTGATGTTCGACAAAACCGGAACGCTGACAAATGGTGCGCCCGTGTTGGATGCCCCAGAGACGTATTCCTCAAATTATTTGTCTGTCGCTATGGCACTGGCCATCGGTTCGGCACATCCGTTGTCGAAGTCAGTGGCAAAGGCTGCAAGCACCCTCGGGGTTTCGCCGGCCATGGTCGAAGCGCTTGAGGAAATTCCTGGCTACGGCACCAAAGGTCTTTGGCAGGGCCAACCTGTTATGCTGGGGCGGGCGGCTTGGATGGGTGCGCGACCTCAGTCTGCAACCGCCACATACCTGAAAATCGGTGAGGCAGAGCCAATTGCGTTTCGATTTACCGACGCGCTTCGACAAGGTGCCGCTGAAACCGTCACGGCCTTGCAAGACGCAGGCAAACAAGTGATTTTGATTTCTGGTGACACCGCGCCAGCGGTGGAAACTTTGGCGGATGCCCTGAATATATCACGCTGGACGGCAGAAGCATTGCCAAGTGACAAGGTACAAAGAATTCAGGAACTGACGGATAATGGCCACAAGGTTCTTATGGTCGGGGACGGGCTGAACGACACGGCAGCATTGACGGCCGCACATGTGTCGATTTCTCCGGCGTCGGCCTTGGACGCGGCACGTGTGGCCTCGGATATCGTATTACTGGGCAATGAGCTTGAACCTATTGTTGACGCGCTTTCGACCGCTGTATCTGCAAGAAAACGCATCCGCGAAAACTTCCGCATTGCGACGATCTACAACGTGATTGCCGTGCCAATCGCCATCCTAGGATTGGCCACCCCACTTGTGGCAGCGTTGGCGATGTCGGCCAGTTCGATTACCGTTTCCCTGAATGCACTACGGCTAAGGTAAGCACATGGACGTCCTGGTATATCTTATCCCGATTTCCCTACTGCTTGGCGGCGTAGGGCTGGTTGCGTTTGTCTATACGGTTAAAAGCAACCAATACGATGACCCTGAAGGGAACTCGCAGCGTATACTTACAAAAACATATGATGATGAGCCTAAGCCGTAAGACTTAGGACGGCGGTCCAACGACGTTGCAATCTTGCTGTCGGGCGGACAATCGGCGGCATGCGAGGTTTGCAAGTTCTAGGTTCATGCCCAGAAAGTTAGCTTCATAGCCGCGTGCGGTCGAAACAACTTTGCGCAAGGAGCCGTCCAACGTCGTCATTTCGGCCAATGCCGTTTTCAGAAGGGCTTTCTCAGCGTGATAGCGCGTGCCATAGGCACCAATTGAGATGCCCCATAAACGCTCGCCCGAGGTTGAGACGCGGGTAACGATAGCGGGTCCTTCGGGCTGGGTGATGTCTGGTTCAAGGCTTGCCAACGTCGCTTCAACTGGGGTGAAGCTGACATGTGTGGGCCGAAGCATAGGCATCGCGACCTTAACCGGCGCAGCCGGTGGCGGCGTGTCCGAGGCTATCTGTGCTGTTTGTGGTTCGGGTTCAGTCTGAACAGCCTCAACAACATCGGCAATCATGATCGAGTCTGCGGTGATTGTTGTGGTTGGTCTAAGGCGTGGAAACGGGCTTTGCTTGACAGCAGTGACTGCACGGATTGTATGGCCGGCCTGTCCCGTCGGTGAATATACCGGCATGCGGGGCGCGCGAAATGCGACCTGAGTGGGGGCACGTTGAAAGCCCATGTCCAGAAGCTCTGCAACGCGTGCGTTTCGTGTCGCCGTCGAGCGTCCACCAAACACTGTTGCGATGATCCGCTCGTTGCCGCGTTCAGCCGAGGCGACGAGATTAAAACCGGCAGCGCGTGTGTAGCCAGTTTTGATGCCGTCAGCGCCGCGATAGGCTGCAAGAAGCCTGCGATTGGTGTTGTTAACAGTTTTGACGCCCGTATCAATCGAGGTCCTGCTGAACAGGTGGTAATACCCTGGGTAATCATAAAGCACATGCCGGCCAAGAAGCGTCATGTCCCGCGCTGTCGAAAGATGGCCGCTTTCGGTCAAACCGTGCGCATTCTTGAAGGTCGAATTGGTCATGCCCAATGCTTTGGCTGTGCGGTTCATCCGACGGGCAAAAGCGGCCTCGGACCCTGAGATCGCTTCGCCGAGGGCCGTGGCCGCGTCATTGGCGGACTTTACGGCCGCGGCGCGGATCAAATAGCGTAGTTTTATTTTCTGCCCAGACAACAACCCAAGCTTTGAGGGCGGTTCGGCAGCGGCATTACGTGAAATGCGGACATAATCGTCGAGGTCGATCTCGCCGTTCTCAACCGCTTCAAACACAACATAGAGCGTCATCATTTTGGTCAGTGAAGCAGGGTGCAGCCGTGTGTCAGCGTTGCGCGAATGCAGAACTTCGCCGGAACGCGCATCCATGACCATTGCGGCGTAGGGAGCGGAAAAGGCAATTGCCGGCAGCAGAAACACCAACGCTAATAGCGCTGTCAGCCCACGAAGGACCCCGAATACTCTGCGTGAACACCTGATCACGTTGCTATGCCTCAATGACGTCGGGTTGGCCCGATCTGTCCTGCTTTGGGTCACGCTAACACAGGGTGATTCGCCGATAAAGTCACAAAAACAAGTAGATGGCGGAAAGTTGCGCGCTATTGGCGCCTATTTAGTGCTTAAAGCTCAATCTCACCCAAGAGGTCCGGCAGTTCCGTCAATTTTGAAAGCTCGCGAAAGCGGGGCTGATTTTCAGGTTTTTCAGCGTGCTCAAGTGCCCAAGTCAAATCAAATGGAACGTGGATACCCCATGCGCCAATGGCAAGAGCCGGCAGAACGTCAGACTTCATAGAGTTACCAATCATCATTGCCCGTTGCGGCGCCACACCATATCCGGCGAAAATCTTGGCGTAGGTTGCGGGCTGTTTTTCGCTGACGATCTCAACTCCGTCAAAATGGTCGCCAATACCGGATTGGGCCAGTTTGCGCTCTTGATCCAGCAAATCACCCTTTGTGATTAGTAGCACCTGATGGTTCTGGGAAACTTGGGCTATGACGTCAACAACGCCCGGAAACAAATCAATGGGATGCGCAAGCATGTCTTGACCGACCGCTAGAAGATCCGAGATCACGGCGGCTGGAATTTGCTGGTCGGTCACCTCAATCGCCGTTTCGATCATCGACAGCATGAAGCCTTTGATGCCGTAACCATAACGACCCAGATTGCGCCGTTCGGCGGCTATCAGTCGTTCGCTTAAATGATCGGGTTCGGTGTAGGGCAGCAGTAATTGGGCGAATCGATCCTGACTAATTTTAAAGAAACGCTCGTTGTGCCAAAGCGTATCATCTGCATCAAAGGCAATAATTGTAGGTTTTGCGGCCAAATTTCATACTCTCACTAATGGGGTCTTTTCTGTAGCCCATGAGAGGCTATATACCCATCATAGTCACCTCGGGACAAATTCGGTTTTTCATGACGTTTACACCTACCTACATGTCGGACAAGTTTGACGACGACAGCGATGTATCGCTGGCTGTTAAGACAAAGCCCAAAACAAAGCGACCACCGCTCTATAAGGTGATGTTGCTGAACGATGATTACACGCCGATGGAATTCGTCGTGCACGTGCTTGAGCGTTTCTTCGGCCTTACCAATACGCAGGCGTTTGAAATCATGCTGACCGTTCACAAAAAGGGTTTGGCTGTTGTGGGCGTTTTTTCGCATGAAATCGCCGAAACTAAGGTCTCGCAGGTTATGGAATTTGCCAACCGCAATCAGCATCCTTTGCAATGTACGATGGAAAAGGAATAGATCCGGCGTCGGATCTTGGGACCTATGGCACAATCACGTATTTCTATCGCGGTCGATTCCGGCCAATTGGTTCTTCCTGAAGGTCAGGTTTTGGCGTTTGGTTTTGGCGCAGATGATGATTTGTCTGCATTCTCCAAAGACAGCACGATCTTTGTTCAGCCGTTCTTTCCAGATTACACGGCGCTTCAGCGTCGGGGCTATACTGTAACTACTGAACCAGAGGGCGCGGTCAGAGTTGCAATCGTTTCGCTACCACGCGCCAAACCGCTGGCGCGCGAATGGATTGCCGAGGCGTGCCGATATGCATCTGGTGGTTTGGTCATCGTTGACGGCCAAAAGACCGATGGCGTCGAAAGCGTTCTGAAAGAAGTCAAAAAGCGCGTACCGATCTTAGGTTCGATGTCAAAAGCGCACGGCCGTCTGTTTTGGTTTGAGGCTGCGGATTTCTCGGATTGGAACCACGGCGCGGGTACGAACGCGGACGGGTTTCAGACCATGGCCGGTGTATTCTCGGCAGATGGCATTGATCCAGCGTCAAAACTGTTGGCGGACACGCTTCCTGCCAAGGTCAAAGGCACTGTTGCCGACATTGGGGCAGGGTGGGGTTATTTGGCTTCACGTGCCCTAGAGCGCGAAACCGTAACGAAAGTCCATTTGATCGAGGCCGACAAACGTGCGCTCGATTGTGCACGCAGCAACATCACCGATGAGCGCGCAGAATTTCATTGGGGCGATGCGCCGACCCACAAACTGGCCGACCGGGTGGATTGTGTGATTATGAACCCGCCGTTTCACAATGACCGCAAGGCCGACCCAGAGATTGGCAAGCGGTTCATATTGGCAGCCGCCCGCCTGCTGAAACCCTCGGGTCAGCTTTTGCTGGTGGCAAACAGACATTTGCCTTATGAGACGATTTTGTCTGACCGCTTTTCCCATGCCCAAGAGGGCGCTGGGGATGGTCGGTTCAAAACCTTCGTGGCGTCAAAGCCGCGACGTATTTAAGAAAACACGCTGAGGGGAAAACAGCATGTCTTTTTCGGTAGCCGGTAAGTCTGTCATTGTCACGGGCGGCGCAAACGGTGTTGGCTTGGCAATTGGTCGCCACTTGATCGATCAAGGGGCCCGCGTGATGTTTGCGGACATGGACGATTCAGGTCTGTGCAAAGAGTTGCAGGAAGATTCCGAAAGCAACGAAAACATCCGTTATTTCGCTGGTGATCTGCGTGAGAAACTGAATATCGCCAATCTGCTGTCCGCAACTATTGATGCGTTTGACGGCGTGGATGTGCTGGTGAACGCTGCGCGCCAAATGGCATCATCTGACCCTCTCGATCCCGAAGGGGATTTAGTTGGCGATCTGTTGGCGCAAAACTTGATGCCAGCACTTCGGCTTAGCCAGTTAATTGCCAAGCGAATGATTAAGCAGGGCAAAGACCAAGAGGGCGGCTGCAAGGGCTCAATCATTAACCTGTCGTCGATCGCAGCGCGCCGCTCGCATCCTGAGCTGTTGGGTTATTCAGTAAGCTGCGCGGCGCTGGATCAAATGACACGTTCGATGGCCGTTGCCTTGGCGCCCCAAGGTATTCGCATGAACTCGGTCGCGTTCGGCAGCGTGATGAGCGCCAGCTTGCAGCACGCACTAAAAGAAAGCCGTGCAGTCCGCCAAGACATCGAAGACCACACCCCTATTGGCCGCATTGGATCAGCGGGAGAGGTCGCTGAGGCAGTGCAATACCTCGCCTCAGAAGCATCTAGCTTTGTGACAGGGCAAATCCTAACCATCGACGGGGGCAGGACCCTGTTGGACCCTGTATCAGCCCCCGCCCATTAAGGTTTAGGCTTCGGGCGGATATGCCGCCCGGCAGACTTTGGCAGACTCGGCCAATCGCGTTTCCAGAACCTTACGTTGGGCGACAAGTTGTGAAAGCTTTCGGCGTTCAGAATCCAGATCAACGGCGACGGGTGTCTGATAGGTCGTGCCAACCTCGACCAAGCACGTTGCTTGTTCACCCAAAGAGGTCAGGCAGACGACCTCTTCAATTTCGGTCGCAATCAGAGTTTCAAAACCGTAGCCACGCGACAGCGTGGTTTGGCTTTGCGTGATAAGTTCATTCACCACCCGCAAATCCTTTGAGCTATTGCGAACGCACTGCTCATATTGGTCGATGCAAGCGGTCAGTCCGACCAAAGCCGTGGCAGATAATAGTGTAACGAGACGCATATCGTTTCCTTGTTGTTCATGTGCAGCAGAACGACAGTCCTGCGGCAAAAAGGGAATCACAGCTTAGCGCAGTGGTCCCGTTGCATTGGCGCTGATAAAAGAGGACGAAATTATGAAGGGTTATGCAATGACACAGGTCATGACAGACGAAAAACAGCGGGCAAGTGCTTGGTTTCGCACATTGCGCGACCAGATCGTTGCATCATTCGAGGCGCTTGAGCAAAACCACGATACGGGCCCGATGTCTGACGCAGCCCCAGGTCAGTTTGAAGTCACGCCAACAAAACGCAGTTCAGATGACGGGTCGGATGCTGGCGGTGGTTTGATGAGCGTCATGCGCGGCGGTCGTGTTTTTGAGAAAATTGGCGTCAACGTATCGACGGTTTACGGCCAACTGGGCGAACGCGCGCAAAAGGCCATGGCAGCTCGTGGCATACCTGGCATGGAAAGCGACCCTCAGTTCTGGGCGTCGGGGATTTCGTTGGTGGCGCATATGCAAAACCCACACTGTCCTGCCGTACACATGAACACGCGTATGTTCTGGACACCCCACGCGTGGTGGTTCGGTGGTGGCTCGGATTTGAACCCGTGCCTTGAGTATGACGAAGACACCTCGCATTTCCACGGCACCCAAAAGACCCACTGTGATCGTCATAACTCTGATTACTACCCAAAGTTCAAGGAATGGGCGGACGAGTATTTCTACGTGCCTCATCGCGGTCGCGCACGTGGTGTTGGGGGGATTTTCCTAGACGATCACAACACAGGTGATTGGGAAAATGATTTCGCGTTTATTCAAGACGTTGGGCAAGCATTCCTGCCAGCCTTCGTGCCATTGATCGAAAAACGCCGCGCTCAGGATTGGTCGACTGCGGACAAGGATGCTCAACTGGTTCACCGGGGGCTCTATGCTGAATATAACCTCGTTTACGATCGGGGCACCAAGTTCGGGTTGGAGACAGGTCACGACGCGAACGCAGTGTTGATGAGTCTGCCGCCATTGGCGAAATGGGTGTAATCTAAACGTTGCTCTTTTAACGTTGCAAATGCTCGCGGCGGTTTAGTTTTTCGAGAATTGCTTTTAGCCTTTTCGCGCGGATCGCCGGTTTGACTACTGATTGAAGTCGAAGGTAGATCGCGTGCTGGTTGGTACGATCCAACGTTTGTAAGAAGTCCTTTGCAACTGGATGGTCTTCTAGTGCTGCTAAGAAATCTTCCTGTAGTTCAAATTCTTTCGACCCATAATACGCGGCATCCCATTGTCCGTTCTGTTGGGCAATTGCCACTTGCCCAAGACCGTGAGGCGACATTCGACCGGATTTTATTAGTTTCTCGGCGTGTCTTTTGTTGATCATAGACCAAGGAGAATTTTTCCGACGTGGCGTGATACGTTGGATATAGGATTCTTCATCCCATGACTTTTTTTGGCCGTCAATCCACCCCCAAGCGAGGGCTTCAATCACGCAGTCACCCCAATCGATAGACGGGATGCCTGAATTTTTTTTGAATATTTTGATCCAAAGAACTGTTTCGTCGACGTGATTGGTCTCAAGCCAAGATCGAAGGTCTTTCGGCGTTTTGAATGGAATTGGTACGATCGTGTCGTTTTCCAAAACGTTCACTTCTTCTTGGGCACTGGATCGTAGCCAGACCCACCGAACGGATGGCACGATCCGATTCTCTTGGCTGCCAGCCATGAGCCCTTAATCGCCCCGTGCGTTTCGAGCGCTTCCATAGTGTATTCGCTACATGAAGGCGCATAACGACAGCTTTTGCCGACCAGCGGCGAAAACACATAGCGGTATATCCGTACGGGAATAGAAACGACGAATGCTGCAGGGTTCATGGGCGCTCCTCATGTACTTTTCTTAGAGCATAGATAAGGTCGCCCTGTAATTTCTGAAAGTCCCGCACGGCAGTTACTTCTTTGCGGCCGACCAAGACATAATCCCAGCCGTCTCGACCCTTGGTGGTCAAAACCAACCGAGCTATTTCGCGCAATCGGCGTTTGGCACGATTGCGCGCCACTGCGTTGCCTACCTTTTTAGAACAGGTGTATCCCACACGGATACCCGTTGCAGGTTCATCAGAACTGCGCTTGCGCGCCTGCAATGTCAGGGATGAAGTGCCCTTCCAGCGGGCCTTGGACGCGCGCACGAAATCCGCGCGCTTCGTCAATGTCTCCAGACAAACGGAAACCGCCGGGGGCAGGTTCCCCGCATTCAAATCGGGGGCCTCCGGCGGTATCATTTCCATTAGTCCCTGAGGCGCTTTATGCGCTCAGTGATTTCCGGCCGTGCGCACGACGTGCGTTCAGAATCTTCCGGCCAGCTTTGGTTGCCATGCGCGAACGGAATCCGTGCCGGCGTTTACGTACTAGGTTTGATGGTTGAAAGGTGCGTTTCATCGCTCCGTCTCCGTCTGTTCAGTCAGCACGATAGGAATCGCGAAAACCGTAATTGTTCGAAGCTCGGTCTATAGGCAGGGATCAGAGCTATGTCAAACCGCGAACAGGGCTTTTGCAATAATTTCCGTCCGATTTCCGAGCTTTATTTCAGAATGGCTTTATACGAGTGTGTATTGTGCTTCAATCTGTCACCACACATCACTGCAGCGTGAGGTATCTGTTCATTGTCACCAGATAAGCACATGTTCTAACTAACAAAGAACAAGGAATACGGTGTGAGTGCAAAGACTCAACATACTAAACGCATGCTTCCGATTTTGGTGATCCTAGCGGTTGCTATCCTCGGATTGGTGTTTTTGCGCGACCATCTTAGCTTTGAAGCCCTTGCCGCTAACCGCGAGGTCCTCGAATCATATCGTGATAACAATTACCTTATAACGGCGGTTGGCTTCATCGCCGCGTACGTGGTTATCGTCGCGTTTTCGCTTCCCGGTGCTACGATAGCAACTCTGACCGGCGGGTTTTTGTTTGGCCTTTATCCGGGTGTGTTCTTCAACATCATTGGGGCGACAATCGGGGCAACAGGGATATTTCTTGCGGCCAAGGCGGGTCTGGGGGATCGGATGGCAGCCCGCATGGATGCCTCAACTGGGCGGTTGAACAAGCTGAAGCAGGAATTAGACGGCGCACAATGGTCTATTTTGTTTGTGATGCGATTGGTGCCTGCAGTACCGTTTTTTGTCGCGAACCTATTGCCAGCGCTCGTCGGCGTGCCTTTGTACCGATTTGTTGTGTCGACCTTTTTCGGCATCATCCCGGGTGCGATTGTGCTGACGTCGGTCGGCGCTGGGCTTGGATCGGTTTTTGCAAGTGGCGAGACGCCTGACTTGGGCATCATATTTGAGCCGAGAATTCTGTTTCCCATCCTAGGTCTGGCCGCGCTTTCGCTGTTACCCATTGTTATTCGCCGTTTTAGGAAGGATCGATGATGCAACGGATTAAGACTGATCTGTTGATCATTGGCGCAGGCTCAGGCGGTCTGTCGGTCGCTGCTGGGGCGGCCCAAATGGGCGCCAATGTGGTCCTGCTAGAGGGCGGCGAAATGGGCGGGGACTGTCTAAACTATGGCTGCGTACCGTCGAAGGCGCTGTTGGCAAAGGCAAAAGAGGCCCACCTTGGCTTGCCGGTCGGATACGGCGATGCGATGCAACATGTGCAAAACGTTATTGCTGAGATTGCTCCGATGGACAGCCAAGACCGGTTTGAGGGGTTCGGCGTCAATGTTATTCGCGAATTCGGTCGTTTTGTTTCCCGCAATGAAGTTGAGGCAGGCGACATACGGATCAAAGCGCGTCGCATTGTAATTGCGACGGGGTCATCCCCAATGGTGCCGCCTATCCCGGGTTTGGATAGCGTTGAGTTCCTAACGAACGAGACCATCTTCGCGCTGACTGATAAACCTGACCACTTGCTGATTGTTGGGGCCGGTCCAATCGGTATGGAAATGGCGCAGGCACATATTCGGCTCGGTTCTAAAGTGACGGTCGTTGATATGGGAAGGGCGTTGCATCACGACGACCCTGAGCTCGCCACTGTGGTAGTCGAGCGTCTGAAATCTGAGGGCGTTGTCATAATTGAGAAAACCGGAATCGCCTCTGTCTCTGGGACCGCAGGTGACATCGTTTTGACCTTGAGTGATGGGAGCGTGGTAACTGGCACCCATCTTCTTATCGCTGCCGGCCGTTCACCGAACGTGGCTAAGTTGAACCTTGATTCTGCAGGGGTCGTTCTTGATGGGCCTTTTATCAAAACAGATGACAGGCTGAAAACGTCAAATAAGAAGGTCTACGCCATTGGCGATGTGAATGGGCGGATACAATTTACCCATGCCGCCGGATATCAGGCGGGTATCGTCGCACGATCCGCATTGTTTGGAATGCGGGCCAAGTCAAACCACTCTCACGTCCCGCACGCCACCTATACCCAGCCAGAGCTGGCGCAGATTGGCCTGAAAGAGGCCGAGGCGCGTGAAGCCTATGGTGATGCACTTGAGGTCGTTAGATTCGACCTTGCCCATAATGATCGCGCAGTTGCCGAAGGTATAAACGAAGGGTTGATAAAGGTGATGGTGGTCAAAAAACGCCCCGTTGGCGTTTCGATTGTTGGTCAGCATGCAGGTGAACTGATCTCGCTTTGGTCACTGGCAATGGTGAATAAACTAACAATGGCGCAGATATCGGCCATGGTCGCGCCTTATCCGACCTACGCCGAAATCAACAAACGCGCATCAGGGGCCTATTTTATTCCGCGGCTCTTTGATAACCCTTCGATAAAGAGAGTGGTCCGACTGGTGCAGCGCCTGCTGCCCTAAGACCTCGGAGGGACGATGTTCAATTCGCTGTCGGGACGTGTGCTGGTCTTAACCGTCATCTTCGTGATGATGGCAGAAGTCCTGATATTCGTACCGTCGGTCGCCAGCTTTAGAGAGGACTTTTTTCGCAGTCACTTGGAACGCGCCCAGATCGCTTCATTGACGTTGCTGGCAAACGATATGATCGATCCAGCGCTTGAGACTGAGCTACTGACAAACGCGGGCGTCTATAACGTGGTTCTCCATAGGGACGAAGCGCGCCAACTGGTCCTGTCATCACCTATTCCTGCGATGATCGAAAACACGTTCGACCTTCGCGAAGCTTCTGCTGTTACTCTAATCATCGACGCGCTATCGCGAATTGCAACGCCAGAATCCGAGGTTGTTCGTGTGATTGGCATGCCAGTCCGTGAAGGTGGCTTAGCGATAGAAGTAACGATGTCCACGGCTCCTCTAAGGACAGCATTGATCGCGTATGGTCTGAACATTCTTGCTCTGTCACTGGTAATTTCCGTAATCACGGCTGGGCTATTATTCTTGGCCATGCGGCGTTTGCTTTTGACACCGATCCAAAAGCTGGTTGGGAATATGCAGTCCTATGCGGCTGCACCTGAAGATGCGCGGCGGATCATCTCGCCCACCACGTCTGCGCGGGAATTGCGCTTGGCCGAGGAAGCTTTGCACGAGCTTCAGACTGATCTCACCCAGTCGCTCAAACAACGCGAAAGGCTTGCCCAGCTTGGCGAGGCCGTAGCGAAAATTAGCCACGACCTACGCAATATTCTTACCTCCGCACAATTGTTCACAGACCGTATTGAAAGCTCTGAAGATCCGACTGTGCGCCGCTTGGCGCCGAAACTTGAGAACTCAATCCGAAGGGCAGTAACCTTGTGCGAAAATACGCTATCATTCGGAAAGGCGCAGGAGCCAGCCCCGAAGATCAGTCAGTTTTCGCTGGCCGAATTGGTGGACGATGTGTTTGAGGGCGAACGACTGGCGAACGAAAACTACGATCTGTCTTATGCGGGCGACGTGCCCGAGGGCATGATGTTGAGCGCCGACAACGAACAGATGTTTCGAGTGATAGGCAATCTTGTGCGCAACGCGCGTCAGGCCATTGTCACGTCTGGTCAGCCCGGTGAAATCGATGTCGTGGCTAGGGATGTTGAAAACGGTTGGTCCATCCGAGTGTCTGACAACGGACCCGGATTGCCCCCCAAAGCGCAAGAGCATTTGTTCCAACCGTTTCAAGGCAATGTGCGTAAAGGTGGGGCCGGGTTAGGGTTGGCAATCGCTCAGGAATTGGTGCGAGGACACGGCGGGCAATTGACGCTGGCAGAGACTGGCCCCGAGGGGACATGCTTTGAAATTGAGCTTCCCAAAGCCGATACCAATTTTTCAAAATAATTTGCGACGCCCCCCCTTGCGCCGGATATAGCAAAGGTCTAAATGCTGCCCACACGGACCGATAGCTCAGCTGGATAGAGTACCTGACTACGAATCAGGGGGTCGGGGGTTCGAATCCTCCTCGGTCCGCCATTTACCTCCCCTCCATCGATTATGATTTTGATATGTAGTTTCAGTATGTTCTTCGTATTCAAATTGTTACGACCCATAGCTAATGCTTCTCTGCATGCCATATAACAGTGCCGGTGGCTCCAGCTTTTAATTCTAACGCCGTCACCTCTTGTAAGGTCGCCGAACGCGCTTTAACCAAATGGGATGAAACCTTTCCTGATACTCCAGCTTCGCCCTGAACAAGAAGCTGCCGACAATGAGTTTGAAGCGATCTTGGATAAAGGCGGCTTTGAGCGGGGTGAGGTCGTTCGGATAAGGCTCGATCAACAAAGCTTGCCGAGCGATCTGCGCCTAAGCGATTATGCAGGCATTATCGTCGGTGGTGGCCCGGGATGTGTTAGTGATCCCGCCGAAACCAAAGACCCTGTTGAGAAGCGAATAGAAGACGAAATAATGGGCTTGATGCCCGAAGTTTGCGATCGCGATTTTCCTTTTCTTGGATGTTGTTACGGCATGGGAATTTTGGGGCACCACTTGTCTCCGGGTTTTGTGTCTAAGGAACAGTTCGGAGAGCCAGCAGGTGGCGTAGATTGCATTCTTACAGATGAAGGCAAATCCGATCCGTTGCTAAAGGGTGTCCCTGACGGGTTTCGCGCCCTTGTGGGTCACAAAGAGGCTGTGCAAGCCTTGCCTGAAGGGGCAGTGCATTTGGTGAAGTCTGAATCCTCGCCGTTTCAAATGCTGCGCTTTGGGCAGAACGTCTATGCCACGCAATTTCACCCTGAGGCCGATGCCCAAGGGTTCGAAGTGCGCATCAACATCTACAAGCACAAAGGCTATTTCCCGCCAGAAACCGCGAACGATCTGATTGCGGAAATACGCCGTGAAGATGTGCATTTCCCCGAAGTGATATTGCAAAACTTCAAGGCAATTTACGCCGATTAATCCAACCATATTTACTGATTATTAACTGATCGGCTGCCCTAAGTCGCACAGATCGTCTCTGGCGCCTGCTATACGAGTGCTTTAAAGTCGCGTGGATGATCCGGAGGTTGATTGATGGGTGAGTATATTGCGGGGCTAGTGTTGGCGCTGGCTGACAGTTTCAAGGGAACTGGTGTTCCTGGGTGGGTCGTTTTGGTCCAGATGATTGTGCTGTTCGCAAGTCTGATTGCTGTGTATCTTTCGCATCGAAAAAAGCTGACCTACATTAACACTTTGATTTACATGGTCCAAAGCGTGAGGGGTCCTCTGACCACCGCAAAACTGGCCGAGCTTAACCCGTTTCTGTTACGTCCAACTGACGACACACGGACGATGCAACAAAAACGGGCTTGGGCCAATTTTTGTGACGGACTGGAAGAGGTTGATGGCAAGGATGAAGCGCTAAGTGCGCTAGTTTCACCGTCAGATTGTCTCAACCGTGATTCCATGAGTATCGGGCACGGCATCTGGCGTCAGGTTCCTGGGTTATTTGTAAGCACCGGCTTGGTACTGACCTTTCTTGGCCTAATCGCGGCCTTGCGTGAAAGCGGGCAGACTATCCTTTTGGCAGGGCAAGACCCTCAGCTTTTACAGTTGTCACTGTCTGACCTTCTACGGATCGCTTCCGCGAAGTTTATCATGTCTTTGGCCGGTTTGACCGGATCAATCATCCTTGGGTTTTACATGCATATTCTGGACGCGAAATCGAATGCGACATTGTCCAGACTAAGCAGCATTGTGGATGGCAAAGTGAAACTCTCGTCGCCCGAGCGTACCCTGGCAAATATCCTTAAGGCCATTCGTGGCGGCGACCGTGAACCGGCCGATTTTTTGAGAAAATAATGTTCCGTCGCAAGCGTCATCAGCAAGAAGAAGAGAGCGAAAGCATTTTCGTTTCGATGACCGATTTGACGGTCTCGATCCTTATGATTGTGATCATTCTTCTGGGGTTCTTTGCGTCCCAAATGCGCGATGTTAAAACGCTTGAAGAACTGGAAACTTTAAAGGCCGTCTTGCAGGAGCGGGACATTGAAATAGCTTCCTTGAAGGACATGTTGTCTCAAGAAGAAGAAGCAACGCGGCGCAAGTTTGAAGATTTGCATGCCACTGCCATTGCCGAAATCGAAGTTCTTCAACAGTCCCAGACTGATCTGTCGGGTGATTTGGCAGAGTCACAGGATGCAAAACTGGCGCTTGAACGCGCTCAGAAGGTGTTGAAATCTGAGTACGACATCCTAGAAAAAACCTATGAGACCTCGGTCGCCGAAGCTGTTGCGCTGCGACACGAGCTTCAGGAATTGTCAGCCGAAATGGGTGAGGCTGGCACCCTATTGTCCGGTCTTCAGGAAGAACTCTCCAAGCGCCTCGCCGAACTGGCTGAAAGCACCGCAAAAGTGGCCTTGCTTGAGGATGAGTTAAGCACAGAGCAATCTGCCCGCGAGCTGGTAGAGGGCAAGCTGGCCGAGGCACAATCACAGATTGGCAGCCTGAAGTCAGACGTTAGCGACTTGACGCTGGGCGTTGAAGCGCTGGATGCAAGGCGTATTGAACTGCTGGGCATTCGCGATGTGATTGAAGCCGAGAAACAACAGCTCGGCAATGAATTGTCCGCCAGCAAAGGCGAAACCCGCCGGGCAAATGCGACGGTACGAGAACGGGATCAAGTTATTACGGATCTTCAATCAGACATTATTGGTCTGAATGCTGACATAGACGTACTGAAAAGTCAGGCGGCGTCGTTGTTGCAAGATTTGGAGACGGAACAGCACGCAAAAGCCAACGCCCAAGCGGCCCACGAACAAGCAATGTCTGAAATTGCCGAGCTGCGCGACGAAATATCAAAGGTTGAATTTCAAAAGGCCGTGGTCGCAGCTGAACGTGATGCGCTATCGAACGCCAGGGCTAAGCTGATGGAAGAACGCAGCGACTTTCTCGCTTTGATTGAAGATTTGGGCGAAAAGTTGGAAGAGGTCGATTTCAACCGCCAAAATCTGATTGTCGCTCATGGGGAACAGATTGCTGCGCTTGAACAACGGATCAACGAAATAACGCAGGACCATCAGAAAGAGCTGAAAAAGCAGGCTGAGCTCGAGCAAGCTCTGACCGATCGTGACGCATTAATTGCGACGCGCGACGAGCGGCTAGAGGTGTTGTCGTCTGAACTTGAGGACAGCCAGAAAAACTTGATGAGTGCAAATTCGCAGGTTTCAGCACTTGAGAAATTGCAGGGCACTACATCCGGAGAAGTGGCCAACGTCGAGCGCGCGATGGAAGTGTTGCGCTTCGATTTAAAGCAATCCTTTGAGCAGTCAAAGACTTTGAAAGCCGAAATAGAGACCTTGCAGGCTGATCTAGAAACAGCTGCTGTTGCCTATTCTACCCTTGAGGCCAAGGCGAGTGCCAATGACGCTACCGCAGAGCAAGTTCAACAAGAACTTGCTGAAAAGGACGCCGAAATAGCCTCGCTTCTCGAAGAACGCGCGGGTTTGGCTAGAGAGTTGAACACGGTTACGGCGACGGCGGAACGATTGCTCGAAGATTTGAAATTAAGCGACGGTATTCGGGCTGAATTGGCCTCTGAGGTGGCAATCTTGCGCGAGGCTGCAGAAGTTGCGGCCGAACAAAACGCTGATTTGTCGGGCAATTTAGGCGCGGAAATCGCCAAACGCACTGAGGCCGAAGCGGTTTTGGCCTCAACAAACGCGGATCTTACCCAAGTCAAATCTGCGCTCGACGAAAGCCTTGGGACATTGGCCGATCTCCGTGAGGCGATGGACGTTTTGCAGATTGCAGCGAACGAAGCTGCGTCTTCTCTTGCAGAACGTGACGAAGAGCTTCGCATGATAACAACCGAGTTGGAATCCGCTCGCGAAATCGCAGCTACAAAAACAAGCCAGTTAGAGCTTGGTAAATCACAGTTTGAAGAACTGCAGTCCGGCTTTCAAAAGCAGCGCATTATCTTAATGTTGCGGCAGTCGAAGTTCGAGAGAGCCGCCAATGAGAATGAGAACTTGAAGGCAAATGTGGCTGAGCTTACCGCACAAATTGATACCCAAAAATTGGAACTGGAAGCCGCTTTGGCAGAGCTTGAGGCGCTTTTAACAAAAGAAGACCAATAGAGCTGTCGTTAGTCGCGGAAACTTTTTCTGGACGTTGCTGCAAACCAGCGCAATGCTGGGCGGGTCTCCAAAGCTGCGATGCCTATGCCCAATCTTATCCTGACGAATGCCCAGCTTGTTCTGCCAAGTGAAACCCTTTTGGGAACCATTGAGGTTAGGGATGGGGTCATAGTCTCGATCACTTCGGGTACGACTCACGCGCGCGATGCGATAGACTGTGAGCGTGACTATATCATTCCCGGTTTGATCGAACTTCATACAGACAATCTTGAACGCCATTTGCAGCCACGCCCCAAAGTGAACTGGCCACACACTGCCGCCATTTTGGCGCATGATGCTGAGCTTGCCAGCGTGGGGATCACAACGGTTTTCGATGCCGTGCGCCTCGGTTCTTTGGTCGGAGACGCGAAGGTTGCCTACGATCGTTATGCCCGTTCCTTAGTGACGGAACTCTTGGATATTCGCGATCGCGGCGTGTTGAAATGCAGCCACTTTCTGCATCTACGCGCCGAGCTCTGTTCTGAATCCCTTTTGAATGAACTTGAAGAATTTGGCCCTGAGGATCGCGTTGGGATTCTGTCGGTCATGGACCACACACCGGGCCAAAGGCAGTTTAGAGATCGCGAGAAATTCAAAGGCTATCTTCAGGGAAAGTTTGGATTGACGGAGGAACAGTTTGAAAGCCATGTCTCATATCGAACCGAGCTCAGTGCGCGAATGGGCAAAACCCATGAAGCTGCTGCCGTTGCGGCGGCTCATAGGTTTGGCGCGGTCCTTGCCAGCCACGACGACACGACCACTGGTCAGGTAGAGCGATCTGCCGAGCACGGTATCAAATTGGCTGAATTCCCCACAACAATTGAGGCGGCGAAGGCTTGCCGCGCCCATGGTCTTTCAATTGTAATGGGGGCCCCTAATCTTATCAGGGGCGCGTCCCATAGCGGCAACGTAGCGGCGGTAGAACTTGCAGATTTGGATTTGCTGGACATCTTGTCGTCAGACTACGTCCCGTCGGCGTTGCTGACGTCAGCCTTTATGTTGGGTGACTTGTGGGGGAATATTCCAAAAGGTATTGCCACCGTGTCTTCAAACCCTGCTGCAGCAACAGGATTGTCCGATCGTGGACGCTTGGACATTGGAAAACGTGCCGATTTTTTGCGGGTGCAGCTTGTCAAAAACACACCGGTGCAACGTGGTGTCTGGTGCGGCGGTAGGCAAATTAGCTGACAGGCTGAAACGCTGCCTGGCTAGGATAATTGGCGATCCCTTGAGGACTCGAACCCCAAACCTGCTGATTAGAAGTCAGCTGCTCTATCCAGTTGAGCTAAGGGACCGCTGGCTGCCCTTTTCAGGCAGAATTCCGCGTAATTCAAGTGCTGAAAAAGGGGTTAGTGTGTCCAGGGACCACGGCGTTTGGTTGCAAAGTTTTCGCCGTAACCGCCAGGACGAACGATAGGCTTTCGCGTGTGCGGGTCGAAAACTTGAGCTCCAATGCCGTTGTCTTGGGCATATTCTACCGCAGCTTCTTTGCTTTCAAACTTCAGTTTCACTTGGGCTTGTGTGTCTGAAGACGATGTCCACCCCATCAACGGATCGATCTCGCGTGACGAAGCCGGCGCGAATTCCAAAACCCAGATCTTGGTTTTTCCCATACCGGACTGCATGGCGTTGCGGGCGGGCTGATAGATTCGTGCTTGCATGGGTCTCTCCAAATTTCATCAGCGTTATCCTCAAAAAATGGCCGTGGCGCAAGGTGACAAAAGAGTTCGGGGTTGAAACCTTGCCCAAAAAGAACAAATCTAGAACAATCTATTCTGTGAGTCCCCACTATGCCCCATGCCCATAACGACAGTTCAGCGCCCTTGATGCATGCCGCAGCCGAGGATGTTGCTAAACGTGCCAAGCTGGAAGGCGGCAAAGCGTTTGTCATGCATTCCGAGTTTGAACCGGCCGGCGATCAGCCCACAGCGATTGCCGAAATCAGCGCAGCGGTAAGAGACGGTGAGCGCGATCAGGTTTTATTGGGCGCGACAGGCACCGGTAAGACTTATACTATGGCCAAAGTGATTGAAGAGACGCAGCGACCTGCGATTATCCTCGCACCGAACAAGACGCTTGCTGCACAGTTATACGGCGAGTTTAAAGGGTTCTTTCCGGACAATTCAGTCGAATATTTCGTAAGTTTCTATGACTATTATCAGCCCGAGGCTTATGTCGCCCGCTCGGACACGTATATCGAGAAAGAGTCACAAATAAACGAGCAAATTGACCGAATGCGCCATTCGGCGACACGGGCGTTGCTAGAACGGGACGACGTGATCATCGTGGCCTCGGTCTCTTGCATCTACGGTATCGGCTCGGTTGAAACCTACGGGGCAATGACGCAGGATTTGCATGCCGGAAAAGAGTACGACCAACGTCAAATCATTGGCGATCTTGTCGCGCAGCAATACAAACGTAACGACCAAGCTTTCCAGCGAGGATGTTTTAGGGTTCGCGGTGACGTGCTCGAAATTTTTCCAGCTCACCTTGAAGATCGCGCTTGGCGGTTGTCGTTCTTTGGGGAAGAGCTTGAGAAGATTACCGAATTTGATCCTTTGACGGGCGAGAAAACTGATACGTTTGATCGGATCAGAGTCTACGCAAATTCTCACTACGTGACGCCTAAGCCAACGATGCAGCAGGCGATGATCAGCATCAAAAATGAATTGAAACTGCGGCTCAATCAGTTGGTGGACGAAGGGAAATTGCTTGAAGCGCAACGATTAGAACAACGCTGCAATTTCGACCTTGAGATGCTAGAAGCCACCGGCGTTTGCAACGGGATTGAGAACTATTCGCGTTATTTAACGGGCCGTGCTCCGGGTGAACCGCCGCCCACTTTGTTTGAGTTTATTCCCGATAATGCGATTGTGTTTGCCGACGAAAGCCATGTCTCGGTGCCGCAAATTGGCGGGATGTATAAGGGCGACTATCGACGGAAATTTACACTTGCCGAGCATGGATTCCGCTTGCCGTCCTGCATGGATAACCGACCCCTGAAGTTTGAGGAATGGGACGCGATGCGCCCGCAGTCGGTTTTTGTTTCTGCGACCCCTGCGGGATGGGAACTTGAACAAACTGGAGGCGTTTTCACTGAACAGGTCATCCGTCCGACGGGTTTGATCGATCCAGAAGTGGAAATCCGGCCGGTTGACATGCAAGTTGACGATCTTCTCGACGAAGTTCGGAAAATGACGGCGGGTGGCTATCGCACGCTTGTCACCACATTAACCAAACGGATGGCCGAGGACTTAACAGAATACCTCCATGAGCAAGGGATCAAAGTGCGCTACATGCACTCGGATATCGACACGCTTGAGCGGATTGAGATTTTGCGCGATCTGCGGCTCGGGGCTTTTGATGTGCTGATTGGGATCAACTTGTTGCGCGAAGGTTTGGATATTCCTGAATGTGGTTTGGTGGCTATTTTAGATGCGGATAAAGAGGGCTTTTTGCGTTCGGAAACTTCGTTGATCCAAACGATCGGTCGGGCCGCGCGAAACGCTGAAGGCCGCGTTATCATGTACGCCGACCGCATCACAGGCTCGATGGAGCGCGCTTTGGCAGAAACTGGACGCCGGCGTGAAAAGCAACATGCCTATAACATTGAGCACAACATCACGCCTGCAACGGTGAAAAAGAACGTCGATGACGTGCTGGCCGGTCTTTATAAGGGTGACACGGATATGAACCGTGTGACGGCTAAGATCGACAAGCCTTTGCATGGAGGCAATTTGGAGAAGGTTCTAGAGGGCATGCGCGTGGATATGCGCAAAGCCGCAGAGAACCTAGAGTTTGAAGAAGCCGCGCGTTTAAGGGACGAAGTTAAACGTCTAGAGGCCGTCGATCTTGCGATCTCAGACGACCCGTTTGCCCGTCAGGCAGCGGTTGAGGCTGCCTCGGAAAAAGCCACAAAGGGTAGCGGTCGGAGTTCAGCAGGGCGGGCAGGGCAAAGAGGTGGGAATGTGAGAAGGCGGGGGCGGTGAGGTTTTTCGAGTGAGGTAACCCATTCTTAATTTGTTGCCCCTCATTCTCCCAACATGTGAACCAACAACTCGCCGCTTTCAACCGAAGTGTGGCTTAGAGACATCTTTGCCTCCAAAGCTGCTCAGCGAGGTGAAGTCATTCGGCGTAGGTCACGAGATATCGAACGCTTCGTTGGTATGGACATGTTCACGGTCGAGATGGAAAGACACATGTATCAAGTGGTTGAGAACTTACGTCAGATTGTTATTTTCCGTAATCGAGCTCCGATTAGGTTGCTTATACGGTACGCGCGCATTCTCTAATAGAATGCTTTGAGAAATCTTTTTAAGATTTCATGCCCAATGCGCTACTCTCCGTGAAACAAGGAGATACACATGGCTGACTTTACCCCAAAAGCGTATGTCAAAACCAACTGCCCGTTCTCGTTCAAGTTCCGGCTGTTCGCGCTCGAGGCTGGCCTTGCGAATAGAATGGAATTTGTCGAACTGGACGTGGATGCGGTGTCTCATACCTCGGACAAAAGTGACCTGCGGGCACTGGTTGGGCGCGCGCATACTTTCCCGATAGTTGAGGTTGCACAGGGTGAATTTATGGACGATTCCGATCTACTGATCGACCATTTTGCAAAGCTCCACGACATTGACGACAACCAGCTTGCGACTTTGAATTTCTACCGCGACGGGCTGTTTCCAACGTTCTTAGAGATGTTTCATATTCTCGCGATGCCGCTAGGGTGGATGGCACGACTGGGGCGCAAGCCCAAAGCATTCAGATAAAGGAGCGTGCAATATGAGCTTTTTGGTGAGCTACACTTTGAAGGACGAAGCTGACTTTGACCACCAAGTCGCAGCGATGGAGGAACTGGTGGCCGATCTTAAAGCGGCCGGAATAGACGGTTTGGACTATTCCTGTTTCTCAACAGCTGAAAAAACCGAATTCATTGGTGTACTTGAGTTTCGCGATGACACGTCAAAACAAGGTTTTCTAGACAGTGCAGCCTTCGATCGCTACCGCGCCAAGGTCGGACCGACGTTCGCCAACCCACCCCAGACGCGGGATATCTTTGCAATTGGGTCTACAAAGGCGTGAACTAACGCACCACATGCACCGAGCATTTGGCATGTCTGATCACATGATGGGCCGTTGATCCAAGTAAGTAGTCCGACATTACCGGTCTGTGAGAGGCCAAAATAATCAGATCGCTGCCGGCTGCATGTGCAAAATCTAGGATAGTTGCCCCAGAGTGGCCGCTGACAACTTCGGCGCTGCAGTTTGGAATGGTGGCAGCCAGCGCTGATAGTTCAGTCTTTATGCCGACGCGGCTGTCTTCGATATATCCTTCGGGCATGTAGGTGGCGGCATAGCCTGGCACCTGTTCCATCACATGCAGGATGGTGATTTTTGTATGATCGTCGCTCAGATGTTTAGCGATTTCAATGGATTGATTGGTATCACGTCCTTGGTCAAAGGATATTGGAACTAGGATTTTCTTAAACATGGCGCTCTCCTTTTCTTTGAAAGAAGAATGCCTTAGCCAAGCCGATATAGCCTTGATCTAAATCATTCGTTTTTAGGCATCAAAAACCGCAGCGACATCGTACATTACGGGCTCAAAGCTACGACATAATTGATGGATCCTACGATTCCGTTCGCGCATTTCGTCCGAGCGAAGCATCGCCTGAAAATCTTCGCGCTTTTGCCATTGCGAATAATTTGCGATGCGAGTTTGCGCGTCGTTCACGTGAAGACCGGCAGAGATAAACCCAAGTTGATTCGAGATGAAGTTATCGTAGGCATCCGTTAGCGCGTCGAGCAGATCTTGACATGTGCCCGGGGTCATTTCGAATGTGGTGATTACGGTCTGGCACGCTGAAGGTTGGCTGATGTTTGGCATCGTGGACTCCTTTGATGTGATTACAGCGTAACACAGGAACCAAAAAGACGAAGCGGTTTAGCCGGAAAGTTTTGCCATCAGCTCATCAAATAACGCTTCAATTTCGAGTGCAGCTTTTTTGGCGCGCGGCATTTCGCGCACGCCTTTCCCAAGACCGAGCGCCTCGGCGTAGGAGATGCGATTTGCCAAATGGGTTTGTGCTAGATGGGCATCAAGTTCGGTCGCCGCACCAGCAATTTCCGCACCTAAGCGAGTGTTAGACTTTAACCGATTCAAAACTATGACCGCAGCACGGGCTTCGCGGCGAGCTAAGTCTAGAACGCCCTCGGTGGCCCAAAGATCGACGTGCGATGCAGCGACAGGGACCACAACCAAATCAGCGATGCGCAGGGCGGGGCGTAAATCACTATCTGCCTTGGGGGGCGTATCGACTATCACAAGGTCGTAGCTCTCGGACAGTTTTCCGACTTCGTATGCGACACCCCAAGCCGACGCTGTGGACAACTCAAGCTCAGGTGACTGTCCATTTTCGAGGCGCGTCATGAACCAGCGCCCAAGGCTGCCCTGAGGATCCGTATCAACGACAGCGACCTTTAGACCTCGGTGTACGGCTTCAACGGCAATGTTAATTGCGAGAGTGGTTTTCCCGCTGCCGCCTTTTTGCTGCGCAATTGTGATGACGTGGCCGGTCATGTTTGCCTCATGGTTTTGCTGCAGCGCAGCATAAGCGCGCAGTCGGCAGGCACAAGGGGCAGAATGCTAGATAGCGTTAAAAAAGCCCGCCGATGGTGGCGGGCTTTCGTCGTGTTATAAAGGGTTGTCCATGCGGACGGTTACCGAAACTTTGCCGCGTGTAGCCTCGGACCAAGTTAGGTTGATGTCGCCCTTGTCCGACCCTTGTTTGGTTGATGCATAGGGTAGCGAGAAATTCACGCCGCCAGACCCGTTCGAAATCGGGCCATCGGGCATCATGGCAGTCACTCGACGCGCGTACCCATTGAAAGGCAGTTGACCGGCGGTTTCGACAGTCCACGTGGTAGCGGCAGAGAGCTGATCGTGATGGATGATCAACGGGTTAAATACATCGTTGTCGATAGTGTTGAACGTGTTGCCCTGAAAAACAACATTTCTCATCCGGTCAAAGTTCAAATCCGAGAACGACGTGTCGATCGCCTCGACCCTATCAATACTGCCATTCAACGTGCGGAACACGTTGCCAGTGACGTTCAAGCCGTGGATAAAATGGTCCGCACCGTGCGGTTTGATGACGATAAAGTTGAACCAGGGAGCAACGTCGTTGCAGGTGAATATATTGTCACCAATGGTCAGACCCCCGAACGAGAATTCGTTGGATTGTTCAGGGTATGGGTCGTGTTCGTTGGACCATTCTACAAAATTGTTGTCGATGTAATTGCCGTCGATCGTGGATTTGCAGTTGGTTTGAGTGATGACCAGCCCCGCATCACGAATTCCTGCGGCTTCGTTGTCGCCGTGAAACCAATGATTGCCGCTAATCAAATTGCCCGAGCCGGCAAGGATCGCGAAATGACGGGTATGAACGCAGCGATTATCGCGAATTTTTACATCATTGCCCGCTGCATTTAGCGCAATACTAACCCTGTCCTGAACCTTCACGGGGCTTTCATCGGAAAGAAACTGACAGCGGTCGACCATTAGACCCTGACAACCCTCGCCGGGTGAACTGATACCGCGATCTTTTGGGCGGGTTAGATAGCAATCTTTGACGGCGAAGGCGATGCCCGCAGGGGCCAATAGGATGCCACTCGCGCGGCCAGAACACTGGAACTCAATTCCTTCAACTACGAACTTTGAAATGCTATCGAAGCCGCTGAAATCCAAAAGGTATTTGTGTCGTGTGAAGGTGAAGTTTTGCGAGCCTTCGGCGTCATAAAGCGGCAACGACAGCGTAAGAGTTCCCGCGCCAACGTTAACTTCGCGCACATAGACCTCACGCCCTACACCGGTGCCCGTTACTATTGCGCCCACAGGTATGTTGGCCACATTGGCGACGGCCGTTAACTGGTATGGGTTTGAAGCAGTATATGCGGCCAACGATGTGACGTCTTCGCTTTCCCAAGTGCTGCTATCTTTGGTATAAAACTGCCCGTTACGGATAACACGACGCGTAGCATATGAGGTCCGGTTAGGAACAGCCGCTTGCAGGTTCAACGGCTCTGACAGCTCAATTCGTCGCCCGCCTAGATCAAGGCTTTCGTGGCCAGAACTGTTGAGCAGCGCTTGAAACGCCTTTTTAAAGGCCTGTGCCTCGTCGCCAAAGGCGTCGATATAATTGGGCAGATCGTAGTTTTTGGTGAGCGATAGAATGGCGTCATCGGGCATCAAAACCGTCTCATGAAATACCGCTCGGTTGGTCAGGGAAACGTTTTGTTCGAGGTAAAAGACGCCCGTCGGGATCAGTACGTCACGACCATTGGCGGCGTCATCCGCTGCCAGAAAGGCGGCCGTGTCGTCGTTAATCCCGTCACCTACTGCGCCATAATCACGAACGTCTACCCATCCCATCATATCGCGATGAAAATAATGGGTAACGTCCTCAATTTCTATATCGTCAATGCGGACGATACCGCCGTTCACACCAGTCAAATCAAGGCCGAAATGCCCATAAAGTGCCTCTGGTCCCCATGCCATGTCTACGCCTGTTCGAGTGCCAGTGCCGACGATTGCTGAAACCTCCACAACCTTGCCATAGCTATCAAGTGCAACCGCGCTGGCCGTTTCAGTTAGACCAGATACGTGAAAATTGCCTGCGCCGCCCGCCCAACCAGCAACGCGAATAGATGGAAAATTGCCACTGATGGCCTTTATGCGAACCTTAATTTGCAGATAGCAGCCCGGCAGCAGCGGTGTTTCACCCATATAGCGAAGCTTTTGGACACTTTCTGTCTTCTGCAGCTCGAGACTGGTTCCAAAATCCTGATCAGCAGGCACAAAGGCTGCATTGCTGGCACCGTCGTATGTATCTGATCCTGGCGTACCATCTCCGCTGGACCACATGGTCAGCCCGCCTGAAAAATCAGGGGGGGTAAAATGGATACCGTCTGTAATTGCTTTGTTCATTTCTACGCCTTTCTCATGGCCCAAATGCCGCCTGTGTTGCCCGAAAGATGTCGGGCTAAAAGTTAATGGGTTGCTTTCACACCGTTCGATGGGCTCAGAGATTGGTTTTGCAAAAACATATTCAAGAAACTGCGGTTTATTGCCCGAATTTTGCGTCAGTGGTTGACCGTCACCGCTGCAATCTCCACATAGCTTTAGAAACTAAAAGGATCGTCCATGGCACATGCACCGGGGCAAGGCGTCGAAAACGAGAGAGAAGCGTCCAAACGAGTAAGCGCATTGCGATCGTTGGGGCCCTTTATTTTGCCATATCGCTGGTTGGCGATATTTTCAGGTATAACGCTGGTTGTCACAGCTGCGATCTCATTGGCGTTGCCTATTGCAGTGCGGCAGGTCATTGATAATTTTGGCGCAACCGACGTAAGTGTCATGGACAATTACTTTGCCGCTGCGATTGCGATTGCAGGTCTTTTGGCCGTCGGCACTGCGCTTCGATATGCTCTTGTAACTCGCTTGGGTGAACGGGTGGTCGCTGACATTCGAATGGCCGTTTTTGACCGCACCATTGGGATGAGCCCTGCATTTTTTGAAAAGGTTATGACTGGCGAAGTTCTTTCACGGATCACAACTGATACAACGCTAATTTTGTCGGTCATCGGATCGTCGATCTCGGTTGCTTTGCGCAACGTTCTGATGTTCTCGGGTGGTTTGGTATTGATGCTGTTTACCTCAGCGAAATTGACCAGTCTCGTGTTGTTGATTGTACCAGCCGTTGTGTTGCCGATTATATTCTTGGGGCGCCGTTTGCGCACGCTTAGCCGAGAAAATCAGGACTGGATTGCCAATTCCTCTGGAAAGGCGTCTGAGGCCCTAATTTCTGTCCAAACCGTTCAAGCGTTCACTCGGGAAGCTGAAAGTCAGCGCGAGTTTGCACACGCGACTGAGTTAAGTTTTGACAGCGCCAAAAAGCGCATCACGACAAGGGCATTGATGACGTCGATTATCATCTTCCTTGTTTTCTCAGGTGTGGTCGGCGTGCTTTGGATTGGGGCGCATGATGTTCGCGCGGGCGACATGAGCTCAGGCGCTTTAATTCAATTTGTTATCTATTCGGTCATGGTCGCTGGCGCTGTGGCCGCATTATCCGAAATTTGGGGCGAGCTTCAGCGCGCTGCGGGTGCGACCGAACGTTTGGTCGAATTGCTTGAAACCCAAGATATGGTTGTTGATCCGCAATACCCACATCAATTGCCGGTGCCCGCGCGCGGCGAGATCGTGTTTGACGATGTGTCATTTCGCTATCCAGCACGACCAGAGGCCACGGCCCTTGATGGAGTTTCATTGCATGTCAAAGCAGGTGAAACCGTTGCGATTGTTGGACCTTCTGGGGCCGGTAAATCGACAATAATTCAGTTGTTGCTTCGGTTCTACAACACGCAAAGTGGGCAAATAACTTTGGACGGTGTTCAAATTTCTGATTTGGACCGGCAAGATTTGCGCTCAGCTTTGGCGCTTGTTCCGCAAGATCCAGTAATTTTTGCCGCATCGGCACGTGAAAACATTCGTTTTGGCCGACCTGAAGCGACAGATGCCGAAGTTGAGGCTGCTGCGGACGCTGCGGCTGCGCATGACTTCATAAGCTCTCTTCCCGACGGTTACGACACCTATGTCGGTGAACGTGGTGTCATGCTGTCAGGTGGTCAGAAACAACGCATCGCTATTGCCCGAGCAATTCTGCGGAATGCACCAGTGTTGCTGCTCGATGAGGCGACAAGCGCTCTTGATGCGGCCAGTGAACGGGCCGTTCAGCAAGCGGTTGATGCATTGGCCGAAGGACGCACGACTTTGATCGTCGCGCACCGTTTGGCAACTGTCAAAAAAGCCGATCGAATTGTTGTGATGGACGAAGGACGAGTTGTAGCTCAGGGAAGCCACGATGAGCTGGTTTCGGCAGATGGTCTTTATGCGCGGCTTGCACGATTGCAGTTTACTGAAGGCATGGCGGCAGAATAATTTGCGTGTCGTCGCTAGGTTAATCTTGATCCCAATCCGTTTAAGTCTAATCTTTTCCCTATCAATATAGAAAACACCGCAAAAGGTGTGTGTGGGAGACGAAAATGGCATTTGCTTCAAAGGCAGATCTAGACGCAATTGAAAACGAAATGGCGTGGGATGATCGGGATTTACCGGTCACCATGTATGATTTCATAACGTCCACCAAGGATCGTTTTCCTGATCGACCTGCGGTTAGTTTTCAAATTTTATCTGGACCAAAAGACAAGTCTGAAACTCTGACGTGGGCACAGTATCACGGCCGCTCCATGCAGGCGGCCAACATGTTTCGCTCTATGGGCATCGGACCTCAGGATACGGTCGCCTATATCTTGCCGATCTGTAATGAGGCGTCGGTAACGTTGATTGGTGGTATGGTTGCGGGCATCGTCAACCCAATCAATCCATTGCTTGAGCCCGAACAGATTGCTGGAATTTTGCGGGAAACCAACGCGAAGGTTGTCGTTACGCTTAAGCCGTTCCCAAAAACAGATGTTGCCCAGAAAACGGCTGAGGCCGTGCGACATGCACCCAACGTGCACACTGTTCTCGAAGTTGATTTAAACCGCTATTTAACGCCACCGAAATCTTGGATCGTTCCGCTTATTCGCCCAAAAAATTCCGGAGAGCATCACGCCAAGGTGCTGAATTTTGCGGATGAGATAAGCAAGCATCCAACGACACTTCAGTTTGAAGACCCTAAGCAAGACCGTGTTGGTGCGTATTTCCATACCGGTGGTACGACCGGCACGCCGAAAGTTGCGCAGCACAAGTATTCTGGCATGGTTTACAACGGCTGGCTTGGCCATCGATTGTTGTTTGATGAGACTGACAGCGTCATGTGCCCTTTGCCGTTGTTTCATGTTTTCGCCGTTCACGTGATCCTAATGTCTATGCTTGCGTCCGGTGCGCATGTGGTTTTCCCAACGCCCGCCGGATATCGAGGAGATGGGGTTTTTGATAATTTCTGGAAGCTAATAGAACGCTGGCAGACGACGTTTATTATCACAGTTCCAACAGCGGTTGCTGCATTGATGCAGCGCCCAGTCGACGCAGACATTTCGACAGTTAAAACGGCATTCTCTGGTTCTGCACCCATGCCGATGGAACTGTTTAAACGCTTTACGGAAACCTCAGGTGTTACAATTGTTGAGGGCTACGGCTTGACCGAAGCCACCTGCCTAGTGTCTTGCAACCCACCTGCTGGTGAAAAACGTGTTGGATCTGTCGGTCTGCCATTTCCGCACACTGACGTTCGGATCATCAAGACAACTTCAGATGGTGTTGTTGAGTGTGCGGCGGATGAAGTCGGCGAGATTTGCATTTCGAATCCCGGCGTTTGGCCCGGAAAAACTTATACGGAAGCCGCTAAAAACGACGATCTGTATTATCAAGATACTCATCTTCGCACGGGTGACCTCGGGCGTCTTGACGAGGCAGGTTACCTTTGGATTACGGGCCGCGCCAAAGATTTGATCATTCGTGGCGGTCACAACATCGACCCCGCAGAGATTGAAGAGGCGATGCAAATGCACCCGTCGGTCGCTTTTGCAGGTGCAATTGGTCAACCAGACGCGCATTCGGGTGAATTGCCGTGCTGTTACGTTGAACTAATTGATGGTGCCACAGTCTCAAGCGAAGAGCTTATGGAGCACGCGCAAACACAGGTTCACGAACGCGCAGCGCGTCCAAAACACATGGAAATCGTCGCTGAGCTTCCCAAAACTGCCGTCGGCAAGATATTTAAACCTGATTTGCGCAAAATGGCGATCACACGCGTTTACAACGAGGCTCTTGAGGCTGCTGGATGTAGCGAACGCGTGGTCGAAGTTCTTGATGACAAAAAGCGCGGACTAGTGGCCTATTTGTCGCCCAAAGGGGACGATTCAGCGATCACTAAAGTGCTTGGTGCGTTTACCCGTCCTTGGAACTGGTCTGATGAATGACGGAGATCTGTGCAATTGCGCACAGTAATTGTGATTTATCAGGCCTTTTGGTTGTCTGTGAACAGATCCATATAGAGCTCATGCAAAGCAGGAGTTTGCCATGACGTTTAGACCCGTAAAATCCGAAACCATCGCCCAGCCGACAATGGAAGGGGCAGGGGTGCATTTGCACCGTGTCTTTGGGTTTGGAGACACGAACGAAAGTGACCCCTTTCTTTTGTTGGACGATTTTCGCAACGACGACCCGAAATTCTACGAAAAAGGTTTTCCGTGGCATCCCCATCGGGGCATCGAGACGATTACTTATGTCTTAGATGGCACAGTTGAACATGGCGACAGCCTCGGCAACAAAGGTCTATTGGGGGCGGGCTCTGTTCAATGGATGACTTCTGGATCAGGTATCATGCACCAAGAGATGCCGGCCGGTGATCAATCGGGCCGGATGCATGGTTTTCAACTTTGGGCCAACTTGCCTTCAAGCCTGAAGATGACGGCCCCGCGATATCAAGACGTTCAGGCCGGCGACATCCCTGAGATCATCGACGATGATGGAACTCGCGTTAAAATCATTACCGGTGATTTTTGGGGAAAGTCAGGCCCCGTGGATGGGATTGCAGCTGAGCCAATGTATATAGACGTGTCCGTTCCTCCAAACACGCAGAAAACCCTGCCTGTTGACGCATACTCCAATGCCTTTGCATATGTTTTTGCGGGCTCGGCAGATTTTCGCGACGCGTCGCGCCCGTCTGGCGTTCGCGTTGAAAAGGAATTTCGGGGCGAGGAGCTGAATATCCACGATCACAGTGGCAACCGTACGCTGGTTCGATTTGATACCGGCGATGAGATTTCTCTGCGCTCTGGCCCAGAAGGCGTCCGCTTCCTTTTGATTAGTGGCAGACCGCTACAAGAACCTGTGGCGTGGCACGGGCCTATCGTGATGAACACGCGGGCCGAACTTCATCAGGCGATAAAAGAGCTAAACAACGGAACCTTCATACGCCCTCAGCACTAGATCAAGGTTTGAACGGGGCCATTCCTGCGCGCGCTAGCTCATCTGCTCGCTCGTTTTCGGGATGGCCCGCGTGCCCCTTGACCCACTCCCATGTTACGTCGTGTCTAGCCTGAGCTTCGTCAATACGCTGCCAAAGATCAGCGTTCTTCACTGGCTTTTTGCTTGAAGTTCGCCAACCGTTGCGCTTCCAGCCGTGAATCCAGCTGGTGACGCCGTTTTTAACATACGCGCTGTCAGTGATAATCGTGATGGCGCTGGCGCGCTCAAGCGCCTCAAGCGCATTGATAGCCGCCAAAAGCTCCATCCGGTTATTGGTGGTATCTGGCTCGCCACCAGAAAGGTCACGTTGTTTAACGACTTTGTTGCCGGACTTTGCTTGAAGTAAAACACCCCAGCCACCCGGACCCGGGTTTCCAGAGCAAGCACCATCAGTATAGGCGTAAAGTTCGGTCACGGTTGATGATCCAAGGCAATGAAATCGGGAAGCGCTTTTATGCGATCACACCAACTTGCGATAGCCGGAAATGGCGACATTTCATATCCGCCCCGCGTGCCAGAGCTGTGGGTGTAGCCGAACATCGCGATGTCCGCGATAGAGGGTGAGGACCCGACCATCCACGTACGTTCGCCTAAATGTTTCTCTAACAGCTCAAACAGTGCAATTCCTGCCTGTTCCAGCTCGGCCATACGTTCTGGTGTGGCTTGGTTTGACAAGTGGGAATAGCTGTTGAGAGAGGCACGTATGGCAATTACGTTTTCCATGCGGTTCTGTTCAAAGAACATCCATTCCAAAATACGTGCTTGGGTCATAGGATCGGCAGGAAGGAATTTAGTGCCTGTCGCAAGATGCCACAAAATGGCACTGGATTCAGTTAGAACCGCCCCATCGGTCAAGTGTAGCGCGGGCAATTTACCGTGTGGAAGACTGCCATCCTCTTTAGCTTTTTCCAACGCGGGTGTGCAGACTTCGCATGGAATATGCGTGTAGGCCATGCCCAACATCGACAGCAATAAGCGAACTTTGTAGCTATTGCCCGAACTGGGCATGGAAAAGAGTTTCAAATCAGACAAAGTAGTCTCCAGATTTTTTTGGGGCTATGCATATTAGGTTGCGCGCGCCCAAAGAACTACCCATGGCTCATCCAGACCGGCCATGCCAAATCCTGAACCTTGGTGCGTAAAGAAAACTTCAAAACCTGCTTCAGACAGTAGGTCCGTTAGTTCGTCAGTTTGGTAGTAGGCGTAATACCGACCTAGATGATCGATCCGGTCGCCTTCTCCGATTTTCATTCCCAAGTGCAGTACGGCATCCAACTTAGAAATACGTCGAAGCGTCTTCAAATGACGGAAAGAATCGGCTTTTTCTGCGTGGAGCAGTGAAAAATTAGCCCAAATTCCGTCGTAGATAATCTCGGTTGAGGTGTCATCAAAACTCGAAACCTTTGCTGAGACTCCGGCCCGTGTTGCGAGTTTGATCATTTCCGCTGATGCGTCTGTTGCATCCACAATCAAACCAGCGCCTGCAAAGTAAGCCGCGCAATGACCTGGGCCGCACCCAAAATCTAGAACGCGTTGGCCGGGTTCAAACTTCGCTGCGAACTCTTGCAGGAAAGGGGTATCTGCTGTGCCGAGTTTGCGTTGATATTCGTCTGCACGAGCATCATAGAATTCGACTGTGGCGTCATGAACCATCGGTTTTCATCCGGCCTGACGAAGCACGCGGGGAACTTTGAATTCGACGTTTTCTTGGGCAGTTTCGATTGTCTGAACCGTGACGTCAAAGCGCGATTTGAATGCGTCTATGACCTCATTTACCAACACTTCTGGGGCCGAAGCGCCTGCGGTGATACCGATGCTACTAATTCCATCCAAAGCCCGCCAATCGATTTCAGTCGCTCGTTGAACAAGCTGAGAATAGTTGCATCCTGCCTTGCGGCCAACTTCGACCAAACGGCGAGAGTTTGAGGAATTGGGTGCGCCTACAACAAGCATCGCCGGAACTTGCTGGGCCATCGCTTTAACGGCGTCTTGACGATTGGTTGTCGCGTAACAAATGTCTTCCTTATGTGGGCCCTTGATGGCTGGAAAACGAGCCTGTAGCGCCGCGATGATGTCTTTGGTGTCATCCACAGATAGGGTTGTTTGCGTTACAAAAGCCAAATTTGCGGCGTCGAGCACTTTGAGACCCGCAACATCGTCAGGCTTCTCAACCAAAAGCACTTTGCCGTCTGGCAATTGACCCATTGTCCCGATGGTCTCGGGGTGGCCCTCGTGTCCAATCATAATCATCTGCAAGCCGTTGTCGAAGTGGCGAGAGGCTTCAATATGCACTTTGCTAACAAGAGGGCAGGTCGCATCAACAAAGATCATCTCACGTTTTGTAGCTTCGGCAGGAACGGTTTTTGGTACGCCGTGCGCCGAGAATATCACCGGTCGATCGTCAGGGCATTGATCCAATTCATCAACGAATACGGCGCCCTTGTCACGCAGCCCATCCACCACAAATTTGTTGTGCACGATCTCATGGCGCACGTAAACTGGCGCGCCCCATTTTTCGAGAGCCATTTCGACAATCTTAATGGCGCGATCAACACCGGCACAAAAGCCACGCGGGGCGGCTAGAAAAAGTGTGAGGGCTGGTTTGTTGTTCATGGGACCTCGTGATGCTGTTGTTTGTAGATAGGTCAGCACGACGGAGCTGTAAATGAACAGCAGAACAAAAAATGGGCTGCGCGATCCCCAAAATCACGCAGCCCGTTTGCCGTGAGCGGCAAATATTCTTAACCGTCGAAATCTACCCGTTCAGTTGGAACCGGACGAGGAGGGCGACCAACGGCATCTCGTAGCTCTTCAAGCTCAATAAAATTGTCAGCTTGACGGCGAAGGTCATCTGAAATCATCGGCGGCTGGCTTCGAATTGTCGATACGACGGAAACGCGAACACCTTGGCGCTGAAGACTTTCAACCAACGGTCGAAAATCGCCATCGCCAGAGAAAAGAACGATGTGATCAACATGAGGCGCTAGCTCCATTGCGTTCACAGCCAGCTCAATATCCATGTTGCCTTTGACTTTGCGACGCCCTTGCGAGTCTGTGTATTCTTTTGCCGTTTTTGTCACCATGGTGAAGCCATTGTAATTCAACCAGTCGACTAGAGGGCGGATTGGTGAATAGTCGTCATTCTCAAGAAGAGCGGTATAATAAAATGCTCGCAACATCTTGCCACGACGCATAAATTCTTGGCGCAGAAGCTTGTAGTCGATATCAAATTCCAAGGCTTTCGCTGCGGCGTAAAGATTGGAACCATCAATGAACAGCGCAAGCCGTTCGTCTTTATAAAACATAAAGTATCCCTTCAAAAAATTGTCTGATACCCCCATGAAATGAGTGTGAGTGGATTTCGGCCGCTCAGATCATGTGTAGGATAGACCACTATTTCCAACAGACAAGACCGTAGGAATCGAATGATGGCGCATTCATGTGCAAAAACACGAATTTTTCATGTAGCTTTGGGTGGAAACGTCGAAACCAGTCACGGATCACCGCAAAAAACGATCGAAACTGTACTGTTTAGTTTAGCCAATGATGAGCTTCGAATCACCCGTCAAAGCTTGCTGTACGACACGCCAGCATTTCCGGAAGGGTCGGGGCCAAATTTTGTTAACGGGGTAGTTGAAATCTCGACGACCCTTTCGGAACAGGATTTGTTGGAGCGCCTACATGACATTGAGGCTGAGTATGGCCGAAAAAGAATTTCGAGATGGGGTGCCAGAACTCTCGATTTGGATATTCTCGCTTCCGGTCAAGATATCGTTCCAAATTCTGATTTTTGGCAGTTTTGGCACGATTTACCCGCCGAAAGGCAGCAAACTGAGGCACCGGACACGCTTGTACTGCCGCACCCGCGATTGCACGAACGCGCATTTGTACTTGTTCCGTTTAATGACGTCGCACCTGACTGGTGTCACCCAGTGTTGGGATTGACCGTTCGAGAAATGCTTGATGCACTTCCGGCAAAAGTTAAAAATGAAGTCAAACCGCTATAAAACCAGGCTTGTCATTGGCAAATTGCTGGATTAGAAGACGGCTTTCCACACGACCTGATTGGATTGGAGAGCTTCATGGCCCGCGTGACTGTAGAAGATTGCGTAGACAAGGTTCCTAACCGGTTTGAACTGGTAATGCTTGCCGCGCATCGTGCGCGTGAAGTTTCGGCCGGTTCACCGATTACCGTTGACCGCGATAACGACAAAAACCCTGTTGTTAGCTTGCGTGAAATCGCTGACGAAACCCAATCGGCAGATAGCCTTCGTGAGCGCCTGATCGAGTCTAATCAGACTCAAATCGAGGTCGACGAGCCGGAAGAAGATTCAATGGCTCTTCTGATGGGTGCGGATTCTGATGCACCTGCAGAAGATGATATGTCCGAAGAAAAGCTGCTGCGCGCATTGATGGACGCTCAGCGCCCACGCTAATTGCGTGGCCCAGCTTAAGAGGTCCTCAGTCGCATGATTGCAGTTGATGATCTGATCGCGCTGGTTCGGAACTATAACCCAAAGACTAACGAAAAACTTATCCGCGAGGCTTATGCATTTGGCCTCGCGATGCATGATGGTCAGTTTCGCCATTCCGGCGATCTGTACTTTTCACACCCTGTTGCCGTCGCAGCGCTTTTGACCGAACAACAATTAGATGACGCTACCATTATTACGGCGTTGCTACATGACACCATCGAAGACACTCGTGCATCTTACAGCATAATTTCTGAGAAATTTGGCGTTGAAGTTGCGGACCTGGTGGATGGCGTAACCAAGTTGACCAATTTGCAATTGGCATCAAGTGAAACCAAGCAAGCCGAAAACTTTCGCAAGTTGTTCATGGCAATGTCCAAGGATTTGCGCGTAATCCTAGTTAAGTTGGCCGACCGTTTTCACAACATGCGCACCATCAAAGCGATGCGCCCAGAAAAGCAGGTCCAAAAAGCGCGCGAGACAATGGATATTTTCGCCCCACTAGCGGGCCGTATGGGTATGCAATCCATGCGCGAATATCTTGAGGATATGGCCTTTAAGGTTCTGAATCCCGAAGGTCGGGCTTCGATCATGCGACGCTTCGTGACGATGCAAAAAGAGACCGGCGACGTAATTCAAAAGATTACAACCGATATGCGCCACGAGCTTGAGAAGGCCGGCGTTGAGGCGGACGTTTTTGGGCGCGCCAAGAAGCCTTACTCGGTTTGGCGAAAGATGCAGGAAAAGGAAATTCCGTTTTCTCGTCTGTCTGACATTTATGGGTTTCGCATTAACACAAACAGCGAAGAAGATTGCTATCGGGCGCTGGGGTGCATTCATCAGCGTTGGCGTGCAGTCCCGGGCCGGTTTAAGGATTATATCAGCCAGCCGAAATCTAACGGTTACCGCTCTATTCATACAACGGTTTCTGGGCGCGATGGCAAACGGGTCGAAGTGCAAATTCGCACGCGCCAGATGCACGACGTCGCTGAAACTGGTGTTGCTGCGCATTGGTCCTATCGTGATGGCGTTCGTTCCGCGAACCCTTTTGCGGTTGATCCGTCCAAGTGGATTAACACGTTGGCAGAAGGCTTTGGCGAAGAGGACGACCACGGCGAGTTTCTTGAGGCCGTAAAGCTGGAAATGTTCCAAGATCAGCGATTTTGTTTCACGCCAAAAGGCGACGTAATCAAATTGCCACGTGGCGCGACACCGATTGATTTTGCGTACGCGATTCACACGCGGATCGGAAACGCCTGTGTTGGCGCGAAAGTTGACGGATTACGCGTGCCGCTTTGGAGTCGCTTGAAAAATGGTCAATCTGTTGACGTTATCACCGCCGAGGGCCAGCGCCCTCAGGCAACATGGTTAGATATTGCTGTAACGGGTCGCGCTAAATCAGCCATCCGACGAGCCTTACGCGCAGAAGATCGGGCGCGTTTCGTAAAGTTGGGCCACGCACTTGCGAGGGCTGCTTTTGAGCACATAGGTAAAAAAGCGACCGAAAAGGCGCTTGAGACCGCTGCGGCTAAGTTGCGGATCGAAGACCGCGACGAATTGCTCGCGCGTCTTGGAAGCGCCGAATTGCAAGCAGGCGAGGTGGTCCGCGTTCTCTATCCTGAGTTGGACAAAAACCCCGATAAATCAAACGTCGACGCTAAACGCGCAGTTATTGGTCTTTTGGAAGGTCAAAGTTTTGAGCGTGCAAATTGTTGCCAGCCAGTCCCGGGCGAACGCATAGTCGGCATCACCCATAGGGGGCGAGGTGTCGTTGTTCACGCAATCGAATGTGACGTTTTAACTGACTATTTAACTGACAGTGAGCGATGGATTGATCTGCATTGGCACTCGGGCCAGCACGCGCCGATCCATGACGTGACGCTTGAAATGACGATAAGCAATGACGCAGGCGTATTGGGACGGCTTTGTTCACTTATTGGCGAACAGCATGCAAACATCTCAGACTTGAACTTTAGTGATCGAAACCCAGATTTCTACCGGCTTACGGTCGATGTCGATCTTAGGGATGCAGAGCATCTTCATCGTGTCATCACAGCCCTAGAGGCTGAAAGCGACGTGGCAGAAATATACCGATTACGCGACACCGATAGGGAACGCGTATTGCAAAGGCCATAGCGACAGGTCACAAGCGAACCTAGAACACGGGGGGTCGAAATTTGGTCTTTAAGCGACGCGAAAAACGGTCTTATGGACAGCTTGTTGCGCATTTGGTTTATCCTCGTGGTGGCTGGTCTCGGGCGGTTCAATACATTCGCCATCGCGTAAATCGGTTGCCAGACTCGCCGGAAAGGATCGCAAGAGGGATTTTTGCCGGGGTTTTGACCGCGTTCACCCCGTTTTATGGCCTGCATTTCATTTTGGCCTATCTAATCGCTAAGGCGATGCGCGCCAACGTCTTCGCGGCGCTTACTGCCACTTTTTTTGGCAATCCCTTGACCTATTTTCCGATTGCTGTCCTTTCAATTAGGATTGGGAACTTTCTGGTTGGAACTGGCGGAGTGGATGAAGACAAGCAGGGTATCATGCATAAGTTCGGGCAAGCGACCGACGACCTTTGGGATAACTTCAAAGCTATCTTCACACACCGCGAGGCGCACTGGGATCGGCTTATCGACTTTTACGATCAGGTTTTTTATCCGTTCATGATCGGTGGAATTATTCCGGGCGTGATCACCGGTTTGATTGCATATTACCTGTCTGTGCCAGTCATTCGCGCCTATCAAAAACGCCGGACGGCCAAACGGCGGGCCAAATTCATAGCAGCGCAAGAAAAAGCGAAACACGCGGCTGACGAGGTCTGAAATTCGGTTTAGGCTTTGAATAGCTTTAGAAAGTGGATTCGATCATGACTAACGATCTTCGCCTCGGTGTGAACATTGATCACGTTGCAAATGTTAGGAATGCCAGAGGGTCGGATTATCCCGATCCGGTTCGTGCAGCGAAATTGGCTGAACAAGCGGGTGCCGACGGAATTACAGCCCATTTGCGGGAAGATCGCCGTCACATTAGGGATGGCGACATAGAGGCGTTGATGGACTGCCTTAGCGTGCCTCTCAACTTTGAAATGGCCGCGACCCCCGAAATGCAGGCTATTGCTTTGCGCCACAAACCCCATGCAGTGTGTATAGTGCCGGAACGTCGCGAAGAGCTAACAACAGAGGGTGGGCTTGACGTCGTCCGGGCCCAAAATGGCCTAACCGGATACATCGAACCTCTTCGCGATGCAGGATGTCGCGTTTCACTTTTCATCGGTGCTGATGAAGCGCAGGTTGAAGCGTCGTACCGCGTTGGGGCGGCCGTCGTTGAACTTCATTCGGGTGCTTATTGTGATCTATTTCATGAAGGCAAATTTGAAGAGTCTAACGCAGAGTTAAAGCGAATAGTGGACATGTCCACCTACGCACATTCTCTCGGGCTTGAGGTCCACATCGGGCATGGAATTACTTTCGATACTGTGAAGCCGCTTGCTGAAATCCCTGAGGCGAAAGAGTTAAATATCGGCCACTTCTTAATCGGCGAGGCGATATTTCAAGGGCTTGAACCCGCAATACACGAGATGCGCCGCCTGATGGATGAAGGGCGTGCTACGCTCTAGGGACATGGACAAGCATCTTGTTTGCGGCTTGCTCTGGTGGAATACTGAGTGGATGCAACCCGGAGGACTGTGATGAACAAGCTGGTTTTAGGTCTTATAGCTGCTTCATGGGCTACTCCGATCCTTGCATCTCCGACTCTTTCGGAATGTGGTTGGCAAGCCTCTGCTCAATATCTTGTAGAACCTTGGTCTGAAAACACTGCAACATTCAGCAATGGGGCGACTCGGATTGCGATGATAGAAACGGTTGAGCCTGCAGCGGGTTCATATGGGCTGCTTATACTTTCTCCGCCGCTCAATGATTTTGGTGAACGCCAATGCAGGGTTATTCATGGCTTCGCAAATTTGTCGCTTGAGGGAATGACAAGTGCCTACGATCCCGCGATTGGATTGCAAATCTCTGTGACAGCGCAAGTGTTCCTAGAATCCGAAGGTGAATTTGCGTCAGCGAAAGTTGATATCGTGATCAACCAGTCAAGTGGTGAGATATCCTACGACGTCTCACCGTATTTCAATTGATCCTCGGCGTTGGCACAGATTTAGCGAATATCGAACGCATCGCCCGCGTTCTTGATCGCTTTGGCGATCGTTTCCGCAATCGGGTCTTCACGGCGACAGAACAACGAAAAGCAGAACGACGACAAGACGTTGCCGGAACCTATGCTAAGCGCTGGGCGGCGAAAGAAGCATGTTCCAAGGCGCTGGGGACGGGATTGCGCATGGGTATCGCGTGGAAAGATATGGCCGTCAGCAATTTGCGCACTGGGCAACCGGTTATGGAGGTCACAGGTTGGGCCAAAGAACGTCTGGACTCGATGACGCCAGAGGGTCACGAAGCAGTGATCCATGTCACCCTTACCGACGATCATCCGTGGGCTCAGGCCTTTGTTGTGATCGAGGCACGGCCGATTCCCGCCACTTGACCTTGACACCTCAGTGCCCTGACCTCATGTAGCCTTCAAAACCGACAGCGGAGAACAAGTATGCAGACTGAGGTCAAAGAACCCAATGCAATCGTCGAGACGATTAAGACCATAGTTTACGCATTGGTGATCGCGGGAATTTTCCGTACGATTTTCTTTCAACCGTTTTGGATTCCGTCTGGGTCAATGAAGGACACTTTGTTGATCGGCGATTTCGTCTTCGTCAACAAAATGGTCTATGGTTATTCCTATGCTTCATGTCCATCGGTCCGAGTTCCGGCAGTTGGCATCAATGTCGACGCCGAAGACCTATGTGGCGTGTTTGACGGTGACAACGGCCGTCTGTTTGGTGGTGAGCCTGTTCGTGGTGACGTGGTCGTGTTTCGTCACCCAGTTTCTGGCACCGACTACATTAAACGCCTGATCGGATTGCCTGGCGACCGCATTCAAATGAAGGACGGCGTTCTACATTTGAATGGCGATGCTGTTCAGCTTGAAGACGATGGTGTGTTCACCGAAGTTGCCGGTCCGCAGGGACCACAACAACTTCGCCCGATTTGTGCAAACTCACCTGTTGGGACAGGTGGCGATTGCATCAAAGTGAAGATGTCTGAAACCCTCCCTAACGGCGTTGAGCATTCGGTTCTGGACGTTACAACCCGCGCGACGGACAACACGCCGATTTACACTGTTCCTGCAGGTCACTACTTCTTCATGGGTGACAATCGCGATAACTCAACCGACAGCCGCGTACCCCAGACCATAGGTGGCGTCGGATATGTCCCTTACGAAAACCTGATAGGACGCGCAGATCGCGTCATGTTCTCATCAGCGGGCAAGTCCATGCTCTATTTCTGGACTTGGCGCAGTGATCGATTCTTCAAGAGGGTTGATTGAAACTTTCCGCAGACATGAATGATTTCCAAGGCCGGATCGGGTATCAATTCTCTGATCCGGCTTTGCTCGTTACTGCAGTTACGCATCCCTCACGTTCATCCTCGACACGCCCGGACAATCAACGCCTTGAGTTCCTCGGTGATCGTGTTCTTGGTCTTGTGATGTCTCAGGCGCTGCTAGAACACGATGTCGAAGCTGCCGAAGGCCTTCTGGCCCCGCGGTTTAACGCATTGGTACGCAAGGAAACCTGCGCCGAGATAGCGCGTGAAGTGGATGTTGGAAGCGTCTTAAAGCTTGGGCGTTCAGAAATGATGTCCGGTGGTCGCCGTAAACAGGCGTTGCTCGGCGACGCTATGGAAGCAATCATTGCTGCGGTCTATCTGGATGGTGGATTTGAAGCCGCACAAACGATGGTGCTAAACCTTTGGGGAAAGCGGATCAAATCGGTGGACGCTGATGCCCGTGACGCAAAGACTTCGCTGCAAGAATGGGCGCAGGCCCGTGGGCAGCAACCGCCAAACTATACTGAAATCTCGCGTACCGGTCCCGATCACGCCCCGATATTTACAATCCGGTGCGAACTCGAATCCGGCCAACGTGCTGATGCGCAGGCCGGATCAAAACGAATTGCTGAACAAGAAGCGGCGAAAACCCTGCTGAAAGAAGTGGAAAATAAATGACAAAAGCAGGCTTTATCGCACTGATTGGTGAACCTAATGCAGGCAAATCAACCCTGCTCAACCGAATGGTTGGCGCCAAAGTTTCGATCGTAACTCACAAGGTTCAAACCACGCGCACGCGTATTCGCGGTGTCGCCATCGAAGGCGAAAGCCAGTTAGTGTTTGTCGACACGCCGGGCCTATTCAAGCCGCGCCGCCGTTTAGATCGCGCCATGGTTGCTGCCGCGTGGGGCGGAGCTGCGGATGCAGATATCATCGTGTTGATGGTCGAAGCGCACCGAGGTATCACCGAAGGCGTCGAGCGTATCCTTGAAGGTCTGCAGGACGTTGGAAAGGGCCGCACTGTCGCGCTTGCGATCAACAAGCTCGACAAGGTCAAAGCCGAGGTTCTTCTCAGCCTGACGAAAGATTTGAATGAACGTTTTCCGTTCACCGAATCCTTCATGATTTCTGCGGAAAAAGGCTATGGCGTCAGCGATTTGCGAACTTGGTTGGCCGAAAGAATGCCTGAAAGCCCTTGGTTGTACCCCGAGGATCAGATCGCTGATTTGCCTATGCGTATGATCGCCGCCGAAATGACGCGCGAAAAACTGACGCTACGCTTGCATCAGGAATTACCGTACCAACTAACGGTCGAGACTGAAAACTGGCAGGAACGCAAAGACGGCTCCGCCCGCGTTGAGCAGATCATTTACGTCTCACGCGACGGTCACAAAGGCATTCTACTTGGTCATAAGGGCGAAACAATCAAAGCGGTTTCCAAGGCTGCACGTGAAGAATTGTCCGAATTTCTAGGCCGCAAAATCCACCTGTTCCTACAGGTTAAAGTGCGCGAAGGTTGGCAAGAGGAAGCAGCTCGTTATTCAGAAATGGGCCTGAACTTTAAAGACGGCAACGTCTAATGCGTCTGACCTCCGAATTCTGGGTGCAGGCATACCTGACCCGACTTCGGTTGAATGACATTTTAGCGTTCGTGGTGTCACACGGCGACGACACTGCGGGAACTGTCTTGGTCAAAGTGAACACTCTGGACGGCAACGCGAAGCTGTTTCAGCGAGTTTTCGATATACTTAACGATCAACGGAAATGGGACGTTTTAAGCGAAGGCGAGGAACGAAGCGTAGATGAAGCTTTGGCGCGTCAACGCAGCTTTGATCCCGATATCTGGGTGATCGAGGTTGAAGATCGCCAGGGTCGGCACCTGTTAGACGAACCTGGATTGGCCGAGTAATCCGGCGAAGCGTTGCTTTCCTCTTGCGGGTTATTCCGACCGCGAGGATACTTTCAAATATCAATCGAAAGGAACCAAGCGTGGAGTGGCGCGAAGAAGGACTGTTGCTAAACATGCGCTCGCACGGCGAGAGCAGTGCAATTGCGTCAGTATTTACACGCGACCACGGTATGCATTCGGGCATTGTTCGTGGTGGGCAAAGCCGAAAGATGGCCCCATTGCTACAAAGCGGTGCTCAGCTGGATCTGACGTGGCGCGCGCGTCTTGAGGATCACTTGGGCTCGTTCGTCGTTGAGCCAATCCGTAGCAGAGCAGCGGCCGTTTTGGGCAGCCGCATGGCGCTTGCTGGGGCAGGGGTTGTGGTCGCGATGTTACAGTTTGCACTGCCAGAGCGCGAACCACACAAGGACCTTTATGACAAAACCCTGCCGCTGATGGATTTGCTTGGGCAGGATGCTGTCTGGCCGCTTGCTTATCTTCAGTGGGAAATGTCGTTTCTTACAGAATTGGGATTTGGACTAGAGTTGGATACATGCGCCGCGACCGGTTCGCGGGATGATCTTGCTTTTATATCGCCAAAATCTGGCCGAGCGGTCTCTCGTATCGGGGCTGGCGAGTGGGCCGATAGAATGCTTCCGCTGGTTCCATGTATGAACGGCGAAGGTGAAGCCGAGGATGCAGATATTCTAAGCGCACTTGAAACAACCGGCTTTTTCTTGAAAACACGACTTGCAGAGGGGCAGGTGGGTAAACCGCTTCCCGACGCTAGACAGCGTTTTTTGGACGTTCTGAGAAAAAGGGCCAAGTCATGATCGATAAACTGGAAATGTATTTGGCTTTGGCAAAGACGCGACATTTCGGAAAAGCCGCCGAAGAGATTGGCGTGACCCAGCCAACGCTTTCAGCAGCGATCAAGCAGTTAGAGGAGCAGCTGGGCGTGATGTTGGTCTACCGAGGCTCTCGGTTTAAAGGATTAACGCCCGAAGGTCAGAGGGTACAGGAATGGGCCCGCCAGATCGTCTCTGATGCGCGCAGCATGAAAGAGGAAATGCGTTTCGCTCACCAGGGATTGTCCGGAAACCTGCGGTTGGCGGTGATCCCAACCGCATTAACCGCATCGTCGGACCTAACCGCACTATTCGTTAAACGACATCCAAACGTCCGCTTGTCCATACTTTCCCGCTCATCTACGCAAATTCTTGAAATGATGGACAATCTAGAGATTGATGCCGGGATTTCCTACCTAGATGATGAGCCACTGGGCCGAGTTGTAAGCGAACCTCTGTATTCTGAGAAATACGTTTTGGTTACGTCTCAACCCATGCCAACAAAAAATATCGGTTGGGATGAGTTGGGTGAGATGCAGCTTTGCTTACTTACGCCTGACATGCTGAACCGTCGTATCATCAACCTTCATCTCAAAAATGCTGGCGTACAGGTGCAGCCTGAAATAGAGGCTAATACGATCACCGTATTGATCAGCCATGTTCTAAGCGGCAATTGGGCCACGATCCTGCCCGTCAAAGCCGCTGAAATTTATCTCTCTGGAATGCCGTTGCACGCGGTGCCAATAATAAAGCCCGACGCAAGCCATCGCGTCGGTTTAATCGCGCCCTATCAAGAGCCTCACACGCCAGTCATTGCGGCGCTTTTAAGCGAGGCAAAAACATTGGCCCGCAAATGGGCAAAGCAAAACTAGCTTAGCAAGCGACGCGCAATTACTTGCGCCTGAATTTCGGCGGCGCCTTCAAATATGTTTAGGATACGTGCGTCGCATAGTATGCGGCTAATCTTGTATTCCAGCGCAAAACCATTGCCACCGTGGATTTGTAAACCATTGTCCGCCGCAGCCCATGCAACCCGTGCGCCCAGTAGCTTCGCCATACCTGCTTCGAGGTCACAGCGATTACCATGGTCCTTTTGCCAAGCAGAATAGTAGGTCAACTGACGCGCAATCATGATTTCAACTGCCATCATGGCCAGCTTGTTTGCCACCCGAGGAAAACTAATCAGAGACTTGCCGAACTGTTTGCGGTCTTGTGCATACTGCATACCGACATCAAGCGCCGATTGTGCAACGCCTATTGCCCGCGCCGCGGTTTGAATTCGGGCTGCCTCAAACGTGCGCATAAGCTGTTTAAAGCCTTGGCCTTCTTCGCCGCCTAACAGGTTTTCACCTTTCACGTGGAAATTGTCGAAAGCCAGTTCGTATTCCTTCATGCCGCGATATCCAAGAACTTCGATCTCGCCGCCGCTCATACCTTCGGTTGGGAAAGGTTCTTCGTCAGTGCCTGGTGTTTTTTCTGCAAGAAACATCGACAGACCGCGGTGGTCAGTCGTGTTTGGATCGGTGCGGGTAAGCAACGTCATTACATGCGTCCGTGCAGCGTGGGTAATCCACGTTTTGTTGCCGGTTACTTTGTAATCACCGTTTTCATCTTTCTCGGCGCGCGCTCTTAGCGATCCAAGGTCCGACCCTGTATTTGGTTCTGTGAAAACAGCGGTGGGCAGAATTTCGGCACTCGCGATCTTCGGCAACCAGTGTTCTTTCTGGGCGTCTGTACCGCCGCATTCGATCAACTCGGCCGCGATTTCGGAGCGTGTTCCCAAAGAGCCAACACCAATGTATCCGCGCGAAAGCTCCTCTGACACGACGACCATTGATGCTTTGGACAGGCCGAACCCGCCGTACTCCTCTGGGATGGTCAACCCGAAAACGCCCATTTCAGCCAGTTCTTCGATGATCTCCATTGGGATCAACTCGTCGTTCAAGTGCCAATCATGGGCAAAGGGTTCTACTTTTTCGACGGCAAAACGGCGGAACTGCTCGCGTATCATTTCAAGTTCATCATCAAGACCGGTCGCGCCCAACGTGGTGTTGGCCACCTGCTCCTGCATCAGTTCAACCAATCTGGTCTTCGCGCCTTGACCGGTGCCCGCTGTGATAAGCTGGTCAATCTCAGGCGTATTAAGCGCCTCGACATCGGCGCCGGCGTCTTGAAGGCGGATAATCTCTCCTTGGCTCATTGGGATACCACCACGCAACTGCGCGAGGTATTCGCCAAAACCGATCTGAAGAAGCAGGTTTTCGATCTCACCCAGTTTGCCGTCTGCCTTTAGACGTTCAGCCCATTTGTGCATTTGACGCAGCGCTTCAACATAGGTCGCGATCCAGGAAAGACCGTGGGCTGCGTTCTGGTGCTCTTCTATCAAGCCACCGCTGACACGCCCGTCCTTGGTAACGATTTCACGGACCGAGGATTTGGCTTGTTCAAAAACGCTCTCGGCGGGCGCCAGTGTTTTACCGGCAAGGGCCAACAAGTCGGAAAGATGCATTGCTTGGGTCATTGAAATATCCTGTCCGTCATGCACCATCAGGCGCGTCTTTCTACGTTGCAGCATTGAATAATTCCTTTGCACTTGCAGCGCAACAAAAATGCGCAAAGATATTGGGTATTTTTCAATAGTTGCGCAGCGATCATTGCTGTTCTCTGTCGCTTCAACCTGCTAAATTTTCGAAATGACCGGAATACTTCCCGTAGACGATCCTTTGATTTTGGCTCTTATTTTTGTCGTCGCCGTCTTTGCAGGGGTGGTGAAAGGAATTGTCGGGTTTGCGATGCCTACACTTCTGATTTCAGGCTTAAGCTCGCTTATATCGCCTGAAATTGCCCTGTCTGCGATGATTGCGCCTACCTTGGTCACCAACGTGTGGCAGGCATTTAGACAAGGGCTGGCAGCTGCTCTCAGCACAGTTGACCAACACGGAAAGTTCTTGATTTCAGGGGGAATCTTATTGGCCATTTCGGCTCAGTTCGTCCCGTATATAAACGCGACGATTATGTTGACGCTGCTAGGCGGTTTTATTTCTGGCTTCGCTGCACTGCAGCTTATTGGTTGGCAGCCGAAATTGCGCAAAGATTCACATACAGGCACATACTTTATAGGCGGTTTGGCGGGCGCGATCGGCGGCTTTTCTGGCGTGTGGGGGCCCCCGACAGTTGCGTATTTATCCGCGCTTGGAGGCACAAAGCACGAGCACATAAGGGCGCAAGGCGTGATCTATGCTTTGGGGGCCGTTGCATTGACCTGTGCGCATAGCTTTTCGGGCGTATTCAGTGTTCAATCCGCTCCGTTTTCAATTCTTCTAGTTGTGCCAGCCTTGCTGGGCGTAAGCGTTGGATTTGCTATTCAGGATAGGATCAACCAAGTCGTGTTTAAACGCGCTACTTTGATAGTGTTGCTTGTCGCAGGCCTCAATCTATTGCGTCGTGGCCTATTTGGGTGAATTAACCGTGGACCTTGTTAGACCCGTTTTGAATTTGAGTGAGGTACTTTATGCCAAAATATGCAGCACTACTAAGGGCCGTTAACGTTGGCGGAACCGGTAAATTGCCGATGTCCGATCTTCGCGAGATGTGTGAACGGCTTGGCCTAGAGGCCCCGAAGACAATTCTTGCAAGCGGAAATGTTGTTTTTCAATCTTCGCAAGCTCCCTCAGAAATACGTAACGCGTTAGAGATTGCTTTGGCGGAATATGCTGGCAAACCGGTTGGGGTCTTCATCTACGATGAGATGCAAATGCAGATCATTCATGACGAACATCCATTTCCCGAGCACCCGGCCAGTCAGTGTGGCATTCTCTTTACGGATCAAATGCCAACACCTGAGGAGATGGCCAAGCCCAAGGGCTTGAATGATGAAGTAATCGAGGCCGGATCGATGGTAATTTACGTTAAATTTCCAAATGGTATGGGGCAGTCAAAGCTAAAAACGCCTGGTGCGGATCACGGGACGATGCGCAATTTCAACACCGTCGCTAAATTGCTGAACCTTCTAAAGGAATAAAGCCCCGACAAATGTCAGGGCTTTATGCAGTTTTTTTGTTGGTTGTTCGGATTAACCCAGTGCAGCCGCTTTAACATCTTCGTCGATGTAAGGGACGTACTGCTCGAAATTATCTGCGAACATTTGAACAAGCTTTTGTGCCTGACCGTCATATTCAGCAGGGTTTTCCCAAGTGCGACGCGGATCCAAAAGGACTTCTGCAACGCCGGGTACTGAGGTCGGAACCGAGAAACCGAAGTTCGGATCCTTACGGAAGTTTGCCTCGGCCAACTGACCGCTAAGCGCTGAATCCAGCAAAGCGCGCGTCGCGCGGATCGGCATGCGTGAGCCGGTTCCGTAAGCGCCGCCAGTCCAGCCAGTGTTAACCAGCCAACAGGTCGCGCCGTGCTTGGCGATTTTTTCCCTTAGTAGATTTCCGTAAACTTCAGGACGTCTCGGCATGAATGGAGCACCAAAACAGGTCGAGAATGTAGGCTGCGGTTCCGTGACGCCACGTTCGGTTCCTGCAACTTTGGACGTAAAGCCAGAAAGGAAGTGGTACATGGCTTGCGCTGGTGTCAAACGTGCAATGGGGGGCAATACGCCAAAGGCATCGCATGTCAGCATGATGATGTTTTTTGGGTGACCGCCGAGCGAGCTAGTTGATGCGTTTGAAATATAATCCAGCGGATAGGCGCAACGCATGTTTGCAGTCAGGCTGTCATCTTCAAAATCTAATTCAAGCGTATCCTCGTCGAAAACCATGTTTTCGATGACGGTGCCAAACTTGTGCGTGGTCGCGTAAATTTCAGGCTCGGCTTCCTCTGATAGATTGATTGTTTTAGCGTAGCATCCACCCTCGAAGTTAAATGTACCCCGATCAGACCAACCGTGTTCGTCGTCGCCAATCAATTCGCGATCTGGCGATGCCGAAAGGGTTGTTTTGCCCGTGCCCGAAAGCCCAAAGAACACTGCGGTATCGACAGGGTTGTTAATCGCGTGGTTCGCTGAACAGTGCATGGGCATGACGCCATTGTCTGGCAACAGATAGTTCAACAGAGTGAAGACAGATTTTTTGTTCTCGCCCGCGTATTCAGTTCCACCAATCAAAATCATCTTGCGCTCAAAGTTCATCGCAATGACGGTCTCGCTGCGGCAGTTGTGGCGCGCGGGATCAGCTTGAAAGCTTGGGCAGTTGATGACCGTGAAATCTTGTTTGAAATCGTCCAGCGCATCGCGCTCAGGACGACGCAGCATATGGCGGATGAAAAGGCCATGCCAAGCAAGCTCAGTAACCATTCGAACGTCAATCGAATAAGCTGGATCAGAACCGCCCACGAGATCTTGAACGAAATAGTCGCGACCTTTCATATGGGCCAGCATGTCTTGATAAAGATTATCGAAGCCTTCAGGCGACATTGCACGGTTGTTATCCCACCAGATCGTGTCAACCACGTCGTCAGTTTTAACGACGTGTTTGTCTAGCGGTGAGCGGCCCGTGAATTTCCCTGTACTTACAAGAAATGCGCCACCGAGACCTAATTTGCCTTCTTCCCGTTTCAGCGCCTGCTCCATAACAGCAGGCTCAAGAAGGTTATAATAGACATTCCCCAACCCTTCGATCCCGTGATCTTCCAGTCGGTTTCTCGGGTTTACCCGTCCAAATGTCATTTTATGTGCGCTCCTGTTGCCGCAGAGAATTCCTAGTTCAGCGAGAAGTTTCCTTTTCGCATCATGGTATTAACACGCGCTTTAAAATGTGTAACCGGTCGCAAGCGCACAGTTAGCGCAAACCTTTCACTGTTAGCGTTAACAATGCGCAGATAGGAAATTTGTCCCAAAAACTTAGGTATAAATTTACCCTGATTTCGTCTGCTCAAAGAGAGCAAATTGCGTGATTCGCAGATAGCAGTTGATCAAATGATGTAAAAAGTACAATATCAGCTAAAAAAATAAGGCAGGCAAACACAACAAGAGCAAGGAGCGGTTCCATGTCGAGAATTGCGCTGGTGGATGACGATCGAAACATCCTGACTTCTGTGTCTATGACACTTGAAGCAGAAGGGTTCGATGTCGAAACCTATAATGACGGGCAGTCGGCACTCGATGCCTTTCAACAAGAAACTACCGGATATGGCAGTGCTGGACATTAAGATGCCCCGCATGGATGGCATGGATTTGTTGCAACGTCTTCGTCAGAAGACGGCAATGCCAGTTATCTTCCTGACGTCCAAAGATGACGAAATTGACGAAGTACTCGGCCTTCGAATGGGCGCTGATGACTACGTAAAAAAGCCATTTTCGCAGCGTCTACTGGTTGAACGAATTCGCGCGTTGCTGCGTCGTCAGGATGCAATTGCTTCTGATGAGGTCGGTCAAACTGAAGAAACCAAAATTATTACCCGCGGTCATCTTAATATGGATCCCCTGCGGCACTCGGTTTCTTGGAAAGGTCGCGATGTTTCGTTGACCGTGACCGAATTCCTTTTGCTTCAGTCGCTTGCACAGCGTCCGGGCTTTGTGAAAAGCCGCGATCAGCTGATGGATGTCGCATACGATGATCAGGTCTACGTTGATGACCGAACCATCGATAGCCACATCAAGCGTCTCCGTAAGAAAATGCGGACTGTAGATGACGATTTCTCGGCAATCGAGACGCTCTACGGTATCGGCTACAGATACAACGAAGAGTAAATGACAGCCGTCGATCCGGATCAAAGTACTGCAATCGCGCGCACCAGAAATGACGATGTCGTTCTGGGCGACGATTGGATTGGTCCGAGCGACGCTATTGATCGCGAATTGCGTGCCGGTAGAAAACGACGAGGGTTCTTGTCGCTGAACAGCTCTCCGTTGGCACGGAAGATCGTCACATTTAATCTCATTGCGCTCGCCATTCTTGTGGCGGGCATTTTGTATCTTAATCCATCACGTGACAGTTTGATCACTCAACGCGCTGATGCTTTGGCAACTGTTTCGTCTCTAGTCTCTGACGCGATTGAAGCGCGACTAGAGGCAGATCAATCCGATCTTGCCAGCGACGCGCAGACGTTGATTTCTGACCTTGCTTTGCGCGGGACAAACCGAATTTTCGTATATTCGAGTGACGGCTCACTTTTGGCGGAAGCATCAACCGAAGCAACAAACAGCCCTTTAGCGAATTCTGAGCAGTTTTTAATCACTGACACACTGGATAAGCTTCGCAATTGGGCGCTTGAACTGGCAAATACGCCGGCGGTCACCGAAGGTATGGGCGTCTCACAGGATGTGTTGGCCAAAACCGTTGGTGAAACAGCGCTTAACGGCAGCATTCAGGTTGTAACGTCAAAAAGCCTTGATGGCGGATCATTGTTTGCTGTGGCTTCGCCGCTTGTTGTGAACGGCCAGATTGTAGGAACCATCGCGATTACCACAAAAGACGCTGCAATGGACCGCATGTTGCAGCGCGAACGTGAACAAGTGCTTAAAATATTCCTTGTCGCGATCTTAGTGTCTATCGGTCTGAGCTTGGTTTTGGCTTCCTTAATCGCCAACCCACTGTCCGATCTGGCTGACGCGGTCGAGGTCGGAAACGATCGTTCGAAAAAGGGTGGCGTCGCCCATAATCGCATTCGCATTCCAGACCTAACGGCTCGCCCAGATGAGATTGGGCGATTGTCCGGAGCGTTACGCGGCATGGTCGGTGCGTTGTACGAACGTATTGAAAGCAATGAACAATTTGCGGCTGACGTTTCGCATGAAATCAAGAACCCACTGGCCAGTTTACGCTCAGCTGTTGGAACTTTGCGTGTCGCCAAGCGGGACGATCAGCGGGAACGCTTGCTGGACGTGATTGATCACGATGTGCGCCGTCTCGATCGTTTGGTAAGCGACATTTCAAACGCTTCACGTTTGGATGCGGAACTGGTGAAAGAGGAAGAAGAAAGTTTCGACCTCAATAAGATGCTTCAAAACTTGGCGGATTATCTCGGCCAGGAAGCTGGGAACAAGGGCATCGATTTCATTAGCGATTTGCCAAAGTCCCCTGTGATGATGCGTGGCTTAGAAGCGCGTTTGGCGCAAGTGTTCGTGAACCTAATTAGCAATGCCACCAGCTTTTGTGAGCAAGGCGACGCAATCCGGTTGTGGTGTCGTGTTAACGACAGCCGCGTTCTTGTTGTGGTCGAAGACACAGGTCCGGGCATTCCCGAACAAGCCTTAACTAAAGTCTTCAAGCGGTTTTATTCCGAGCGTCCCGAAGGTCAATTCGGGAACAACTCTGGCCTCGGGCTAGCGATCTCAAAGCAAATTATCGAAGCCCATGGCGGTGTCATCTGGGCTGAAAATATTCGCCCTACTGCCCATGATATAACCTCTGAACCACTGGGCGCACGGTTTGTCGTGGGCATGCCACTCTAAGCTGGTGCCTGAGCGATCCAAATTTCATGAAGACCAACCCTCTGAATGCTGGCACGCAAATTGTGTGGCAGTAGAAGGGCGCGGATTGCTAATTCTCGGGCCATCAGGTTCGGGTAAATCATCTCTTACTCTGGAACTCATGGCTCTTGGCGCGAGGCTTGTAGCAGACGACCGCGTTATACTGTGTAAGCACGCAGGCCGCATTCGGGCGCAAGCACCTGATACTCTAAGAGGTTTAGTTGAAGCGCGCGGTGTCGGCATTCTTAAATCTGAGTATTTGATGCAAGTTTACGTTGACGCGATCGTAGATATGCAAAAAACTGAACACGATAGGTTGCCAGAATTACGGACAATTGAAATCCTCGGTCAGCCAATTCCGTGTTACTATAAATGTGAAAGCCCTTCTTTACCGGCAGCGCTTTTGCAACTTCTCAAGGCAGGTCGCCACGCATGAACGACAAAGTTACAAAAACGCAAAGCTTACCTTCGGGCCAATCTCCAAAGCTCGTGTTGGTTACAGGCCCGTCTGGTGGTGGTCGTACCACGTCGATTAATGCGTTAGAGGACATGGGCTTTGAGACGATTATAAACATGCCTTTGCGCTACATTTCGCGTTTGCTTAAGGACGATCCCCCCCACAGTCATACCGCGTTGGGCTTGGATATCCGAAATCGCGATTTTAGTATTGATGGCGTATTAGACATTCTGTCAGACCTTCAACAAACCACCGATCTGCATCCTGAACTGGTCTTCGTTGAGTGTAGTCCCGAAGTTTTGCTACGTAGATATTCTGAAACACGCCGTCGCCACCCAATGGCCGAGGATGACAGTCCTGATGTCGGCATTTCGGCGGAAATCGAAATGCTTAAACCACTGCGAGAGCGCGCAGACATTGTGATCGATACGACAGAATACTCTCCACATGATTTAAAGGATGTGTTGAACCGATGGTATGGGGATCAAGCCGGGCTACCTTTGGCGCTGTCAGTTCAAAGTTTTTCATATAAGCGTGGCATTCCGCCGGGCATGGATATGGTCTTTGATTGTCGCTTTTTGCGGAACCCGCACTGGTCACCAGACCTAAGGGATAAAACTGGAAAAGACCGAAGCGTCGAAGCTTATATCGATCAAGATCCGTTGTTTTCGAATTATTTTCGAAAAATCTACGGTATTTTGCAAATGATGTTGCCTGCCGTCAAAAAAGAGGGCAGAGCGCATATGACAATCGGAGTTGGGTGCACGGGTGGCAAACATCGCTCGGTTGCCATGGCGGAAAAACTAGGCCGCACCCTTGAATTAGACGACTTGCAGGTGTCTATTCGACATCGAGAATTGGAGCGCCGCGCAACAGCTGCGGGGCATTTAAAATAAGGTGATATTGCCTTGATAGGCATTGTGATTGTCGCGCATGGCGGCTTGGCGAAAGAATATCGGTCGGCTGTCGAACATGTTGTCGGCAGACAAGATCACTTGGTTGCTATAGCCACTGGACCCGAGGACGATCGCGAAGCTAAAAAGCTTGAGATATGCGCGGCGGCAGACGAGGTTGATGAAGGTGATGGCGTTGTCATCGTCACCGATATGTTTGGCGGATCGCCTTCGAACCTTTCCTTATTCGCGTGCAGGCCTTCGGATCGAAAAATCCTTTATGGCGCCAATCTTCCGATGCTGGTCAAGCTTGCGAAATGCCGTCACAAAAATGTCGACGACGCTGTTCAGGCGTCTCTCACGGCTGGTCGAAAATATATCGATAGCCATGAAGGCAGCGCCACTTGAGAGAAATCTCACACTCTGGAGACCAGACTTGGAATTGAAAATCATCAACGTCAAAGGGCTGCATGCGCGCGCTTCAGCTAAGTTCGTCGAAGTGGTCGAGCAATTTGACGCAACTGCCGAAGTCTTCAAGGACGGCTTAAACGCATCAGGTGACAGTATTATGGGGCTTTTGATGTTGGCAGCATCAAAAGGAACCACTATTGAGGTTCGAACTTCCGGACCCGAAGCAGATCAGTTATTATCTGCGCTTAAGGATCTCTTAGGGGATTGTTTTGGCGAGGGCGGCTAAGCCTCGCGCAACTGGTAGCTAAACTACGTGGTAGACACAGTGAATGAAAAATCGACGACCACCCCGGTAGATAGAGATGGTCCGATTTACGATCGCCGTAGTCTGACGTATTCGACTACGTTCACGAATCCGGTTAAACGTACGATCATCAAGTCTATCGAAATGGTCACCGGAAAGCTTCCGATCATTCGTCGAATCCGAGAATTCGAGCGTGTCGAACAGCCCAAAGGTCAGGCCTTTTGGGCAGCGACTATGAAAACCATGGGTATTGATCTTCTAACGCCTCAAGATCAGATTGATAACATACCCGCCGAAGGTCCGGTCGTGTTGGTCGCCAATCATCCGCATGGTTTGGTCGATGGCATGATCCTTGCAGAGATCATAGGACGCCGCCGTGATGACTATCGAATTCTGACACGTTCGATGTTAACTGGTATTGATGAAAGCGCGTCTAAGTATATGATCGCAGTGCCATTTCCACATGAGGAAGACGCACAGAAGAAAATGCTCGAGATGCGCAATGCAGCAAGAAAACACCTGCTTGCTGGTGGTCTCGTTGCAATTTTCCCATCAGGCTCGGTTGCGGCGTCTGAAAGCATGTTCGGACCGGCCATCGAGGCAGAGTGGAATGTTTTTACATCTAAGTTGATTAAAACAACGAAAGCATCCGTGGTTCCGATGTACTTCCCAGGCTCAAATTCGCGCTATTATCACATCGCAAACCGCATTTCAGCGACGCTAAGACAATCGCTTCTACTGCACGAAGTTGTCTATGCATTTGATAAACCACAAAAGCCTGTTATCGGGCCACCTGTTTCGCCTGAAGAGGGGCAGGAGCGATCTAAAAATCCGCGTGCCTTTATGGAATGGCTGCGCGAGCGTACATTAGCGTTGAAAGAGACCGACTAGCGCGTCGGGACCGGCGTTTCGCCACGGTAATCATAAAATCCGCGTTTTGTTTTCCGGCCCAGCCAGCCAGCTTCAACATACTTCGTCAGCAAAGGGCAGGGCCGGTATTTCGTGTCCGCCAAGCCATCATGTAACACGTTCATGATCGCCAAACATGTGTCCAGTCCGATAAAATCTGCCAGCTCTAAAGGCCCCATTGGATGATTGGCGCCTAACTTCAAAGACTCGTCGATGGACTTTACGGACCCAACGCCTTCGTAGAGCGTATAGACGGCCTCATTGATCATCGGCATCAAAATGCGATTGACGATAAATGCAGGAAAATCTTCGGCAGAGGCAGCTGTTTTACCAAGCTTTTCAACAACTTTGAGGCAGGCAGCATAGGTTTCCTGATCGGTTGCAATGCCTCGGATCAGTTCGACCAGTTGCATTATCGGCACTGGGTTCATGAAGTGAAAACCCATGAATTTTTCGGGACGATCCGTGCCGCTGGCCAATCGCGTAATCGAAATTGACGAGGTGTTTGAGGTTAAAATAGTGTGTGGTTGAAGATGTGGAACCAAGTCGGCAAAAATGGCCGTTTTGACCGCCTCACGTTCAGTCGCGGCTTCGATAACAAGATCGGTTTGTCCCAAGTCGGTAAGCGTTCTGGTCGTCGAAATTCGCGCCACGGTGGCGGCTTTTTCGTCTTCCGATAGTTTGCCCTTTGAAATCTGGCGATCCAAGTTTTTACCAACGGTTTCAAGCGCGTGATCAATTGCCGGCTGCGAAATGTCGTTCAGCAGGACGTCAAAACCAGCCTGCGCCATGACATGTGCAATGCCGTTGCCCATCTGCCCTGCGCCGATAATTCCGATCCGTTGGATATCCATGACACTGATCTCTCATTTTTTGCTGATGCCTGAACATATCCAGTGCCCCGAGTCGGTTGCAAGGGGCAACGATGAATCAAATTGGAAGTTTAAGAGGTTGCTAGGAATTCGGGCAGATAGATGGCTTTGGGTGAGTTTAAAAAGTGGAGTTGGGTATGCACCAAACCAATTGGGCTGAATCGGCTTTGGATTATAGGCCATGCCGATACGGAAGTTCGCGATTGCTGTTTCGCGGGCCAAAGAAAATCTTGAAAAAGCCGTACATTGCTTTTGTTGGAGGTAGCGAGACTTACGGCAAGTTTGTGGCGTCTCCCTTTCCTGATCTGGTGGGGTCAGAAACGGGTGTGGCGCAAGTAAACCTAGGCTGTCACAATGCTGGTCTGGACGCTTTTTTGAACGACGATACAGCGTTATCCATTTGTAAACGTGCAGAGTTAACGGTTCTTCAAGTTTTTGGCGCCTCGGATATTTCAAACCGATATACGCAGTACATCCACGTCGAAATGACCGCTTTTTACAGGCATCACCGATGATGGAGCGTGCCTTTCCCAAGGTGGACTTCATGGAATTCAACTTTACGCGCCATATGCTAACTCGGTTGAAAACGGCCAGTCCCGAAGGATATCGAAATGTTGTGCAAGCGCTTAGGGAAACGTGGGTTGTGCGCACAAATCAACTGATCAAATGCCTTGGTGGAAAGGTTGTTTTGTTGTGGTTCGGTGAAAACTTGGCGCAACAACAGCTGAGTAACAGCACCTTTTTGGTCACACGCCGGATGATTGAGCGGGTGAATTCGAATTGTATATTCGGGGTGGAAGTAGCGTTTGGCGAAGAAACACAGGCCCTAGGAACCGAAGGCATGCATTTTTTGGGGCACGAATTCGAAGCGGCGAAACGTATGCTTAATCCCATGGCGCACCACGACATTACGAAAGCGCTTTTGCCGGTACTCGAACGCAACCTTGTATAAAGCAAAACGGCCCGCAAATGCGCGGGCCGCTTGTAGAGATTATAGGTTTTGGTCCGTTGAAACGCTAGAAAAGTAGGTTAACCCAGCTTTTCAGTTAGTTCCGGCACAGCTTCGAAAAGGTCAGCAACAAGACCGAAGTCAGCGACTTGGAAAATTGGTGCTTCTTCGTCTTTGTTGATCGCAACGATGACTTTTGAGTCCTTCATGCCAGCAAGGTGCTGAATGGCACCCGAGATGCCGACAGCAACGTAAAGGTCAGGCGCAACAACTTTGCCGGTTTGACCAACCTGCCAATCGTTCGGGGCATAGCCCGAGTCAACTGCAGCACGTGACGCGCCAACAGCAGCGCCCAGTTTGTCGGCCAGTTTCTCGATGAGTGCAAAGTCTTCCTGAGAGCCAACACCGCGGCCGCCTGAAACAACAACGCCAGCTGACGTAAGTTCTGGACGATCGCTTGCTGCGACTTTGTCTTCAACCCATGATGACAGGCCTGGATCCGCTGCAGCCGAGACAGTCTCAACCGATGCAGAACCACCTTCTCCGGCCGCGTCGAATGTCGATGTGCGGATGGTGACGACTTTTTTCGCGTCAATTGATTTAACTGTTTGAATGGCGTTACCCGCATAGATCGGACGTTCGAATGTGTCGGCGTCAACGACACCAGATACGTCCGAAATAATCATAACGTCGAGAAGGGCCGCAACGCGTGGCATCACGTTTTTCGCGTCAGTCGTTGCTGGTGCAACGATGTGCGAATAGTCGCCAGCTAGTGAGACGATCAAAGCCGCAGTTGATTCCGCCATACGGTGACCAAGCGATGCATCCTCGGCCACGAGGACTTTAGAAACGCCAGCAATTGTCGCCGCCGCTTCGCCTGCAGCAGAAGCAGTGCCGCCTGCGCAGAGAACGGTAACGTCGCCCATAGCTTGAGCGGCGTTTACAGCCTTGGCAGTGGCGTCCATCGCCAGTTCGCCATCAGTAACTTCGGCAAGTAGAAGAACAGACATTATACAGCCCCCGCTTCTTTGAGTTTCTCAACCAATTCGTCGACTGAGCCAACGATAACACCTGCAGCACGTGACTCAGGCTCTTCGGTTTTCTGGATTTCAAGACGTGGTGAGACATCGACACCGTAGTCGGCGGCTGTTTTCTCATCCAACGGCTTTTTCTTCGCTTTCATGATGTTTGGAAGCGATGCGTAACGAGGTTCGTTTAAGCGCAAGTCAACGGTGATGATGGTTGGCATCGTCACGTTGATGGTCTGAAGTCCGCCATCGACTTCGCGTGTCACAACAGCCTTGTCGCCGTCGATCTCAAGCTCAGAGGCGAATGTACCCTGCGACCAACCCAATAGGGCGGATAGCATTTGGCCAGTAGCGTTCATGTCGTTGTCGATCGCTTGCTTACCAGCCAACACGATACCCGGCTGCTCTTCCTCGACCACTTTGGCAAGGATTTTTGCAACAGCCAAAGGTTCAATATCGGTGTGCACGTCTTCTGAGGCGATCACAAGGATCGCGCGGTCCGCGCCCATAGCCAAAGCAGTTCGCAGAGTTTCCTGTGACTGCTTTACACCGATCGATACGGCGATGACTTCATCCGCTTGGCCAGCCTCTTTCAGGCGGATCGCCTGTTCAACTGCGATTTCGTCGAATGGGTTCATCGACATTTTGACGTTCGCGAGATCAACACCGCTGCCATCCGCTTTGACGCGGACTTTCACGTTGTAGTCAATCACACGCTTGACAGGTACGAGTACCTTCATGGCGGGTATTCTCCATATGTTTCAACAAGCCGCTAGGCGGCCGATTCACGCTCTCAGAAGTTCTGATAACGGGTTGCTTTCGAAGGAAACAGAGAAAAATCGTCACGTTAGCGATCACGGACGTCGCGTTTTAGCCGATTTTTCCGGAATCAGTATTTTTTTGAGTAATATCGGAAAGCTGACGCTAGCGGTTTGCGCCGGGAACCCAAAGTACATCGTCTTCGCCATTCGCGTTTGCAACACGTGCCGACACGAAGAACCAATCGCTTAGACGGTTCAAATACCGAATAACCGATGGGTTAATGTCGTCTTTGGTGGCTAGATCAGTGCACAGTCGCTCTGCGCGGCGGGCAACGGTTCGGCAAACATGCATGTGTGCTGCAAGCGGTGAACCACCTGGCAAGATGAAGCTGCGCAGCGGCGCAAGGTTGGCATTCATCGCGTCAATCTCGGATTCTAACCGATCTGTCTGAGCGTCGGTGACGCGCAGTGGCGGATATTCAGCCGTTGCGTCTTTTTCCATCTCAGGTCGGCAGAGGTCTGCGCCAAGATCAAACAAGTCGTTTTGAATTAGCGAAAGCTTGTCATCCAAATCACCATTTGCATGCAATCGGGCAACGCCGACAAAGGCGTTAAGCTCGTCCGTTGTACCATAGGCAGTCACACGTGCATCATGCTTGGCAACACGGTCGCCATTGCCAAGGGCCGTATCGCCTTTGTCACCAGTACGCGTATATATCTTGTTGAGAACGACCATCAGGAACCTCCGCGTAGCCAGACGAACAAAATAACAAGGATCACGGCCGCGAATTGTGCGTATATCCGCCAGCGCATCATTTTGTTGGATTGCTTTGCTGCATCCGCGCCGCCGCGTCCAAAGAAGCTGAGACCACGAATTAGAAATATGACCACAGCGGCCATAGCTGCGAGAACGATGAAAAAGAGGGGATCGTTGAACATTTGACGGTCCTTTGTGACGTTTGTGCAGTGATGTAAGGCGTCTTGGCGCAAAAGCGAAGCGGATTTAACCGCGTGATAGGATCGCATCTAACATGCGGGTCGATAGAACGCGGCGCAGTAGGTTCATTACAAAGGTCGGTTGAGTAACGAAATACCGTGCATGTGGTCGGGGATGTTCAAGCGCGTGGATGAGTTTTTTGGAGACGGCTGAGGGCGGCAGTTCAAACCTATCGGGGGCTCCTGATTTGTAGAGGCGATTCAAGAGCTTTTCATATTGTGAAGCGCGAACTGATTTTTTCCAGTCGATAAACCGCTCAAAATGCGGGATCGAGTTTTGACGTATCTTTGAAGTAACAGGGCCGGGCTCAACCAGAATGATGTGAATTCCGGTGCCACGCATTTCATGGCGTAACGTATCCGTCAGACCTTCGAGCGCGAATTTCGTAGCGACATAAGCGCCGCGCCATTTGTAGGCGACCAGTCCGAGGATGGAAGAATTGTTTATAATACGGCCATGGCCCTGCGCGCGCATGATGGGAATGACACGGTTGGTCAGGTCCTGAGTGCCAAAAAGGTTGGTTTCAAAGATTTCACGCAAAGCTTGGCGGGGCAGGTCTTCGACGGCGCCAGGCATAGCGTACGCGCCGTTGTTGAACAGAGCGTCTAATGTGCCGCCAGTAGCAGCCAAAACTTCTGCTAGACCCTCAGCGACACTTTCCTCATCTGCGAGATCGAGACGTGGGCTTTCGAAACCTTCGACAATCATTTGATTGCAGTCGGCCTGCTTGCGGCAAGAAGCAAAAACCCGCCATCCACGTGCGCGCAAATCGTGAGCGGCAGCATAGCCAATACCGGATGAACAACCCGTGATCAGGATGGATTTTTGCATGGCTCGCCTATAGCTTCCCAAAAATAGCTTTGGGAGGAGCGAATGACAGAGCATCGGGCAAGTTGTCAATGTGGGGCGGTTCAGGCCACCTCAGTGAACGATCCAATAATGGTAGCGGCATGTAACTGCGTGGCTTGCCAGAAAAAGACGGGGTCGGCGTTCGGTTCGGGCGTGTTCTTTAAGCAAGCCGACGTGGCGCTTTCAGGCGATACCTGGAAATGGACCAGAACTGCGGAGTCTGGAAATGAACTGACACAACATTTCTGTCCGAATTGCGGAACGACAGTGTTCTGGATGAACGCGGGCCGACCTGGAGTTGTGGCATTGTCGCTTGGCTGCATTGACGGGCCAATTCAACAGCCAAATAAGGTGGTTTGGGCCGAGCATCAACGCGACTGGCTTTCGTTTGACGAGAGTATTCCGACATCAGAACAAGGCTAAGAACGTTCACGGGGTGGGTTTGTAACCCACCTTCGTTCAATATCCCTTGTAGGGGAAACCGCCCGCTTGTATCACATCATCTATGAGCGATTTACTTGACGACCCCAACATAGAGCCCATCATTGCCGAGCCTTTGCGCCGCGCGATCGGGTCCCGTTATCTGCAATATGCCCTCAGCACGATTATGCACCGTGCTTTGCCGGATGCGCGAGACGGGTTAAAGCCCGTGCACCGCCGTATCCTCTATGCGATGCGCGAATTGAAGCTGGCCTCTGGTGGTGGATTCCGCAAATCGGCGAAGATCTCTGGCGACGTGATGGGCAATTACCACCCACACGGCGATACTGCGATTTACGATGCCATGGCGCGCTTAGCGCAGGATTTTAACGTCCGTTATCCGCTCGTCGATGGTCAGGGAAACTTTGGCAATATCGACGGGGATAACCCAGCGGCGTCGCGATACACAGAAGCGCGAATGACAGCAGCGGCTGAAGCGTTGCTTGACGGTTTGACAGAAAACGCAGTCGATTTTCGTGACAATTACGATGGCACCCTGTCCGAACCGATTGTCCTGCCTGCCAGCTTTCCGAACCTATTGGCCAACGGGTCTAGCGGTATCGCGGTTGGCATGGCGACCAACATTCCGCCTCATAACATCGAAGAGCTTTGCAATGCTTGTTTGCATCTGATCAAAGCGCCCAACGCGCGGGATGAGACGTTGCTAGAGCACGTGCCCGGGCCAGATTTCCCGACGGGTGGTGTGATCGTTGAACCGCGCGAAAATATCCTCGAGGCGTATCGGACAGGTCGTGGGTCGTTCCGTTTGCGTTGTAAATGGGAAGTAGAAGACCTAGGGCGCGGGACATGGCAGATCGTTGTCACGGAAATTCCATATCAGGTTCAAAAATCGAAACTCATTGAAAAGCTGGCCGAGGTCATTCAGGTCAAGAAAGTTCCGATCCTAGCGGACGTGCGCGATGAAAGCGCCGACGACATTCGCTTGGTATTAGAGCCCAAATCCAAGAATGTTGATCCCGAAGTTTTGATGGGAATGCTTTACCGCAGTTCTGATCTTGAGGTGCGTTTTAGCCTTAACATGAACGTGCTGATCGACGGAGTGACCCCCAAAGTTTGTTCTTTAAAGGAAGTATTGCGGGCATTTCTCGATCACCGTCGGGATGTTTTACAACGGCGCTCTCAGCACCGGATGGACAAGATTGATCACCGGTTGGAAGTTCTCGACGGTTTGATCATCGCGTTCCTCAATCTCGACCGTGTGATTGATATTATCCGCTACGATGACGACCCCAAACGGGCATTGATGCATGAAAGCTGGGGCGATGATTTCCCCCGCGCCATGAACGAGGCCGATTACGTTGGGCCAACGACGCTTGGCGGTCCAGAGACCCTGACCGAGATTCAAACCGAAGCCATCCTCAATATGCGTTTGCGCAGTTTGCGTCGCTTGGAAGAGATGGAGCTGCTGAAAGAGCGCGATGCACTGCGCAATGAACGTGATGGTCTGGTAGCGCTTTTGGCGAGCGAAGACATGCAATGGGTGCGGATTGCCGAACAACTGCGCGAAACCCGCAAGACCTTTGGACGCAGCCACGAATACGGCGCGCGTCGATCGGTCTTTGCGGAGGCAGGCGAAGTGGCCGACGTTCCGATTGAGGCAATGATCGACAAAGAACCTATTACGGTGGTCTGCTCAAAAATGGGTTGGATCCGCGCGATGTCAGGTCATGTCGCTTTGGATCGAGAGCTAAAGTTCAAAGACGGCGATGAGGGCCGTTTTATGTTCCACGCCGAAACCACGGACAAGCTGTTGGCGTTTGGCACAAACGGGCGTTTCTATACGATCCAGGCATCGAACCTGCCCGGAGGCCGCGGCATGGGAGAGCCTCTGCGCATGATGGTCGACTTGCCGAACGACGTTGAGATTGTCGACCTGTTTATCCACGTGGCAGGGCGCAAATTGCTTGTCGCCTCAAATGACGGCAACGGGTTCGTTGTAGCTGAAGAAGACGTCTTGGCGCAGACTCGCACCGGAAAGCAGGCGCTAAACGTTAAGGACGCCGTGGCGCAGATTGTGAAGCCTGTTGTCGGTGATCACGTTGCGATCGTCTCAAGGAACGGGCGTTTTCTTGTGTTTCCTGTGGCCGATCTGCCTGAGATGGGACGAGGCAAGGGCGTGCGTTTGCAAAAGTATAATATGGCACGAGGGCGTCAGGGGACGCTTGAACTAGATGGCGGCGTATCTGACATCACTACGTTCAACTGGGCCGAAGGGCTGAGTTGGGGCATGGGTGGCGGCAAAACTCGCCATGAACAGGACCTGTCAGAATGGCTAGGAAAACGTGCAGGGGTCGGTAAACGACCACCTTACGGGTTCCCGCGCAGCATGAAGTTTACGTAAGTCCTGTGATCAAACAGTGGCGCGGGCTAACGCCCACGCCGCAGGTATCTTAAGTTTCGCTTGCGCGAAACATTGCCTTCGGCGAGGATATTTTAGGACAGTAGAACTGTCCTTTGTTTGCGAACGAGGGTGTCATGGATTTTGAAACGGTTTCAAGCGGCGATTTTGGGCGGTCATTAACGGGTGTTGGTATCAACATTTTGGTGCGCGATGTGCGCGCTGCGGCTGCGAAGTTGGTTGAGATTTTCGATATGAAGGTCTTTCGACTATCGGCGGACTTCGCAATCGTGACTTATGGCAAAGACGTGTTTCAACTTCATTCTGACGGTACGTTTGGCAGCCATCCATTGCTTGGACTTTTGCCTGAAGCAGGCGCGCGTGGGGCTGGGATTGAGTTGCGACTATACGATACAGACCCTGATGAGGCTGCAATGCGCGCAGAGGCGGCAGGTTGGCATATTTTGCAGGCGCCGGCCAACAAGCCGCATGGTCTGCGCGAATGTGTGATCCTCGACGCGGATGGATATGCTTGGGTCCCCAGTCGTGGACTGGCACCTGAAGAAGAGTAAACCGCTTGACGCAGATCGGTCGGGCGCGTAGGAACGCCGCCCTTCTAGATGTGAGATTTTCCCATGAGCAGTCCAGTTTTGGCAGTCGATTTTGGCACGTCGAATTCGGCCGCCGCAATTATCGTAGATGGGCAGGTAAAGCGCCTGCCGATTGAAGCGGACGAGGAAACCCTGCCAACAGCCGTGTTTTTTCCTGAGGGAGGCGCTCCGATGCAAATCGGGCGCGAGGCTGGGCGATCGTTGATCGACGGCGAGGAGGGGCGCTACATGCGGGCGCTCAAAAGCATCCTCGGGACGCCTTTGTTGCATCAAAGTCGAATGATCGAGGGCAAGCGGCGGACATTGGCCGAAGTTGTCACAGCATTTCTTGTAGCCGTTAAAACGCAGGCCGAGGCGCATTCTGGATTGGTTTTCGAGCGCGCATTATCTGGCCGTCCTGTACGGTTTCACAGCAAAAATGCAGAGCAAAACGAACAGGCCGAAGCAGACTTGCGAGATTGTTATCTTGCGGCTGGTTTTAAAGAGGTTGAGTTTATGTTTGAACCCGAGGCCGCAGCGCTGGCCTGTCGGGACATGTCTGCAACCGGTCTTGGGCTGATCGTCGACATTGGAGGTGGAACCTCGGACTTTTCGGTGTTTCGCCAGTCAGGGCAGGGGATCGAAATTCTAGCGAGCCATGGGGTTAGGCTTGGTGGTACGGATTTTGACCAGCGGATCTCGGTTGCGCATGTGATGCCTTTGCTTGGCCAAGGTGGCCAAGTGCGCCGGACCTTTGGTGAGGGTTTGTTGCCGGTTCCTGCTGCCATTTATCAAGACTTAGCGACATGGCCGAAAATCCCATTTCTCTATGCGCGTGAAACTGAGCGGTTGGTCGAGGATTTGTTGGTTCACGCGGTTGAACCAAAGAAAATCCAGCGCTTGAAAACGGTCATTCAAGATCACTTAGGACACGAGATGGCCTTTTCAGTCGAAGGCGGCAAAATCGCTTCGAATTCAGTTGGCGTGAGATCCGAAATTGACCTTGGGTTTGTTGAGCGAGGTCTTACTGCTCCGATTACGACAGGAACGATGAACGGCGCCCTGACTGAATTTCGTGCCCAGTTGTCAGGAGCGATGTACGAGACTTTGATGCGTTCAAGCGTTGGTCCCGGTCAGATCGACAATGCGATCCTTGTCGGTGGATCCAGCTTGATGAAAATCGTATCGGACGAAGTTCAAACAGTGTGTCCGTCAGCGAAGCAACACCAGTCCGAGGCGTTTACGGCCGTGGTGGACGGGTTGGCGTTGGCGACGGGAGAAGTGGGTTGAAAACCCACCCTACGGTGCCGGTAGGGCGGGTCTGTGACCCTTGGCGTGATCAGGCGTTAAACAAGAAATGCAGCACGTCGCCGTCTTTGACGGTGTAGGCTTTGCCTTCGACACGTAGTTTACCGGCGTCTTTTGCGCCTTGTTCACCGTTGCACGCGACATAATCGTCATAGGCCACAGTTTCGGCGCGGATGAAGCCTCGTTCAAAATCGCCGTGGATGACGCCAGCAGCTTGGGGCGCTTTGGTGCCATTGCGGATGGTCCATGCGCGGGCTTCTTTTGGGCCGACGGTGAAATAAGTTTCCAGATGCAGCAGCTCATAGCCAGCACGGATCAGACGGTCTAGTCCGGCTTCGTGCAGGCCCATTTCCTCAAGAAACATCTCTGCTTCGTCTACTTCCAGCTGGCTGATTTCTTCTTCGATCTGGGCCGAGATGATCACATGGGCGTTGCCCTGATCAGCGGCCATGACGGCGACCTTGGCGGAAAATTCATTGCCCTCAGCGGCAGATCCTTCGTCAACGTTGCAAACGTAAAGGATCGGCTTGGTTGTCAGAAGTTGCAGCATTTTCCAGGCTTTGATGTCTTCTTCATCTACGTCGACAACGCGCGCTGGTTGACCTTCTTCCAGAACGGTTTGCGCTGCGCGAAGCAGGCGTTCTTGCTGGACGGCTTCCTTATCGCCACCACGCACTTTGCGCACGATGTTAACCAAGCGCTTTTCAATGCTTTCAAGGTCAGCAAGCATCAATTCGGTTTCGATCGTCTCGGCGTCAGCAACGGGATCAACCCGACCGTCAACGTGGGTCACGTCTCCGTCTTCAAAACAGCGAAGAACATGTGCAATCGCATCGACTTCGCGGATGTTGGCAAGGAATTGGTTGCCGAGGCCTTCGCCCTTAGACGCGCCTTTTACCAGACCGGCGATGTCTACGAATGTCATGCGGGTTGGAATGATCTGCTTTGAGGTGGCAATTGTGGCCAGTTTATCAAGGCGCGCATCTGGTACAGCCACGTCGCCCACATTGGGTTCGATCGTGCAAAACGGAAAGTTGGCGGCTTGTGCTGCAGCCGTTTTCGTCAGCGCGTTAAATAGGGTTGATTTGCCAACATTCGGCAGACCCACGATGCCCATCTTAAAACCCATTGCGACCTCCGGTTATGCTGGTTTCGCGCCTTCTAGGCTTTTGACAGGATAGGCGCAAGCAGGCATGGTTTTGTCAGGAGGACGCGCGATGAAAATAAACCCCTACATTACGTATAAAGACAATTGCCGCGAGGCTTTTGAGTTCTATGCCAACGCTCTGGGTGGTGAAGTTGAGTTTGTTCAAACATTTGGTGACGCACCCGGGGCAGACACGTCGCCTACAGCAATCGCGGACAAGGTGATGCATGCACGCGTCCGAATTGGGGAAAGCTTTTTGCTAGGCTCAGATAGTTTTGCGCCCGACGCTTATGCGCCGCCAAGTGGCATCACCATTCAGACAGGAGGCGAGGATTTTGACGAGGTCAAAGCCAAGTTTGAAGCCCTAGCCGAGGGTGGTGAGATCACCATGCCGTTCGAAGCAACGTTTTGGGCGCGTGGTTTCGGGATGCTAACTGATAAATTTGGTGTGCCTTGGATGATGAATGTCGAGTAAGCGGGATTGATTTTCCTGTCGCGCTTGGGCAAACGGGTGAAAGTCAGAAAAAGGGACCTGTCATGACTCGTATTGATGCCAAATTCGCCGAGCTGAAAGCAGCTGGTAAAAAAGCCTTTGTATCTTACGTCATGGCGGGCGATCCGAATTACGAAACGTCGCTTGAGATTGTGAAGGGTCTTCCTGCTGCCGGAGTGGACATCATTGAGCTCGGATTGCCGTTCACTGATCCGATGGCCGACGGCCCAACGATCCAATTGGCCGGTGGTCGTGCTTTGGAAGCAGGCATGACCATGCAAAAGACGCTCGATCTCGCGACAGAGTTCCGCAAGGGTGATGACACGACGCCGATTGTACTGATGGGCTATTACAATCCGATCTATTCGCGCGGCGTGGATAAGTTTCTTGAGGATGCCAAAGCCGCTGGGATCGACGGTTTGATCGTAGTTGACCTGCCACCAGAAGAAGACGAAGAGCTTTGCATTCCAGCGCAAGCTGCAGGTCTTAACTTTATCCGCCTTGCGACCCCGACAACCGACGACAAGCGCCTTCCTAAGGTCCTGACCAATACGTCCGGCTTTGTGTATTACGTGTCGATCACCGGCATCACTGGTGCGGCCGAGGCTGAAGCTGGCGATGTTGGACCTGAGGTTGCGCGGATCAAAGCGGCTACAGATTTGCCCGTCATCGTTGGCTTCGGGATTAACAACCCTGAGCGATCAGAGGCGATCGCCTCGATTTCAGACGGCGCGGTTGTCGGATCTGCAATCGTAAGCCAGATTGCCGCTGGAAAGTCAGTTGAGGATGTTTTGGCATTCGTGACAACGTTGTCCGACGGCGCGCATCGGGCTTGACGCGGTTGGTGGGTTGAAAACCCACTCTACGGTGCGACAAAAGCAAAAGGCGGACCCTGGTCCGCCTTTGTTTGTTTTGGTATCTGCGGTCTCTTAAGCTGCCCGACGAGGACGACGACGGCGTTTGTTGCCACCTGCTGCATCGCCTTGTGGCTTTGGTGCGCCTCCGCCGTTTCCGCGACGCTGACCGCCTCCGCGATTGCCGCCGCGACGGTTTCCGCCGTTTTTGGCCGGCTTCACAGCCTCGGGGCAGGTGCCGCTTGCAACCGGAATGTCCATTTTCATGACCTTCTGGATTTGCAGCAACAGATCAACTTCTTCCGCTGAACAGAACGAGATCGCTTCGCCTTCGCGGCCGGCACGGGCTGTACGGCCAATGCGGTGCACGTAGTTGTCAGGCACGTTTGGCAGATCGAAGTTAATCACAAAGCTCACGCCTGGAATATCGATACCACGGGCCGCCACATCGGTGGCCACAAGGATGGTCGTCTCGCCCGAACGGAACGCATCAATTGCGCGATCCCGCTGGCCTTGGCTTTTGTTGCCGTGGATCGAGTCAGCGTTGAAACCGTCGGCCACCAGACCTTTTTTCATTTTCTCAGCGCCGTGTTTGGTGCGTGAAAATACCAGCGTCAAAGCCTCTGGGTTCTTTTCCAGAATATCGCGGAGTTTCCACAACTTGCGGGCTTTTTCCATGAAATGCACAGACTGAGTGATCTTGTCAGCAGCTTTGCCCGGGGGCGCAACCTGCACACGACGCGGGTTCTCAAGATAAGCGCGCGACAGTTCTTCCATTTGCTTTGGCATCGTAGCCGAAAACAGCATGGTCTGGCGCGGTGTGCCAAGTTTGGGGGCAATCTGGCGCAGGGCGTGAATGAACCCCATGTCGAGCATCTGGTCGGCCTCATCAAGCACTAGGTAACGCGCTTCGCTAAGACGTATAGCGCCACGTTCCATCAGGTCGATCAAACGGCCCGGTGTCGCCACAAGGATATCGGTGCCTTTGTTCAACTGCCCGATCTGTTTGTTGATCGATTGGCCGCCAACAACGGTTGTCACGCGAATGCGGGTGTTGCCAGTCAGAACCTTCAGCGCCTCAGCAATCTGGTTTACCAGTTCGCGGGTAGGGGCAAGGATCAGCGCCTTAGTGGTCTTTGGTTCAGGTCGCGCAGGTGCTTCGAGCAGCATGTTGATCAGCGGCAGACCAAAGGCCAGCGTTTTGCCGGTGCCGGTTTGGGCAAGACCGAGGATATCATGACCCTCAAGTGCCAAAGGAATGGCCTTGTTTTGGATCGGCGTAGGTTCTTTAAAGCCGATGGCTTTGAGGTTGTTATTCAGTTCCGGCGCAAGGCCGAGCATATCAAAGTCAAACAAATTGACGTCCTTTTCAGTGCCGGTATTGGACCGGCAAACGGGTATGCAGCCACGCGAAATGCGCAGCTGAAACGAGGGTGGTGCGGGCCTGCGGACACACGGGCGTATCCCGAATGACTGACCGTCGCATCTAGAACCCTGCGTGATGGGGAACGATTGGTAGGGTGACGCCGATGGCCCGAATTGGGGCGCAGCAAGCTCACGCGGCAGCGCGGCGTTCATCGCGCATGTGCAGCAAATCTGGGGATAAGTCAAGGGTTGAGGACAATGTGTGACGTGAATGCATACCCTACTGTTGCATCGATGGGTGTGGGTTCATTGCGCACCTCAGCATTTCCCGCTACATCCGCCTCAAGCAATTTAGGACGGACCCATGCCCCAATTCCTCAACACTTCTGGCGCGGATTTTGAGACTCAGTTTTTGGCGCTTCTTTCGGCCAAGCGTGAGGACAGTCCGGATGTGGATGCCGTTGTGGCCGACATTATTGCGGACGTGCGGGCGCGGGGGGATGCAGCGGTTTTAGAGCTGACGGCGAAGTTTGATAGGTTAGAGCTGGCTGCGGACGGTATGGCGTTCTCGGAGGCTGAGATTGACGCTGAGATTGCCAAAGTACCAGCCGAAGAACGCGCTGCGCTGGAACTCGCCGCGGAGCGCATTCGGGTCTATCACGAAGCGCAGATGCCCGAGGATAAGGAATGGGAAGAACCAAACGGCGCGATGCTTGGGTGGCGCTGGCGGCCTGTGTCAGCGGCGGGGCTTTACGTGCCAGGCGGTTTGGCAAGCTATCCTTCGTCGGTTCTGATGAACGCGATCCCTGCGAAAGTGGCGGGGGTTGAGCGTCTCGCGGTGACCTGCCCAACACCGGATGGGGTCGCAAACCCGCTTGTGTTGTTGGCGGCCAGACTTTCGGGCGTCGATGAGGTTTATCGCATTGGCGGCGCACAGGCTGTGGCTGCGCTGGCCTATGGGACGGACACAATCACACCGGTCGACAAGATCACGGGACCGGGTAATGCTTTCGTTGCCGCTGCCAAACGTCGTGTGTTCGGTAAAGTCGGGATAGACATGATTGCCGGTCCTTCTGAGGTGCTGGTGATCGCGGATGAGGACAATGATCCCGACTGGATCGCTCTCGATCTTCTTAGCCAAGCAGAACATGATGAAAGCGCACAATCGCTGTTGATCACAACGGATCAGGCGTTTGCGGATAGCGTCGTTAAAGCCATCGAAAAGCGACTTGAAACGCTTGAACGGCGGGCAATTGCAGGCGCAAGCTGGCGTGACTTTGGCGCGGTGATTATCGTTGAAGATCAAGAAGAGGCCGCGCAGCTGGCCAATCGCATCGCGCCCGAGCATTTGGAACTTTGCGTTGGTGATCCCGACGCGCTGGGCGAGATGATTGATCACGCCGGCGCAATCTTCCTCGGCGCTTGGACTCCCGAGGCGATTGGCGATTATGTCGGTGGTCCAAACCATGTGCTGCCTACAGCGCGCTCGGCGCGGTTCAGCTCTGGTCTGTCAGTTATGGATTTCCTGAAGCGCACGACCTTATCACGTATGACGCCTCAGGCTTTGCGCGAAATAGGCCCCTCAGCTGAGATTTTGGCAAAGTCCGAAAGCCTTGAGGCGCATGGTCTGTCGGTCACAGCGCGACTGAAAAAGCTCAATGACTAAAGGGTTAGAAATCCACCGTTGCCCGAAATGCTGCACTGCGGTAATCATGCTGGAACCAAGACCTGAGGTAACTCCATGACCCGCATAGCGCTTATCGAACTTGACGACAGCACGCTGCCGCCTCCGACACCGGAGATTGAGCAGGAACGTAAAGTCGCGATGTTTGATCTGATGGAAGAGAACTCGTTCACGCTACCAAAGCGCGAAGACCGTGCTGTGCCCGATGGCCCATACAACGTTGGTCTTGCGATCCGCGAAAAGCGATTGGTGTTCGATATCAAAACAGAAAGTGAAGCGGCCGCTGCTGAGTTTCACCTTTCCCTTGGACCGTTTCGTCAGGTTGTAAAAGACTATTGGCAGATTTGTGAAAGCTACTTTGATGCGGTCAAAAACTTGCCGCCGAGTCAGATTGAAACAATTGATATGGCACGGCGCGGCATCCACAACGAGGGCGCTCGCATCCTAACGGAACGTCTCGAAGGTAAGGCTGAAATTGACAACGACACAGCTAGACGCCTGTTCACCCTTGTGTGCGTCCTGCACTTCGGAGGCTAGGGCGTGGCGTCAGAGCTTCCTCAATCGGTCCTGTTTTGTTGCGACCATAACGCCATCCGCTCGCCTATGGCTGAAGGCATTATGAAGAACCTCTATGGGCTGGACGTTTACGTTCAGTCTGCGGGCGTTAAGAACGATCTTGAGATTGATGGGTTTGCTATCGCGGTTTGCCAAGAAATTGGCGTGGAACTTATGCGACACCGAACGCGTTCATTTGATGAAATGGAACAATGGGGCGACGACCTTTCTTCGTTTGATTTGGTTGTCTCGCTTTCGCCTGCATCGCAACGCCGCGCATTGGATTTGACCCGACTGTTTCATCTAGATGTCGAATATTGGCACATTCTCGATCCCTCGGGTTTGGGTGAAACGCGTGAAGCGAAACTGGCTAGCTATCGACAATCACGTGACCAAATCCTTGGTCATATCAGGAAGCGATTTGGTGCCCCCACCCGCGCACCTGAATAAAATCTGCTAGGTCGGGCTATTCACTCTCAAACACCTATAAGAAGCATTGCTCTTTCAACCAATTGCAAAAAAGAACGGTTTGCTTATCCATGCTCTCATTTCTAGGTGTCACGATGAAATAGGACCAAGGGTGCCTGATGTCGGTCTGGAAGGGTCTTACTAGGCGACCTTGTGTAATGTCATCCTTTGCCAATTCGACGTATCCGATGGCGAACCCAAGTCCGTTTATCGCGGCTTCAAGTGCCAACCCTGGGTCATGAAAAGAAAGCCCAGCACCGATATCAACGTTTGGCATGCCTGATGCTTTGAACCATTCAAGCCATTCAAATTCGAATCCGACGCCGTTGCTGACGTCCGCATGGATTAGCGGATATTGCAAAATCTCGGAGGGGTCGGTCATTACTTTGTGCGCATTGAACAGTGTTGGGCTGCCCAGAGGTGTCATATGGATGGGCATCAAATGCTCAGCATCCAAGTTTTCCCATTGTCCTAGACCAGCGCGAATTCCGACGTGAATGTTCTTAGCATTGTAGTCGACTTTCGTCAGTGACGAGCTGACATTGATGTCAATTTCAGGATTCAGCGCCTGAAAGTCGCGTAGTCGAGGAACAAGCCACTTGTTGGCAAACGAGGGCGTTACAGCGACGTTCAGCACTTTGCGGTTCGTGCTAGACCGCGTCTCTTTGAGGGCGCGTTTAATGCCATCAAAGGAAGAATTTAGGACCGGAAACAAGTTTTCACCGGCTTTTGTCAGTTCGACTTTACGGTTTTGACGGTTGAACAGTTTAACGCCAAGACCAGCCTCTAAGGATGCGATGTGGTGGCTGATCGTAGAGTGGGAAACAGACAGCTCTTCTGCGGCCTTACTAAAGCTCAAATGCCTGGCAGTGGCCTCAAACGCGCGCAACGCATTTAGATGAACTCCGTACTCTTTCATCGTCGCCTTCAACCTGTCGAATTATTCAACATATCGTGTCAAATAAATCTGCTTGTCGTCAACCATTCTGTGAATGAACAATACGGGCGCGATAGGACACGTACTTATTTCTCTCAACGATAGCTGCCCTGCACCGCGATTACAGCGGCCAACAGAATGGAGATCTCAATGCCACAATCATCCGGATCCATTTGGTCACGCGAAACCTATATTGATACCAAGCGACCGATTGACGAAGCGACGACCTTGCCGCCGGAAGTCTACAAGTCGCAAGAGTGGTACGATCGAGAGGTCGAAACGATCTTTCTGAAATCATGGCTACTTGCGACGCGCGAAGAGGAAATCCCAAACCCCGGCGACTATGTGCGCATAGATATCGTTGAGGAGCCGCTGATTATTCTAAGAGACTACGATGGCATCGTTCGTGCCCTGTCGGCATCATGCCGTCATCGTGGGTCGGAACTGGTTGCGGGAAAAGGCAATTGTAAGCTTCTAAAATGCCCCTATCACGCATGGAGCTACAAACTGAACGGAGAGCTGGTTGCTGCCCCGTCCATGGAAGACGCAAAGGGCTTTGATAAAGCAGACTACACCCTTCCGAGTGTGCGTGCCGAGATCTGGGCAGGCTTTGTTTTTATCAATTTCAACGAGAATGCAGAGCCTTTGTTAGAAAGCCTTGGCAATTTGCCCAAGCGGTTCGCCAGCTACAACATGCAAGACATGAAAGTGACGCGAAAATGGGAAAACCGTTTTAACGCGAACTGGAAGATTTGGGTCGAGAATTCGCGCGAAGGTTACCATGTGCGGACTGTTCATAGGGAATCTTTGGATACCTATTATCCCGGCGCCAAAAACAGCAAATTCCTGTCCGAAGGCGTTCCCGGCGTTTATGAGATCAATTCCAGCGATAATGAAAACGGGCTATATGTGCCCCGTAACAAAACCCTGCCATTCATCGAGGGCCTGTCACAGGAAGATCAGGATACAACCCATTTTATGGTGTATTATCCGCATCTGTTGATGAACCTGCCGCCTGATCGAATAACGTTTCACCAGTATTTTCCCGAAGGGCCAAATTGGACACGTATCGTTACGTGGTGCTGCTTTCCACAGGCGACCATAGACCTCGAGAATTTTGAGGAAGAGGCCGAGGACAAATACTATCCACCGATGGAGCTATTCATTGCCGAGGACAAAGGCATTTGCGAGCTTGTGCATCGTGGGATCGGTGGGCGTCTTACCCAAAGGGGCAGGTTCTGCCCTACGGAAGAAAAAACCGTTCATGAATTTGCGGCCTATGTTGTTGACCATGTTTTAGGTGATGATGAAAATGGCGCGATAACGCAATCGACATAAGGAAAGACAATGGCAAGAAATCGCATATCAATTCCAAATGTCGGAGAGCCTGAGGACGGGCGGGTCGGCTCTCAATGTATTAAGGCTGGTGGTCAGCTCTTTATTTCGGGGCAAATCGCCTATTCAGATGGTGTATTAATTGGACCGGGCGATCCGTTGGAACAATGTCGTCAGTGCCTTATAAACATCTCCGACTATGTTGCTGCAGCTGGGGGGAACATGGACGACGTTGTTTCTCTGAACATCTTTTTATCTGACATTAGATTTAGAGATGCTGCGATTACTGCAAGGTCTGAGTTTTTCAGCGACCCAGGACCAAGCGCAACTGTTGTAGGCGGCGTCGATTTCGCCTTTGAAACGCTATTGGTTGAAATCAGCGCGGTCGCCGTGCTCGGATAATCAAGATGAAACTGGTCCAATCTAAGAAGCCAGATAAACGAGAGGGATAAGGTCATGACGAAAGACGATCGCCGCGGATATGTTCAAACAGTTTTAGGATTGGTCAAAGGGGATGAATTGGGCGTCACGCTGGCGCATGATCATGTGCTGATCGACGGGACGTTCATGTATGTCGAACCGCCAGAAATCGGGCAACGCAAAATGGCGCATGAGAAAATCTCGCTCGAGAACCGGGGCTGGGTTGGCTATCACTGGACCTCAAACAAAGACAATGTCGAACTAAAAGACGAAGAAATTGCAGTCTCGGAACTTAAGCATTTCGTTGCTGCGGGTGGCAAAACAATCGTTGATCCAACCAATATTGGCCTTGGCCGGGATCCAGTTGGCTTGGCGCGAATTGCACGGCTGACGAATACACATGTGGTTATGGGCGCTGGGTACTACATCGGGTCAACCCATCCCGACAACATGGATGCCCTTAGCCAAGATGATATTGCCCGAGAGATTATCCGCGATATTGACGTAGGCGTTGGGGATACGGGCATAAAGGCTGGCTTAATAGGCGAGGTTGGCTGCACTTACCCTTGGTGGGACAATGAAAAGAAAAGCCTTCGCGCTGGCGTAGATGCTCAGCTTGAAACGGGGGCTGCTTTGATGGTTCACCCAGGAAGAAGCCCAAATTCGCCTGTTGAGATCGCTGAAGTTGTCGACAAGGCGGGTGGTGACATGTCTCGGCTTATCATCTGTCATATAGATCGCACTTGTCTGGATCGCGGTTGGCTGAAAGAGCTAGCGCAAACCGGTTGCTATTTGGAATATGATTTGTTTGGCAATGAAAGTTCGTTTTATCCTCCAAACCCAGATGTGGACATGCCATCAGATGCGGAACGCATGGACGTAATTCTATGGCACTTTGAGCAAGGATACGAACGCCAGATATTACTATCGCACGATGTCGCGACCAAACACAGACTGCACGCCTATGGTGGGCTTGGCTATGATCACTTGATTACCAATGTTGTTCCACGCTTACGAAAGCGGGGATTGACCGATGCACAAGTGGCAACGCTGATCGAAGACAATCCGGCTACAGTTTACAGTTTCGTCTAATGGCGGTTGAGCGTTGGCCGCGCCCACTTTTCGCTGGGCACGAGTTGATGACTAAATCGACAACCGCTGTGATTTTCGGTCAGTAATCAGCTTCGTCGCGCAATCGTATTGGCTAAGATCGCCAGCAATAGACCAAGCGTGAAATAGCCAAAAATGACTTCGCTAATTACGAATATTTCGCCGAATAGACTGTCGGCGGTTACGTCCCCAAACCCAAGCGTGGTGTAGGTTACCACCGAATAGTAGAACGGCGTGAACCATGTTTTGGCCGAGTTAGAATAGTCCATGATCTGCCAGCCATAGATCATATCCATTGAATAAATTAGGCCATAAAATGTAGCTATAACAAAGGCGTAAAAGGCGACTTTAAGCAAGCTTCGGCCATGGTCGATCAGACCCCACGACTTGAATAAAAACAGATCCATGGCGCGCCACATGCCTGGTTCTTTGTCCAGAAGCACTTGGTGCAATGTGTCGATATAGTCTTGATCTTTTGCGTCACGAAGATAGATCGCATTCCCATAGATCAGGTCGATGCCACGCACACCGTAGTACAGACCAACCATGTCGCGATAGTTACCATAGGCAAGGTGAGTGACGTTTACATCTGACATCTGCGTAAAATGAAACTTCGCACCGGTGATGTTCGCGCGGGTTAGGTTCGCACCAGTCAGGTCGGCATGCGAAAAATCTGCCTCACGCAAATCAGCGCCGGTGAAATTAACACCCGACAGATCGGCCCCACGAAAATCAGCGCCTTTGCAGGTGGACGAAGATAAATCAGACTTTGCAAGTGTAGCTTCTTGAAAGATTGCCCCTGTAAGATCGGCTTTATAGAGCGCCGCTTGGGTCATTTTCGCACTGGTCAAATCGGCGTGCACAAAAATGGATTTTTTAAGATTTGCTCGCGTAAAGTCGACCTCATAAAAATCGGACTCGGTAAAGTCACACTCAGACAGATCCCGTTCACTCAGCTGCGTTTCTGAGTAGTCACCCTTGGACAAGGGGGCCTCGGGGCCACGACAGTGGCTGCGCGCGGCACGCCAGCTTTCGCCCCCTGCAAGCATTGCGTCCTTGATGGTCTCAGCGTCCAAATGTTCGATCCTGATGTCTGTGAAGATTTGTCGCTACGCGCCCAAAAGCGCGTCAATTTTTCCGAGTAGACGTTTTAGGTCTACAGGTTTGGTGTCGTAATCATCCGCGCCAGCTTCCAGCGCCTTTTCCTTGTCACCAGCCATCGCATGTGCAGTCAGCGCGATCACTGGGACACTTTTGGTTTTATCGTTCGCCTTCAAATGGCTGGCCGCTTCCCAACCGTCCATGACTGGAAGGCTCATGTCCAAAAGGATCAAATCTGGTGGCTCGGCTGTTGCCATGTCGACACCCTGCTTGCCATCAAAGGCCATTGTTACTTCGAACCCGCGTTTCTTTAGTCGCCTAGACAACATATCGCGGTTCATCTCGTTGTCTTCGACCAACAAAATTTTTGTCATTCTATCCCCATTCGCTTCGAGAAATACTTGCATAAGGCAGAGTGCATTGACAAGTCAGGCAGTGTCTTCATCGACGTTATCATCGAGCAACACCCGCTCGACCAGTTTGCGCAGGTGCATTTCCAGCATTGTTTCAAAACTGGCACCGTCATCAAACATATGAAACGCAGCGACGTAGCTGCCGTCTTCACCAATCAAGAACCGGTCTACATAGCTTTGTAGACGGTCAATTTGATCCAGCCGCTCAATCACTTCACCCTTGTCGGCCAGTGAAAGAACCGGCGCGCCACTTTTGCGGTAGAGCAACATCTCGGGGTGGCCGTTTTCGCTATAACCATGCAGCGCGTCTTCAAATTCAAAGGCCGTGCCGCTGTCGTATATCGAACCATCTTCCCGCGTGATCGTATCTGGTAGTGGAGAACCGATGCGTGACCACAAAATGCCAATGTAGATATCTGTCTGGCGGGGCGGGTGAATTTGCGCTTGGAACGTGTCAGACGCCAGCAATGGCTCTTCTTCCCACAAGATTGGGATCAGGTAAGCCTTGCCCGAAAATTCCTCGTTCAGGCGGTTGATTATGGTTTTGCAAAGCAGACGTTCGGGGATCACGTCACCGGGTGACGAAATGAACACACGCAGCTGGCGGGCAACGTTCTGGCGCAGGCGCACTTTTTCAAGGCAGGCATTGATCCGCGCAGTCAACAGGATGGGGTTAAATGGCTTTGCCACATAATCTTCAGCGCCATGCAGAATGCATTGAACCATTAGTTCTGAATCGTCCGCGGCTGAAAGCATAATGACGGGAATAGTGCGCAGTCGCGCCGAGTTTTGAATAATCTCAAGCGTTTCGAGACCGGACAGGCCGGGCATCTTTTGGTCAAGTAGAATTAGATCGTAGCGGCGATCATCAAGCTCTTTAAGGGCGGCTTCACCGCTTTCCAGACAGGTTGAACTATACCCACTGCGGGCAAGTCGTCTGGCCAAAAGCTCTCGGTTGGCAGGGTCGTCATCGACGACAAGAACTTCGCCCCCAACACCGAAGATCGAGGCTGGTGCAGGTCGACTGTCGGCAGTTTTCTCAACCTTTGAGCGTTTCTTCTTCGCGGTGCTCTGAACGAAATGCGGGCCGATGTTTTCGACCATCTGCAAAACGGTGGCCTGCGCCGTTGTTATATGATCGAGATCGCCTAGGATGTCGTCGATCCCGTCTTCTATGGCGTCTTCTCGCAGCATTTCGGCGTAACCGGAAATGTGGTTCAACTGCAGGCGAAGCTGGAACTGTGCGTCGACAAAATCAATCTCATCAGCTGAGGATTTCGCCGCGTTAAAGTGCTGATCAATCTGGCCGAGCATTTTGTGACCGGCGTTTTGAATCGCCTCAAGATCGCCCGACAGCATTTTTGCCATCTCGTCATCCAAGTCTTCCGCGATCATTTCAGAGTAACCGATGATGTGACCGATGGGCGTGCGCAAATCATGACGCAGCTCTGACAAGAGCGACTTAAAGGCTGTCTGTTCGGGCAAAAGCTCAGTCATTGATTAACCGGCAGCCGGTGGCTCATGCTCGCGGTGGAAGCGATGCGCGGACCAAAGGTAGATTTCTGCCAAAGCACGTTCAGCAAGATCTGACACGATCCTGCCTTTGGCCTCTTGCGTGGTACAGGCAACCATCTGGTCGCGCGCGGCCACGAAATAGCGGCGCTGGTTGGCATATTGCCAGATCAGCTCTCGGGTGGCCATTTTGCCTTGGTAAAGCTCCCATACGGCCAACCAAAGCGGCAGAAGTCCCATAAAGAAGACCAGCCACGTTTTGCCGTCAAATCCGCCCATACCCATTTTCTTAAGCTCATATTTGTAGAGGATCAGGGCCAGAGCTCCAACAACGGAACCCAAAAGAAGGGCCGTCTTAATGACTTCTAGGCGTTCATGCTGATGGTGCAATTGATGCAGCTTTTTCGAAAAATACTCGCTCTGATCATCAATCCAATAATCGTGGACAGCTTGCATTTTCTCAATGCTGGGTTTGTGGTTTTCAAACGTCACCGGTTCCATGCAGCGGGCGGCATCTGGCAACCATTCGAACCGTTGAAAGCGATCAACGCTTGTTAGGCTCATGACGCGGCGAACACTAAAGCGGGCGCCTGCACCGGAAACCAAAAGAAAGTACTGCACGCGCATGGTTTCGGCCAAAGCGCGGTAAGACAAGTGTTTGCCCAACCAATGGCGATTTGAGCCAAGTTTGAAGAATAGATATCCAACGACAAACAGCGCAACGTAAAGCACGAGGTATATCTTTATGGCCGAAAGTTTGGCGTATACGAGGAACAATAGACCCATCGCGCCTGCGATCAATCCAAACGCTTTGAACAACATGTCCGAGTTCTTTTGATTGGCCATCGCCAATTGGTCCGCGCGTAAAAACTCGCGGTTGATTGCCTGCGCCTGTGCGCTTTCACCAAACCCGTCGTGCTGGGCAAGGGGCCAAGAGGTTTGATCTGCCGCCAAATCCGAGAAACGGTCTTGGGCATAGGTTTCAAAACCCGACCAGCGATCCATAAATGTCTGAGGGATTGCATCCATTTCTTGGAACGATGCACCAGATGCATCCGAAACAAGATACGCTGCTACACCAGCTTCGATAGACTTGGGCGAAGACGCGCGGGGCGTCTTGATCCAGATCGTAAGCTCTCCGCAATCCTCAAAGTGGATATTGCCAGCTGGCAACATGACTGGTTCCTGATGTTGTGCTCGGCCTGCCAAATAGGTCGTGATAACGTCCGAGGTCCCACCTTTTTGGTCCAGTGTTTTACCGTCCCAAAGTGCCATCAGAACGTTCGAACGCCGCACAAGGAAATCCCCAAGCATTTCATATTGCACAACGCGATCTTGGCCGGATAGTTCAGTCTTATCGACATTGCCGTCTACCAAGGGGATCTCATGGCAACCCATGCGCGGATCATCGATCAGCTCACAAAAGCGCTCAAGCGCGGCACCTTGGAAATCTTGTTCGTAATACTTCCTTGGCATGGGCAACACGGCAGTCACCTGCAATCCCATGTCCAAGGCCACTTCTGCGGCCAGTGTATCAGCGCCCTCAGCTAGACCCGTCACCAGTCGAACCGGCAAGTCTTTGAACTTGTTACGAACGTTGCCTAAGGCGTGCACAATGCTTTTTTTCAACGCGATCACGTCGTCTTTGACCGGATCACGATGGCCCGTAATTCCAATTACAAACTCGCAGGCGATCATTGATGATGCGCCGTTATTTACGTCGGTTGTTGTCAAAAGCTTCGTCCCGTTCACATGTTTGCTGGTGTCGTCTAGCAATCTTTCTTAACAATTAAACCATTCTGTGGAATATTTGCCTAAAAAACAAAGAGTTTTCTCGCTGGGGAGGTAAACGAATGACACAAAAACCGACAAACGTCCGCCCCGATATATATGCGACAAGCTGATAACTACGTTGGCCACGGCTGACCATCTACACCGGAGTTGAACCATGGCCGCTAGAAAAAAGAAGATCAGACTCGGGTCCCACGACGACATCGAGGGTCTTGCGCGACTTCCGGATGAATCCAATAGCCCGGTGATGCGGATCGATCCCGAGGGTGTAGTGATCTATGCCAACAAGTACTCTCGTACTATGAGCAAGCTGTTGAATGCCGACACGCTGGCGGTTGACAATCTAATCTCTCGTACTGCTCTCGAATGCTATCAATCAAACGAGCAAGGCCGCGTTGATTTTGCTGCCGGAGAAATCATCTTTGAGTTGGCGATCATACCTGTTCACGAGTTCGAGTACGTCAACATATACGGGCGCGATGTAACGCAAATGCGCGAAGCACAAAAGCAAGCGGCTGATTTAAATAAATTTCCCAATGAAAATCCAAATCCAGTTATGCGATCGCTAGCCGACGGGACATTGCTTTTTTGTAACCACGCGTCCGAGTTGCTGCCCGGTGTAGTCGAACAAGCCCCGCATATGCGCCTTACCACTTTGTTGGCAAATACTGCCAATGAATCAATGCGCACGCGCGACATCACCACCGTTACTTTAGAGACTGGCGAACAGACGTTTCTATTTATGTACACTCCGGTCGCAGGCGAGGATTACGTCAACATTTACGGCCGAGAAATCTCGTCAGAGATCGAAGCGCAAAACGCTCTGGTGACGGCCAACGCACAGTTAGAACGAAGAGTAGCAGAGCGCACGGCATCGGTTCGTTTGCTACAGAATATTGTTCTGGCCGCAAATAGCGCCGAAAGTTTCGAAGGTGCGATGCAGACTGCAATCCATGAAATTTGCAACTATGCCAATTGGCCAGTGGGTCATGCGTATGTTGTCGATCATTCAAACGGTCGCGGTGAACTCATTCCAAGCGGTATTTGGCATATCGAAACAGCCAGCAAGCTTTCCGATCTCGGTGCCGCAACAGAAAATCTACGGTTCGGGGATGTGTCCGGTCTGCCTGGGCGCGTGTTGGCTGAAGGGCGTGAAGTCTGGATTGAAAATCTGGCGACATATGATGATTTTCGACGGGCGGAATTTACCAAACAGGCGGGCCTAAAAGCAGGGATGGCATTTCCGATCACAATAAATTCTCAGGTAATCGGTGTTCTAGAGTTTTTCTCACAAGAGATAACGCCTGCCAACATTGAGATCGTCAAAACTCTCGAACACGTCGGGGCACAATTGGGGTCGGTTTCGGAACGCAAAACAGCTGAGGCCGAAGTTAAGAAAAGTCGCGAAGAAGCAGAGCTGGCGCACTCACGGATGACCGATGCGCTTGAGGTTATTGGGCAAGGGTTTGTTCTGTTTGATAAGGACGACAATATTGCGTTGTTCAATTCGAAATATGCTGAACGCACAAAGAAAATCCTTGGGCGCGACCCTCTCGTCGGCGATAATTTTGAAGCCATAATGCGTGCCTCGGCCGAGGTGAACTACATCCCCGACAGCATGGAGGATAAGGAACACTGGGTTCGGCGCATCCTTGATGAACGCCGCGAGACGAAAACCCGCGACAGTATAAGCAAGCAGAACGACGGCACATGGTTCCGCGCTGAGGGATACGAAACAAGCGACGGCGGTACGGTCTCAATCTTTACCGATGTGACCGAGTTGAAGGAAAAAGAAGAAGAGTTGGCCGAAATGGCGCGCCAATCTGAACTGGCCCACGCCCGTTTGCATGACGGCATTCAAGCTTTGGGGCAGGGGTTTGCCCTGTTCGATCAAGAAGATCGGTTTGTCATGTTCAACCAGAAATATAGCGACATGATTGAGGTTCTAGCGCGCAAGCCCATTGTCGGCGAGCGGTTCGCAGACATCTTAAAAACCGTCAAACGCACAGATTACAATGGGCTGACGCGCGATCAATGGATGAAAAATGTCTTGGAAGAACGCCAATCTGACGAAGCGCGCGATTCTACAAACCGTCTACCCGATGGCACTTGGTACAAGGCCGAGGGCTTTCGCACGCGTGACGGTGGCAACGTTTCGGTCTTTACGGACATCACTGAACTGAAAGAACACGAAGAGACGCTTAATAAACTTGCCGAAGAATCTGAGCTTGCGCATAGCCGTCTATTGGACGCCGTCGAAGCGATTGGGCAGGGCTTTGTGTTGTTTGATGCCGATGATCGATTTGTGCTGTTCAACAAGATGTACTTGGACGTCGCTCGCGCAATCGGACATGACCCTAAACCAGGCGACCATTTCGAAAGCATTGTCCGCAACACTAAGAAAACCGACTTTGGCGACAAAACAAGGGACGAGTGGATCGAGGGCATTCTTTCGGATCGCCGTGAAAATCCCACTCGGTCATCAACCGCCCTATTGGACGGTAAGTGGTTCAAATCTGAGGGCTATCAGACCGGTGAGGGCGGTATCGTCTCGACGTTCACCGATATAACCGAGCTAAAGGAACACGAAAAAGAGCTGGATGGCTTGGTAAAGGAATTGGGCGTGGCGCGGGACTCGGCTGTGGATGCCAACAGCGCCAAATCACAGTTCTTGGCCAATATGAGCCACGAGCTTAGGACCCCCCTAAACGCAATCATTGGCTATGCGGAATTGCTGATTGATGACGCCGAGGATGACGAAAACGAAGACTACATCCCCGATCTTGAGAAAATTCAAAGCGCTGGTAAGCATCTTCTTGGTCTTATTAACGACATTTTGGATCTCTCAAAAATCGAAGTCGGTAAGATCGAGCTTTATATCGAAGAAATCTCGGTCGTGGATATGCTGGAGGACGTCTCAAACACGATCAAGCCGTTGGTAGATAAGAACCATAACACGCTTGTGATTGAGATGGGCAAGGGCGTTGATACGATCCAGTCGGACTTAACGAAGCTTCGCCAAAACATGTTCAACCTGTTGTCGAACGCCGCAAAGTTCACTGAAAACGGCACGTTGCGGATCGACACAAGCATAGAACCATCACCCAACGGTGATCTGATTGTCTTTGACATCAGCGACGAGGGCATCGGTATGACGCCCGAACAGCTTGAGAAGATATTTGATCCCTTCACACAGGCAGATTCGTCCACATCAAAGAAATTTGGCGGCACCGGTCTTGGCTTGACCATCACACGAGAGTTCAGCCGCATGCTAGGTGGCGATATCTTGGCTGTCAGCACCCCAGATGTCGGCACGACCTTTACAATGAAAGTTGCTGTAGATGGGACCAGCATCGTTGCGCTGCCTGAGGTGGATGAACCCCGAAACGCCAATGCGGCAGAAATCAGCGAAGATTCACCGCTCGTACTGATCATCGACGATGACGCCAATGTACGCGAACTGCTGCACCGCAATTTGAACGTAGCGGGTTATCGCACCGAAATGGCGGTGCATGGCAAGGAAGGCTTGAAGAAGGCTAAAGAGCTTTTGCCTGACGCCATTACGCTTGATGTGATCATGCCGCATACAGACGGGTGGTCGGTTCTCAGCCAACTGAAATCCGATAAGGCAACGGCCAACATTCCTGTAGTCATGGTGACGATTGCCGAAGATCGCAGCCTCGGGTTTTCCCTTGGGGCCGCTGAGTATCTGTCAAAACCAGTTGATCGCAAAAAGCTGGTTCAGGTTCTCGACAAGTTCCTGCTTAACAAGGCCAGTTCAGCGGTTCTTCTGGTCGAAGACGATGAACCCACCAGAACTGTCATGCGCAAATACCTCGAAAACGAGGGGGCATCAGTGATCGAAGCAACCAACGGGCGCGAGGGGATCGAGGCGTTAGAAAAGACAACGCCATCAATGATCCTATTGGATTTGATGATGCCAGAAATGGACGGCTTTGGTTTTGTCGAGGAATATCGCAAGCGCCCTGAATGGCACGATATCCCAATTGTCGTGGTAACGGCCAAAACCCTGACCGCCGACGAAAAGCGAAAGCTCGAAGGTTGGGTAGACGCGCTTTACAACAAGCTGGAGAGCAGCGTAGATGACGTCCTTTGCGACATTCAGGCCAAGCTTAAAAAGAGCTGATAGCCCTCTGCGATCAGCCGTTTCGAACGGTGTCGATCATCAGTTGAACATTCTCGGGATCGGCGTCAGGCGTGATGCCGTGACCGAGGTTGAAAATGTGCGGACCGCCTGAGAAGGCTTTGACGATGGCGCGGGTCTCATTGACCAAATCTTGGCCACCGGTCACCATATGCGACGACTTTAGATTGCCCTGAACACAGCCATCCACCTGCACATTGGACGCAGCCCATTCTGGTGAAACCGAATTGTCTAGCGCGACACAATCCACGCCTGTCGCTTTACCAAACCCGATGTAACGTTCACCCGCTTCACGCGGAAAGCCGATGATTGGCGTGTTGGGATGGCGGGCCTTTAACTCGGCTGTAATCTTCTGTGCAGGCTCAAGCGCGTAGCGATCGAAATCCTCGCCCTTTAGCGATCCGGCCCAGCTGTCGAAAAGCTTAACCACTTCGGCGCCAGCTTCGATCTGCATGGATAGATATTCGATGGTGCCCTCGGTCAAGATATCCATGACCTTGTCAAACAGAGGCCGGTTTTCGGCCTTCAATGCATGGGCAGGCCCTTGGTCCGGTGTGCCACGTCCAGCAATCATATAGGTCGCCACGGTCCAGGGCATACCCGCAAAACCGATCAGCGTGGTTTCTTTTGGCAGTTCTTTGGACAGGATCTTCACCGTTTCATAAACTGGGTTCAACGTCTTGTGGATGTCGTCCTTGGTGCCAAGCTTGGCGAAATCAGCATCTGACGTGATGGTTGAAAGGCGTGGGCCTTCGCCGGTGACGAACCACAGATCCGCACCAAGCGCCTGTGGCAACAGCAAGATGTCGGCAAACAATATCGCTGCATCGAAACCGTAACGGCGAATGGGCTGAAGGGTTACTTCAGCGGCCAGTTCTGGGTTGTAGCAAAGCTTCAAGAAATCGCCGGCCTCGGCGCGGGTTGCACGATATTCAGGCAGATAGCGGCCCGCCTGTCGCATCATCCAGATTGGTGGAACATCCTGTGTCTCGCCAGCCAACGCGCGGAGAATTGTCTTCTGGGCCATAACGCTTCCTTTTCTTTGCACGCGTACGTCCCGCGACAAAGCGCCAATGTCAAGCGTCAGCCGCTTGTCAGGACAACCTGCCGCGACTATCAGGGGGCATGACCATGACCTATCCTACCCCCGCAGAACCGCTGAAGATCGGTACCCGAGGATCGCCCCTTGCGCTTGCGCAGGCGTATGAGACCCGTTCCCGTCTGTCCAAAGCCTTTGATCTGTCGGAAGAGGCGTTTGAGATTGTGGTGATTAAAACCACAGGCGACGATCGGACATTGATCGACGCAGACAAGCCGTTGAAAGAAATTGGTGGCAAAGGTCTGTTCACCAAAGAGATCGAAGAGGACTTGCTGTCGGGCAAGATCGATATTGCCGTTCACTCGATGAAGGACATGCCAGTGGCCCAGCCTGAGGGTTTGGTGCTCGATACCTATCTGCCGCGCGAAGATGTCCGCGATGCATTTGTGTCTCTGAACTGTTCAGGCTTGGCTGATCTGCCTGATGGCGCCGAGGTTGGGTCTTCGTCGCTACGTCGCCGCGCGCAGCTATTGCACCGCTTTCCACATCTGAAAGTCATCGAATTTCGCGGCAATGTGCAAACACGCATGAAAAAACTTGGTGATGGTGTGGCCGAGGCTACGTTCCTTGCCCAAGCCGGGTTGAATCGCCTTGGGATGAACGATGTACCCGCAACGCCGATTGAGATTGATGATATGTTGCCTGCCGTTGCGCAGGGTGCGATTGGCATTGAACGGCGTGGTGATGATAATCGCACAGCCCATATGCTGGCCGCGATCCACGACATACCAACCGGTCAAAGACTGGCCGCAGAGCGCGCATTCCTAGCCGCATTAGACGGCTCCTGCGAAACCCCCATCGCGGGCTTGGCCGTCCTTGAAGGCGACCAACTACGTTTACGCGGAGAGGTCCTCCGCCCTGATGGGTCCGAGGTTATTTCCGACGAGCGCGTCTGTTCGATCGACGATGGTGCCGCGCTGGGCGAAGCGATGGCAAAAGACATGCTTGCGAAAGCAGGACCAGACTTTTTCAGCTGGCGCTAGCCGCAACGCGCGCTGCGGCTACAGTTTGTTCATGTCGCTAGGGCAGTTTTTCCCAGTGCACAAACATGTGGTTTCAATGACCGGACGCTAGCGAAAGCTGGGATGCGAATGGTCAGCCAGTTACCAATAGATCGTATGGTATCGGGGGGCGAAGCCCTTCGGAATGGCCTGAAAACAACAACAGCGGGCCCGCTACCCACATCATGTAACAAACAAGCCCTGACAATTTCACCCCGCCAGACAGTCTGAGCGGGTCAATCACGCACGCTCAATCTAAGGGTGGAATAACTTTGCCCGGATTCATCATATTATTGGGGTCAAGCGCGGCTTTAATCGCCCGCATGGTGGCCACCGCAACGGGGTCTTTGCGCCGTTGCATAGAGGGTATTTTTGACAGACCAATCCCGTGCTCAGCGGAAAAGCTGCCGCCGTATTCCAGAACAACTTCTTCAACCAAGCTCATCACGTCGTTCTTACGGTCAACGTTATGTTCCCCTAGAGAGACAACCAAATGCAGATTACCATCGCCTAAGTGTGCGACGGTTGAAATTGATACATCCGGCAAAAAGGCAAGAACCCTGCCGCGAACCACGTCATAGAAAGACGCAACCTTGTCCAACGGCAAAGCGATATCATTGTTCACGAGAGGTTTGGTTGCCAACTGAACTTCCGCTGCGGCCTCGCGGCGCTCCCAAATCTCGCGCCGTTCGGCCTCGTTCTTGGCAATAACTGCGTCCAAAAGAATTTCTTCTTCAAGCAGTTCACCTAAGATCGTTTCAAATTGTGCGTCCAGCGGGATAGTGCCATCGTCGCTCGGCGTGCATTCGGCCTGAATAGTCGAGCCGATCTCAAGCAGGATATTGACCTCATGATCGATATCAAAAATACGGCGCGTCGCCGGCTTTAGCTTATTCAGTTTATCCAAATATTCGGCAGGCATGAATTCAAACGCTTCTACCTTGTCACCGGTTTCGGCTTGTACGCGGTTCAGCACGGTCAATGCAGCGCTAAGTGATGGCACCGCCACCATGGCCGTGGCATAGGCTTTCGGCTTTGGCACCAGCTTTACCACCGCGCGGGTTATGATTCCCAACGTACCTTCGGCCCCAATTAGAAGGTGCTTAAGATTATATCCCGAATTGTCCTTATGAAGTTCAGTCATCGCGTTGAGGATTGATCCATCCGGCATCACAGCCTCAAGCCCAAGACAAAGATCGCGTGTATTGCCATAGCGCACGACGTTTGAGCCACCCGCATTCGTCGAAAGGCACCCACCAATGCAGGCAGACCCCTTGGCGCCGAAAGTCAGCGGAAAGACCAAATCATGAGGATCAACAGCGTCATGTAAATTAGACAAAATCACGCCCGCGCCAACAATTGCTAGCCGCGCTTCAGGGCGGATATCCTCAATCTGATTCAGTCGATCCAATGAGACCATAACGCAACCATCGGCGCTTGCCCCGCCCGACATTCCCGTCATGCCGGAAACAGCCACAATAACGTGCCCCAACTTGGCGGCAATTTTCACGACTGCAGAAACCTCGGCCGTGTTTGCAGGCCTCAGAACGGCCAGCGGCGTCCATTGGTAAATGCCAGACCAATCGCGAGACCATTTTTCAACTGCATCGCCAGTCAAAACGAACTCACGCCCTAAAGCGTCTTGATATTCCGTCAATGCGCTCATGGTGCCCTCGATGCTTGGCTGCGTTTAAAAGTTCACTTCCACGCCAGGCAATTTCAAGGCGTTGATCAATTCGCGCAACTCTTGACGGGCCGCGACGTTTGAGATGTTCAATTGCCCGACACCAACATCGCGCAAATCAAGCAAGGTCAAACCACGCGGAAACAGCTCTCGAAAAATGACGCGTTCGTTGAAACCATCCGCCGTGCGAAAACCGATCCTTTCGGACAACTTCTCAATCGCGGCGGCCATCTTCTTTTTGTTGACCATGTTTTGCGCGCCAAGACGGTTGCGCACTACGATCCAGTCAATTGGGCTAAGCCCAGCCTGTGCGCGCAGCTGACGCGCGGTCCAAACCATTTCGGAATACACTGAGGGCTTCAGGATTTTCTGACCGGTGTCATCTGTCTTAGCCAAAAGGTCGAAATCTACGAAGCTGTCGTTCAACGGGGTAACCAAAGTATCGGCCAGTGAATGCGCCACCTGAGACAGACGGGTATGTGACCCCGGACAGTCGATCAGGATGAAATCACATTTCGGCTCAAGCTCAGCAATTGCAGCGGTCAAACGCTGGTCGTAGATATTTTCGCCAGGCTGCAACGTTGCCTTATCGATATTGGGCAACGGCATATAATCGGGCGTCGGCAAATGAACGCCGGCGCTTTCCATGAACGAAACCCGCTTTTCAATGTATGAGCCAAAGGTCTGCTGTCGCAGGTCAAGATCAAGCCCGCCAACCTTGTGCCCCATCCTCGCCAGCGCAGTCGCGACATGCATCGAGACGGTGGATTTGCCCGCACCGCCCTTTTCGTTACCCACTACAATGATCTGCGCCATGCTGCGTCCCCGTTTGGTGTTATCCTGTTTTCCCAGTCTTAGAGGCTCGTCGCAAGGAAAAAACTGTTGATAACTCAGTTGTTGCCCCTCAACCAAGGATTGAGGTCCTAAAAACCGGCCTGCACTTTATCTTTGACCAAATACTCACATTTTCAACAGCCCAACAAAAAACGCCGCATCCAAAGGGATACGGCGTTTTGAAAAACAATGTGGACTGGCTTAGAAACCAAGACCTTCGTATTTCTTTTTGAACTTCGAAACACGCCCGCCAGCGTCGAGCAAACGAGCGCCGCCACCGGTCCAGGCTGGGTGCACTGTTGGGTCAACTTCAAGCGCAAGCGTGTCGCCTTCTTTGCCCCAAGTTGAGCGCATCTTGAGGATCGAACCATCGGTCATTTTGACGTCGATGAAGTGGTAGTCGGGATGGATATCTTTTTTCATCTCGGCAATCCTTATGCGTCTGCGCCGGCCTTAGAGGCCTTCGGCTTGTAGTTGGTAACCTCGGCGATACGTGCGGACTTACCGCGACGTGAACGGAGATAGTAAAGCTTGGCGCGACGAACGCGACCACGACGAACAACAGTAATGCTGTCGATGTTTGTCGAGAACAGTGGGAATACACGTTCCACACCTTCACCAAACGAGATTTTGCGAACTGTGAAAGAGCCCGAAATGCCAGAGCCGTTTTTACGGCTGATGCATACGCCTTCGTAGTTCTGAATTCGGCTGCGGCTACCTTCGGTCACTTTGAAACCGACACGAATGGTGTCACCGGCTTTGAAATCTGGGATGTCTTTTCCCAGTGAGGCGATCTGTTCCGCCTCTAGCTGTGCGATCAGGTTCATCTGATGTGCTCCTTTACTTGCTCGTGGTTGTTCCACGAAGTGTTGATGCCGCCCAAGAGCTCCTCGTCTTCACCGGGTCCGCCAAATGCGCCCGCAGGAGGTCAGGTCGTCGTTGCTTTAGACCTTTTAGTTTGATTGTCCGCGTTGAAGAAAACCGGATGCACCAAAACAAAAAGGGTCCGCAAACCGATTCCGACTGCGAACGGCCGGTGTATAGGGCGATCGGGGAGGGGTGGCAATGGGAAATATCCCGCGGAGCAAGGGCGAAGCCCGCCGCTAAGGTGAGCCAGCGCCCGCTCGATGGAGCGGGAAGTGCTAGGCCAGATTAAACGTAGTCTAAGAGGTCTGCACGCCACCCCACGGGCAGGCGCTCGAGTGGCTTGAACGTGGTGGAAGCTGGGATGGAAATCTACCTGACTTTCCATTCAAATCTTTTTGAAACCTCGGCATTTAGGAAATTTAGAGCAACCGAAAAACTTGGCGTTGGTCTTTTTGTTGGTCCTCAATACCATTGGCGACCCACACCTCGGGCATGGAGGTACAATGGGATCGACCAACCCATCCGAAATTCTTTGCACATTTGCGAGGTGCTCTTTTCTTTTCTCTCTGGATGTTTCGATGGTTGGATCAGAGAGAACCAGCATCATTCTTTCAAGCTGTTTTTGCGTGAAGACCGGAACGCTATAGGCCTTGATTTTGCTGACAAGTGATTGGACATCCCACACAACCATACTCGGCATTTGTGTTTTTGGTTCAGCATCTCCCACAAACGCGACGATTCCGTGGATGCTATGATCCTTTATACCCAGTAGGTCTTGCGTGGCTTTGATGTGTCCAAAGTTCTGGTGAATTGGGTTTCGGATTCGCGTTTTGCGATTGTAATGAGTTTGAGTCCAATACCGTCGTTTTTCGTCGCCAAATATCCAGCCGGACATGTTTTTTGTTTCAATCACAAAGACTCCGTATCGACATAGGACTATGTGATCAATTTGAGTTGTGCCTCGTTCTGTCGGAAGTGTTACGTCAGTTACAACCTTGAATTCGGTTTGATCAAAGTGCCTGACGATCGATTTCTCTACACGACGTTCGCCGCGTGCTCCCTTCCATTCAGGAGTATCTAGGGACTTGGCAAGGTAAGATAGGGTTTTAATCAACCTAAACATCAATTGAACTTAGACGATATTAAGGAAGCTGAAAAGCCAAGTCCTTGGAGAATGTTCGGGCAATAACCTACTTCTTCCCCAACATATCCGGCCGCCGCTCCCGCGTGATCTTCTCACTCATTTCCTTCCGCCATTTCTCAATTTTACCATGATGGCCTGACATCAGAACTTCGGGAATTGCCCGCCCCTGCCATTCGGCGGGTTTGGTGTATTGGGGGTGTTCCAGCAGGCCGTTTGAGTGGCTTTCTTCTTCGGTTGAGGCTTCGTTTCCGAGCACTCCGGGGATTAGGCGGACCGTGGCGTCGATCATGGCTTGGGCGGCGATTTCTCCGCCGGTCAGGACGAAATCGCCAAGCGAGACCTCTTGCACATCGTATTCCTCAAGCACCCGTTCATCGACGCCTTCAAAACGCCCGCAGAGCAGGGTGATACCGTCGGCTCTGGACCATTCACGGGCAGTCGCCTGATCAAAAGGTTTGCCGCGAGGGGACAGATAGACGATTGGCCAGTTGCCCTTGGCGCCTTTCTGAGCCTCCTCGATTGCAGGGCCAACGACGTCAGCGCGTAGCACCATGCCAGCGCCTCCGCCGGCCGGTGTGTCATCAACGTTGCGGTGCTTGCCGATACCAAAGGGGCGCAGGTCGATCGTTTCAAGCTGCCAAAGATGTTCTTTCAACGCGCGTCCCGTCAAGCTTTCGCCGAGAACCCCCGGGAATGCCCCTGGGAAGAGTGTGATGATCTTGGCAGTCCAGATGTCCACCAGCTTTCGCTCGGCCATCAAGTCACGCGGGGTGTGGGAAACCTGAATGGATTTGCGGCCAAATGATTTAGGAGTATCAGACATGGGGACCTCATTGCTTGGCGCGTTCTAACGCCAGAGACTTATGAATGAAAGGTCAGACGCTTTCAGCCCAAGATTTGAAATCACGCATGGATTGCACCGCTTGCTTTTTGAAAATTCCGGGGGCGAAAATCTGCATCACGCGCATGACGCCACCGCACTGAAACTCGCTGTCCATGCACCAATGCGTTGTGCCTTCGTTGGTTTCGGTAAACTCACAACAAAACCGGTTCCAGATCTTCTCAGCCTCGTAAGTCGCGACATAACGCTGAGGTGGGTCGACCTCTTCCAGCGTTTCCGTCATTTCAAACTCACGCTTACCCATTTTGTGGATGAGAACATGAACAGCGCCCTGTTCGCGTGGCGTTCCGCTAACGTGTTTGATCCGCAAAAGAGAGGATTGCCAATGAATCGCATTATTGTGGTCGCTAAACAACTCGGCAACGCGCTGTCGTGGTAGATTGATGTCTAACTCCTGCGAGAAGCGAAGTATTTAAGCCCCCTCAGCGAAGGCCTTGAAATCGGTTTGCATCTTGGCCGTTTGCTTTTTGAACATAAAGGGCATGAGCGCTGTCATGATACGCATGAAACCTGTGCAGCGGAATTCCGTGTCGATATGCCAATGGGTCGTACCATCTGAATTTTCGGTAAAGTCATTCTCTACGATGTTCCACACGCCGCCACTTTCGTAAGTGGCCACAAAGCGTTTGGGCATGTCGTTCTCGGTGATGGTTTCAATCATCTCCATCTCGCGCTTTCCCATTTTATGGTAAAGCTTGTGGACGTTACCCGGCTGGCCTGCCTCGCCCGAGACATGCTCCATTTTAATGAAAGACGGCTGCCAGTCGGGAATGCGATCGGGGTCCTAAAACAGTTCAGACACGCGATCCAATGGCAAGTTAAGGTCGATATCGCAGGAATACTTCATGATTGATCCTTTCGTTACAAGAAAGGTGCAATTCGTATGTCACTTTGGTCAAGCTTTATTCAATCAAACCTTCGGGAGGATCGGCAATAATTCGGCCAGCAGATAGGTCAACAGTCGGAACCACTTCCAACGTAAAAGGTAGTAGAACCGTTGTCCGTAAGCCAGCGCCTTGGATCTCTAACAGATCGGCGGCGCCGTGGTTCAGAACCGCTTTGACAGTGCCAATCACCACGCCACCGGTGTCGTAAACCTCAAGACCGATCAGGTCGGCGTGATAATACTCATCATCGGGCAAAGAGGGCAGTTTACTGCGTTCTGCGTATAGCTTTACGCCCTTTAGCGCGTCTGCTTGCTCTTTTGTTTTCACACCGCTTAGGCGGCCTGAATAGCCATTCTTAATGGGGCGGGTCAGCGTGATGTCGAATTCCTTGCTGCCGTCTTCGTTGGTCAGCGGCGCATAATCAGCAATCGCTGTAGGATCAGCCGTAAAGCTTTTCATACGGACCTCGCCTTGAACGCCAAACGCGCCACCGATGGCGCCTACACAGATACGATCCGTCATTTTCGTGCTCCGATACAGATACCGCGTTCTACGTTGCCACCACGGTCGAGGCAATTGTCAGTGTGGGCGATTCTTTCAAAAATTATGCCAGACACAAAGGCGGCGCCGAGTAGGAATAAAAAACGCAGAAGACGTAGCATCGTTCAGCGCTCCTCATACTCGAGGGTCTCTGCCCGAGTTTCCCAACCTGCAAGCTCAAGTTCGGGGGTGTCTGTAAAGTCTTCGGGCCAGCCAATGCAGAGATAGGCAACCAGAGACCAAGAGCTTGGAATGTTTAGATCCGCATGCATTTTGTCAGGGTCAAGGATCGACACCCACCCCAATCCAAGACCATGGGCGCGCAAAACAAGCCAGAACTGCATAATGGCTGACACACATGAATACCGACGCATTTCAGGCATGGTGCCTGCGCCCAGGCCCGCGCCCTTTTCGGTTTCTTCGTCGCAGAAGACAGCGATTTGAACAGGGGCGTCCTGCATGCCCGACAGTTTGAGACCCGCATAGGTTTTGGCTTTTTCACCGGAATAGCCATTCAGGGCATCGTTATTGGCTGATTGGAAATTCATAAGTGCTGCGTTTTTGGCAGCGTCCGAACTGATGCGAACCACGCGCCATGGTTCGGACAGGCCAACGGATGGGGCCTTGGCGAAACTGCTGAGGCAGCTTTGCAAAAGCTCTTCGTCAACGGGGTCGGTGCGGAAGCGGCGCACATCGCGCCGCCTCGCTAAAAGCAGGTCAAGCTGCTCGCGGAATTCGGAGCCGAACTCTGGGTTGGCTTGACCTTGCTGCAAAGTCTTACTCTGCGGCTGCTTCTTCTTCAGCTGGAGCAGCTGCTGCCTCAGCGGCCTCTGCTGCTTTAGCGGCTTTTTCGTCAGCACGTTCTTGGGCTTTTTTGCCTGGAACAGCTTTCTTAGGGTTGCTGCGCTCTGTTTTTGCAACAACACCAGCAGCTTCGAGCATACGTGCAACGCGGTCAGTTGTCTGAGCGCCTTGCCCGAGCCAGTACTGAACACGCTCCATGTCCATTTTCACACGCTCTTCGCTGTCTTTAGCTAGAAGCGGGTTGTATGTGCCGAGCTTCTCGATGAAGCGACCGTCGCGAGGCATGCGGCTGTCCGCTGCAACGATACGGTAGAATGGGCGTTTTTTGCTGCCACCACGGGCCAGACGGATTTTAATAGCCATTTTGAGTTTCTCCTTAGATTGGCTTTGTTCGGCAATATTTTGATTGCCTTACATCTCTGTTATTCTTGATGTTTCTTGTGATTTTGGATCACTTCCCGAATGATGAAGTTCAGGAAATTCTTGGCGAATGCGGGGTCGAGATTGGCACGTTTTGCCAAATCTTCGAGACGGGCGATCTGTGCATTTTCGCGCGCTGGGTCGGATGGCGGCAGATCGTGTTCGGCTTTTAGTTTTCCAACAGCCTGAGTATGCTTGAAACGCTCACCCAGTGTATAGACTAGGATCGCATCGAGACGGTCGATGCTTTCGCGGTGCTCTTTCAGCAGGTCAGCGGCGCGGGTCACGTGATCAGTCAACAGCCCATCCTTTCGATTTGAACAGCGGGTCGGCAAGATGCGCGATCTCCATCGCTATGCCGTCCTCAATTTGGCTTGAACGCAGCTCTTGTGGTGACGGGTGGCGATAGCACACATCGTGGCCATCAACGCTTTTGCCCGATTTGTCCTTGGTGGCACCTAGACGTTCAGCAAGACGGATCGCCTCGAGGTTTTTTGGGTCGACGTAGGAAACGGCGCCTTCCCAGCCAAGGTTGTCATAGAAATACATCCGCACACGATCAGTTGCTTCAAGCGCGTAGCCCTTGCCGCTTTGATCGGGCCATATGATCCACGCCAGCTCTTTTTCAGGCCATTGTGCAGGGAACCATCCGCCGGCCATGCCAACGGTTTCGTCAGTGTCTTTCAGGTGGATCATCCACATCCCAAAACCGTGGATTTCCCAGTGACCAATTTCAGCTGCATAGAGCATCCAGCTTTCGTAGGCAGAAAGCGGACCGCCCATGTAGCGCGAGCGATAGCTTGAGAACGTCGCCTTGAAGTTCGGATAATCCTCAGGCTCTGGTCCGCGCAGGACCAGACGCTGAGTTTCCAATACAGGGATGTTGCTATGGCCCATCATTGAGCCTCGCTCGTATTGGCGTGACGATAAACAAGGCACGGCTCTTCGTCGTCGTCCTCGGTGTCTTTGCCGGGATAGTCGGCATCAGGATCAAGTTTCGCGCCGAGACGTTCTGCTAAAGCGATTGAGCGGGTATTGCTAGCGTCAACGTAGCTGACGGCAGTGTCCCAACCCAAAACTTCAAACGCGTAATCGCGGGCGGCTTGGGCCGCTTCGTAACCAATGCCTTTTCCCTCTGCCTCGGCAGTCCAAATCGACCAGCCAAGTTCAGGTTCAGGCCAAGTAATCGGGTTCCAAGGCCCAATTGAAGCGATAGGTTTTCCGGTGGCTTTATCTTCAACGATGAACAGACCATAGCCACGCAGGAACCACATACCGGCGATCCGGCTGAAGACTTTCCACGCCTCAAGGCGGTTCATATTTCCCGCGCCAATGGTTTCGGATCGACTGTCGGCAAGGAAATCTGCCATTGCGTCAAAGTCATCAAACTGAGGCGCGCGCAGGATCAGGCGATCTGTCTCGATGCGGATGTCAGAGGTCATGCGCAAGCCTCCATTCCGCCGTCTGTCAGCTCGTCTGCTGACATGTGACGCCAGATGTTCATTGAACCGAATTCGGGATGTTCGAACACGCAATCCAACTGTGCGCCGAGACGTTTTGCGAGAGTTTCGGAACGTGTGTTGCCATCCATTGTCAGGCTGATAACCCGAGACCAATTCAGGACGTCATAAGCATATGAACGTGCAGCAATCGCGGCCTCTTGCGCGTAGCCTTTACCTTCGGCGGCGTCGAAAAGAGACCAGGCGATTTCAGGCTCTGGCCAATCATCAGGATGGTAGAGACCGACGACGCCCACGGGTTGACCGGTCACTTTTTCCTCAAGCATCCAACGACCAAAGCCGCGAAGCTGCCAATGTCCAATCAATGAGGACAGACGAGAGAACGCGGCTTGGCGTGTGTAAGGACCACCGACGCCCGCTGAACGTGGCGAAGCGTTGAAAGCGACGTAAGCCTCAAAATCTTCAATGCGCGGGGCGCGCAGGATTAGGCGGTCTGTTTCAAGGGTTGGGATGGAAATTAAAGTGGTCATGTCAAAATATCCCCATCGCGCACATCGCAAGCGGTGTGTTCGCGGCGCTGTTGCGCAGTGAGTATTTGGACAAAGATAAAATCATTACTTCTTTTTGCCGAACCCTGAGAGACCACCTGGCATGCCGCCCATACCACCAAGGCCGGGCGCGCCGCCCATACCTAGTTGCTTGGCGGCGGCTTCTAACGCTTTGGGGTCCATTGAGGATGGGTCCATGCCTGCGGGCCCGCCACCCGGTAATCCGCCCTTACCGCTCATGCCGCGCAAGGCTTGTTTCAGCATGCCGCCTTTGCCTTTGCCGAGCTTTTTCATCATGTCGCCCATCTGGCGCTGCATTTTGATCAGTTTGTTCAGCTCTGAGACTTCAAGACCCGCGCCTTTGGCGATGCGTTTCTTGCGGCTGGCCTGCAGGATCTGCGGGTTGGCGCGTTCGCGTTTGGTCATGGATTGGATCAAGGCGACCTGACGTTTGAGGACTTTGTCGTCCATTCCAGCGGCCGCCATCTGCTTGGACATTTTGCCCATGCCTGGCATCATTCCCATGACGCCTTCCATTCCGCCCATCTTCATCATCTGCTCAAGCTGCATCTTGAGGTCGTTCATGTTGAACTGACCCTTGGCCATGCGCTTCATCATGCGCTCGGCTTGCTCGGCCTCGATGGTGTCTTGGGCTTTTTCGACAAGGCTGACGATGTCACCCATGCCAAGGATACGGCCCGCAATGCGTTCAGGCTCGAATGTTTCGAGCGCATCCATCTTTTCGCCCGTGCCGACAAAGCGGATTGGTTTGCCAGTCACAGCGCGCATCGAAAGCGCAGCACCACCGCGGCCGTCACCGTCCATACGGGTCAGGGCAACGCCGGTGATGCCGATCTTAGCGTCAAATTCTTCGGCCACTTCAACGGCGACCTGACCGGTCAGGCCGTCAACGACCAGAAGTGTTTCACGCGGGTTGACGACGTCGCGGACGTCTTCGACCTCTTTCATCAGGACTTCGTCGATTTGCAAACGGCCAGCAGTGTCGAGCATATAGACGTCGTAGCCGCCCATCGTTGCCTGTTGCTTGGCGCGTTTGGCGATATCGACAGGTTGTTGGCCTGCAACGATTGGAAGCGTGTCGACGCCAATCTGTTGGCCGAGCAATGCAAGCTGATCCATCGCAGCAGGGCGATAGATGTCGAGCGATGCCATGAGAACTTTTTTGCCTTCACGATCTTTCAATCGCTTGGCAAGCTTACCGGTAGTTGTCGTTTTACCACCACCCTGAAGACCAACCATAAGGATCGGGGCAGGCGGGTTGTCGATCTTCAGCGCGCCGGGGTCTTCTTCGCCGGTTAGCGTGTCTACGAGGGCGTCGTGCACGATTTTGACGACTTGTTGGCCGGGCGTGATCGATTTGGTGACGGCCTGTCCGGTCGCTTTTTCCTGAACCTTTTTGACAAACTCACGGGCGACGGGCAGCGAGACGTCAGCCTCAAGCAGTGCGACGCGCACTTCGCGCAGGGCGGTCTTGACGTCATCCTCAGATAGAGCGCCTTGTTTGGTCAGACGGTCGAAGACACCGGAGAGGCGTTCGGACAGATTTTCAAACATACTCAGCGGTTCCTTTACCGTTTCTAATATGGCCCTTCACTTAAGAACGACCGGCCCAAATGCAATTGCCCCCGTGGGCGCAACGCGCTGACGGAGGGCGATCCCTGCATATAACAAGGACCGGAAGTTTTGGCACTTCCGGGGTTTGAAGGGGATTTAGGCTTTGAAGGTAAGAGAGTCAAGCTTGCTGAGCCTTGAGTTTAAGGCTTCAGATGTGATCAAGGGCCGTGCTGGACGGCCCCTGATCATGTTGCTGGAAAGATAGCTGCCTTAAGCGGTACGGGCATTGGGTTTAAGCGGCGTCGTGATAGTCTCGGTCGCTTTGTTTATCAGTGTGATTAACGGACTGATGAAAGCCAAGTGAAACGCGTGCCAGTCAACATGCCGGCCAGCCAGATACGGCGACGTATTATATGGGCTAGTGAAGCGTGTTGGCGCTCCGGCGCGCAGCAACATGATGTCGAGTTCGGTGTATCCATTATATGCGTTAGTGCGGGTCATTTTCTGTGTCCTTGTTCTGAGGGTGATGTCTCAGGCGCCTTGAATACACATTAGCTTTTGAGGGTTTCGGCGACAAACGATGAAATTTCCTCGTATAGATTAGAAAAACTAGGCTATGGTGCAGGCATGAGACGTTTACCCAATCTCAACCAGATCAAAGCGTTTGAAGCTGCTGCACGGCATCTAAGCTTCAAACACGCCGCTGCTGAGCTGTTCGTGTCTGATGCAGCCATTGGTCATCAGATTAAGGCGTTAGAAGAAGCGCTGGGGGTGACGTTATTTAGACGTCTGACGCGGCGCGTGGAGCTGACGAAAGCAGGAGCCGCATATCTGCCTAGGCTGACGGCGGCGCTGGATGAAATTGAAGCCGTAACGTCCGAGATCACTGAGGTTCAAGAAAAGGGCGTTCTAAAGCTGACGGCGGCGCCCTTTTATACGAACCGGATCGTACTGCCCAATCTGGTGAAGTTTCGGGCGCTATATCCCGAGATCGACGTGAAGATCGTCTTTGAAGACGAGGTCGTTGATTTCGCAAAATCGGATATCGAAGGTGGATTGCGATATGGGGATGGCAATTGGCCGGGCGTGACTTCGGTGTTTTTGCATGGAGATATGGTGTCGCCGGTTTGTGCGCCGTCTTATGTTAAGGGCCGAAAACTACCGTTAGAGCCTGCCGACATTGCCGAACTGTTGTTGGGGCTTGGGGGAAGCGGTGATCAGGACTGGATGGATTGGTTTAATGCGGCGGATCATCAGTTGAAGGCCGCGCCGAATATAATTGAGTATACCAATCGCGCGCGGATGTTTGATCTAGCACTGTCTGGGAATGGTGTTGTGCTTGGCGATCTGAAACTTATCGAGAGCGATCTTGAGAAGGGACATTTGGTGCAGTTGCACCCTTTGGCGATACCTCGGGATCGATCTATGTATCTGGTTTATCCGGACAGCGAAAAACCAAACCCCCGAATTGCGAAATTCGGAGGCTGGTTAAGTGATTTGTTATCGAAGGATGACCTAGGCGGATAGGCCAGTTCCAATCATCGGAATGTCCTTGCGGTTTGTCCAAGCGATATAGCCAGACAAAACCCCTAGAAACACAGCCGGCACGGCCGAAGGGCCTAGGATGAATGTATGGGCCAGTACTGCGCCAACCATCGTTGCGGTCAGCAGTCCAGCCGCAAGCCCGATCGCGCTGGGTACCCACAGTAGTATTGCCCCTGCGACTTCAATCGCGCCAGTTACATAGCGGAACCATTGGCCCAGTCCGACGGCGTCAAAGGTTTGCACCATCATTTCGGCGCCAGCAAGTTTAGCACCGCCGGCGGCGAGAAAGGCGAGGGTGAGAAAGGCTTTGATGCCCAGAGTTAGATAGCGTTTCATTATAAGTGCCTCCTATGCGGCGATGTTTGCTACGGCGTCGTTGGCCGCTTTGAGTTTGTTTTCAGCGTCTGTGGCCATGCCATCGGCTGCGATGATTTCGATGTCTGTCAGGCCGACGAAGTTCAGCACTTGCTTTAGATAAGTCGTTGCATAATCCATCGGCGATCCAACAGGCACACCGCCTGAAGCCATTGCGATGTAGACCTTTTTGTTTTCAAGCAGGCCGACGGGGCCGGTTTCGGTGTATTTGAATGTCTCGCCAGCGCGGGCGATCAGGTCGATCCATGCTTTCAAGGCCGTAGGGACACCGAAGTTGTAGACGGGCACGCCGATGATGATGGCATCGGCGGCGCGAAGCTCGGCAATCAATGTGTCTGATAGGGCGAGGGTTTCAACCTGCACCTCAGAGCGCTTATCCGCAGGGGTGAAGTTTGCTCCGACCCATGTTTCGTCGATCTGAGGCAGAGCGTTGGCGAGATCGCGGGTTAGCGTCTCGGCTGGGGCGAGCTTGGCAACAATAGCGTCGGTCAGCTGGCGGGATATCGAACCAGTGCGTCGGGCAGAGGTATCTACACGGAGAAGAGTGTGTGTCATTGGAATGCTTTCCTGTTTGTTATGATGTGGAACTTAGTCCTTCTGTTTGCGCACAAAACGGGTATTATCGAACAGTGAGTGTTTGAATTTGCACATACTGAACAGCAAGGGGCGCGACATGGATAACTGGGACGAGATTAGGACCGCTGTGCAGGTCGCCAGCGAGGGAACTGTTTCTGGCGCGGCCAATGTGCTTGGCGTTCATCACGCCACGGTCATTCGGCACATAGACGCGCTTGAACAGCGGCTGGGCGTGAAATTGTTTCAGCGCCATTCACGTGGCTACACCGCAACCGAAGCAGGCGAAGAGTTAATGCGCGTCGGTCAAGCAACGGCCGAGCAGTTTTCGGCTTTAGAGGGTCGACTAAAGGGCAAAGTCGATGACGTCAGCGGAGACTTGGTAATTACGACGCTTGCACCGATGGCGCATGACTTGGTGCCCATCATCGCTGATTTCCAGCAAACTTACCCTGAGGTTAAAATCAAACTTTTGGCCAGCGAGCGGTTGTTTCGTCTTGAGTATGGTGAGGCACATGTCGCTATTCGTGCGGGAGAAGCGCCACAGGAGCCGGACAATATCGTGCAACCATATCGCACTTATGATCTTGGGTTGTTTGCATCGCGTGATTACGTTCAAAAGTATGGGCAACCGTCGAAGTTTGAAGATTTTGCGTCGCACCGATTTGTTGGAAGGGACGCCACCGTGTCGCGCGCGCCGTTTTTCCAATGGCAGCAGGAGCACATTCCAGCGTCGGCGGTGTATTTCAGGGCGTCAAACGAAGTCAGCTTGTCCCAAGCAATCGGCCGAGGCATAGGTATCGGGTTTTTGGAGTGCGCCGTTGGGTCCGCAGATCCGAATTTAGTGCAGGTTTGGCCGTCCGAACCGGCTTGGCGGGTCAAACTGTGGATCGTGACGCATGTTGATTTGCATAGAACAGCCAAAGTGCAAGCAATCGTCAGTGCCCTGAAAGCGGCGGGTCGCGCGTCAGCCTAGGCCTTTGGTCCGGTCAGTTCGGTCTCAAGGAAGCGTTCAAATGCATCTAGATTGACGGCCTCGAATTGACCGAAGCTTTGCATCCATATGCTTGTATCACGCAATGCGTCGGGTTCCAGTTTGCACCATTTCACCCGCCCACGCTTTTCCTGACTGATCAATCCGGCCTTCGTCAAGATCGTCAAATGCTTGGATACGGCCGCCAGCGACATCTCAAACGGCTCGGCTACGTCAGTGACGGCCATGTCGTCTTCTAGCAACATGGATAAGATCGCGCGGCGGGTTGGATCGCTGAGGGCTGCAAATATGGTGTCGAGATCACTCATGCGCGCAATCTATCTTTGGCCGGTCCGATTGGAAAGTACGTTGTGATGATGCGCATCACGAAATTGAATTGGCGCGCGTGTCTTGGATGTGATTAGGGTGAGCCGACTAAACTAAGGTTCTTTCTGTCCATGCCGTTAAAATATTGGTTCTTTATTTTCCTTCTAGCCGCAGGCTGGGGCAGCTCTTTTTTCTTCAATGAAATTTTGCTGCGAGAGCTTGGACCAATGTGGGTTGCCTTGGGTCGTGTCGGCATGGGCGCAATTGGCTGCTGGCTTTGGATGATTGCCTCTAGGATGAACCTAAGCTTGCCGAAAGCTTCGCTTGGGGTGTTGGTCGCATTTGCGTTTTTTCAATATTCGTTTCCGCTGGCGGTTTACCCGCTGGCGCAGCAATACATCACGTCGTCAGCGGCAGGCATTGTGAACGCAATGACACCGATAATGGTGGTACTGGTCAGTCACTTTTGGCCACAAGGCGAAAAGGCGACGTTGCCAAAAATCATCGGCGTTATTTTGGGTTTCGCGGGCATCACTTTGTTGGCGCAACCGAGTATTCAGGGGCAGGGGGCCTCGGATCCTGTTGCGTTACTTTTGACGATCACTGCACCAGTTAGCTACGGTATTGCTCTCAATCTGTTGCGGCGATTGGATGGGGTAGAGCGTGTGTCGCTTACAGCTTGGTCTGCAACGATTGGCGCTGTATTACTTTTCCCGCTGGCCTTCGGGCTTGAGGGTTTGCCGACCATCACAAAGATCGAAACTTGGGCGGCGTTGCTGTTCATTGGCTTTGTCCTAACCTCTGCCGCGTTCATTCTGTTGTTTTGGTTGATCCCGCGCGTAGGTGGCACGACTGCATCGACAATCACGTTCTTGGCGCCAATCTCATCTGTATTGCTTGGGGTCTACATATTGTCCGAAGTATTGTTCCCAATTCAGTTCGCAGGCATGGCGGTCATTTTCTCGGGTTTGCTGTTTATCGATGGCCGCCTTCTGAAAGGGATAAAAGTTTCTCAACCAAATGGTTGAATAACGTAAATCGGGTCGTTGGACATAAATGTGCCCTGCGACCTATTGGACCTCCTTGGTGAAGTTGCTAAAAATACCTTATAAAACAACATCTTAGGAACGTTTTGGCTGGGCGGGTCCGATGCTTGACTCAGAGCCGTTGGGCACTTAGTCATCCACGAAACTCTGGAAGGGGTCCAACTTTGGCAGATCAAGTCGAAAAAGAGCGTTTGAAAGCGCTTGGAGACAAGATCGAGGCGGCTAAGAAAGCCACCCAGCCGAAACGGTCAGAGAAAGAGGATCACCATACGGCCGTTCAAACGGGATGGCGCATGGTAATTGAATTAGTTGCCGGTATTCTTATCGGCTTTGGTATCGGATTTGGGCTGGATACGCTCTTTGGCACAATGCCAATATTCCTGGTGCTGTTTATATTGTTGGGCTTTATCGCCGGCGTCAGAACGATGCTGCGCACTGCGAAAGAGCTTCAGGAAGAACACGCGGCAAAAGTCGCAAACGATGAGAGGAAATAGACGTGGCAAGCGAAGCACCGAGCGAAGCACACGGAGCCGAAGACGGCGGTCTTGTTTTCCACCCAATGGATCAGTTCATTGTCAAACCTCTGTTTGGCGATAGCGAAATTGGCGTGTTTACGATCACCAACGTAACCCTCTGGATGGGTCTAGCGATTTTGGCCGTTATTGGGATTATGGTTTTGGGAACGCGCAAGCGCGCTATCGTTCCAGGACGCGGACAGTCGATTGCAGAATTGGCTTACGGCTTTATCTACAAGATGGTTGAGGACGTTGCCGGCAAAGACGGTGTTAAGTACTTCCCATATATTATGACATTGTTCATGTTCATTGTGTGCGCCAACTTCCTTGGTCTGCTTCCGATGGCCTTTACCACAACCAGCCACATCGCGGTGACTGCGATCTTGGCGATGGCGGTGTTCTTGACAGTGACAATCCTTGGCTTTGCTTTGCATGGTTTTGGCTTCTTGAAGCTTTTCTGGATCAGCGCAGCACCTCTGCCGTTGCGTCCTATTTTGGCTTTGATCGAAGTTATCAGCTACTTTGTACGTCCTGTCAGCCACTCGATCCGTCTTGCGGGTAACATGATGGCTGGTCACGCGGTGATCAAAGTGTTTGCAGCCTTCGCCGCTGTTACAGTGATCTCGCCATTCTCGATTGTCGCTATTACCGCGATCTATGCTCTGGAAACTCTGGTTTCGTTTATTCAGGCGTATGTGTTCGCAATTTTGACTTGTGTGTACCTAAAGGACGCACTTCACCCGCATCACTAAGAAATGTCGGTAGGGCGTTGCCCTGCCACACCTAACTAAAGTTATTCCATCGTAAGGAGAAAACTCATGGAAGAAGCACTCGTAACTGGACTCGCATACGCTGGCGCTGGCCTAGCATGTACTGGAATGGGCGGCGCTGCTATCGGCGTTGGTCACGTTGTTGGCAACTACTTGTCAGGCGCTCTGCGCAACCCTTCGGCTGCTGCTGGTCAGACAGCAACTATGTTCATCGGTATTGCGTTCGCAGAAGCACTTGGAATTTTCTCATTCCTCGTCGCTCTGCTGCTGATGTTCGCAGTATAATCCTTTAGGAACAAATATCCTTACGGCTGGGTGGGTGCATTGGCATCCACCCAGTACACCCGGAAGTTCCCAAGGAGGGCGCCATGGCGACCAATACCACAGAGGCTACCAGTCACGCAGCTGATGCTGCCCAAGTTGTCGAAGAGTCAGCGGGCATGCCGCAGCTGGACTTCTCAAGCTGGGGCAACCAGATATTCTGGCTCGTTGTCACGCTGGTCGTGATCTATCTCGTCCTTTCGCGCGTTGCGTTACCACGTATCGCCGCCGTTCTGGCTGATCGTCAGGGGACCATAACGAATGATATTGCCACCGCAGAAGAGCTGAAGAAAAAAGCTGGCGAAGCGGAAGAGGCATATAACAAAGCGCTTGCAGATGCGCGTGCCGAGGCACAACGCATCGTCGCCGAGACCAAAGCCGAAATGGCGGAAGAGCTTGCAGAAGCCACCCGTCACGCTGACGTCCAGATTTCGGCAAAAGCAGCGGAATCCGAGAAAGCAATTTCCGAGATCCGTGCAGGTGCTTTGGAAGCGGTTAAAACCGTTGCTGCCGATACAGCAGCCGAAATCGTCGCTGCCCTTGGCAGCAAGGCGGATGCGGATGTCGTAAACGCGGCTGTTGAAACTGAATTGAAGGGATAAAGACATGCGGAAAATAGCACCACTCTTTGCCCTTGTTGCTGCAACACCAGCGATGGCTGCCAGCACCAACCCATTTGATTCACACTTCTGGACGCTGTCCAACACAAACCTAATCGTCGCAATTGCGTTCCTTTTGTTTGTATTGGTCTTGGTCTACTTCAAAGTACCCGGCTTGTTGGGCGGTTTGCTCGACAAACGTGCAGAAGGTATTCAGTCTGAACTGAATGAAGCGCGTGCGCTTCGCGAAGAAGCTCAGACAGTTTTGGCCTCTTTCGAGCGTAAGCAAAAAGAAGTCCAGACACAGGCAGATCGCATAGTCGAAACAGCCAAAGAAGAAGCAAAGCTGGCAGCGGAAGCCGCCAAAGAAGATCTGAAACAGACGATTGCACGCCGATTGGCCGCAGCCGAAGATCAGATCGCCTCGGCTGAAGCTTCTGCAGTGAAAGAAGTACGTGACCAAGCGATCACCGTAGCTATAAAAGCTTCGTCTCAGATCGTTGCATCGCAAATGTCTGCAGCACAGGGCAACGCCTTGATCGAAGCAGCCATCAAAGATGTGGACGCAAAGCTTCACTAAGCTTTCACCAAATAAATTCAAACAACCCGGGCCTTCGTGTCCGGGTTTTTTGTTTTAGAACCTGCTATTTGCTGTGATGATCGAAACGCTGGCGCGCAATTGCTTCGTTTTTCTGTTCGCTCTTTTGAGCACGCAGAGCGCCCTCGACAAAGTTAAGATGGCTTTCAATAGCGGCACGCGCGCCTTTGGCATCTCGTTTTTGGAGGGCTGCGTTGATCGCTTTGTGTTGTTCAAGGATCATGCCACGGTTCAAACGCTGCTTAAACATGATCTCGCGGTTATAAAACACACCTTCGCGTAGTAGCTTAAGCATAGAACGCATCATGTGCAGCATCACGACGTTGTGGCTGGCGTCAACGATCGCGAGGTGAAACTCGACATCCAGCTCTGCCTCTTCCTCGGGGTTTCGTTTGAGGTGCGCTTCCTCCATTTTATCGAATACAGTCTGTACGACTTTGAGATCGGTTTCCGTGCCACTTTTCGCGGCGCGCTCGGCGGCCATGCCCTCAAGGTCGCGTCGAAAGGTGATGTAGTCGAAAACGGCTTCGTCATGGGTGGCGAACAAACGCACTAGGGATTCCGAGAACGCCGACCCAAGAACATCGGCAACAAATATGCCTGAATTTGCTTTGCTGGTCAGAAGGTTTCGTTCTTGTAGTTCGGATACTGCGTCACGCAGGGAAGGGCGGCTAACACCCAAACGCTCGGCCAGTTCGCGTTCCGAAGGCAAGCGCTCGCCCGGTCTTAGGATGCCGCGCAGGATCAAAAGCTCGATTTGGCGAACAACTGAGGACGATAATTTCTCAGGTTGGACTTTCTGAAATGGCATTCAAAGGCTTTCACTAATTGGTTAAATTATATGACCACGATTCCTTCATCGCTGCCAGACAGAAAAAGCTGCCCGTACTGGCAGCCAATCAAAATTGTGGATTTAGAACAGGTTAGACGCCTTGCTTTTCTGCATCATCCGTTATGTGCAGCCAAGGCAGAGCCTCGTTATAATGCCAATGGGTAGTAGGCTGAAGCGGTGTCGGATCGTCCAAAAGCGCGGCGTAAAAGTGGATTTCCCCAGGAATGTCTGTTGTTCGATAAAAAATCGGACTGCCGCAACTTGGGCAGAAGCTGCGGGTGACGGATGGACTTGATTGATACTCTTTGATCTCGCCCTCTATCGAATACCTATCATCGGGATGACCAATAAAGGTGGTCACTGGGCTTGCTGTGGCGCGGCGACAGCTATCACAATGGCAGTGCCCAACCCAATTGGTGGGTCCTTCAAGCGCGAAACGGACAGATTTGCAGAGGCAATGGCCAAAAACTGACATCAGAGCAGCTTTTCAAGAAAGATAGACGAGTCGTTGTCCGAATACTCACCAAACGGACCTCGTTCGATAAAACCGTGGCGGCTATAAAGACGTTGCGCCTCGTGCAGCAAATCACCTGTTTCCAGTCGTAGGACAGACAGCCCGTTTTTGCGTGCCACGTCGATGATTGTCTTTAGGATTTCATCAGCCAAACCACGGCCGCGAAATTGGCGGTGCGTGTACATGGACTTTACTTCGCCGTAGTCCGACATGAGCTTTAAAGCACCAGAACCCGCAGCGTCACCATCAACGCGCGCTATAAACAGGCGGATGTTATCGGCAGCCAGTTCATCAAGAGACAGAAAATGGTTTTCCTCGGGCGAGAACAGCGCCTGCATAAGCGTATGGCTTTCGCGCAGCAGCGTTTCGACATCGGGGGTCTGAGGTTTTTCGAGTTTTATCGAAACCGTCATGAAAACTCCTGATCCATGGTCCATCGAGCGTACGGGATTATCGGCGTTGGTCAAGTTGGATTTCAAAGCAGATAATTCAATATATTGTGGATAAGTCGACGAATTCGTCCACATCATGGGTGCGAACTGTTGACAGGTGGATGTTTTGTCTCGCACGCTGACTGAACCCTGAATCAGCCGAGGCATAGATTGCGCTTCAATAAGCTTAGATTGACTGGCTTTAAAAGCTTTGTGGACCCGACGGATTTGATAATCGCCGACGGGTTAACGGGTGTGGTTGGTCCTAACGGGTGTGGCAAGTCCAATTTGCTAGAGGCCTTGCGTTGGGTCATGGGCGAAAATCGACCTACAGCCATGCGGGGCGGCGGAATGGAGGACGTCATCTTTGCTGGTGCGGCCACACGTCCGGCAAGGAATTTCGCTGAGGTTTGTTTGACGCTAGACAACTCGGAACGGTTGGCGCCTTCGGGGTTTAACGAAAGCGATGTGCTTGAGGTTGTGCGCCGCATTACGCGGGACGTGGGCAGCGCCTACAAGACGAACAGCAAAGACGTTCGCGCGCGTGACGTTCAGATGCTGTTTGCCGATGCTTCGACGGGCGCGCATTCGCCTGCGCTTGTCCGGCAGGGGCAGATTTCAGAACTTATCAACGCTAAACCCAAGAACCGCCGGCGTGTTCTGGAAGAAGCGGCTGGCATTTCGGGTCTGTATCAACGGCGCCATGAGGCGGAGTTGAAGCTACGAGGGGCCGAGGGCAACCTGACCCGCGTTGACGACGTGATCGAACAACTGGCCAATCAGTTGGGGCAATTGGCACGCCAAGCAAGACAAGCGGCCCGCTATCGGGCAATCGGTGAAGAGTTGCGTCGTGCTGAGGGCGTTTTGCTTTTCCGTCGATGGAAAGAAGCTGACGAGACCCGTTTATCGGCTGAGGGCGATTTGCGTGGTCGAATGACTGGCGCGTCTCAGGCTGAAAGTGCAGCGCGTGAGGCTGCAAAGGCGCGACAAAAGGCGGAAGACTCAGTGCCTCCGCTGCGGGAAGAAGAAGCGATTGCGGCTGCTGTATTGCAACGCTTACAAGTGCAGCGGGATACGTTACAGGATCAAGAAACCCAAGCGGTTCAGAAGATCGAACAGTTGCGCGGCCGGATAGAGCAATTGGTGTTAGATATCGACCGAGAGGCGGGTTTGAACCGCGACGCGGGCGAGACGATTGAGCGGCTGGAGTGGGAAGCGCGTGAGATCGCCAAAGCTTCGCAGGGGCACGGAGATAAACTGATTGAGGCGTCTGAGGCGGCAAGCGACGCGGCATCAGTCTTGCAACAACGCGAGCAGGATCTTTCAACGCTGACAGAAGACGTAGCGCGATTGTCTGCGCGGCATCATTCGGCGCAGCGTTTGCTGACCGACAGTCAGAAAACCATGGATAAAAGCAACGCCGAAGCGCAGCGCGCTCGGGATGCAGTGTCGTCGGCCAAGTCTGCGTTGACTAAGGCCGAAACTGATTTCGAAGCGGCGCAAAAGGCCGAAGCGGTTGCTGTCGACACGGCCGAAAACGCAGACGAAACCTTGGCAGAAACCGAAGTCGCGCGGGCCGAGACCCAGTCGCGCGAAGTTGAGGCAAGGGCTGAACGCTCTGAGGCTGAGGGTGAGGTAAATGCGCTGTCGGCTGAAACGACCGCTTTGGCGCGCCTTGTTCAGCGGGACACGGCTGAGGGCGGACAAGTTCTCGATCGGCTTCAGGTTCAGCAGGGGTTTGAGAAAGCACTTGGCGCCGCGATGGCCGACGATCTTCGTGCCCCTGAGGTTGAAGGAGATGGTCCATCGGGTTGGGTGGTTATGCCCGCCTATGACAGCGACCAAGCGTTGCCATCAGGGATAACGTCGTTGGTCAATCATGTGTCTGTGCCTGATGTGTTGGTGCGGCGAATGTCTCAGATCGGTTTGGTTGATTCCGAAGAGGGTCCAGCCCTGCAACATCTGCTAAAACCCGGCCAACGATTGGTTAGTCCCGAGGGTGATCTTTGGCGATGGGACGGTTATCGTGCATGGGCCGAGGATGCGCCTTCGGCTGCTGCGTTAAGGTTGCAGCAGCTCAACCGCTTAGAAGAGCTAAAGCAAGAGCTGTCGCGCGCCAGTGCGCGGGCGGACGGCGCAATGCAAGCCCATGAAGTACTAAGTCAACGCCTGAAGGATTTGACCGAGGCCGATCAAGCAGCGCGCAATGCCCGTCGTAATGCTGATCGTTTGATGGCCGACGCAGGCCGTGCGCTTAGTCGCGCCGAGGCTGATCGCAATCTGGCTGAGGGAAAGCTTGAAAGCCTTGATCTGGCTGTTAAGCGCCACGAAGAGGCTGCCATGGAAGCGCGGGCCAATCTCAATGAGGCCCAGAGATCGCTGGATGGACTGGAAGACCTCGCGACTGCCCGTGGGCGTGTCGAAGATGTGAAGATGACGGTTGAAGCCGCACGAATGGCGATGATGAGCCGCCGTTCCGCCCATGACGAATTCCGACGCGAGGGCGAAGCGCGGATAAAGCGTCAGCAAGAAATCACCAAAGAAGTCAGCGGTTGGAAACACAGGTTGGAAACGGCCAAGACCCGCAATGCTGATTTGATTGAGCGCAAAGACACTTCAGAACTTGAACTGAAAGATGCCACGGCCGCACCGGATGAAATAGCGGCAAAACGCGACGAGCTTAGTACAGCGATTTCACAAGCAGAGAACCGCAAAGCTACAGCCTCAGATAATTTGGTGGCGGGCGAAGCGACTTTGAGCACGGCTAAAGATCAGGAACGGTTGGCCGAGCGAGCAGCCTCGGAGGCGAGAGAGGGTCGCGCGCGTGCCGAAGCCCGTGCGGATGCTGCACGCGAGACCGTCGCCTATGCAGCCGAGCGTATTTTGGAAGATCAAGAAACTACGCCAGAGGGCTTGCTTGAACAACTTGGCGGTAATCCTGACGAAATGGGTGGCGCTGAACAGGTTGAGGGCGACGTGAACCGCCTTCGCCGTCAGCGGGATGCCTTGGGCGCGGTGAACCTACGAGCGGAAGAAGACGCTAAAGAAGTGCAGGAAGAGCACGACACATTGGTATCCGAAAAAACGGATTTGGAAGAGGCAATCAAAGAGCTTCGGCGCGGTATTAACAACCTAAACTCCGAAGGGCGCGAGCGGCTTTTGACGGCGTTTGAGCAGGTGAACAGCAACTTCGCGTTGCTATTTACACATCTGTTCGGCGGCGGTGAGGCAAATCTAGTCCTTGTTGAAAGCGACGATCCGCTTGAGGCTGGACTTGAGATTATGTGCCAACCACCGGGTAAGAAACTTTCGACGCTTTCATTGCTGTCGGGTGGAGAGCAAACTTTGACGGCGATGGCGCTGATATTCGCTGTATTCTTAGCCAATCCTGCCCCGATTTGTGTGCTGGATGAGGTTGACGCACCCCTTGATGATGCGAACGTTACGCGGTTCTGCGATCTATTGGATGAGATGGTGCGCAGAACGGATACCCGTTTCCTAATCATTACACACCATGCAGTGACTATGGCGCGGATGGACCGTTTGTTTGGCGTGACGATGCAAGAGCAAGGCGTCAGTCAACTGGTCTCAGTTGATCTGAAAAAGGCCTCGCAGATGGTCGCTTAGCGGCAACACAAACGTGTTGCAGGCATTCGCGGCTATAGCTGGTTTACAAGCTCCATGGTCGGCCATGCATCTGCGGGAAGTCCAAGGCGCAGTTGCTCGGATTGAACTGCTCTGCGCGTGTTTGCGCCCAATATCCCGTCGACCTTACCAACGTAATATCCGAGGTTTTTCAGCTTGGTTTGAAGGGTTTTCATAACAGCGTCATCCAATCCAGGATCAGGGTTGCCAGCATTAAAGACGGCTGCGCCTTCTAAACGCGTTGCGAAATAAGCGGCGGTGGCGACGTATACAAAGCTTTGGTTCCATTCAAAGTATACGTTGAAATTTGGGTAAGCGATGAAGGCGGGCCCCTTGCGTCCTTGGGGGATGATAATCGACGCTTGTGCTTTGGTGTTTTCCCATTCTCCCGATCGCGGGGTCGCGCCTAGTCTAGCCCATTGGTATACGCTCTTGGTCGTATCTCGTCCGGTCGTGGACCAATCGAAATTGGCGGGCAGGGTAATTTCCTGAATCCACGGCTCGTTTGGCTGCCAACCCAAGTGGCTGAGCATTTTCGCTGCGGACATTAACGCATCCGGCGCCGATGTCTTTAGGCTGACTTGGCCGTCTCCATCTGCATCAACCCCGTTTTCTAGGATGTCGCCCGGCAACATTTGAACCATTCCGATTTCACCAGCCCACGCGCCTGTGGTTGTGTCGGGGTCAAAATCGCCCTGACTGTAAAGCTCAAGAGCGGAAAATACCTGAGGTCGAAAAAGCTCTGGGCGGCGGCAATCATGCGCCAAGGTAACCAAAGCGTTCAGCGTGTTAAAATCCCCCTGAAAAGCGCCATAGTCGGTTTCGAATGCCCAGAATGCCAACAGAACGCCAGGCTCAATTCCAAAGTCTTGCTCTATTTGGGCAAAAACATTGCTGTATTTACCGCGGTTTTTTACGCCGTGATCAATGCGGTGCTGGGAAATAAGACGGCGCGAGAAATCAACGAACGGAATTTGGAATACACCTTGCGCGCGGTCAGCACGAATGACTTTGGGGTCATGGGCAACTCCGTCGAGAAATGTCTCGATGGATCGGCGTGAGTGGCCAAGATCGGACGCTTCTTGTGCCAGTCCCGAAACAAAGGAGCTAAAATTTCCACCGCATTCGGCATGCGCAATTTGGGGAAGTGCCAAGCTGCCGAGTAACGCGATTTGTGCCAATACCTTCATTTTAACATCCTTTTGATGGGTGGAAGGTACCAGTAAGCCGATTGTGATCAATGGTTTCCCCTGGGTAATCGCCAAATTGAATGGTTTTGTTAAGGATTTGTTAGGGAAAAGATTATCAATATGTATGCGTAACGAGATCGAATGTTCGATCACGATGTTTTTGGGTATCCAGTCGATGAATGTTTTGATTGTTGAAAGTAACCCGAACCTTGGCCAAATTTGGAAAAATCACGTCGAGCGTATGGGGGTGCAAAAAGTAGCGCTAGCCAATGGACTGGAGAGCGCTATCCATGAACTTATGCGCTATACTTGGGACGTAATTGTTCTGAACTTGGTTCTTGCTGATGGCGGGGCAATGGCGGTTTCTGATTACGCCAGTTTTCGTCAACCGGACGCAAATTTGCTTATCGTCAACTCATCCTCGTTCTTCTCGGACGGCTCTATCTTTAATCACTTTTCAAATGTGAGAGCATGTCTTCCAACCAGCGCCAAACCCGAAGATTTGGCCGCGATGGTAGCGCATTACGGTCAAGCAGAGGTTTGATTGCTGCAGGATTACAACAGTATGCAGCTGCAGAAATTTTCGGACCTGCACAAATTGTTCATTTTTCGTCAGCATAAAGCAGTCTTAGATCGAATGTCTTGGGGGACTGTGATGACGACTTATCTGCCGAAGGAAATTCAGGACGGCCTGGATGCTGCGCGCGCACGTGATTTGGCCCGCAAATCGCGGTACCGGGTTTCAATGAATGAGCAAACTTATAAAATCTTGAAACTGACCGAAGGCGGGTTCTCGGTTGATGCCGAAGCTGCACCTCATCTACGTGGTTTGGTCGATATATTTGATGGCGCGCGTCAGTTATACCAATGCCTTATCGTCGCGTCGTCAGAAGAAAACGGGCAGATGATGTATGAGTACAAACGCAATACTGTGGCGGCTGACAAAGCCCCTTTAGACTTTTATCGCGAGCCGAACGCGCCCATCGCGCTATTGGGCGATGAGCGTTAAGAACTACTGCAAATCTGAAAATGCTGCTTGGATGCGTTGAACCGCGTCCTCGATGCGTGCATGTTGCGTGCCAAAGTTGAAGCGCATGAACGTTTCGCCGCCTGCACCGAACGACTCACCCATGTTTGGTACAACTTTTGCTTGGCCAAGAAGGCGCTCGCGAATTTCTTTGCTGGTCATTCCAGTTCCCGAAAAATCCACCCAAGATAAATAGGTCGCGCCGCACGTCATAGGGGCGACACCAGGGATGCTGGCCAATCCCGCTTCGAGCGTTTGACGGTTGCGATCCAGATAGGGAACCAATTCATCAACCCAAGCAGCGCCTTCAGGCGAGTACGCTGCGGTTGTCATTGCGATGCCAAAACTGTTGGTGCTCAGATTTAAAGCCACGGATCGCGCCTGATATTTCGCGCGCAGTGTTTTGTCTGGGATAATCACATTGCCTGTGTGCGTGCCTGCAATGTTGAAGGTCTTGGACGGCGCCGTCAGCATGATCAGAATATCCTGACAGTCCGGAGCAGCGAGCCGCATGGCGACGTGCTTTTGGCCCGGGTAAACTAGGTCATGGTGAATTTCGTCAGACACCAAAAGAAGATCATGCTTGCGGCAGAATGCGACCAACTGCTGTTGTTCTTCAATCGACCAAACGGTGCCGCCGGGATTATGCGGTGAGCAGAAGATCACCAGTTTTTCTGAACCATCCAGAATGGAATCGTAGCCGTCGAAGTCCATTTTGTGACGCCCATTTTCAGTCACCAGAGGGCATTCAACAACCTTGCGACCTGCAGCCTTGGTGATGCGGGCAAACGAGTGATAAACGGGTGTGAACAACACAACGCCGTCGCCCGGTTTGGTAAAGGCATCCAGCACCATGCCGACGCCATTGCCCAATCCCGTGGCGGTAAAAATCGCGTTGGGATCAACGGACCAGCCATGACGGTTTTCCATCCACCAACAGATCGCGTCACGGTAATCTCTATCGGCTTTGATATCCGTATAGCCGTAAACGCCGTGATCCAACATTTTGCGCACGGCATCTTGAATACATTCGGGCGATGGAAGGTCTGTATCTGCCACCCACATCGCCAATCCATCGTCGGCAGAGACTCCGTAAAGGGGCGTCATGTCGTCCCATTTGTTCGAGTTTGTGCCTCGTCGCTCGATTGGTGTGTCAAAATTCATGGGAGTCTCCGTGGTTTTCGAAATCGGACGCTACTGATTTCACGGGGAGGTTCAAGAGGCGTTGCGGTTTTGCGAGTGTTTGCATACATCAGGGGCATGAAAAGAGCGATTTTAATCCATCCCGATCCGCGCCTGAAAAAGGTGGCCACTGCTATTGTCGATGTTAGCGACGAGTTGCGCGTGTTAGCAGATGATATGCTGGAAACGATGTATGACGCGCCCGGTATCGGGCTTGCGGCCCCTCAGATAGGGGTGCTTGAGCGTCTGGTCGTGCTGGATTGCACTGATCCAGAAAAAGAGCGTGCGCCCTTGGTGATGTTTAACCCCGAGGTAATCCTGTCGTCGGATGATGAAAATATTCACGATGAGGGATGCCTGTCCATTCCAGATCAATTTGCTGAGGTGACGCGTCCAGCAGAAGTTAAGGTCGGCTGGATCGACACCGACGGTAACCCGCAAGAACAAGAATTCGATGGGCTTTGGGCTACGTGCATTCAACACGAGATTGATCATTTGAATGGCAAACTGTTCATTGATTATCTCAAGCCTCTTAAGCGCCAGATGATTACGCGCAAAATGCAAAAGCTAAAACGAGAGTTGGCGCGCGAAGGCGCGTGAAGCCAATCTAAAAGGGAAAAGCATGGCAGTTCGACCATTTGTGATGTGGCCAGATCGAAGGCTGAAAACTGCAGCCGCGCCTGTCTCTGAAATCACCGACGAAATCCGAGAAATCCTTGCCGATATGGTTGAGACCATGGATGCAATGCCCGGTGTAGGGTTGGCAGGGCCTCAGATCGGGGTGATGCTGCGTTTGGCGGTTGTTGATGCTTCGGACACGCGCGGCAAAGTTATCAAGATGGCCAATCCCGAAATTCTGCATTCCTCGATTGAGTATCGTGAACACGAAGAGGCAAGCCCTAACCTGCCCGGCGCGTCTGCCAAAATTAAGCGGCCACGTGCCGTTACCGTTCGCTATCTAAGCGAGGCAGGGATCATCGACCGTCGAGATTTTGTTGGCCTATCGGCGACGTCCGTTCAGCATCAGATCGACCACCTGAATGGCAAGATGTATTTCGATAACCTCAGCCGTACTAAGCGCGAAATGTTGATCAAAAAGGCAGGAAAAAAACGGTGAGACTGATTTTCATGGGCACGCCGGACTTTTCGGTGCCAGTGCTTGAGGCATTGGTTGATGCCGGGCATGAGATCGCTGCCGTTTACTGCCAACCTCCGCGTCCTGCTGGGCGTGGAAAAAAGGACCGCCCAACACCTGTTCACGCCCGTGCAATTGAGCTTGGACTAGAGGTCCGTCATCCTGTGTCACTTCGTTCAGACGAAGACGTGTCATTGTTTGACGCCTTGAACGCTGATGCTGCGGTGGTGGTCGCCTATGGCTTGATCTTACCGCAGGCCATTCTCGATGCGCCCAAACATGGGTGCTTGAATATCCACGCATCGTTGTTGCCTCGTTGGAGAGGGGCCGCCCCCATCCATCGCGCAATTATGGCCGGAGATGCGAATTCGGGAGTTTGCATAATGCAAATGGAGGCCGGCTTAGACACCGGTCCAGTGTTGCTCCGAGAGGCGACAGAAATCGGGACCGAGGAAACGACGTTGCAGTTGCATGATCGACTTTCACCTATGGGTGCGAGGCTTGTTGTGGAAGCATTGGAAACGCTTGGTGAGTTGACTGCTGAGGTTCAACCAGACGAGGGCGTGACCTACGCGCACAAGATCGACAAAGCTGAAGCGCGGATCGATTGGACAGCGGATGCGACCGAAGTTGACAGAAAAATTCGCGGCCTCTCTCCTTTTCCGGGGGCTTGGTGCCTATATGGTGAAGATCGGTTGAAACTGCACCGCTCTCGTTTGGCCGACGGTCAGGGCAAAGCAGGCGAGGTTTTAGACGATAAGTTGACGGTTGCCTGCGGAGATGGCGCAATCGAAATCACAAGCTTGCAGCGTGCAGGCAAAGGGGCGCAAACTCGGGAAGTCTTCCTTAGGGGTATGGCGATCCGCAAGGGAGAAAGGCTGAACTAAACATGTTCTTTTCAATGTTTGGAACATTGGCAATCGCTGCCATCGTTGGATACGCCGCTGAGAGATCAGGATTTACCCGCAACGGGTATTTGCCTTCGATCATCATCTGCCTAGGGGGCGCGTTTCTGTTTTTCTTCATGGCGTCGATGTTTCGCTTTGGGTTTGGCAGCCCAGGCGTAAATGCGATCATATCCTCGATTGGTGCTTTGATTATTGTTCCCACACATTGGCGAAAATAGGAGAGAATTCATGGGCGTAGTTTGGTTGGTAATTGTAGGCGCAGCTGCTGGTTTTTTGGCGACACGATTGATGAAATGGGAAGCTAACATCGTTGCGACCCTTGCAGTTGGTATTGCCGGCGCGCTGATTGGCGGCTTGGTATTGCGGTTCTTGCTTTCAGCCATGGGTGCCATGTCTGGACTGATTGGCGCAATTTTGGGCGCTTTGTTATTGGTTTGGCTTTGGCAGAAATACGGCAACAAATCAGGCAAGTAAGCTAGTTGTGAGTAGTTCGCTTAAGCTTGCAATTTAAACAAAGATTCGGTTGGTTTTGGCCTCGATTATCTCGATGAAGCAATCTGTCGCAGGGCCACAGAGCGGTGAAAATTGACTGCATCTTGCAATCGACAGGACTTTCCTCTCCACCTTGGTCCTTAAGTTATTGATGTAAATCAATTATTTGAATTGTAAATTTGTTTACAAAACCCATCGTGGGATTTGTAAGTCAGTTAACAAAATCCCCCAAAAGCTCTGCTGAAACACATACTGGATGCAAAATTCTGAGTATGTTTCGGTCAAATCAGATACGGGCGAGTGTTTCTCTCTTGCCCATTTAGAACGAGATAAGGCGAGTATTCATGGACGGAGCATCTTCCCCAACCGCAGCACCAATTCTTATCCTCTTGGGGCCTCCGGGCGCAGGCAAAGGAACGCAGGCGCGAATTTTGCAGGACAAATTTGGCCTTGTGCAACTTAGCACCGGCGACTTGTTACGCGCGGCCGTCGCGGCTGGCTCAGACGCCGGTAAAGCTGCGAAAGCGGTGATGGAGGCGGGTGGTCTGGTCAGTGATGATATTGTGATCGCGATATTGGGAGACCGCCTGGCAGATGCTGATTGCGCAAAGGGTGTGATCTTGGATGGCTTCCCACGGACGACCGTTCAAGCCGAGGCTTTGGATGATCTACTGGCCGAGAAGGGTCAAAAGATCAACGCAGCGATCAGCCTTGAAGTCGACGACGCTGAAATGGTGACACGTATATCTGGCCGCTACACATGTGGCGCTTGTGGAGAGGGCTATCACGATAGCTTTAAGCAACCAAAGGCTGAGGGTGTATGCGACAATTGCGGCGGCACAGAAATGAAGCGCCGAGCCGACGACAACCCTGAAACAGTCGCGCAACGCCTAGAAGCATACCACGCACAGACGGCACCATTGATAACATATTATGATGGTTTCGGAGCCCTGCAGCGGGTTGATGCAATGGGCGACATCGGCAAGATATCCTCAGACCTCGGTGCGATCGTGAAAGTGGCGACTGCCTAAGTTGTTGGGCGTTGATTGGTTTATTGTCAGCGCCCGCGATTCCACTCCGCGCTTTTGGCCGGGAAGAATTTCACAATCATTTGCACACTCGTGTAAACTGCAAAACTGATTGGATCGCGTAGCGCGAGTTTTAGTTTTGCGCCAATACTTACCGGCAGTTTGTCATCATTATCCAAGATTTCAGGATAAAGACCTTCTATCTCATGGACGCCAGCGTTTTGACGACGGCGCACGCGCACCAAATTTGAGAACCCATCGACCAACGGCCATTCATATGTCGCTGGCACGCGGACACGTTCTTCGGGCTTAAAAAGCAGGCGAACATAAGTGTCGTCCGAAATAATGTCGGGGAACTCCCCCCACTTACTGCGTCCCGCAGCGTTCACAGCAAACAGACCTGCACCCGGCAGACCATTGGCGATATAGGGAACGCGCGCATACGTACGTGCATAAAGAGTGGTGGCTAGGCTGTCAGTCGCGGTAAAGCGGATAGTGCCGCTTGCATAACGCGGCGCTTCGCAAATGAGCGCATCAGCCAGTTGAGCCAAAAGACTGGTATGAATTGTGACATCCGCATCAAGATAAACGCGGGCTTTTCCGCGGCTTATGGCATCGGCTGCGTTAAGGGCGTTCAATTTGCCTCCCTCTACAAGGGACAGAACAGTGAGCGACCATCCTTTGGCAATGGCTTTTTCCTCAAACGCTTGACTGCGCGTTTCGGTATCATCCGAACATCCGTTTGCGGCGACGATGATTTCCACATGTGCCGGACCATTCGAGGCGAGAACGGATTCAAGACATTGGCCGATCATTGCGCCTTCGTTATTGGCAGGAATGATGATCGTTAGATCCGGTTGATCTGACATAAAGTTTATTCCGACGCTCTGGTTGCCCTAGAACCTTTTCGGCAATTGGCGGCTTTGCTGTCAAGTGGTTAGCCAAGTCTGCTCGCGGCTTATAATGCGGTGCCAATGCGAACAGTGGCGGAGGAGGTGGGATTCGAACCCTCGAGACATTTTCCTCATATATTACTATTTTATTGATCCTCAACAATATAACGTGTGTGGTAAACGTGTGTGGTATTCAATTAGTATGCCTCTTAGAAAGATCGCTTATGCCCAGATACTTACAAAAGAGACGCCGTCTCTGGTACGCCATTCTAGAAATCCCCAAACCACTCCGTAAAGTCTTTAGTAAACCTCGCTTCGTTCAGTCATTGAATACGGATAGCCAATCTCTAGCAGAACAGCGTGTCTTGAAGGTTGTTGCCGAATGGAAGCGTCAGATTGAGCTAGCTCGAAGTGGTGCAACTCACATTGAATCCAAGGTCTTTAAGTGGCGTCGACTGATAGATGAAAGTCGTATGGAAGGGTTGACTGAACAGGAGATCGAAGGTGTCTCCCTTGATGTACTAGACCGCGATGACCCTGACGCTGAGCAAGTCCACCAGATTGCCTTCGGTAAGAAGCACTTATTGAGCGAGCACATTCAGATCTACATCGCCACACGGACTACAGAGCAAAAATCACGGGATATGGCTCGGGCTGACATTAGAAGGTTCTCTGCGAAGTTCAGATTCGCCCAAGATGTTACTAAAAAGTCCTTAATACGGTGGGTGGAAGAGGACCTAATTGGTCAACAAGGGCTATCCACTGCTACATGTCGCAGGATCATCTCAGCTTGTAGGGGCTACTGGGCATATCTCGAGCGCCACAAAGAGCTAGAATTGCTGCCACCGTTCTCAGGGGTCGTCCCAACGGCGAACAAGAAGAGCAAGTCAGATGTTAGGAACAAGCGCAAAGGATTCTCACCAACAGATTATAGGACCCTGAAGAATGCTGTAACTGAAAGTGACCCTGTGCTTTCCGACCTGATAACGCTTGGTGCTTACACTGGGTGCCGAATTGAAGAGTTATGCAGCCTCAAGCTAACGTTCGTAACCGACGATACAATTGAGATCGAGGATGCTAAGACAGAGGCAGGTTGGCGCATCATTCCTATCCATAGTGATTTACGGCAATTGGTCTCACGCCTCAGGGACACAAGCACAGATGGCTACCTTCTGTCAGGACTAACCTTTAACAAATATGGGGTCAGGTCCAATGCCATTGGTAAACGCTTTGGTCGGCTCAAAGCCAATTGTGGATATGGTCGTGATTACGTGTTCCACAGCTTTAGAAAGGGCGTAGCAACCCAATTGGAGACTGCCAATGTATCCGAGAATATCGCTGCACGTATCCTTGGTCATGATCTAAAGACGATGTCCTATGGACTGTACTCAGGTGGTGTCTCATTGGAGGTCCTATCTGAGGCGATTGCGCATCTTTCGTGGGAGTGATCAAAGCAGATGCGCTGGCTGAATTAGGCAACTGATGCTGAGTTTTTAACTAATCTGCGAAGCTAATAGATTGTTTAGGAACCGTGTGGTTTATCGCCGTCGGTTACCGAATAGCGTTTTAAGATTTCCATTGAAACAACATCCAGGGCTCGACTGTGAGTGGCTTCTAGGAAGACCTTTGGCGCAGCACCCTCATGGTGTGCTTGAAGGAAACGAGAGGCACAAAGGCACCAACGGTCACCCGCCTGCAATCCAGAAAACCCGAACTCAGGTCTTGGCGTTGATAGGTCATTTCCTAGGTATTTTGAGAGTGCTAGGAACTCAGCCGTCATTTCTGCGCAGACGGTATGGCTTCCAGCATCCTGATCACAGGTGTCACAACGGCCATTCCTGAAGAATCCTGTAACGGGTTTGTGGGAACAGTCCTTCAGTGGCTCACCATAAACATTCACTGATGGATGGGCTTTTATCTCTTTCGGCAATACTCAACCTCTTCGATTCATAGTCAAACCCTAACACTTTAATCAGGCGGAGTCCTTTCGCAGTTAAGCAGCACCAATGAAGTTGGCCAATTGGAAATCAGGTGCCACCTCAAAACTAAATCTTTGTCTCGGGTACGTAGCTCAAAACCAGCCCAATCGGAATCGTTTGGCTATGATTCCTAGGGACCCATGCATCTTGGGTGAGTGCGCTGAGGTAACATCTTTAAGGTTACCCCAAATCAGTGGAAGTTGTGTGAGTAGAGGTCAGATTGAGTAGGGTTTTCCTACCTTTCTAATACCCTCATCTCTGTTAGACTACTTGTAGATAAATCACTTCAGGCTGCCTACAATGACATTACTTCGTTCACTTCTTCTTTCTCTGGCACTCGTGTTCTCCACGGGTACTATTGCTGTATCCCAAGACTACAACAAGGGTTTGGAGGCCTATAATAATGGTAATTACGCAACTGCCCTTAAGGAATGGAGGCCGTTTGCTGAACAAGGTTATGCCTTCGCTCAATTCAATCTGGGTTTGATGTCCTATCATGGCGAAGGTGTTCAACAGGACTATCAGGAAGCCGCTAAGTGGTATCGTCTAGCTGCAGAACAAGGTTATGCCCAAGCTCAATACAATCTGGGTGTGATGTACGCTAACGGCGAAGGTGTTCCAGAGGACTATCAAGAAGCCGTTAAGTGGTATCGTCTAGCTGCTGAACAAGGTGATGCCCGAGCTCAACACAATCTGGGTGTGATGTACGACAATGGCTATGGTGTTCCAGAGGACTATCAGGAATCCGTTAAATGGTATCGTCTAGCTGCTGAACAAGGTGATGCAAGCGCTCAATTCAATCTGGGTTTGATGTACTATAATGGCTATGGTGTTCCTAAGGACAATCAGGAAGCAGTTAAGTGGTTTCGTCTAGCCGCTGAACAAGGTGAAGCCCTAGCTCAACACAATCTGGGTTGGATGTACAATAATGGCGAAGGTGTCCCACAGGACTCTCAGGAAGCAGTTAAGTGGTATCGTCTAGCTGCTGAACAAGGTGATGACAGGGCTCAAACTAATCTGGGCATAATGTACGATAATGGCAAAGGTGTTCCTCAGGACTATGTAATCGCACACATGTGGTACAATGTTGGTTCAGCCAATGGGAATGAACTCGGTGGTTCAAACAGAGACAGATTAGCTGAGAAGATGTCCTCTGCTGATATTTCCAAGGCCCAGAGTATGGCAAGACAGTGTATGGCGAGTAACTACGAGGACTGCGGTGGTGAATAGGATCTAAAGGTCTCACTTGGGTTGCACTCCCTCATGCCTTTAAGCACCGATAGTACGACGCCTTGGATATACCTAACTGGCTCATAACCTGAACACGGGTAACACCAGCATCAACTAAAGCCTTAACTTTGTCAGCTTGCTTCATGGCTGTGGGAGCACGACCTTTGTACTTACCTTCTGCCTTGGCTCTCTTGATGCCCTCGACTTGTCGTTCCTTCATCATCTCACGTTCAAACTGGGCGACAGATACCATCATGTTGAGGATGAGCTTGCCTGTGGCTGTAGACGTATCAACAGTCTCTGACCCCAATGAAAGGATAACAAGACCAGCACCCTTAGATTCAACCTGTTGAAGTAGATCACCCATGTGCATCACGTTTCGGGCAAGACGATCCAGTTTGGTCACGACCAGCTTGTCACCCTCCCGCAGCATATCAATAGCTCTATCTAGCTCTTCACGGGTGGCTACAGCACTGACCTGCTCTTTAAACACACGCTCACAGCCATAAGCATTTAGTTCTACTAGTTGGGCATCAAACCCAGCCTGTTGGTCTGTGGTACTCGTTCTGGCATATCCAATAAGCATCTTGTTCCCCCTATGGACTCACATGATTCTATATACCTATTGAGACTACTATAGTCTCATGACTGAAGCAATCTATTGAGACAAATGGTTAGGGTTTTGCACTGTTGAGGCGTTCAGAGTGCGTGGTGCACTAGAGCTAGACCTAGTGAGACTGGGTTGTACTCAAATGTGACACATCCATTATTATTCAAAGCGCTGGGCATCATGGGAATATAGAGAATTGAAAAAAGGCCACCAGCGTATGCCAGCAGCCCCTATGTGGTTCCGTCTAAGACCAGTCGTTATCCGACGCGACCCCTCTCTAAATCCAGCCAAGTATTCGTAGGCCCAACGCAAGAGTTGAAAGCGCCGCAAGGGCAAAACTAAGAGTGCGCAGCACAATAATTCCAAGCGAATAGATGATATAGTGAGCAAAGATGCCAAAGAAAAACGTCATCGCCAGTATCCCAGGATAGCTGTCATCTGGTATACGGATCATCGCTATGACTGCCAGCGGCGCAAATGCCACCATTGCTTGGATCGCCACGTTGTGCGCCGCCTTTGCTCGCTGTGCCCAGGCCGATTGTGGGGCAAGGTCTGCACTTGGATTTGCAAGGGCGGCCATAAGTCCGCGAACCATAATCCGATCGATAATATAAGGCATCCACGCAACCGCAACCCAAACTGCGGATAGGACCGTGTAGAACTCTAATTGCGACATTTCTAGGTCTCCCTGTTTAGTTTTTTATAGCCAAAGTGGCTTTGCACTTTGAATTGATTGTAGATGGAATCGTAGATTAACCAAAGAAAAACCTAGGACGGCACGTAATAATAGGATGGTCGCTAGCCTACAATTACGCCCCAGTGTCTTCAGGGTAGCTGATTGGTTTGTTCTGTTCTTGAGGCAGACGGTATGAATTTCCACACTTGAGGAACCAGTATGATTGCAGCTACGGTATCCATTGGTTGTCTAAACTTCCGTGTTTTCACCTATGGTGCAGGTCTTTTCCTTCGACTCGTTGGTGGGGCTAATTATGTCGGCGAGATCACAAATCCGCATAATAACGGGATCCCAAAAATTGAATAATGGGCCATTAAAGGCTCTAAATTTCATAAATAAGTTGACATGGGATCCCAAGATAACGCAACGTTAATCGAGAATCGCACCCAACGCGAAATTTGTTGGGGGCGCAGGCGGAGATGGTAAGCTTGGGGATAAGCCATGGCTTTCTTACGTTTCATTGCGGTTCGGCAAGATTAATTCTTGGGCTAGGGAGGAAACAATGCTCAATCTTATGAAAACTGCGGCGGTAGCAGCGGTTGCAGCGACGGTTGCAACGGCTGGTTTCGCTGAGGTGAACCTGACGTCAAATGCTGCTGGCGCAGGTACGGCCGGCGCTTTAACTGCAACCTCGCTCGTCGAATTTGCAGCCGAGCGCGGAATCGCTAATATTCAGCTCAAAGATGGTCAGACGGGCACGAAGTTCACTATGGATCTGGCTGAAGGCAAAATTGATCTTGCCAGCGGTCCGTTCATTTTGCCGTTCCTGCTTGGACGAGCGGCTGGCCCGTTCTCAAATCTCGACAAGGAAGAAGCGGCTGAACTCGGATCAAACATTCAGATCCTGTACCCGTACACGTTCTCAATTTTCGCGCTTTATTCTTACAACAATAAGGGTGTCGATTCATGGAATGACATCAAAGGCATGAAAGTTCTGAATGGTCCGCCGCAGGGCACGGCCGCGCTAAATTCGCGTAGCCTTATTCAACTTTATACCGGAATGAAGTCGGATGAAGACTATGAGTCCGTCACTGTGAGCTGGGGTCAGATGGCGCAAGCCATTATTGACGGTACAGTCGATGCGGCTGTCGTTCCAGTGATGTTCCCTGGACCACGTGTCACTCAAGCTGCGGCAGCAGGCGCGATGACGATGGTTTCGATGCCGCGGGAAGCATTTGAAGCTGAAAACGTTCAGAAGTTCCTGAACAAGCCAGGCTCTTCGCCTTATTTAGTGCCTTTGGCAGATATTCAGGCGGCAATGGGCGATGAATGGATTGTGATTTCGGAAGATGACATGTTCCGAGGTCTCGCGATCCCCGGTGGCGATTTGGTCAACAAGAATGTTGACGAGGAAGTTGCATATCAGCTGACCAAAGCACACATCGAGAACTTAGATCGGATTAAGACGATGGCTCCGTTTATGGCCTCGATGAAACATGGTCTAACTTCGGTAGAGGCTACCGGTATGTGCGGTGTTAACCCTGTTAAATACCACCCCGGCGCTATCCGTGCGTGGGAAGAAGCAGGTCATACAATTCCTGAATGTGCTAAGCCTTAAGGCCTAACTTAAGCAAAAAAGAAGGGCGATTAATTGATCGCCCTTCCATCATACGTAACCGCCATCGACGGTTTCAACTGACAGGTCCCAGATGTCTGAGCAAAACCAAAGCCAATCCGCAATAGATGACGTATCCAGATCAGTTGTGGATAAACTTGTTTACGTCCTAGCGCTGTTGTTGGTCCTTGTAGGGCTAATAAATGTAACGCCTGCAATTCCAGGTTGGGACGATCTTTGGAAAACTTTGACAGGGAACGACATGTTTAGGATCCGTCGGTTTTCCAGCGAATGGCTATTTCCGCTGGCGTTCTTTTGGATGATGCTGATCGTTGCGCTGAAACATTCGATGTGGCGAAGCTGGATTGACAAGAATGCAGGCGTTCGATGGTTGGGACTTGCTTTTGATGTCGCTCTGGTCGCAGCCGCAGGCGCGATTTCTTTGACCTACCTGATCGAAATTGAGTCAGTTTGCTTGCTTGATACCTTCACTGGCGATCGCGAGCGTTTAAGGGGCATAGCACTGCAGGCGGAAATTGATTTTGCCGCACTCTATGGGTTGCCGGTTCCGGACACCGCAGACGATCCGAACTGTCTGAACACAACAGGCAGCGCGATCATTGGTATTATGTTCGCAGCAGTAGTTGTCTTTCTTGGGTACAATGTGAAGGTCTGGGGACTGCCGCTCGTTGTGGTCTCAATCATCATTGCGACTTACACATTTGCGACTGTGATGAATTGGTATTTCTTCGGGGCGACCGATCAGAATAAATACCTTGTCACTATCTTGAGCAGCCAAGAGCCAAGAAGCCTAACGGCGAGCCGAGGGTTTTTTCACGACGCTTTGATCAACCATTCGGCGGGCATGCTGGGTCGCTTTATCAACGTGCTTCTAATTCTTGTGTTCCCCTACGTGGTTCTCGGTGCACTGTTTGGCAAATGTGCAGGCGGTCAGGCGCTGATCAAATTGGCCTTTAACGCCACGCGAAATCTGCGGGGCGGACCAGCCCATGCAGCCGTCGTTTCTTCAGCGATGTTCGGAACGATCACAGGCGGGCCAGTGGTGAATGTACTTTCCACAGGGGTTTTAACGATCCCGATGATGCTAAAGCGCGGGTTCTCAAAGGTTTTTGCAGGCGGGGTTGAGGCCGCTGCCTCATCCGGTGGATCTATCATGCCTCCAATCATGGGGGTAGCCGCGTTCATTCTGGCCGCGTTGACTGGTGTTCCATATCGCGAGATAATCATCGCCGCTCTGATCCCCGCGCTGTTCTATTTCTTCTGCCTTTTCTTGTCCGTTGTTTTCCAAGCAAGAAAGCAAAACATTGAGGCCGTCGGTGAGCTTACAGATGACATGCGCCTGACGGGAGAAGATCGCCTCAATCTGCTTCAGATTGTCGGTCCTGTGCTTTTGGTACTTGTTTTGTTGCTCACCCCCAAGGATGCAGTTGGCTGTAGCTGGATTTCGATTGCGCTGGGCGCGGTTGTGGAGATGGACGGAGAGGTTTGCCGTATAATTTCGCTCCCTTGGGTCATCCAGCTGCTGCAGAACGCAGCGGGTGACGCCAGCGCGGCGGGTTGGTATTCGGTGTTCTTCCTTCTGATGCTGATGTTCCTGGACAAAGAATTTCGCGCCCGTCCGGTTAAAGTTTTTGATGGCCTGTCTCAAGCTGGCGTGACCATTTCGACCCTATACTTGATGTTCATGGCGGTGACCGTGATCGACGTTTGCCTTAACTTCACTGGACTAGCGAAGTTTGTGGCCGTGGATGTTCTGGCTTTCCTGAAATCGTTTGAAGTTTCAGCTTCTTCGACGGGATTCCAGTTGTTTGCACTGTTCCTGACGATGCTTCTTGCGGTCCTCTTGGGCATGGGGATGCCCGCCGTTCCGGCCTATATCAACGTTGCTTTGTTGATGGGTCCAATGCTAGTAGGTCTTGGGCTAGCGACATTTACCGCACACATGTTTATCTTCTACTTCGCGGTAGCTTCGGCGATCACACCTCCGGTGGCTATGGCGGCGTTTGCGGCGTCTTCGATCACAAAGGCCGACCCGATGAAGACAGGGTTTTCAGCGGTGAAGTCAGGCATTGTGATGTTCACCATCCCCTTCGTCTTCGCGACCTATCCGGAATTGTTATTGATAGATAAAGCTGTCATCGACCCGACAAACGGACAGTTCTTGCCTGGCTATAATGGCACACCTGATTGGGGCTGGCTTGCTTTCCTGATCGCCCGGTTGGGACTGGCGTTGTTCTTGGTATCCAGTGCATTGTCAGCGTTTGACCGCAAGGCCTTGGGTGTTGTTGAGATAGCTATACGTTTGGGCGTTGCTGTGTTGATCCTAGCCAAGCCGATGGAAGTCTATGGACCGGCGATTTTGGCAGGCATAGTGGTGATTGCCGTTCATTCTTTCCGTAGCAAAGAAGAGGCACCCGCTTAATCGCGTGAGCGCTTTTCCTATTCAGTTGAGAGGGACACAGGCATGGCGAAGCGGTCGAGCTACATACTGTTCATCACGGATCAGCAACGCTACGACCATCTTGGTTGCAATGGGCACCCTGTTCTGAAGACGCCTAACATTGACGCTATCGCAGCCGAGGGTGTTTCCTACGACCGCTTCTATGTGGCCTCGCCTGTTTGTATGCCGAACAGGGCCAGCTTGATGACTAGTCGCTTGCCATCCAGCCATGGAGTGCGTTCACTTGGGATCCCATTGGACTATCGCAACGTGACTTTTGTCGAGCTTATGGCGGCTGCTGGCTACGACACAGCGCTGATTGGGAAAAGTCACTTACAAAATGTCTCTAAGTTCCCGACCCAATACCAAAAGCCGACGTATCGTGAAGGCTATTCCGAACCGCCAGAAGAACTAGCTGTGGCTATTCGGTCGGATCTGGATGGCGACAGCTACCAGTACGAACGTCAGGACTATTTCGATGAATTTGGGGCAGAAGTCCCAACCCCTTTCTATGGATTTGAGCACTACGACTCTGTTGCCCGTCATGGCACAAAGCCCGGAGGGAACTATCATGAATGGCTTGAGAGTAAAGCTCCTGAGGTGATGGATCTCCGCGGTCCGGAAAATCAGTTTCCTCACGATTACACCTGCCCGCAGGCGTTTAGGACCAAGGTTCCCGAGGAGTACTATTCTACTAGTTATATTGCAAAACAAGCCGTCGAGTATCTTGAGGCTCGAAAGGACAACCCAAAACCGTTTTTCTTGATGGTGTCTTTCCCGGACCCTCATCATCCATTCAATCCGCCTGGTAAATACTGGGACATGTACAAACCCGAAGAAATGGTCATTCCCGATGGGTACGACGACGAAGATTGGGAGGTGCCGGAGCATGTCCTGAGCGCCGAGCGCGCTAAGGCAAGGGACGCGAACCTCGGGAAAAAAACGGGATACACACTTGCGGTCACAAAGCAGCAGGCCTTAGAAGCACGTGCCTTGACTTGCGGGATGATCGCTATGGTTGATGACGCCGTCGGCGATATTCGTACAGCGGCAGACAAGGCAGGACTTTCTAGCAACACGGTCCAAATCTACACTTCGGATCACGGCGATCATCTTGGGGACCATAGGTTGCTATTCAAAGGATCTGAGCAATACGACAACCTAACCCACGTGCCCTTCATCTGGGCGGATCCGAAAGGGGCCAAGGCTGCGAGGGCGCACGATCTGGCACAAACCCACGACATCGGCGCGACGATCCTGGAGCATGCCAAGATTGAGCCCTCTGGAGGAATGCAGGGGCAAGTTATGCGTGTCGCCGGAGGGAAGACGCGAGAGACTGCATTTATCCAGTATGACACCCAGAGGCCGCAAGAGGCGTTTGGCATAGAGCTGAGAGCCCATACTGTTGTCCATGATCGGTATCGCTTGACCATGTATCGGGGGAAATGTCAGAACGAACTTTTTGACTTGGAAAACGATCCTAGCGAAATGAAAAACCTCTGGGATAGTGAAGATCATCAGGGCGTTAAGGCCAAGATGGTCGAGGTTCTGGCTGAACAAGAGATCGCATCCGTTGATCGCGTGCCCTTCCCAACGGCAGAAGCTTAGGGTGCAGGATTGGAGCGACCATGCCCAAAACTGAATTCATTACTCTTGGCACTGCCGGCGGACCTGTTCCTAATTTAAGACGTGCACAGCCAGCCCATGCTGTAGTGCGCGGTGATCTAAGCATTCTCGTGGATTGCGGCGACGGAGCGATGGGTCAGCTGATGCGTGCTGAGATAGATTTCCGCAATGTCCACGATATCGTTCTATCCCATCATCATTTCGATCACATCGGCGGGTTGTTTGCCTGTCTCGGGAAGAACATGATGCTGCAACGGTCGCGGACGTTGCGTATCTATGGGCCAAAGGGGACCAAGCGGATCGTAGAGGGGCTTTTTTTGGCCTGCGATATTTCCTGCGAAATAGGTTTTGGAATTTCGGGAAAAGGTCTGCCGCATCCGCGAGATTTTGTGAGCGTTCACGAGATCGAGCCGGGCGAGAGCTTCCAGGTAGAAGATGTCGAAATAAGCTGCTGTGAAAATACGCACTATCGCCCTGAAAACGAATTCGGAACGGTAGGCGCGGTTTCTCTGTCTCTTAGGTTCGATGCGCCAGATCGTTCGTTTGTCTTCACGGGCGACACAGGTCCTTGTAGCGCCATTGTCGAATTGGCCTCAGGCGCAGACATTCTGTTTGGCGAGGTCATGGACGTAGAGAAAGTTATGGGAAGGGTTCGAAAGAAGAACCCTCATATGACCGCAGATCAAATTGAATCTATGGCCAAGCACATGAAGGCGCATCATTTGGTGCCGGAGCATCTGGGTGAACTTGCGCGGAAGGCAAAGGTTGGACGGGTTGTTTGCGTCCATGTCCCTCTGGATTCAATACCCCCGGAAACCGCGCCAGATTACGTGGCAAAAGTCGCCACACAATTTGACGGGCCAATTTCGATCTCGGAAGATCTCAATCGGTACTGATTTAGACATCCGCCTAGCCAGCGCGGACAGGGGTTTTCATTGTCACAAGTTCTTCAGCCATCGTGGGATGAACTGCGACGACGCGGTCGAAATCTTCCTTTGTCGCACCCATTTTGATGGCGATTCCGACCATCTGAATCATTTCCCCTGCCGCTGGCGAGACGATATGGCACCCTAGCACCCTGCGTGTTTTCTGGCTGACAACCAGTTTCATCAGGACGCGATCCGCGCGGGCCGCAAATGCTGTTTGCATTGGTTTAAACGAGGAAGCGTAAACCTCGATAGGTTCTTGCTCTCTTGCGTGCTCCTCGGACAGGCCAATGGTGCCCATTTCCGGCTGAGTGAAAATTGCGGTGGGTATAAGCTCATGGTCGGGGCTGATTGGATTGTTGTTGAAAACAGTTTCCACAAAGGCCATTGCCTCGCGGATTGCGACGGGTGTGAGATTCACCCGATCGGTGACATCCCCGATTGCATAAACCGACGGGAGCGAGGTGCGCGAATATTGGTCGACGATGATCTCGCCTGAGCGCCCGGTTTCAATGCCTACAAGTTCTAAGCCAAGGTTGCCGGAGTTTGGGATCCTGCCCGTCGCGAAAAGGACCTTGTCAAAGGTTCGTTCCTGACCGTTTGTAGCCATTACACGAATACCTTGGGCATACTCGCTCATTTCTAGAACATTGGTTCCTAAATGCAGGTCCACGCCGCGCCGGGTCATTTCATCTGCGACCAATCCGCGGGACTCATCATCGAAACCACGCAGGATTTGGGCACCCCTGTAGTATTGCGTGACCTTCGTACCGAGGCCATTGAAAACACCAGCAAATTCCGAAGCGATGTAGCCGCCCCCGACGACCAGAATGGACTTTGGCATTTCTTCAAGGTGGAATATCTCGTTCGAGGAGATGGCAAGGCCACCGCCAAGGATATCCGGTGTAGCAGGGCGCCCGCCAGTGGCTATCAGGATAGTCTTGGCTGAAAGGGTTCTGCCATCAGCCAACAGAACATCATTTGGGCCAGTTAGCTCAGCAAAGCTGTTGAACGTCTCGACATCGTTGTTGGACAGAATATTCCGATAAATGCCCTCGAGACGATCTAGCTCGGCATGCATTTTCGTTTTGAACACCAGCCAATCGAAACCATCGGACGTTACTCTCCAACCGTATTGAGCAGCGTCTTCGACTGTATCCCTAAACTCGCTGGCAAAAACCATTAGCTTTTTGGGGACGCAGCCGCGAATGACGCAGGTGCCGCCATAGCGATCTGCTTCTGCAAGACCCACTTTTGCGCCCGTCTGGGCCGCAACTCGGGCAGCGCGCACCCCACCTGAACCCCCTCCGATCACGAAGAGGTCGTAGTCATAATTTGCCAATTGTTGTCTCCAAGCGAAGTGGGCGTTTAGCGGTGAAGCAGAGCGTTTAGTTTCCGCTGTCCTCAAGCTCTTTTGCGCATTGAATATAGTAGTGTCGGGTCGGGCAGTTGATTTGATCAATGGCATGGGCACGCAGCAATTCTGCTTTCAGGACCCGTGCTTCGCTTGCCATTTCGCCTGCGCTTATTAGTCGATCAACAAGCTGAAGCCCCCATTGATATTCTCCCGATTTCTTTGCGTTGGTTATCTCGACTAAAAAGGCAGAAGCTCCGCCACCCAACTTAATCATGCGTTTCGCTTCGTCGTCAGGCGCAAGGGTTGAAAGCGTAGTTGGGTTTCCGTCAAACCAGCCCAAAGTGCCAACGAAATACGCGCGCACCGCGAAATCCACGCGACCGTAGTACTCGCGCAGATGAGGTTTTCCAGCCAAGTGTTCGGGCAGCTTCACTTTGTGCGCCAGTTCATCAATTGTCAGACCCGCATCCATTCCATTGCGGGTTTCGTTGATCACATGACGAATTGCGTCGCGATAGTCAGTCAGCACGTTTTTGATGCTTTCAGCACCGAAAACCGGCTTCGTGTGACCGGGGGCCAGCACGTCTGGCTTAAAAGACATAAGCTGTTCCATCGTGTCAGCCCATGCATCAAAGTCGCGATAGGCAGTGCCGCGAATTGCATAGAGGTTCGGGAACGACCGATAGAAGTTGTCGCCACTGATCAGGACTTTCTTGTCGGCATACCAAACCACCATGTGATCCGGAGTTTCACCCGGTGCCATGACTAACTCTAAGTTGATGCCCTGAACCGAGAGGGTTTCCCCTTCATCACCGATACGGCGGGTAGGGGGCAGGGAGCCAGCCCCCATGCCTTTCAAGGGTCGATCGCCGGGTCCCACACCGATTCCAACGATTTCGTCGGGATAGGACAGACCAATACCGAACTGACGCTTTGTGCGAGCTTGCATCGCCTTCACAGGTTGAGGATGGTCTGAGGCTACAAAAAGAGAGTCATCAGAGTATTTCATGCTGGCAAGAATTTCGGGATTGCCGCTCTCGGCGAAAACACTTGCGCCGGAAACGTGATCGCGGTGCGAGTGGGTGAGGATAATCGTCTTCACCGGCAGGTCGGTAATCTTGCGAAACTCAGCCAGAATGTTCGCCGCCGCTGTGGTGGTTTCTGACGTGTCGACAATGATTAGCCCGTCGTCGCCGATGATCATATAAACGTTCGAGGCTGCATAGCCGAACGCCATGTACACATTGTCCGCAAGCTTGTAGATTTCTTTTTGGAAATACTCGGGATGTGCTTTGAGTTCTGGATGCATGTTCGTTCCCCTACAGCTGCGGCATTCTGGTTTAGCAACCTTATAGGTTCATGGGATCCCAAAATCAATATCAAACGGAATTATATGGCAATTATTGGGATAAAATCTTGTATTAGGATCCCATTTATGGAAGTGTGCCGCAAACTTCCCGCGTGCTCCCTGGGGTTTTAAGGTGGGATTCTGAACTTAGGAGTGACCATGACACGCAAAAATGTGCTGTTCATCATGTGCGATCAACTTCGGCATGACTACCTTGGTTGTACGGGTCATCCGACGATCAACACGCCGAATATAGACGCTCTGGCAGCGCGCGGCGTGGTTTTCTCTAACACATTTTGTCAGGCACCGACGTGCGGTCCGTCAAGGAATTCAATGTATACTGGTCGCTATGTGTCTTCGAATGGAACGTCTGTTTTGCATGCACCTTTACGCGTCGGCGAAATGCATATTGGACACTACCTTAACCCGTTGGGCGTTCGCACCTCATTGATCGGCAAATCGCATGTTGTTCCGGATGTGGAGGGCATGGAGCGGCTGGGGATTGATCCCCAAAGTATTGTTGGACAAGGCCTTGGTCACGCTGGCTGGGAGCCCTACGAGCGGGATGATGGGATTCATCCAGACGCCTTGGTGAAGCCAAACCTGCGCTACAATGAGTATTTGCGCTCAAAAGGATATGACGAACAGCACAACCCTTGGCATTGGGTTGCAAATGCTGTCGATACAAAAGACGGAGTGCGGTCCGGCTACTTTAATGACTGCGTTAATCATCCTGCCCGTGTCTCTGACGAAGACAGTGAGACGCCGTACATGACACGGAGGGCTATGGAATTTATGGACGAGGTAGGTGAGGAGCAACCGTGGCTGCTACATCTCTCCTATATCAAACCTCATTGGCCTTATGTGGCGCCAGCGCCTTACCATGACATGTATTCCGAGAAAGATGTCGTGCCCGCTATTCGCAGTGAGTCAGAACTCGAAGCGCCAAACGGATTAATCAAAAACTTCCGCACGAGAGTCGGAGCTGGCACCTTTAGTAATGAGGAAGCTCGCAAGAAGATCATCCCTGCCTACATGGGGCTGATCACGCAGATTGACGATCAGCTTGGATTGCTGTTCGGATTTATGGAAGAGCGGGGGCTTTTTGAGAACACTATGATTGTGTTCACAGCGGACCACGGGGACTACCTTGGAGACCACTGGATGGTGGACAAAGAGTATTTCCACGATCCGGCAGTCAAAATTCCGTTGATCATATTCGATCCCGATGAGGCCGCGAACGCAGCTCGCGGCACCGTTGACGACGACTTTGTTGAGGGTGTCGATCTACTTCCGACTTTCCTGGATTATTACGGGGGAGAAATCCCAAAGCATACGCTGGAAGGGCGATCTCTTTTGCCTAAGCTCCGTAATGAAGCGGTGGCTTGGCGGGATTTTGCCATAAGCGAAAGCGACTATTCATTTCAAGCGTTCCGAAATGTAATCGGCACGGCGCCACTCGAGTGCAACTCATACATGATCGCAACAAAAGAGTGGAAATATGTCTATGCCCCTGGCTACGATCCTGTGTTGTTCGATCGGATTAATGACCCGCAAGAGCTTGCAGATCTCGGGAATGCTCCTGAACATGAAGCGGTCCGTCAGGATTTATTCAACAAGCTGGCAAGTTGGTCAATGCAGTACCGGCAGCGCACGGCTTGCACGGAAGAGAGGGCGTTGCGAATGTCCGGAATCGAGGAAGAGCTTGGTGTTTTGATCGGGTATTGGGATGAGGCAGACGCCAAGGATTTGGATCCAGAAAAGGTGCCAATTCACAAATCCACGCGGTAAAAGGCGGTCTAACGGGCATGGGGTTTTATGAGCGACTGGTGCTTTGTTCAGATAGCTGGGCGGTAAGGCTAGGGCTTGTTACGTCCAGACCCGAGAAACTGATCAGATCGGTTAGGGTTAGCTCTTCATTTCGTTTCTCAAAGATCTCAATGTACTCAACCATCGTGTTCGAGTGCTCGCGCATCATCCCTTCAGCACGCACTGCGTCACCTCTTTGAATGGACTCGAAGATGACCTTGTGCTGCGAATTTCCGAGCTTGAGTCTAAACAGGCTGCGATCAATCCCTTCGGATGTTGCAAGTACCTGTTTGTCAAATACCATTGAGCCGACCTCGAGCATGGGTAAATGGCTGATCTGGTTGCACGTAAACCCGATGAAATCGTTCCCGCAGCCTTCTAGAATGGTCTTGTGAAACAGTGCATTGTGTTGCTGCAGCTGCCGCAAGGATGCGTCATCAGCTTTGCCGACTTTTATCCATGCATCAATTGCATCAATTGCTTTCTCCAAATCATGCACCAAATTGTGCCGCCCGGTCGATTGGGCCATTAATCTGGCGGCCAATGCTTCGAGATTGCCGCGCACCTGCACTGCCTGAAGGATATCTTGAACGGTCGGGTTGTTGACATAGTAACCCCTGCCACCAGCTCGCCGGATCAAGCCTTCGCGTTCCAGTAAGCGTAGCGCCATACGCACCGGAGTCCGAGAAACTTCATATGTGTCGCACAAAAGAGCCTCGGACAGGCGCTGTGTCTCGCCGAAATTCCCGAAAATGATGTCTTTTCTAATGCGTGCGGCAAGTGCTGTATCGATAGATTCCATAGTTGGGTTATCGGACTTCTGGGATCCCAAAGTCAATAAAAGCTTAGCCAAACTTTAAAATATATCAATTTCGGGCTTGAACTGGATCCCAAAATTGAGTTTATTGGGCAATAAGGGGTCGAAAACCCCCGACTCTGCTGCAATTGGATCAAGACAGGATCCCAAATGCATCGAGTTCCAAGATGTGCCTTTGAGGAGATAAGCATGACTTTTTCACGGATTACGCTGACCGCAGCGCTATCGGGCGCACTAGGAGTCGCCGCGCTCACCGCGTCGGCAGAAGAGCTTTCAGTCGCGACTTTCTTGCCGCCGCAGCACCATACAAACACCTGAATGTTCACTTGGTTTGCAAACGAGATTGAAGAACGGTCGGGCGGAACCTTGACGATGAAGCTGTATCCCGCTGGTCAGCTTGGCGCTGGACCGGTGCAACAATACAAACGCGCTGTTGAAGGGGTTGCGGATATCACCTTTGGGGTTTCGGCATACACTCCTGCCTTGTTCCCAAAATCGATGCTGCCGATCTTGCCTGGCAAGGCGAACAACGCAAATGAATCTACCAATGCAATTTGGGAAAACTGGAACCACTTTGCGGACGAATATAATGACGTAAAGGTCTTGGCTGTGGGTACTGTCGTAGGCAACCTTTTGGCAGCGACCAAAGACGTTTCGACGATGAAAGGCTTGGACGGTGTTAAACTGGTTCCATTCGCAGCGATGACAACTCCGATTGTCGAAGCACTCGGAGCGGTTCCAGTGCAAATGCCGGTGACTGAGATGTACACAGGCCTGTCGACCGGTACGATCGATTCAACGACTGCGTCCTATAACAATATCACGATGCCTTGGAACTTCTGGGACGTGTCGACTCATATTGTTGAAAACGTTCCAGCGACCTTTGCCGTGACCTACGCGGTTATGAACAAAGAGCGTTATATGGGCCTTTCGGATGAGCACCGCACGATCATCGACGAGGTTGCTGGTTTACCCATGTTGCTTGAGCTTGCCGCATCGTTCGACAATGCAGACGACGTTTCAAGAGGCTTGATCGAAGAGAGGCTAGCCAGTGGTGACGCAGGCTTTGAGTGGGTCGTCGTCACTGATGAAGAGCGCGCCAAGATGGATGCGGCTGTCGCAGATGGTTTGGAAGTGATCTTCGCAGATTACGAAAGCCGCGGCATCTCGAATGCGCGCGAAATCTACAACGATCTGAATAAATAAACCGGTCGAAATGACCTGCGTCTCGAAGGTTCTTTCGGGGCATCAAAACCCAACAGGAGGACTTACCATGAAAATCACTCGTTTTGGTCTAGCCGCTGCACTTGCAGGCGCTTTGAGCATCACCAGTCAATCAGCGGCGGCCGAGGAGCTGTCGGTTGCAACCTTCGTTCCGCCGAGCCACGAATCCATCACCAAGGCTCTTGCCTGGTTTGGGAACGAACTGTCTGAGCGCTCCAACGGCGAGTTGACCCTAAAAGTCTATGCAGCTGGTCAACTAGGCGCAGGTCCGGGGCAGCAGTATAAACGGGCTGTCGAAGGCGTTGCCGACATTACGTTTGGTATCGCATCGGTCACACCGACTTTGTTCCCTAAGACCATGCTTGCCATTCTCCCTGGTGCTGCGGTTGACGGACCAGACTCGACAGCCCGCATGTGGCAAGTCTTTGACGAGTATATGGCTGACGAATGGAGTGACGTTAAAGTTCTCGGTATCGGTAACCCTGCAGGTGGCATGATCATTGCGACCAAAGATGTTTCAACTATTGAAGGCATGAAGGGCGCAAAAATCGTTCCTTGGGCAGCGATGACCACACCGGTTATGCAAGGCATGGGCGCTGTGCCCGTGCAGCTTGATCCGACGGAGCATTACACAGCATTGTCGACCGGCACGATCGACGGTGCAATCTCTTCGATCAACAACATCATGCCACCTTGGAATCTTGATGAAGTTGCCGACTATGCGATCGTCAACACACCAGCGACCTTTAATCCTGTGTTCTACGTCATGAACAAAGAACGCTACATGGGTCTTTCGGATGAGCACCGCGCGATCATCGATGAGGTCTCGGGTAAGCAATTCTCGATGCACCTTGTTCAGGCATTCCACGAAGCGGACCTGGAAGCGCTTGTGTGGAAAGACGAGAAGATTGCCGCCAACGAGCTTAATGTAGAGTGGATCGTCACATCAGATGAAGAGCGCGCGAAGATGGAGCAGGCCGCACGCGACGGCATGGCAGAAATCTACGAAGACTACGCCGCGCGCGGTATCGATAACGCTCAGGAAATCTACGAAGCATTGAACCAGTAACAAGAATTGCGCCTCGGAGAATTTTCGGGGCGCACACCAAAAACATTTCGACATCAGGTCGCGCTGACCTAATCTCAAAACGTTTTTCAACCGCGACAAGCGAGGAATGGGAGCCTGATATGGTCGTTATCGTACCAACCAACAAATCAGTAACAGAGTTTGAAGGTCTGCACCTCTATCACGGTGCGATTTCGAACTGCTCGATGCGTGTCAGAATAACGTTGATTGAAAAGGGCTTGGATTGGGAAAGTCATCCCCTTGATCTATTGAAAAAGGAAAACATCACCGACGAATATTTCGGGATTAATCCTAATGGCTTGGTGCCGACATTGGTGGACAACGGTGTCGTACATATCGAGTCCAACGATATCATCGACTATCTGGATGAAACCTATCCGGAACCTTCGCTTCGTGCGGAAAACAATGATGAAATGATGGAATGGCTGCACCTCGCGGCGGCGATCCATGTTCCAGCATGCAAGCCCTACGTTTACGCAACAAAGATTGCGCCGAAAATCAAGAAAACCAAGAAAGAGCAAGAGAAATACGACACTCTTCAGAAGAACCAGGAACTCAAGGACTTCCACTCCAAGCACGCAGGCGACAAGAGCTTTCAGACGAGCGACTTCGACAAAGCGAAAGCAATTCTGGCCGCATGCTTCACCAAGCTTGAAGTTACCCTTGAAGGTCGTGAATGGATCATGGGTGACAAGTTCACCTTGGCCGATATCTCGTGGATCCCTCTGTTCTTCGTGATTGATGGGTGTGGCTTCGACTTCGGGTCGTATCCCAATATTCGTCGTTGGGCGACCACTTTCAAAGCTAAGAAAAGCTACCAAGAGGGTGTCCTGAAGTGGTGCCCGGATTTCTCGCAGGTCTAAATTGGGAAGCCTTTCAAAATGAGTGAGCAGAAACCTCCAACATTTATCAGCCAGTTTGATCGGGTCCTGACTTGGATCTCGTTCATTTTTGGCGGCGTCACATTGGCCTTCATGACGGGCTATTCAACCCTAAACGTTCTGGTAATGCGCAAGGCGCTTAATTCGCCGATCATTGGAGCAGAGGACTTATTGATCCTCTCATTGGTTGTGATCGTTGCTTTGTCTATCCCTCTAGGCGGTCGTACGGGATCCCATATTGAAATCGAGGTTCTTGAAACGCGCATGTCGGCTTGGTTCGCGAAATGGTCGATGATCGTCGCAAAAATCGCTGGCTTGATCATGCTGGCGATCATGACACAGCAGCTCATCCACGCGGGTCAGAGCGCCGTTCGCTTCGGAGAAACGACGCAGCAGCTGCTGATTTCTTACGAGCCCTTCTACTATCTTCTTGCCGTTTCAATCGGGTGTTACGCACTTATCCTTGCGATGGATATCTGGCAGCTCGTACGCGGCTACAAAGTTGTTTCACTTAAAGTCAGCGGGCCGCTCGTATGATTAGTATGACACTATTAGGCATTCTTGGTCTGCTCGCTCTCTTTTTGCTTCTCGCTGTGCGAATGCCAGTTGCGATTTCGATGCTTGTCGTAGGTTTCCTCGGAACCATCATAGCCAACGCCAACAAGCTGATTGCGGTCGGAATGGCCAGCGATCAAGCTTGGGCGCGCGGTTTGAAAATTGCCTATTCGAATTTGGCAGGAGAGACTTTCGAAGCTGCATCGAACTACAACCTTCTTGTCATTCCGATGTTCGTCCTGATGGGTAACCTTGCCGGTGTTTCGGGTATGTCGAAAGATCTGTTTAATGCGGCGTACCGTTGGATGGGACATCTACGAGGTGGTCTTGCATCCGCAACGATTGCGGCCTGCGCTGGATTCGCTGCGCTATCGGGTTCTTCTTTGGCTTCAGCGATCACGATGGGTCGTGTGGCGCTTCCAGAAATGAAGAAGTACAACTACTCAGATAGCCTGGCGACTGGATCAGTGGCAGCTGGTGGTACTCTTGGCTTTTTGATCCCACCGTCCGGCGGCATGATCATCTACGCCGTGCTAACCGAACAATCTGTTGGCCGTCTTTTCATGGCCGGTGTATTCCCAGGTATTATCCTGACGCTTCTCTTTATTGGGGCCATCTACTGGGTGGTTATACGCAATCCAGGTGCCGGACCCCGTGGTGAGAGATTTGCGCGACCGGAAAAGATGGCGTCGATTTTGCGGGCGTTGCCAATCATTGGTGTGGTTTTGCTGACAATCGGAGGCATGTACACCGGCTTTTTCACGCCAGTTGAGGCGTCAGCCGTCGGTGCGTTCTTCACTTTTGTTGTTGCAGCTTGGCGGCGGTCGTTGAATCTGACCGCGGTAAGAACAGTTGTTTTGGAAAGCATGACCTCGACAGCAACGGTTTTTCTAATCATCATCGGTGCGTTCGTCTTCATCCCGTTCATGTCAATGACCGAACTTCCGGCAAAGATGGTCGTGATCCTGACATCGCTTCCCATTGGAGACCTTGGGATCTTAGTGATCATCATTCTGGTTTACATTTTCCTTGGCATGTTTCTTGAGTCCATCGCCATGTTGGTGCTGACAATTCCAGTCGTCATTCCGATTGCGATTGGCCTTGAATGGGACCTGATCTGGTTCGGCATCATCGTTGTGATCGTCCTTGAGATGGGCATGATAAGTCCGCCCGTCGGAATCAATGTATTTATCGTGAAATCCATCGCACAAGACGTTCCGATGGCTGACATTTTCCGAGGTATCTGGCCTTTCTGGTTCGCAATGGCAGCCATGATCGGGCTGTTGATCCTCTTCCCTCAAATCGCATTATTCCTGCCCGAAACCATAGTCGGCGGCTAAAAGAACAGGAGGTGTCCCATGGACGCAAAATCTGACATGAAATCACTCCAGCACTTTATAGGCGGCAATTGGGTCGACGCGGAAGGCAGCAAGGTCTTCGAAGTTCTAAATCCATTGGATGACAGCCTTTATTGCTATTCGGCACACGGCACTGGCAACGATATGCGGGATGCGATTGCTGCGGCCAAAGCGGCTTTCCCTGCTTACAAAGAAACAACGCCGACTGAGCGCGAACGCTGGTTGTTGCGGGTCGCTGAGATCATGGAAGAGCGCCAGCAGGATCTGGTGAACTGTTTGGTTGATGAAATCGGTTCACCCGTTTCTAAAGCGATGTTTGAGATCACCAAAGGATTGACCATGGTCCGCGCCGCGGCTGGCCTATGCCGGAATGTGCGGGGTGAAACAATCCCGTCGGACGCACCAGGTAAGTTCTCAATGTCGATCCGCGAACCGCTAGGAGTGGTGGCAGTTATCACGCCGTTTAACGTTCCGCTAATCAAGACAACACGACTGGTTGCGAACGCGTTGGCGGTCGGAAACACGGTTGTGCATCTGCCTTCGGAAATGGCGCCACATCTCAGTATGATCTTCGCGGAAATAGTCGCCGAAGCGGGTTTTCCAGCCGGAACCTACAATGTCGTTTCAGGCTTTGGCGCAGAAATCGGGGACGATCTGACAAGCAGCAAGGATATCGACTTTGTCACCTTTACCGGTTCGACTTTCGTTGGCCAGCACATCAACGAAATCTGTGCGAAGAACAAAACCCCGAACACGCTCGAATTGGGTGGCAAAAGTCCGACCGTTATTCTGGCAGACGCTGATCTTGATAAGGTTATGCCCTTGGCCGCCCGCTCGATCTTCATGTTCGCCGGCCAAGCGTGTATCGGATCAAGCCGCTTTTACGTCGAGCGCCCACTCTATGATGAGTTCGTGAAACGCTTCTCCGGCATGATAGGCAAAATCGGAATGGGTGACTTACGTGATCCAAACACTGTGATTGCCCCGGCAATCTCACCGCGTCAGCGCGACCGGATCAACAGCCACATCGAAGATGCCCGAGCGAAGGGTGCAACTGTCTATGGTGGTGAATGGGAAGGTAATCGGTGCCGGCCAACGTTGCTGACCGATGTAACCGAGGAAATGACAGTTTGCCGAACTGAAACCTTCGGACCCGTAACCTCGATCTACCCGATAGACAGCTACGAAGAGGGCCTCGAACGCGCCAATGACTCCGAATATGGACTGTCGTCGGCGATCTTCACCAAGGATATCGACAAAGCCTTTCACTTCGCCCGCAATATCGACGCAGGTATGTGTCACATCAACGGCCCGACGATACATGATGAAGCGCATGTTCCGTTTGGAGGGAATGGCGAAAGCGGCGTTGGTCGTGAGGGCACTGACGCTGATATGGAAGCAATGACAGAACTTAAATGGGTAACAGTGCAGCTATGACATTTACACTATATCATCACGGATCTTCAGTTTGTGCGGCGAAAGTACGCTTCGCAATGGATGAGAAGGGCATGGAATGGGACGGCGTCTATATCGACATCCTGAAAGGCGAGCAGTTCGACCCGGAATATATGAAACTCAATCCCAAAGCGGTTGTGCCCACTCTGGTCCACGACGGTACCGTGGTACCTGACAGTACCGTGATCTGCGAATATCTCGATCACATCGTTCCTGAAAACCCGCTGCATCCGACCGACCCTTGGGAGTATGCACAGGTTCGCTACTGGACCAAAGCGGTCGACGAGGATCTGCACCCGGCGTGTGGTGCTGTGACTTTCGTGTGTTCACATCGCTTCACGGTGATGAAGAATCTTGGGCCAGAAGGCACTAAGGAGTTTCTTGCATCGACGCCAGAGTTTTCGGTGACAGCTGATTGGAATACCAAAAAGAAGATTTTTATGCGAGATGGTTTTGATGCTCCTGAAGCCGGTCAGAAGATCAAACTCTACGATAGCTATCTTCAGAAAATGGAGAAGGCGCTTGAAGGTGGGAATGACTGGCTGGTTGCCAACAAATTCACCATCGCAGACATTGCGATGACGCCCTATGTGAACCGCTTGGCGATGATGTCGATGCGCGGCCTGTGGGAAAATGGTCGTCTGCCGAATGTTGAAAAGTGGTTCGCTCGGATTGAGGCGCTTTCGAATTTTAAAAAGTGCCTGCTAGACTGGGTACCAGAGGACTTGACCAACGACTTGCGCGAAAACGGCGCCAAAAGCTGGCCAGAGGTTGCAAAAATTCTAGAAATTGAAATCTGAATGAAGGGGAGAGACATGGGAAGATTAGATGGTAAAACCGCCGCAATTACCGGAGCCGCGCGCGGTATCGGAGCGGAATACGCCAAAAAGCTCGCGTCTGAAGGCGCAAGCGTCGTTGTGACCGATATTCTGGATCCGGCTGATGTTGTTGCAGATATCAATGCAGCAGGTGGAAACGCAATCGGCATGGTTGTTGACGTGACTTCAGACGACGATCTTAATGCCATGGTTGCAAAAGCAGAAAGCGAATTTGGTGCTCTGAATATTTTGGTGAATAACGCCGGCTTGTTTGCGAATCTAGAATTGAAGCCGTTTTTTCAGATTAGCAATGACGAGTTCGACAAGGTCATGACAGTCAACGCGCGGTCTATCCATCAAGCGACTAAAGCAGCACTTCCTGCGATGATGCGTGCAGAAGGTGGAAAGATCGTCAACATTGCGTCGGGCACGTTCTACTATGGCCCTCCCGGTTTGTCTCACTACACAGCCTCAAAAGCGGCTGTGATCGGTCTGACACGTGGTCATGCTCGTGAGCTGGGTGACAAGAATATTCAAATCAATGCGATCGCTGTTGGCCTGACCGAAAGCAGCTCGATCAAAGATGAAGACAAATGGGATCGCGCTCGCGCACCTACAGTCGACTCTCGTTCGATCAAGCGCGATATGGTGCCTGAAGATTTGCTCGGCACGCTCATGTTCCTGTGCACCTCGGACAGCGACTTTATCACCGGCCAGACGATAAACGTCGATGGTGGAAAAGTGAACCTCTAGCGGAAATAGTATGTCCAAGCGTTATTCCTATACACCTCCTGGAGAGGGCACGAACTATGACTGGGCAGCGGATCACACCTTTGTAAAGGTATCGTACGCTGAAACCGACGGTGCCTACACTTTGATGGAGGACAACCTGAAGGCCAATTTCAAACTTGGCCTTCACATGCACAAAAATCACGCTGAGACGTTTTATATTCTCGAAGGTGAAGTTGATTTTTTCGTCGACGGAGATTGGATGACGGCCGAACCGGGGACATGCATTCACATCCCGCCGTCCATCGAACATGCCTGCATCCTGACCCATGGTTGCCAAAATGCGCGAATGTTGATGATCTTTCAGCCGTCGGGTTTTGACCTCTTTTTAGCTGAGATGGCCACAATGGACGACACCGACTTTGAGGAAGAGGCCAAAATGTCAGCGCTCAACGACAAGTACGACATTGTGAACATCGGCCCTGTACCACGGCGCCGAGCATCCTAAGAACGGAACCAATCATATGGACCACACAGCGACGGCCGAAATCTCAACGGCTAAGGCCAGTGGGTATTTGCAACAAATCTGCAAGCACTTTAGCCACAAAATTGAAGTCGAATTCGATACGCATAAAGGCACGATCGCATTTCCATTCGGACATGCAGAGTTGGCAGCCGAGCAAGATGTACTGACGCTGAACGCCTTTGCTGGCAATGAGGACGACTTGGAAAAGTTAAAGCAAGTCCTCTCATCACACCTCGAACGCTTCGCATTTCGCGAATCCCTAGAAATTACTTGGAACTAGATCATGGCGACCATTGGCGAAGACATTATCCGAAATAGCGGAACCACCCCTTTCTTTAAGCTGGCCAACGCGGACGAGGTCGGCATCGATGCGCCAGAAAACCGCAAGGGCGATGCGCTGCGAACCTGGGTCCGTTCCTTTAGCGGCTTTCAGAAAGAGGCACTGATCCGGTCTGCGAAGACGGGCGATACTTGGCGTCTTGTCTCGGATGAAGGCCCTTATCTGAACGGTTTTGATGCAGCACCATGTCCCTTGGCCTTTCTATCAACAGGCATGATCGCAAGCTTCATGAATGAAATTCTGGCATTGGCCGAAATTCAAGGTGTTGTTATCCGCAAGCTTAAGCTCATTCAGGACAATTATTACACTATGAAGGGCTCGATGCCTAAGCGAACTATGATTGGCGGTGCCGAGAATATCGACCTTCAGGTGGAAATAGACTGCGATTTGGACGATGCAGCGCTTAACGAATTTCTTATCAATGCCACCTATGCCTCACCTCTGAATGGATTGATGCGAGGTCAACTTAAGAGCCTCTTTAAGCTTTGCGCAAACGGACGTGAGCTACCTACAGCCAAAGTGGCTGAAATTGATGGCTCAGTTTTTCCAGATCCGGGTGATCACTTCGCCAAGGCCAACGAGAAGGCGAGCGATTTGGCACTGATGTTGCCCATCGGGCCTACTCCGAAGAAAGAGGTGGTAAAGGGCACAACTTCAGGCGGCTCTTCTTTGTCGGACGAACAGGACCGCCGTCTAAATATCGGTGCAGTAGCGGTGCTTCGCGAGGACGGGATCAAAGAGATCCAGCAAATGCAGTATTCTCCTTTCGGTACGTCTTTCCGCTTTCTTTCGTCCGAAGATGGACGCGCACCTGACGCCAACACGCTGATTTCTGCAGGTATTGGATTCTGCTTCATGACTCAATTCGGCCGTTTCGTATCGATGCTAAAGCTAGATTTGCCGGACTATCGCATCGTTCAGGATACGCATTTTTCTCTTGGCGGTGCTTCAGGTGGAACGGAAAAAGCCGGTGAGGCGGATCCAATCGAGACCCATGTTTACCTGGAAACCGGTGAAAGCGATGAGATGGCTCAAGAGATGCTCGATATTTCAGAGCAAACCTGTTTTCTTCATGCATTTTGCAGGACAGATCTTAAGACAAAGCTTAAGGTGGTGCGGGTATAGTACAAAGTTTGGTGAATAGTTGGAGGCCGACATGCGCGTCGCAGTTGCAGGAGGACTAACAGCCGTTGGAAGGTTAATCGCTTTGCGGCTGGTTGCGGGGGGGCACGAAGTTGTCGTGATCGACTCTGCCAAACCTGAATTTGCGGCTGACTGGATCAAAGTAGAATTCTGCGACCCTGCTACCGTTGTCCATGCAGTTGATCAGCTCAAGGGTGACTTCGACGCATTAGTTAGTGCAATAGACTGGCCGCCGCTAAAAAGTAGCTCCCAAGACATCTTGGTAACGCGGTTCTTGAGTGCTCGGCTGTTGTTGGAAACAATGATTGAAAGGCTATCGTCCGGAGCTTCAATTTTGACTGTTTCGTCGAGGGCTGGCTGGCAGTGGAAACAGCATTACGAACAGGTTCAAGTCCTTATGGGCCTTTCCTCGGTCGCGGAGATCGCAGATTTCGTTCGTTCAGACGAAATTGACAACCTCCGTGCATATGCGCTGGGAAGTGAAGCCCTGATCGCGTGGACGACGACCAAAACGGAAGAACTTTTGTCGCGAGGGATCCGCGCAAACACTGTTAGCCCTGCAGCGGTTCAGGATGAGTACTTTGACGAATTTACTGAGTTGCTGGGTGGAAAGGCTGTTAAGAATGTTGAACGGGCGGGCAGGGTAGGGCAGCCCGACGAAGTCGCAGATGTGATTGAATGGTTGTTGTCGTCTAAAAGCTCGTGGATCAAGGGGCAGGATATCATTGTTGATGGTGGGATCGGCGCGATGATCACCAGCGACAAGCTCCAAAACGCGTCCCAGACAAAACAAGATATGAGCGTTCTTGGCATTGCGACCAGCCCAAGCGTTTTGAAACGGTCGGCCCGCATTGCACTTGTCGTGGGGTTGGTGCTTGCTGCGCTAAACCACGGCGATCGCATCTTTGCCGGCAATGTGGACACGAATACGTTGTTAAAAATCTGTTTGACCTTTTTTGTTCCGTTTTGTGTCTCAACCTATTCATCGGTTCTGGCAGTGCGCAGCAATATGCAACGGATTCAGTCGCCGATTTAGCGTGGGCTCCCACTTCGGTTACGCTGCATTTTTGGTAGTATGCAATTGTGGATCCTAAATCGACAACAAGGAAATCGAACTGATCAACCCTATGACTGCGTTGTAACAACGTAAACAAAAAGACCCGAACAACTCTTAGGGATAATCATAATCCGCGTGTCGGGGGTTCAAGTCTCTCCTCCGCTACCAAATATTTCAAGACCCGAGGCTGAAAAGCCCGGGTCTTTTTGGTTTTGGGGCGTCGATGTGGATCAAAATTTTAGAATGCTAGCCATGAATTGTTGAAATTGGTTCACTGATATTTGCGAGAGTTTGTTTGGGCCTATCAAAGGGCTTCTCTCAAACAAATATGTTTCATACCGTACCCTTTGCAAACGCGGTTCATATGAATTTTTTGAATTAGGATCGTCGAGCAAAAAATAAGAGATCAATCGGTTTTCAACCAAACTTGATCAATCTCGGCTTGTCAGCTCAACCAATTCGTCGGTAGCATCAACAAGAAGAGTATTGTGACACCTGATAGGAGGAGGTCCGATGATGCAGTCCAGACCGGAACGAAGCACAACAATCGTTAAGCCATTTACGCAAATCCGTTTATTGAACGCGCTTGCAGTTGGAACATTAATCTCGGCTGCGTCTCTTTCGACAGAGCTTTGGGCAGAGGATAGTATCATCGTCAGCCATGGGTACTCCAGTTATGGATCTTTGAAATATGGGCCGGATTTCAAGCACTTAGACTATGTGAATCCAGATGCGCCGAAGGGTGGTGAAATCTCGGTGTGGGCGCAAGGTACTTTTGACACGATGAATCCTTATGTGTCCAAGGGCAGCACCGGATCTATGGCGAGTATTGGATATGAACGGCTTTTCACAAGCACGTCAGATGAAGTCGGGTCATCCTATTGCTTGCTTTGCACGACGATTGAGTATCCTGAAGATGAAAGCTGGGTGACATTCAACATCCATCCTGATGCCGCTTTTTCGGATGGCTCGCCTCTGACGGCGCATGATGTCGTTTTCACCCACAATTTATTCATGGAACAAGGATTGCCCTCGTTCAGGGACGGCGTGTCGGCAATTATCTCAGGTGTTGAGGCGCTGGATGACCAGTCGGTGCGGTTTACATTTCAAGATGATGCACCTGATAAGGGACGTATAGGCCAAGCGGGGGCTACCGTGGTTTTCCCTCAGGCTTGGTACGAAGAAACTGGTGCGCGCTTGGATGAATCACGGTTTGATATAGCACCGGGTTCAGCGGCTTATATGCTAGACAGCTATGATGTGAACCGCCGCATAATTTACAAACGCAATCCGAATTATTGGGGAAAAGACCTGCCAATTAACAAGGGCAGGGAAAACTTCGATACGATCCGTGTTGAGTATTTCGCGGATTCTACCGCCGCGTTTGAGGCCTTTAAGGCTGGTGAATTCACGTTCCGCCAAGAGAATTCATCACTCAGCTGGGCAACGGCCTATGAGTTTCCCGCTTTGGACGAAGAGTGGGTTGTGAAAGAGACCCTTGAGAATGGTAATTTACCGTCTGCAACCGGGTTTATCTTCAATCTGCGCAAGGAAAAACTGCAAGACGTTCGTGTCCGTCAGGCGCTTGCGCTGATGTATAATTTCACTTGGACCAACGACACGTTACAGTATGGACTATTCCAGCAACGAGAGAGCTTCTGGCAGGGCAGTAAGCTGGCCGCGCAAGGTTTGCCAGAAGGACGAGAGTTGGAGCTATTGGAAGGCGTTCGTGATCTTGTCGATCCCACCGTTTTCACGGAAGCAGCTGTGATGCCGCATGTTTCAGGTGACCGTCAGCTAGATCGCGGAAATATGAGAAAAGCGTCTGAGCTTCTGGACGCCGCTGGGTGGATCGCCGGTGACGATGGCATACGACGGAAAAACGGTGAGACGCTGGAAATTGAGTTCATAATGTACTCACCTACGTTTGATCGTATTCTAAACCCTTATGTGAACAATCTGACCCGGCTGGGCATTGAAGCGACCTACAATCGCATTGATTCAGCGCAGTATTCTGAACGTTATTACCAATTCGACTTTGATATGATCTTTGGCGGCTACCGCGTTGGGCTGGAAGAGGGCAGCGGCATGCTGCAAAAATTCGGGTCGGTCGGATTAGGAGATGTGTTCAATCCGGCGGGTTATTCGTCAGAAGCTGTGGATGCGTTGCTGCCAAATGTCACCAGCGCCGAAACCTATGAGGAAATGGCGGCAGCCGTGCGTGCTATTGATCGGATTATGCGGCGCGAAATGTTTGTCGTTCCTGTCTGGTATCTCGGTAAATACTGGGTGGCATATTACGATATGTTTGAGCATCCGGAAGAATTGCCACCGTACGCCCTAGGTCATCTGGACTTCTGGTGGTTCAATCAGGACAAAGCGGACGCGCTGCAAGAAGCCGGCGCTTTTCGCTAACACCTGATCGGGACATTTTATGGGCGCCTATATTCTTCGACGGCTACTGCTCGTGATCCCCACATTGTTGGGGATCATGATACTGAACTTTGCGCTGACGCAATTTGTTCCCGGCGGTCCGATTGAGCAGATGATTGCTAAAATGGAAGGGCGGGGCGATGTGTTTGAGACCATTGCTGGCGGGCGCGGAGATATTGAGATTGCAGCCCCACATGAAGACAACGCTGCGTCCCGTTATGTAGGTGCGCGTGGACTACCGGAAGAATTTATCACCGAGTTGGAAAAAGAGTTTGGCTTCGACAAACCCCCAGTCGAGCGTTTTCTGACAATGATGTGGGACTATGTCCGTTTTGATTTCGGCGAGAGCTGGTTCCAATCGAAAACGGTCGTGGACCTCGTACTCGAAAAGATGCCGGTTTCGTTGACGCTTGGGCTTTGGTCGACGCTGATCGCCTATATGGTTTCGATCCCCTTGGGCATTCGTAAAGCGGTGCGCGATGGTAGCCGATTTGACACTTGGACCAGTGGGGCCATCATTGTTGGTTATGCAATTCCGGGATTTCTTTTCGCGATCTTGTTAATCGTCCTTTTTGCTGGGGGATCGTATTGGCGGGTCTTTCCTCTTCGGGGTTTGGTCAGCGATGATTGGGAAAGCTTGTCGGCAATACGGAAGTTGCTGGACTATTTCTGGCATATCAGTTTGCCCGTTCTTGCGTCTTCAATCTCAGGTTTTGCAACTTTGACTTTGTTGACTAAAAACTCATTTCTAGAAGAAATTAAGAAGCAATATGTGATGACCGCGCGGGCTAAGGGATTAACTGAAAAGCGGGTTCTGTACGGTCACGTTTTTCGCAATGCTATGCTGATTGTCATTTCGGGATTTCCCGCGCTTTTCATCGGCGTTTTCTTTGGTGGCTCTGTGATTATTGAAACGTTGTTCAGCCTCGATGGGCTGGGACGGCTTGGCTACGAGGCCGCGCTGTCCAGGGACTACCCAGTGGTATTCGGTACGCTCTTTGCGTTTTCTTTACTTGGCTTGGTAATATCGATCATCACGGATCTAACGTATATGTTCATCGACCCCCGCATTGATTTCGGGGCACGCGGATGAGTCGCCGCATTATGCTATCCCATCTGAACCAACGACGTTGGCGGAATTTCAAACACAATCGGCGGGCATTTTGGTCAATGTGGATCTTTGCGGTTTTGTTCGGGATAAGCCTGTTTGCTGAATTCTTGGCAAATGAAAAGCCGATCCTTGTCAGCTATCGTGGAGAATTGCGCAGCCCGATAATGAGCTTCTATTCCGAAGCCGACTTTGGTGGGGATTTTAAAACCGAAGCGATTTATCGAGACTCGGAAGTTCAGTGCCTCATCATTACTGGCGGACTAGAGGCGTGTTTCAATGATCCTGAGACATTGATGTCTGATGTTAGCAATGGCAGTTTGCGGGCTGAAGGGTTTTCCAAAGGCTGGGTCGTTTGGCCAGTGATCCCTTATTCCTTTAATACAGTGGTGGACCGACCTGGCGCCGCACCCTCTGCGCCTGATAAATACAATTGGTTGGGCACTGATGACACCAAGCGCGATGTGGTTGCGCGCGTGATTTATGGTTTTCGGCTTTCAGTATTTTTTGCAATTCTGGTTGTGACACTGTCATCCATTCTCGGATTGATTGCAGGAGCCATCCAAGGGTATTTTGGTGGTTGGACAGATTTGGTGTTTCAACGCTTTATCGAAATTTGGACAGGTATTCCCTCTCTTTATGTCATCATCATCCTGTTCGCGATTTTGGGGCGGAGTTTCTGGCTTCTGGTGATCCTAACGGTTCTGTTCGGCTGGCCCGCATTGGTGGGAGTTGTGCGGGCAGAGTTTCTGAGGGCGCGCAACTTTGAGTATGTCAGGGCCGCGCGTGCGCTTGGGGTCTCGGACCGCAAGATCATGTTCCGTCATGTCCTGCCCAATGCGATGGTCGCCACGGTCACGATCCTGCCATTCCTAGTCACGGGGGCAATCGGGTCTCTGGCGAGTCTCGACTTTTTGGGCTTTGGTTTGCCGTCTTCGGCGCCGTCTCTGGGCGAGTTGACTCTGCAGGCAAAGCAAAACCTTCAGGCGCCGTGGCTTGGGTTCGCGGCATTCTTTACGTTTGCGGTCATGTTGTCATTGCTCGTGTTTATCTTTGAGGGCGTCAGAGACGCTTTTGATCCTAGAAAGACGTTCACTGGGTCCAGAGTTGAGGATGACAAATGACAGATCCGTTGCTCAGCGTGAAAGACTTGAGAGTCTGGTTTCAACAGGACGGTGAAATAACCAACGCCGTGCGCGGGGTTTCGTTTGACGTTCATCGCGGCGAAACAGTCGCGCTGGTTGGTGAAAGTGGATCGGGCAAGTCCGTCACTGCGCTTTCGTCGGTCCAGTTGCTTGGGGATAGTGCTAACGTTGCAGGGTCGGTCATGTACGACGGCTCGGAGATGATAGGCGCCCCTGAGCGCGAGCTGCGAAGAGTGCGCGGCAATGACGTAAGCTTTATCTTCCAAGAACCAATGACGTCTCTCAATCCACTTCACACGATTGAAAAACAGCTTCGTGAAATTCTGGAGCTTCATCAGGGCGCACGCGGCCCGGACATCCAAAACCGGATTGTCGAGTTGTTGGAGCGGGTAGGGATGCCTGACGCAGAAATCAGGTTGGCTTCCTATCCGCATCAGCTGTCGGGTGGACAACGCCAAAGGGTTATGATCGCGATGGCCCTTGCAAACGGGCCGCGTCTGCTGGTGGCAGACGAACCCACAACAGCCTTGGACGTAACAATTCAAGCACAAATCCTTGAGCTGCTTCAAGACATCAAAGATGACGATGGGATGTCGTTGCTGTTCATCACCCATGACCTCGCGATTGTGCGCAAGATTGCCGATAGGGTTTGCGTGATGAAGGATGGTGAAATAGTCGAGTTCGGACCCACAGCCGATATATTTGCCCACCCCAAGCATCCTTATACGAAAAAGCTGTTGTCAGCCGAGGCGGGTGGTCAACCCGTTGACGCGGATCAAAACGCTGAGATTGTTGCCGAAGTTCAGGACCTACGCATTTGGTTCCCGATCCAACGCGGGCTTTTAAAACGGACCGTTGGCCATATCAAAGCGGTGAACAATGCTAGCTTTAGCCTTAGGGTGGGCGAAACCATTGGGATTGTTGGGGAAAGTGGGTCCGGGAAGACGACTTTGGCAATGGCTTTAACACGTCTGATCCATTCAAGAGGGCGAATCGTCGTTCTTGGGCGAGAGATCTCGAATTTGTCGCAACGGCAAATGCGACCGCTGCGCAAGGAAATGCAGATTGTGTTCCAGGACCCGTTTGGAAGCCTAAGCCCGCGTATGACGGTTGCCGAAATCATTGCTGAAGGCCTTGAGGTTCACGGAAAAGCGGAGACAGAAAGCCAACGCGATTTGGTGGCAATAATGATGGAGGAGGTTGGTCTAGATCCCGATCTAATGGATCGCTATCCGCACGAGTTTTCGGGTGGCCAAAGGCAGCGGGTTGCGATTGCAAGGGCCATGATCTTGAAGCCAAAACTGGTCATATTGGATGAACCCACCTCTGCATTAGACACTACGGTACAAATGCAAATCATCGTGTTGCTCAAGGATTTGCAGCTGAAATACGGCTTGGCATACTTGTTCATCAGTCACGACATCAAAGTCGTTCGAGCCTTGGCACACAGAGTGATCGTGATGTTAAATGGAGATGTGGTCGAAGAAGGCATTACGAAGGAAGTGGTTGATAACCCTCAGTCTGAGTACGCTAAAACACTGATGGCATCAGCCAACTCCTAAGCCTGTCAGGGAAAGTCGTATTCTGTAGGGGTTTAGAGTTCGGCCCGAACAACTCTCAGGGATAATCATAATCCGCGTGTCGGGGGTTCAAGTCCCTCCTCCGCTACCAAATAATTCAAGACCCGAGGCTGAAAAGCCCGGGTCTTTTTGGTTTTGGGGTTCTAGGATGCTAATCCAGATCTAGGAATGGCGGCTCCTGAATTTCTGTGTTTGTAATAATGTGATTGCCTTGGTTGTCTTGTTTAGTGTTTGATTTCGGCTCAAATATTGGCATTTCCCGATTAAATGCGCCGAAAACAAACCGCGCGGAACCTTTCGCAATTTCGTTGTCGACGATTTCTGAAAAGTCAAAGTCAACACGCCGAAGAAAGCCGGTGTCTGTCTTTCTCAAGCGAATGTTTTCTGAGTTTTTTATAAGCTCACTCTCATCAAACTCTTTAAACGGCCCTTTGAGTAGGACAGTCGCTCCCGACGACGATGTTCTAACCCGGTCCAATTGGTCCGCAACTGTGTCCCTTAAAGGGCGACGATCCTAATCAAAAACGCTTGCAAAGCAGAAGTTTCGCTGTTTTTCAAACGTCCTGGCGGGATACGAGTTTGTGGCAGTGTTAACGCAAAAATCCAAACTCCTCTTCCAAAACAACAGGATCCAAGGCTCATTCGCCGGAGCCAACGTGTTTTCTAGAACTTGGTCTGCCTCACTGCTAGTCGATTTGAGCCTAGTTTCGCTTTGCGTAAGATTGACGTCTGACTGATTGGTTGCCAAGCTCGTCAGAGCGCCGGTCGCCGTCAATAACCAAGGAAGTGAAAATGAAAGCCGTTCAGCCGCATGAAAGAAAAGTTGTCAATATCCATGATGAAGGTGCCTTCACGTCTTATGATCCGTCATCGGTTTCTGAAACAGGCACTCAATATATTCAGTTGAACGAGAAAGCGGGCCTTAATGAAGGCTTTTACATATATCGGATGGAGCCCGGAGCCAGTTCGACTCCGCATCGTCATGGCGGTGCCGAGGAGTTTTTGATGGTTCAAGGAGAACTGATCGACAATGACGGCACGGTTTACAAGCAGGGCGATGTAGTGTGGTTAGGCGCTGGAACTGAGCATACGTCGCATACCAAAACTGGATGCGTAATCGCAGTGTATGCAGAGGCTGCCGAGGAAGAACCCGGTTAAGCTGATTCAAGATCGTTTCATAATCCAAAAAAAGTGCGACAAAATCTGCTGGTTCGTCCGTATTACAGTTCATGAGCCTTAACCGACTACTCTCAGCGACCTGCATAGCGTCCTTTTCGGCGGTGTCTGCTTTTGCCGACGTCTCCCCCAATATATTGTTGGTGATCGCCGATGACATGGGCGTTGATGCAAGCCCGTGCCACGCTGAGGGCAATCGCCTAGCAAAGATGCCGACCTTAGAAAGCCTTTGCCAAAGTGGCATGGTTTTCGAAGATGCGTACGCAGCGCCTTTATGCTCGCCGACGCGGGCGATGATTATGACGGGCAAATATGGATTTCGTACCGGCGTGACAGGGGCGGTTTCCCCAAATGATCAGAATGGGTTGTTCCAAAACCAAGCTACAATTTTTGACGTTTTGGGGCGCGATACCGATTATAGGTCAGCTGTGATCGGCAAATGGCACTTAAGTTCTGAGAGAAACGATCTTGATCACCCGGAATCTCTCGGTGTTGATTATTTCTACGGACCACTTTCAGGCGGTGTTCCGGATTACTTTTCTTGGACTGCGGTTGAACAGGGCAAGCGGGTTAAAGTGTCTGACTATGCCACGTCGGACTTATCAGACAAAGCAATAGACTGGATCGCCGATCAGTCTTCACCGTGGTTCCTATGGCTGGCCTATAATGCACCCCATACACCCTTTCATGCGCCGCCAGAGACCCTTCATAGTTTTGGTGATTTGTCCGGTGAAAAGCGTGACATTCGTCAAAACCCAGAGCGCTATTATTTCGCGGCGTTAGAAGCAATGGACGCCGAGTTGGGGCGGGTTTTGGACTCCATAGAAATTGAAGAACGCGAGAATACCGTCGTCGTGTTTATTGGTGACAACGGGACGCCGGGGCAATTGTCACGCGGATCGTCTTTGCAAGGCAGAACGAAGGGCAGCCTTTATGAGGGTGGAACAAACGTACCCTTGGTGGTCGCTGGTCCTGACGTTTTGCGCGGTCGTAGCTCGGAACTTGTGGCCGCGACCGATTTGTTTTCGACGGCCCTGAGTATTGCCGGTGTAAGTGCATCAACCAGTGACAGTTATGATATTTCTGGGACACTGTTTGACGAGGAAAAAACAGGTCGAGAGTTCGTGTTTACCGAAATCTCTGGCGGCTCTAAGGGCGGCTCGAAATCTGGGTGGGCGATCCGAGACGCGCGCTACAAGTTGATCCAACACGATGGTGTGGCGGCAGAATTTTTTGACCTGCAAGCTGACCCAAATGAACAAATCAACCTTTTGAAAACTACCCCAAGCTTTGCGCTGCCAATTGCCAAGCGCCTGACCAATGCAAAACCAATTTAGACGAACTGCAGGAGCATTCCTTTGAAGCGCACACATTTAACCCTCATAACTTCGGTTTCGATTGCAGTGCTGATAGCAGGAACGGCGATTTCGCAACAGCACCGCCTTAGGAATCACACGGAAACCGAGGCTGGACCGGTGTCGCTGGTTTGGGCCAATAAGTCCGCAGGTGACAGTTCAGTGAGCTTTATACAAGTTGGAAACTCGATCGAAATCACTGGTAACGGCATCCCTGATCATTTGGTAGGGCGCTTTCCAAATCGGGCGAATCCAAACCGTATAACTGAGCAAAGGGTGAACTATACGATTCCTGCCACCCCAAAAGCTGCAAGGCGAATAACTGAATTGGAACTTGGTTTCAGCTTCGGCATCTCTCTGCATGGCGTTCTGTTTGATCCGTTGGCCGCCGAGTTTTGGCGAGGTGACCGCCGCTCTGGTTGGTCTTACAATGCACTTGGCGGGGCAATTGGCCTTGGGTTCGATGAAAACCACGCACATGTTCAACCTACCGGAAAATACCACTACCACGGCCTTCCCACAAAACTGGTCGAGTTGCTGGACTGGTCCAAGAACGCACATTCACCGCTGATCGGCTATGCGGCCGACGGCTTTCCGATCTATGCGATCAACGGTGTTGTGAACGGAAGCGTTCGAGAAATGAGCTCGTCCTATCGCCTTAAAAGCGGCAATCGCCCTGGTGGAACAAAGCCGACAGGTAAATACGACGGTGCCTTTAACGAAGACTATGAATACGTCGAGGGGGCCGGGACTTTGGATAAATGCAATGGCGCAATGACCGTATCGAAGGAATATCCCAACGGTTCGTATGCCTATTTCCTGACTGAGGAGTTCCCAATGGTTCCAAGATGCTTTGTAGGAACGCCAGATCGCAGCTTTAAACCTAGGCGTCCTTAAGCAGGTTTTGCCGGTAACTTCGTGGGCCGTTGCCAAAGCCTAATTGGTTTTCTAAACTAACCTCAACAAGGTCACACTTACACAACAGGAGGGAACAAGCTGAAAATGCGTATTGTCCGTCGACTTCAGCATGGTCCCCGCGTTGCCCTGCAGATCCGTTTGCAGGGCTGACCTAAGATATCTTTACCTTCTGGTCTGCCCAAAGCCGCATCGCGGCCATTCTACTATGTGACCTGAGATTATTATGACAATCATAAATACAAATGCCTTGGGCGTTACCCTAGGCGACCCACTATTCACTAACTTAAATCTAACGATTTCGAAATCCGACCGGATAGGATTGGTCGCTGCAAATGGGCGTGGAAAATCTACGCTGCTTGGTTGCCTTATGGGATCGATCGAGCATACCAAGGGCGAAATTACCCGTGCTCGGGGTCTTCGGGTCGGATACGTTAAGCAAAACGTCCCAGAAGATGCCTTGACGCTTACCTTGTATGATTGGGTGCTGGCCGCCCTTCCGCAAGAACAGGCAGAATACGAAAGTTGGCGCGTGGATGTTGTTCTCGACGATCTGAAAGTGCCCTACGAACTTCAACACAAGCCGCTGAACGAACTGAGCGGGGGCTGGCAGCGGACGGCAATGTTGGCTGCTGTCTGGATCACAGAGCCCGATCTGCTGCTTTTGGACGAACCGACAAACCATCTTGATTTGCAACGCATTGCACTGTTGCAAGATTGGCTAGCGGCACTGCCCCGCGAGATGCCTGTCGTTATTACGTCTCATGATCGCGCCTTTTTGGACGCTACGACCAACCGTACTTTGTTTTTGCGGGCTGACCGGTCACGCATGTTTCCGCTGCCTTATAGCGCGGCACGGATCGCTTTGGATGAAACGGACGCTGCAGACGAGCGCCACTTTGCGAATGAACTGAACAAGGCACAACAACTGCGTAAGCAAGCGGCTAAATTGAAGAACGTGGGCATAAACTCTGGCTCGGACTTGCTGCTGACAAAAACAAAGCAGTTGGCCCAACGTGCTGACAAAATGGAGGCCGCTGCCAAACCAGCACACCAAGAGCGCAGTGCAGGGGCCATCAAGCTGGTGAACAGCGGCACACACGCAAAGGCCCTGATCACTCTGAATGATGTAGACGTTACGACGCCCGATGGGCGATTGCTTTATAAAACTGGGAAGAAGTGGATCACCAAAGGGGATCGAATTGTTCTTCTCGGGGCGAACGGCACCGGTAAAACGCAGCTTGTGCAGATGATACATCGTGCGCTTTCCGGCGACGAAGACTTGTTGAAATGCGCGCCCTCAATTGTGCCTGCGTATTCCGATCAACACCTTAGCCAGCTTTCCGACACCGACACACCGATGCACGCGATTACGGGACAATTTGATATCGGCGATCAACGCGCCCGGGGTGTTCTGGCAGGGGCAGGTGTTTCCAAGCAAATGCAGGACACAAAGATAAGCTCGCTATCGGGTGGTCAAAAAGCCCGGCTTGCGATGTTAGTTTTGCGATTGAGAAACCCAAACTTTTACCTGTTGGACGAACCGACAAACCATCTCGATATTCCAGGACAAGAGGCGCTGGAGGATGAGTTGATTGCCCACAACACCTCATGCCTTTTGGTTAGCCACGACAGAAGTTTTTTGCGCAACGTTGGAAATAGATTTTGGTGGATCAATCGAAAGCGTCTCGAAGAAGTCGAAAGCCCCGAGGCGTTTTTGAGCAACGAAATGCAGACGAAATAAACCGATGGCGCCGACTTTATCACTTGCACAGTCCAAGCAACTAAGATCGTTGTAGACCATGAAACTTAACGGCCCTTTTCTGATAATTCTCGCGACGTTGATGATCGACGGAATTGGCGTGGGTATCGTGTTTCCAATCATGCCTGATCTTATGGAACGTGTAGGCGCGGCAAACACAGCCGAGGGTGCGCTTTGGGGCGGCGTACTGATGTCAGCTTACGCGGCAGCAATGTTTCTATTTGGCCCGATTGTTGGCAGTTTGTCGGACGCATTTGGTCGCCGCCCAGTATTGATTGCGGCACTTGCAACTTTGACGGTCGATTACGTCATTATGGCGATGGCAGGTTCGCTCTGGGTGCTGCTTATAGGTCGCGTCGTCGCAGGAATGGCGGGTGCAACTTACATCACCGCAACGGCCTATATCGCGGACATTGCAAAGCCCGAAGAACGGGGTGCGGCATTTGGGATGATCGGGGCTGCGTTTGGTCTCGGGTTTGTGCTTGGTCCCGCACTGGGGGGTATTTCCTCTGGGTGGCACATCACTGCACCGTTTTGGATTGCTGCGGCGCTTGCCGGCCTAAACGTTGGCTTTGGGCTTTTTGCTCTGCCAGAATCCCTAAAGCCTGAAAACCGTCGACCATTTGGAAGGCGCGATCTGAATCCTTTTGCCACAATTGCGCGGGCTTTTTTGATCCCGGGTCTGGCGATCCCATTGATATGTTTGTTTGTTTTTGAATTCGCCAACATGGTTTATCCGACCCTTTGGGCATTCTGGGGTCGAGAGGTCTTTGGTTGGGATGGGTTCCGCATTGGACTAACGCTTTCGGCCTATGGCCTTTTGATCGCGGGCGTGCAGGCCGGAGTGCTGCCAAGATTAACGAAGCGATTTGGAGATCACAAAACGCTGATGTTGGGTATTTTCGCCGCCTTGGTCGGGCTTGTGGGAATTGGTTTTACGTCAGCGGTTTGGGTCGTGGTAATATTTCTACCAATTGCCGCGCTGTCAGACATGGCGCCCCCTTTGATGACGGCATTTGCTGCAAATTTGGTTGGCGAGGATCAACAGGGCGTCGTTCAAGGCGTGATTGCGTCATTGTCTTCAGTCGCGGCAGTGATCGCTCCGCTGGTTATGACCGGCGTCTTCGAGCAATTTGTGAATGACACTGGTGTCTATCTACCGGGCGCGCCTTTCCTTTTGGGCGCGGTATTGATCGCAATGATCATACCGTTGCTGATGCGTATGAAGTCGACAGGCTCGACCTAACCTTTAAGAAATACGCTAAGTTTTGACGGGTTGGCGGGCCAGCATCGCTGCCAATGCGATGCCTGAGATTGTGTGCCAAATCCCCCAAAAGGCGGCCACCACTGCCATCCCGCCCAATCCGCTGAAAAAGCCAAAGATTAAGATTAGGCCTAAGCCTGAATTCTGAATGCCTGTTTCGATCATTACAGCACGGCGATCAAAACGCGAAAGACCTGCGACGGTTGCAATTGAGAAACCACCGGCGAGTGCGAGCGCATTGTGAATTAATACCAGCAATGCAACCGCCCCTGCAAATTGAAGGAAGACGCCCCAATTGGCGGCCAATGCCAAGACAACGAACGCAACGAAAATCCCCATGGAAAGGTACTGAAGTGGTTGGCGAATGCGTGCGGTTAAGTTGGGCTTTTTGGCGTTCAAAAACACCCCGAGGCACAATGGCAGCACTAACATTATCCCGACTGTTATCGCGACGGCTGTCGGGTCAATGGCAGTTTTACGTAAAATCTCTCGGGTCGGTTGATAGAGACTGCCCCAAATTGCGATGTTCAACGGGGTTAGGAACAAAGCGCCGACGGTTGAAAACGCAGTCATCGACACCGACAATGCGGCGTTTCCACCAGCGCGATGCGTAATGAAATTTGAGATATTCCCGCCCGGACATGCGGCCACAAGTATAAGCCCAAGTGCGATTGATGGGTGGGGTTGGGCAACTAATATCAGCAAAAAAGTAAGGGCGGGCAACACAAAAAACTGGGAAAATAACCCAGTTATCAAAGATTTAGGCTTTCGAAGAAGACGAGTAAAGTCCTGGAGCTTAAGGTCAATGGCTATAGAAAACATGACGATAGCCAGCACTGCATTCAGGATTTGCAGGCTCGTGGGCGAGAAATTTAGTAAAACATCATCAATTCCTGTGTTCAAAGACGTCTCCATGCATTTCCCCCGCGTTGTTCCGATCTTCTTTCGACTCAGTCTACGGAAAATCTAATTTTATGCACGCGTGCTTTAGAATTTCGTGTTGTCAGTGTCTCTGCGACGGGCCCATGCTAATGTGTGAAACACACACAACAGCCGAGACCCGTCAAAGTGTTCCGTTCAAAACCTGATAGCCCCATGGATGAGCTTTTGCGCGCGCGCCTGCGCATTCCGCAAGGCGCAAGACTGCGTTTGAAGGCTTTACGAATGGCAATGCAGTCCATTGATCTATTTAGCCGAGGAATATCAGGACAGGCTTTCTTTGCACTCAGAGAGACCGAAGAAGCGTTAATCGAACTCAACGGACGCACTGGTCCCGATTTGATTTGGGCATTGATGGCACGAAATGGCGGGACCAAAATTAGGCCTATCGGATTGCAAAATGTCCCCTTAAACGGGCCGGTCCTTATCGGTTCAACCCATCCTATCGGAACGTTTGATTTCCTTGCCCACGCAGCTGCGCTTTTAGAGCATCGTCCGGATTTGAAGGTCGTCGCCAATCGAGAGGCTCAGCGCTTTCTTGGGGTTGATCGCATCATTCCCGTTGATTTAGATCGAAAAGATACCGTATTGACCGCGCGCCAAACCCGTTTAGGAATGCTTGAACATCTGGGGCAGGGTGGTGCGCTATTGGTTTTTGGCTCTGGCAAGGTTCCGGACATCCAGAACGGGCGTTTGACTGAACCCGAATGGCGCACTGGTATCACTAGAATGTCTAAAGCTGCGAACGCGCCAATCGTTCCAGCTTCGCCGGATATGCGAAATTCTCGTCACTATTATAGAACGCGAAAAGTCGCCCGTTTGTTAAGTGGCGGGAACGAGTACATAGGGCGTGAAGTGGCCTCTCTGCGCTACGTGTCTGAACTGCTAGCAAAGCTTGGGGGCAGCTATGATGTCCACTATGGCAGGCTGCAGCCGCCGGGAACCCATGCAGACGACCTCAAGAGACTGGCCGAAGGTTTGGTTCCGGGGCTTTATACAGACGCAGAGTAGCAATAAAAAAGGCGACCCAATGCAGGCCGCCTTTTCGTTCTGATATTGGGAAAATTACTCGACCGGCCAACCGCCAATTGCACGGACTTCAAGGAATTCATCCAGTCCCCATTTGCCACCTTCGCGACCGTTTCCTGACTGCTTCATGCCGCCAAACGGTGCGCCGGTGCCACGACCTTTGCCGTTCATGTCGACCATGCCTGAACGGACGGCACGCGCAACACGGCGGGCCTTTTCGTCGTCCGAGGTCTGAATATAGTTGGTCAGGCCATAATCGGTGTCGTTGGCAATCGCGATCGCTTCTTCTTCGCTGTCAAACGGCATCATCGCCAGAACCGGCCCGAAGATCTCTTCGCGCATCACCGTCATCTCATTTGTGCAATCCGCAAAAACAGTTGGACGAACAAAGAATCCACGGTTCAAACCCTCAGGGCGGCCCATGCCACCAGCGACTAACGTTGCGCCTTCGTCGATGCCTTGTTGGATCAGGCCTTGGACTTTGTCGAACTGCATTTCCGATACCAGAGGGCCAATGTGGCGACCTTCGCTTGCAGCCGCGTTGACCGTGATACTTTCGGCGGCGGATTTGGCTTCTTCGACGGCTTGGTCATAGCGCGAACGTTCAACTAGCATGCGGGTTGGGGCGTTACAGCTTTGACCAGTGTTGTTGAAACAGCGGATAATACCTTGCTTAACCGCTTTAGGGTCGGCGTCAGCGAACACGATGTTCGCACCTTTGCCACCCAATTCAAGGCTGACCCGCTTGATGGTTTCAGCACCCGCAATCGTGATCGCACGGCCAGCACGGGTTGAACCGGTAAAGCTGACCATATCTACATCAGCGTGTGAAGAAAGCTGGCTACCAACACCTGGGCCGTCTCCGTTTAGCATGTTGTATACGCCGGCTGGCACGCCTGCTTCGTCCATGATTTCCGAAAACAACATGCCAGAAAGCGGCGATTGCTCGGACGGTTTCAAGACCATCGTGCAGCCAGTCGCCAACGCAGGCATCACTTTCAGAGAAATCTGGTTCATCGGCCAGTTCCACGGCGTGATCAATGCGCAAACACCGATAGGTTCGCGGATGATATGCGTGTCTTCAGCCCCGGCACGCAGCGGCGTTTCGAATTCAAATTCCTTCAGTGCATTGATGAATGCTTTGATGTGCGTCGAGCCGGTACCAGATTGTTGAACCTTGGCCATATCAATCGGCGCGCCCATTTCCATGCTGATCGCAGTTGCTATGTCATCAGACCGGCGCATGTAGACGTCAAGAATGCTCTCCATCAAGTCAACACGCTCGGCTTTTGACGAAAGGCGCCATTTTGTGAACGCAGCTTTTGCGGCAGCTACAGCAGCATCGGTGTCTGCTTGGCCACCGAGCGAAATCGTTGCACATGCTTCTTCGGTCGAGGGGTCGATGACTGCAAAGTCACGGCCTTGGCTTGGAGCGACCCAAGCGCCATTGATGTAGAAATTGCGTGCGTCTTGCATGATCTTTTCCATTCAATTTAATGCTCTGATCCGACATCAATTGTCTAATGGAACAGAGGTGGGAATCTAACGGCGTATTCAGGAAAACGAGCTTTTGATGCCAGAGTGCCTGAGCCATGTGACGAGACATAGGAGAGCATCAAGCCATGTGCAATGCCAATGGCAGTTATGGGCGAAGATCTCTGATGCACATTTTGGGAAAATGGCATCCCGTAGGGGAATCGAACCCCTCTTTCCAGGTTGAAAACCTGGCGTCCTAACCGATAGACGAACGGGACGCGCTTAGCGTGAGGCGGTATTTAGGAAAAGCTGCGCCTTTGCGCAAGCGAAAAACACGTTGGAAATGAAGATTTTTTGGATCAGACGAATTCCAAGTAATTCAGGCTTTAGCGGCATCTTCTAAGCGCAGTTGGGCAGATGTTCGACCACCCCACGTGTTTAAATCCAACTTGCCAGCAAGGTGAAAGCGTTGACCATTGTGGTTTTGAAGGTTTGGACCCAGTTCAGTGTCAAATGCACCAAAAGCGATCCCATCCAATCGTGGGCCGGTTCCGTCTGAAAAGCTTATTTTTAAGTGGTTTGCGCCGACTTTCTTGGCAAAGTTTATCTGCATGTCGGGAAACACAAATCGGGGTGCTGGGGCGGAAGCCCCGAACGGTCCCGCGTTTTCAAGCTGATCAATCATTTCCACAGAGGCCGCTGCTGGCATCAAAATGCCATCAAGCTTTAGATCAGCCGCACCTAGCTCCGATGCACCTTGCTTGGCCAAAAGCTCTGATAATCGCGCCATAGCCTGTTCTAACTTGTCACGCGCAACAGTCAGGCCTGCGGCCATTTTGTGCCCTCCGCCTTTAAGCAGAAGGCCCTCTTGCACCAAGCGATGAATTTGTGCGCCCAAATCGATGCCCGAGACTGAACGACCTGACCCCTTGCCCTCATCCCCTTCAAGACCAATGACGATCGCAGGGCGGTTTGTGCTTTCTTTCAGGCGTGACGCTACAATGCCAACGACTCCTGGGTGCCAACCCTCGCCAGCGGCCCAAACTAGAGGAGCGTCAAAGCCACGTTCCTCGGCTTGTTCTTGTGCGGACAAGCGAACTTGATCTTCAACCGCGCGACGTTCTGCGTTTAATTCATCGAGTTTTTGAGCAATTGACAATGCTTCGGCGGAATCATGTGTCGATAAAAGTCGCGCACCCAAGTCGGACTTTCCGATCCGTCCGCCAGCATTAACGCGTGGGCCAAACATAAAGCCCAAGGTTTGACTGGACGGCGCTTTATCTAGCTTTGTGACATCTGCTAAGGCTGCCAACCCAGGGCGTTCACGGCGCGTCATAACGCGCAATCCTTGCCTCACAAAGGCACGGTTCACACCAAGTAAGGGCGCAACATCTGCAACCGTTGCAAGCGCGACAAGATCTAGCATCGCCATAAGATCCGGACCGCGCTTACCAGCTTCGCGCATTTGCCTACCAGCCTCGACCAAGACTAAAAACACGACAGCTGCCGCACAAAGATGCGCAAGATCGCCGGTTTCGTCCTGACGGTTCGGGTTTACGACGGCTAAGGCAGGGGGCAAAGTTTCGCCGCCCAAATGGTGATCCAGCACAAGAACATCCGCACCAGAGGCAGCGGCAATAGCCTCGTGGGAAAGCGTTCCACAATCGACGCAAATTATCAAATCATGCGAAGACGCCAATTTAGTCATCGCTGGAATGTTTGGGCCGTAGCCTTCGGATATTCGATCGGGCACATAGAGTGTTGCGCGCTGGCCAAGCTGCCTTAGCCAATCAACCAACAATGCAGCCGAGCTACCGCCGTCCACGTCATAATCCGCGAAAATAGCGATTTTCTGCGAAGAGTTTGCTGCATCTAGCAAACGCTTGGCGGCCTTTTCCACGTCCTTCATAGAGCGTGGATCGGGTAGTAAGTCTTTCAAAGTCGGAGAAAGGAACGCGTCAACATCAGCAGCGTCAACATCTCGTTTGGCGAGTATCTGGCAAAGGGCTGCTGCAAGCCCAGTCTGCTGCTCTAAGGCTTCTGCCTTGCGTTGTTGGTCGGGCGCTGGACCAATCCAGCGCCTTCCCGTTAGTGATGCCTCAATCCCGAGGAACGACAAATCGATGCCTTAGCGTGGGTTGCGGTAAACCATGCGACGGACAGAGCCGGTTTTTGAACGCATTAGGATGGTTTCCGTGGTTAGGTGTCCAACTTCGCGTTTGATGCCTGCAACCAAAGACCCGTCTGTTACGCCAGTGGCAGCGAAAATGACGTCTTCAGTCACCATTTCATCGCGCGTATAAATACGATCAAAATCGGTTATGCCAGCCTTCGCAGCTCGGCCACGTTCGTCATCATTGCGGAACAACAGACGACCGAAAATCTGGCCACCCATGCACTTCAAAGCCGAAGCAGCAAGAACACCCTCAGGTGCCCCGCCTTGGCCCATGTACATGTCGATGCCTGTGATCTCTGGCTCTGCGCAATGCATGACGCCTGCAACGTCGCCGTCTGTGATTAGGCGGATCGCGGCACCGGTGGCGCGCACTTCTTCGATCATTTCTTGATGGCGCGGACGCTCAAGAATGCAAACGGTGATGTCAGATGGCGCGCAACCTTTTGCGGCAGCTAGAGCAGTAACGCGTTCAGTTGGGGTCATATCCAGCGTAACAACGCCGTGCTCAAATCCCGGGCCAATTGCCAGCTTGTCCATATACGTGTCCGGTGCATGCAACATAGAGCCTCGAGGACCCATTGCGATTACGGCCAGCGCGTTTGGCATGTCTTTTGCAGTAAGCGTCGTACCTTCTAGCGGATCCAACGCGATATCCACGCCAGGGCCAGTGCCAGAGCCGACTTCTTCACCGATGTAGAGCATTGGAGCTTCGTCGCGCTCACCCTCACCGATAACAACGACACCTTGAATGTCTAGCATGTTCAGCTGGGTACGCATTGCGTCTACGGCTGCCTGATCTGCGGCTTTCTCGTCTCCGCGGCCAATCAAGTCCGCCGAGGCGATTGCAGCTGCTTCTGAAACACGGGCAAGGCCGAGGGAAAGCATGCGGTCGTTGAAATCTTGTTTTGTGGCCATGGAAATCGTCCTTAAAGATAAAAGATCTTGTCGAGCCTTTTTAAGTCCCGCATCCAAACGACACAAGAGAAGCTAAGCTCTCGACAAGGGGTAATATTGGCAATTTTGTCGAAAATGCACCCGAGTTACCGAGCTAGGTCACCCAAGTGCAATAGTTTTTGTAATTCAAACGTCTTCAATTCGTAGCGCAACAGGCTGTCCGTTGACAAAACCCGTTTGCGGCAGGCTATCAACTGCTTGGGACAACGCATCCCAAGTACACGCATGAGTGACGATCAAAACAGGTGCGATATTGTCGTCATGGCGCGATTGGCTCATGCGATCAATCGAGACGCCTGCGTCGCCCAAGGCAGATGCAACGGCTGCAAGCGCCCCCGGCATATCGTGCAAATCCATACGGATGTAGTACGGCGTTGCGGCGGTGCTCATGGTTGAGCGCGCTTGAGAAAGGCTAGAGGCGGGCTGTCCGAATGTCGAAATGCGGAACCCACGCGCGATATCGCAGACGTCGCCCATAACAGCGCTGGCTGTGGGGCCTTCGCCAGCACCAGCACCGCGCAATACGATTTGTCCAACTGAGTCACCTTCGACGACGATCATGTTCGTGCCACCGTCCAATTGACCCAAAGGCGAATTGGCCGGAACCAAACACGGTGCCATGCTTTGTGACAAACCGTCGGTGGTCATTTTTGCAGTGCCAAGCAACTTAATGCGATAACCCATTTCAGCCGCGTGATGAATGTCTTCGATCTTTATGCGGTTGATACCTTCAAGATAGACCGAGTCGAAATCAACCTTCGTACCGAAAGCAATCGACGACAAAAGTGAAAGCTTGTGACCTGCATCAATGCCGCCAACATCCAAATTTGGATCAGCCTCAAGAAATCCCAATGCATCGGCTTCTTTGAAGACTTCCTCATAGGGCAGACCGGCGTTTTCCATGCGGGTCAAAATGTAATTACAAGTGCCGTTCATCACGCCCATGACACGCGAAAACTCGTTTGCAGCAAGACCTTCGGTCAGGGCTTTTATCACCGGAATACCACCAGCAACTGCCGCTTCAAACCGGATGACCGCACCTTTTGATTCTGCCAGTTCAGCCAACGCTTGCCCGTGGTGAGCCAGCATTGCTTTGTTGGCGGTCACAACGTCTTTAACTGCGTTCAGCGCCGCCTCGGTTGAGGCTTTTGCCGGACCATCACTACCACCCATAAGCTCAACATAAACGTCAACATCGTCGCGCTGCGCCAAGGAAACGGGATCGTCTTCCCATGCGTATCCAGCAAGGTCGACGCCACGATCCTTGTCGCGATTGCGTGCCGAAACAGCAGTAATTACAAGCTTCTTACCGGTTCGTGCCTCAAGCCGCGCGCCATGCGCTTCTATGATCTTGATAACACCAACGCCAACGGTCCCCAGACCTGCGATGCCCATTCTTAGGGTGTCTGACATTTGGGGACTCCTTTGATGAAATGTCCGTTTGCGCGGGTGTAACGAGTTCTATATCGGGCCGCAACACGCGGAAGTTGGATCACCTAGTTAAAGATCGAACCAATGCGTGCCCATAGTCCGGCTGTTCTACCATCTAGCTCGGAAATAACGTCGTCGCTTAAGGTGCCAACGTCTGAAGTGCCTTGTTGCTCAAGCGCAATCAGCTTGGGAAAGCTTGCACCTTGACTGGCGGCTGAAATCTCTTGGTTAGTGGCCGGCATTTCTGTGCAACCAGAAACAAGAACAACGGCAATAAGTAGTTTACGCATAAGAGATTCCCTGAAATTCAGGTCACATAACCAGCTTGCAGACAATCTCGCAAGGAAGGCTAGGATTTGAACATACGTTCAGTTAACTAGGGCTATGGCACGAACATCCGGAAGTCACGCGGGCATAACCGGCCCCAAGGTGCAGCAAGCAGCGCTTAAGTTGTTTGCGCAAAATGGCTATGCGGCGGTTTCTATGCGCCAAATCGCGGCCGAAGTCGGGGTGCAGGCAGGGGCATTGTACAACTACACTCCGGACAAGCAGTCTTTGCTGTTTGATTTACTTAAAGGGCATATGGACGACTTGCTAGCGGCGAGGGCTAAGCGATCTTGTGATGAAGATGCCCGCTCAAAGTTGGAAGACTTTGTTCGCTTTCATATACGTTTTCACCATGCCCGTGGTGATGCAGTTTTCATATCCTATATGGAGCTACGAAACCTGACGCCTGATAATTTCCAAGTCATTGAGGGCATGCGTCGGGAATATGAAGCTGAATTACAGGGCATTCTTGACCAAGGCGTAAGTGAAAATGTTTTTCGCTTGGCGGACGCGAAAATAACGTCGCTTGCCATTATTGCGATGCTGACTGGCGTGAATACTTGGTATCGTGCCACTGGTCGTCTGACTCTTTCCCAAGTTGAAGAAATTTACCTAGGGATGGTGACAAACGCTGTTGCGCGGTCGTCATAGACTGTTAAACCGTCTGAACATCTGACAACTGGACCGTGCCAAATGACCGATGAAGTTCTTATGACTGTACAAGCGTCCCCGATGCGTAAATATTTTGGGGCAAGCACGTTGGCCGTTCTAGGTTTTATGATGGTCTATCTGGGCGTGTCTCTACAAGGTGAGATTGCCAGTCGCGCGATCTTGACCGTTGGCGGCGCATTTATGCTTTGGTCCACTGGACGGTTATTGGCGGCTGCGTCGCAATCTCTGGAACTTACGGCTGATGAACTGCGTGCAAGTTCCGGTCAGGTTTTGGCCCGCATCAATGATATTGAAAAAGTTGATCGCGGTACTTTCGCTTTCAAGCCTTCGCACGGTTTCATAGTCATCATGAAAGAACGTCAGTTGCGCGCCTGGAGTCCGGGTATGTGGTGGCGTTTGGGTCGCCGGATCGGCGTCGGTGGCATCACGAACGGCGGTCAAAACAAAGCTATGGCTGAAATGATGACGATGCTTCTTGCAAGCAGAGACAGCGAAAACGCTTGATTTTTAGCGTTCGGCTCATTGCGATCTATTCCACAGTTAGAGAAGTTTAAATCTGCCAAATTTTGGCAGACATTCCTGCCCATTTAAATCTCGCGAAAAATTGTCTGGGTTTTATCGGGGAATCGACTAGGTTCGAATAAGTGCACAATTTTTTGGCACTTTAAAAACTTGCGTATCAAAGGAATATCGAGGGGAAACGATGAAACCTGTGAACGAACCTAGTTTTCGCGAAAGCGTTGATCTCATGTTTAACAGGGCGGTGTCCCTGATGGACCTGCCACCTGGCCTTGAAGAAAAAATTCGGGTTTGTAACGCCACATATACCGTACGTTTTGGTGTCCGCCTGCGCGGTAAGATCCAGACGTTTACCGGCTATCGTGCTGTTCACTCCGAACATATGGAGCCCGTTAAGGGTGGCATCCGCTTCGCAATGGGTGTTGATCAGGACGAGGTTGAGGCTCTGGCTGCGCTGATGACCTATAAGTGTGCTTTGGTCGAAGCCCCGTTTGGTGGCTCAAAGGGCGGTCTTCGCATAGATCCCCGCCAATATGATGAACAAGAACTTGAACTAATCACACGTCGTTTTGCCTATGAACTGATTAAGCGCGATCTGATTAACCCATCCCAGAACGTCCCAGCCCCTGATATGGGCACCGGTGAACGTGAAATGGCGTGGATTGCCGATCAGTACGCACGGATGAATACGACTGACATTAACGCCAAAGCATGTGTGACGGGTAAGCCGTTAAACAGTGGCGGCATCTCAGGTCGGGTTGAAGCGACGGGCAGGGGTGTTCAATACGCCCTTCAAGAGTTCTTTCGCCATCCTGAGGACGTCAAGAAAGCCAACCTTTCAGGCAAACTAGACGGCAAACGCGTCATTGTGCAGGGTCTTGGAAACGTTGGCTATCACGCCGCTAAGTTTCTTCAGGAAGAAGACGGCTGCCTTATTACAGGCATCATTGAACGCGATGGGGCTTTGTATAGTGAAACTGGCCTTGATGTTGGTGCGGTACACGAATGGCTTGTCCGTCATGGCGGCGTCGCTGGTTTTCCAGATGCAAATTGTCATGCGGACGGCGCTAAGGTTCTTGAGGAAGATTGCGATATCCTGATCCCAGCTGCGCTAGAAGGTGTGATCAACATGGGCAACGCAGGGAACGTCAAAGCGCCCCTGATCATCGAGGCAGCGAATGGGCCAGTTACCGCTGGCGCGGATAAAATCCTCCGAGAGAAGGGCACCGTGATCATTCCCGACATGTACGCCAATGCGGGCGGTGTGACGGTGTCATATTTCGAGTGGGTCAAAAACCTTAGCCATATTCGCTTTGGTCGCATGCAACGCCGTCAGGAAGAAGCGCGGCATGATTTGATTATTCAGGAACTTGAGCGTCTTGATCACCATCTTGGCGACGGTTGGTCTATGTCTCCGAACTTTAAGGAAAAATACCTAAAAGGCGCGGACGAGTTACAACTGGTGCGCTCTGGTCTCGACGACACTATGCGAACTGCCTACCAAGGAATGAGCAAAATCTGGCACGAACGCGATGATGTCGAAGATTTGCGCACGGCAGCCTATATTGTCGCCATCGAAAAAGTGGCGTCGTCGTATCGGGCAAAGGGGCTTTAGGCTTAAATGACTCGCGCCAAAGTTCCGTTTTCATGCGACTGCGGTCAAGTTCACGGAACCATTAATGAGGTTGCTCCAAATCGGGGCAACCTTGTGACCTGTTACTGCAAGTCCTGTCAAACGGCGGCAAACATTCTAGGTTACACCGAAACGTTGGACAAATACGGCGGAACAGAGGTTTTTCAAACCGTTCCATCAAAAATCACGTTCCTCAGCGGGGACGATAAGCTTGCGTGTCTTCGATTGTCGCCCAAAGGCTTATTGCGTTGGTACGCATCTTGCTGTGATGCACCGTTATTTTCTATGCCCAACGCCAATTGGTACGCGATTGCCGGTGTAAATATGGCGCGGGTAGATGCGGCAAATAAAGACGCCTTTGGAAAACCGGTTTCCTTTCACGCGACCAAAAGTGCGCAGAACCCGCCAATTGACCTAAAAGATTTTGGTGTCAAACGGGCTTTCGTCAGACTGACGTGGCGTGCGCTAAAAGCGGCTCTACGGCGCGATAGCGGAAAGCCGTTTTTCACTGAGACCGGAGAAATTGCAGTAGCACCTCGGGTAGTGACGCTTGAGGAACGACGGGCCGCTACGCCGGACTGACGCTTTCGGCGACATGATTTCACAAATTGCTGTCGCTTTATGAGCAGTTGCCAAAAACTTCACATTGCAGTCTGAGCCAAGACTTGGTTCATTCGGATCAGGTAGAGGGAGAATAGACATGCGTTTTTCCGCGCTTCGCGTGCTGAAAGAAGGTTTGACTGGCAACAAAGGCTGGACTGCCCATTGGCGTGATCCCGAACCAAAAGATGAATATGACGCCATTATTATAGGTGGCGGCGGGCATGGCCTGTCGACCGCTTACTATTTGGCCAAAAACCACGGCATGACCAATATTGCGGTGCTGGAAAAAGGGTATCTTGGCGGGGGTAACGTTGGTCGAAACACCACCATCGTCCGTGCCAATTATTTCCTCGATGGCAATACCGAGTTTTACAGCCATTCGCTGAAGCTTTGGGAAAATCTTGAGATCGACCTCAATTACAACGTGATGCATTCGCAGCGCGGTCTGATCAATCTGTTTCATTCAGACGGCCAGCGGGACGCCTTTGCCCGTCGCGGCAATGCAATGATCAACCAAGGCGATGACGCAGTACTTCTGGATCGCGAAGGCGTACGCAAACATCTACCTTATCTTGATTTCGACAACGCCCGCTTTCCGATCTATGGCGGATTACTGCACCCTCGTGGTGGCACCGCACGCCATGACGCTGTGGCTTGGGGATATGCCCGCGGCGCCGATCAACGCGGTGTTGACCTGCTCCAAAACTGCGAAGTCACCGGCATCGATATTGAAAACGGTAAAGTCACAGGCGTCCAGACGACTCGTGGAGCGATCAAAGCCAAAAAGGTCGCGATGGTTGTTGCGGGGCGTACCAGTCAAGTCGCAGCGATGGCCGGAATGCGCGTGCCCGTCGAAAGTACGGTCCTTCAGGCATTTGTAACGGAAGGTCTAAAACCTGTTATAAATCATGTTGTTAGCTTTGGTATGGGGCATTTTTATATCAGCCAATCCGATAAGGGCGGCCTTGTGTTCGGAGGAGACGTTGATTTCTACGCCTCATACGCTCAACGCGGTAACTTGCCGATGAAGGAACACGTGATGGAGGCTGGCATGACCCTGATGCCAATGATCGGCAAGGCCAAGGTGTTACGGTCATGGGGTGGGATTATGGATATGTCGCCCGACGGTTCACCGACAATCGACAAAACCCATGTCGACGGGCTGTTCCTCAACTGTGGCTGGAACTACGGCGGCTTCAAAGCCGTGCCAGCCTCGGGTTGGGCGACGGCGCATCTTATGGCCACCGGAAACCATCACGACACTGCCACCAAATTCCTGCTCAGCCGCTTTGAGACAGGTTACAGCCTGCTCGACGAAGAAGGCACCGGCAGCCAACACAACTTGCACTAAGGAGCGCGGCAATGAGAATTACCTGTCCACATTGCGGCGAACGAGACCGACGCGAATTTTACTACGTCGGCGACGCATTAGCGATTGATCGGCCCGAACCAGATGCCGGATCTGACGTATGGAATGACTACATCCACAACCGTGATAACCCTGCAGGTGTGACCCGTGATCTCTGGTATCATGAAAGCGGTTGCTCGGCTTGGACCGTCGTCACACGCAACACCGTTACGCATGAAATACTCGATACTATGCTGGCCGCAGATGCAAAGGAGGGCCAGTCATGAGGGTTGAAGGAAAAGGCCTGATCGACCGCACGCATCGCGTGTCGTTTAACTTTGATGGCCAGCAAATCAGCGGTTACGCGGGGGACACCGTCGCCTCGGCGCTTTTGGCGAATGATATCCGCCTCATGGCCCGCTCGTTCAAATATCACCGTCCTCGGGGTGTGCTGACGGCCGGTTCCGAAGAGCCTAACGCGCTGATGACAATCGGCAATGGGGCCAAGCAAGATCCAAATGTGCGTGCGACCGTGCAAGAAATCTACAACGGGCTTGAGGTTCGGAGCCAAAACGCATGGCCGTCGCTTAACGTTGACGCAATGGCCGTCAACAACCTGTTGTCGCCGTTTTTTGGCGCTGGGTTCTATTACAAAATGATGATGTGGCCCAAACCCTTGTGGGAGAAATTCTATGAACCCTTGATCCGCCGCGCTGCAGGACTTGGAGGGCTTTCAGTTGAGCATAACGAGGACACGTATGAACGCGCTTGGGCGCATTGCGATCTGCTGGTTATCGGGGGCGGGCCGACAGGGTTGATGGCGGCGTTGACGGCAGCGAAGTCGGGCCTAGACGTGATTATCGCCGATGAAGACAGCATCATGGGCGGGCGTCTGAACGCCGAAACACATGAAGTTGACGGCATGTCCGGCCAAGAATGGGCTGCAAAAACTGTGGCTGAACTTCAGGCTATGGACAACGTGCGCGTGATGACACGCACGACCGTCACAGGGGCCTATGACCAAGGCACATATGGCGCGCTTGAACGTGTTGCGCACCACGGAAACACCGTAACAGACCTGCCGCTTGAATGCTTCTGGCGCATTGTTTCAAAACGCACGATCCTAGCCACGGGTGCGTTAGAGCGCCCGATCGCGTTCCGCAACAATGACCGACCTGGGGTGATGAACGCAGGCGCTGTGCGCAGTTATCTCAATCGCTGGGGTGTTGCAGCGGGCAAGACTGTCGCCGTCTTTGGCAACAATGACAATGCGCACCGAACGGCGCAGGACCTTCAGGCCGCGGGCGTCAATGTGGCGGCGCTGATTGATAGCCGAACAGACGCACAGACGTCAGGTGATTTCCGCGTGATTGCAGGCGGTCAGGTGACTGATACGACTGGCGCGAAAGGGCTAAGTAGTGTGATCGTGAAACACGCAGGTGGTTCTGAGACGCTCGACGTAGATTGCCTCGCCGTGTCTGGCGGCTGGAATCCCTCGGTTCATCTAGCGTGCCACACCAATGGGCGACCTGTTTGGAACGACAGCATAGCGGCGTTTGTCCCGTTGGCTAATATGGTGCTGGGCCTGTTGCCTGCTGGCGCTTGTAACGGGGACTTCTCGACGGCGGCCTGCCTGCAAGCAGGTATCAACGCGGCGAATGAAGCGCTGGGCGAGCTTGGCAAAAAGCCGGTTGATCAGTCTGTACCGCAGGCCGAAAACGCTAGTTACAACATCACCCCGCTTTGGACAGTGCCGCACAAAGGCCGCGCATGGCTCGATTTCCAGAACGACGTGACGGCCAAAGACATCAAGCAAGCAGCAGCCGAAAACTTCAGCTCAGTTGAGCATATGAAACGCTTTACCACACAGGGGATGGCGACGGATCAGGGTAAGAATTCTAACGTTGGTGCGTTGGCGATCTTGGCGGATGCTACGGGCCGAACCATTTCAGAAACGGGAACAACCACCTTCAGGCCACCCTATACACCGGTTGCGATTGCCGCGATGGGGGCAGGCGCGCAGGGTGACGGGTTCGCGCCAAAACGGTTTATGACCTCACACGCCGCGACGATAGAACGGAACGCTCCGATGATCGAAGCTGGACTTTGGTTTCGCCCCAGCTACTTCCCACAAGCTGGTGAAACGACGTGGCGCGAAAGCTGCGACCGAGAGGTTGGCTATGTGCGAAAAACCGTGGGAGTCGCGGATGTTTCGACCCTCGGCAAGATTGATATACAGGGTAAGGACGCGGGCGAATTCCTTGATTTCGTTTACACAAACATGTTTTCGACCCTCAAGGTAGGAAAGGTTCGTTATGGGTTGATGCTACGCGAAGACGGGCACGTAATGGACGACGGCACCACTGCGCGCATTGGTGAAAACCACTATGTGATGACGACCACCACTGCGGCGGCTGGGCCCGTGATGCGCCACCTTGAGTTTGTGCGCCAATGCTTGCGACCCAATCTCGAGATCAACCTAATCTCGACAACCGAGCAATGGGCGCAATTTGCCGTCGCTGGTCCGAAGTCGCGTGAGCTTTTGAATGATTTGGTTGACGACCCCATCAACAACCAAGCCTTCCCGTTCATGGGTTGTGGAGACATATCCATAGGTGACGTCCAAGGCCGTTTGTTCCGCATCTCGTTTTCGGGTGAGCACGCATACGAAATCGCCGTACCGTCGCGCTTTGGTGATGCGTTGTTTCGAGAGCTTGTTAACCGCGCCGAGGAAATGGGCGGAGGCGCCTACGGTATGGAGGCGCTGAACGCATTGCGGATTGAAAAGGGCTTTATCACCCACGCCGAAATTCACGGACGCATCACGGCTGATGATATCGGTATGGGCAAGATGGTGTCGGCGAAAAAGGATTGCATTGGCAAAACGGCCAGCGAACGCCCTGGCCTTTCTGGTGAGCATCGCGAGCAACTTGTGGGCCTAATGCCGTTGGACAAATCAAAAGAATTGTCAGGAGGCGCGCATCTGTTTGAGCGCACGGCCGAAGCCATTCGGATTAACGATCAAGGGTATACGACGTCGGTTGCATATTCACCGGAGCTTGGGTGCTGGTTGGCGCAAGGGTTCCTGAAGAATGGCTTGGCGCGCCACGGTGAAGTGGTGCGATTGGTAGACCATCTGCGGGACAAAGAAATCCTGTGCGAGGTTTGCCATCCAGTCTTTCTAGACCCTGAAGGAGGGCGCGCACGTGGTTGAATTGATTGCAAAAACCGCCTGTGACGGTTTGCTACCGATCACTCATGGCTCAGTAACATTAAGCGAGGCTACACCGGAACGAATAACGGCAGTCGCAGCCTTTGAGGGACAAGCAAAACCTCTGGCAGAGGCGCTGATGGCGTCGAACAGTATCGCAATGCCGGCCCCAAATCGAAGCACCGGCGGGGCAAAGCTACGCGCGATTTGGGTTGGACCGGATCAGGCATTCTTTGTTGGCGAACAGCTTTCGTGTGAACTGGGCGGGCTGGCCAGCGTGACAGATCAAAGCGACGCGTGGGCAGTGGTCAGACTCGAGGGCGCGCATGCCGTTGATGTTCTAACGCGGCTTACCCCGATTGACCTGCGGTCCTCGGTCTTTAAGCGGGGCCATACCGCCAAAACAGATTTGATGCATATGATGGCCTCGATCACCAAGACAGGGGACGCAGCGTTTGAAGTCATGGTGTTTAGGTCTATGGCAAAGACACTGGTTCATGATTTAACAACGGCGATGACCAGTGTTTCGGCGCGTGATATTGCTTAACAACGCTCTAAATGGTGACATGAACGGGTCGATGCCGTAAGGCTGTCGTCGATATTCAGAGGTGAACTATGAAGAAGATTCTTGTCCTTGTTGCTGCATTGATGGCCTCGCCGGTTTATGCACAAGACAACGCGGCTGTGTGCGAAGTATCCCAAGGTTTTGTTACGCAAGCCGTTGATGCCCGTGTTGAAGGCATGTCTGAGAAAGAAGCAAAAAAGCTGATCAAAGCAGGGCTGGTCGAAAACGTTTTGATGTGGTCGCTGGTACTTGGGCCGCTTGTTTCACAGGTTTACGATCTACCGATGGACAAAATGACACCCGAGTTTTCGGAAAAGTTTTTGCAGGCGTGCCTAGACCAGTAAGTTCTGGCCCTTGTCACCGGCGCCTAAAACTCCCAAAACTACGGCATGAGTCTGCCGCCCGGATTTTTGGATGAATTGCGAACCCGCACCAGCCTTGCGCAGGTGATCGGCCGCAAAGTCATGTGGGATCAACGCAAATCCAATCAGGGCAAGGGTGATCTGTGGGCGCCGTGTCCGTTCCATCAGGAAAAAACCGCGTCTTTTCATGTGGATGACCGCCAAGGTTACTATTATTGCTTTGGCTGTCACGCCAAAGGTGACGCGATAAGTTTCATTCGTGAAACCGAAAATGTTGAGTTCATGGAGGCGATCGAAATTCTGGCTGGCGAGGCCGGAATTCCCATGCCTGCCCGTGATCCCAAAGCGCAAGAAAAGGCAGATCGCCGAACCCAGCTTACCGAAGTCATGGATCAGGCCGTAAAATTCTTTCGTCTTCAATTGCACACTGGTGCAGGCCATGACGCACGTAAATATCTCGCGAAGCGCGGTCTTTCCGAGGCGACACAAGAAAAATTTGGTATCGGCTTCGCGCCTGAGGGTTGGCAAAACCTGTGGGATCATTTGATCGGCAAGTCGGTTCCTGAAGACCACATCATTGCAACAGGACTTGGCAAACCGTCGACCAAGGGCGGCAAGCCATACGACACGTTTCGTAACAGGATCATGTTCCCGATACGCGACAGTCGGGGCAAAGTTATTGCTTTTGGTGGTCGCGCTATGGACCCAAGCGATAACGCAAAATACCTCAACAGCCCGCAGACTGAGATTTTCGACAAGGGGCGCAGCCTCTATAATTTTGCTTCTGCCCGCGAGGCGTCCGGCAAAGGCAATAAATTGCTTGTCGCCGAAGGTTACATGGACGTCATCGCCCTTTCCGAGGCCGGGTTTGGTGCGACCGTTGCCCCTCTGGGCACGGCTATAACCGAAGATCAGCTGCACTTGCTTTGGCGCATGTCAACCGAGCCTATCATTGCGTTGGATGGTGATACGGCCGGTCTTCGCGCTGCTTTCCGCGTCATTGATCTTGCGTTGCCATTAGTTCAGGCGGGCCAATCCCTGCGGTTCGCTTTGATGCCCGAAGGTAAAGACCCCGACGATCTGGTACGCTCAGGGGGTGCCAATGCTGTGCAGGCAGTAATCGACCAAAGCCTGCCTTTGGTTCAATTGCTTTGGCGGCGCGAAACCGAGGGGCAGGTTTTTGACAGCCCCGAACGTAAAGCACTACTCGACAAGGTTCTGCGCGAAAAGACTGCGCTGATTACGGATCAATCTCTACGCAAACACTATGACGACGCGCTTTATCAACTGAAACGAGACAAGTTTTTCCAGCCCCGCCAAAACCGGCAAGCTGGCAGATGGGCGGCTCCGTCAAAAGCGTTTAATCCCGAAACCAAGGGCTCATTTTTGGCAACGGGGCAGGACAACGAACAGGAAATCCTCCACGAGGCGGTGCTGCTTTCGGTCATGATCAAAGTGCCAGAAGTCATTGTGGATTTTGAGCATCTGTTGGAAGCGCTTGATTTTCATTCCGACCTTCACAGCCGTATTCGCACCATCCTACTGCAATATGGTCACAACGGCGTTGAGGTTTTGGAAGCTGAAATAAACCAACAATTGGGCGAGGACGCCCTTGTGAAACTAATGTCTGCTCCCCATGTCGCAGTGGTACCGGCTCTACGTCGGACAAGAGACCATGACCTTGCGCGTTTGACCGTCGAGGCTGCTTTCACAAAGCTCAAAACAAATCGGGGACACCGACAAGAAATGGCCGAAGCGATGGAGGATATGACCGATCGCCCAACCGAGGCCGTGACCCACAGAGTTAAAGAAGCAACCGAGGCCCGCAATCGCGCTGAACGCAATCATCAGGAAGACAAAGCGGAATATGATTTGGGTCCAAACGGGGCACCGATAAACCGCGAAGAACGCAACGCATTCGACGAACTGCTTGGTAAGATACCGTTTACCAAAAGCAGGCACTGACAATTCCGCAATAAACGGACAGAAATTCCACTCAATTGGACGCGAATCACTTCACTCTCCTAGTGATTCGTTTTACTCCTTTGGAACCGAATCACTGCCCCCCTCTAGGAGCACCGAATGGCCGCTAAAGATACCGACGATAAGCAGACCAACGATCAGGATGCGGATATCTCTCTTGATATGAGCCAAGCTGCGGTCAAAAAGATGATCGCCGAGGCGCGCGAGCGTGGGTATATTACCTACGACCAGCTTAACACAGTGCTGCCGCCTGATCAGGTTTCTTCCGAACAAATCGAAGATGTTATGTCGATGCTATCCGAAATGGGCATCAACATTATCGAAGATGAAGAAGTCGACGAAGAAGAACAAAAATCGACCGCAGTTGTTGAAGTAAACGCCAACAAAGAAGTCGCTTTGTCTGCTGGAACAGGCGAAAAGCTTGATCGCACGGACGATCCAGTTCGCATGTACTTGCGCGAAATGGGCAGTGTTGAGCTGCTCAGCCGCGAAGGCGAGATCGCGATTGCCAAGCGTATCGAAGCTGGCCGCAACACGATGATCCTTGGGCTTTGCGAAAGCCCGCTGACGTTCCAAGCGATTACTATCTGGCGCGACGAGCTTCTGACAGAAGATATTCTTCTGCGTGATGTGATCGACCTTGAAGCGACCTTCGACAACGTGATGGGCGAAGAAGAAGAAACGACGCCTGTCGTGGCACCCGCTGCACCCGGAGCTGCAGCCCCAGCCGAAGAAAAGAAGCAAGAGCTCGACGCCGACGGCAACCCGATTGCTGAAGATGATGACGACGATGAGGACGAGGCCGCCAACATGTCGTTGGCAGCGATGGAAGCTGCGCTTAAGCCGCAGGTTCTGGAAATGCTCGATCGTATCGCCGACGACTATTCCAAGCTGTCTGCCATGCAAGATAGCCGGATCGAAGCGACGCTGAACGAAGACGCCAAATTCTCGGACAAGCAAGAGGCGACCTACCAGGCCCTTCGGTCTGAGATCGTTGAATTGGTGAACGAGCTTCATCTACATAACAACCGTATCGAAGCGCTGATTGACCAGCTTTACGGCATCAACCGTCGCATCATGTCGATTGACAGCGCGATGGTAAAACTTGCTGACCAAGCCCGTATCAACCGCCGCGAATTCGTCGAAGCCTATCGCAACCATGAGCTTGATCCAAGCTGGATGGATCGTATGGCCGAGAAAGCCGGCCGTGGTTGGCAGATGTTCATCGAGCGCTCATCCGACAAAGTTGAAGAACTGCGTGCTGAGATGGCCCAAGTCGGTCAGTATATCGGTCTCGACATTTCTGAGTTCCGCCGCATCGTCGGCCAAGTTCAGAAGGGTGAGAAAGAAGCGCGCCAAGCCAAGAAAGAAATGGTCGAAGCCAACCTTCGTCTCGTTATTTCGATTGCCAAAAAATACACGAACCGTGGCCTGCAATTCCTTGATTTAATCCAGGAAGGTAACATTGGTTTGATGAAAGCGGTCGATAAGTTCGAGTACCGCCGTGGCTACAAATTCTCAACCTATGCGACATGGTGGATCCGTCAGGCGATTACACGCTCAATTGCTGACCAAGCCCGCACGATCCGTATTCCAGTGCACATGATCGAAACGATCAACAAGCTGGTCCGCACCGGTCGCCAAATGCTGCACGAAATTGGCCGCGAGCCGACACCAGAAGAATTGGCCGCCAAGCTGCAGATGCCGCTTGAGAAGGTCCGTAAGGTGATGAAGATCGCCAAAGAGCCGATCAGCCTTGAGACACCAATTGGTGACGAAGAAGACTCGCAACTTGGCGATTTCATCGAGGACAAGAATGCCGTGCTGCCGTTGGACAGCGCTATTCAGGAAAACCTCAAGGAAACCACAACGCGCGTGCTGTCGTCTCTGACGCCCCGCGAAGAACGTGTCCTGCGCATGCGCTTTGGTATCGGCATGAACACCGACCACACGCTCGAAGAGGTCGGCCAGCAGTTCAGCGTGACCCGCGAACGTATCCGACAGATCGAAGCCAAGGCACTGCGGAAGCTGAAACATCCAAGCCGATCACGGAAGCTGCGAAGTTTCTTGGATCAATAAATTAGAGAGGGCGTCCGAGAGGGCGCCTTTTTTTATTGGGAAAATCTTTGAACAGACATGCCACGACGAGATAAGACTCAAATTTGCGGATGAATTTGGTGCCATCGAAGAGGGACGATCACTGAATGAAATCTGGGACGAGATTTAGACTTTTTAGAAAAACCTGCGTAGCTCGTGTCGATCATGATCGACTTGCCAGAGTTAAAAATACCCTTTTCTAAGCCCGCTTCGCGTTACGTCAGAAGTTGTTTATCAGCTTGTTCACGACAAATTGGCCACGCAAAATGGCACCGATGAATTTCCATTGCCAGAAAGCATGCGCAATGATGCTCGTATGAAATGTCTAAGTCATTACAGGGACATTGCAAACGAAGCACGCGGTGCACTGAAAGATTGGACGAATGATTGCTGATCACGCGTGACGCCTGACCAAACACTCTCTACACACCCAACGCACCTCATGCTAAACCTGCGTAAAAAGCAGGAGGCACACATGTCCTTATTTTCAAAACTCTTCGGTGGTGGCACGCCCAAGCCGGTAAGCGCCGAGGAATATGAAGGCTACAAAATCACCCCGACTCCGGTGAAAGAACCACGTGGTTTTCGCATTTCTGCAACGATTGAAAAGGACGGCCAGACCCATGAGATGATCCGCGCTGACACCTATGCGTCATCGGATACGGCAGTAGAGGCGTCTATAGCCAAGGCCAAGCAAGTCATTGATCAAATGGGCGACCGACTATTTCGATAAGGAACGAACGCAGGTCCAACGCACTCTTAATGGCTGCTCACGTACAACCTCTCGTGTGCACACATTCGTGGTTCCATTGATCAACGGCTAGCGAAAGCTCGGATGCCTGAGATCAGCCAGACCACCGCAGATATCGACAGGTGCAGGGGAAAATCTCCTCTGATCTATGGCCGGAATACGATCACTCGGCGGGCCCGCCACTTTATCTCAGACCTTCTGCCATTCCCCTGCAAGGCCGCATGCCTAAGCGGGGTAAAGGCGCATGCGCCCTTGACGACGCCAGTGCGATCCTGTGCACTGAGCGGGTATCAGAGAGGATCGTCATGAAAACCCTGTTGATCACGTTAGTCGCACTATCCCTGCCTTCCTTGGCTCAGGCTGGCTGCCCGACTGGCTCGGAGACCTTGATTAATTGCACGTTCAAGAAGGGCTCAAAATCGGTGACGACCTGTATGGATGGCAATCTAGCGACTTATAGCTATGGGCCGACGGAGGGCACGCCAGAGCTACAGATGACCCGCAATGTCACAGACATCGACATGCAGCCATGGCACGGATTTGGCCGTTGGATATCTGAGGGGTTCACTTTTCAAAACGGTGATTACGGTTACACACTTCGCTATGCGATCGACAAACTGTCCGAAGACTCGGTCATCGAAGGTGATCTTTGGGTTAGCAAAGGTGACCAGCAACTGGCCGAGCTGTTTTGTGATGAAGGTAGCGTGGATACGTCCGGTTACGCCTTGCCGCTTTTTGACGCCAAGATTGCAAACGGTCAAAGTTGGGATCGCGAAGAAATGATATGGATCGCAACCGATAAACAGTGAATTTCATGTCATTCCTGTTAGGCTGCCACTGTATTCTGTGTGAATGCGTGATTGGTCTAAAGGGGTAATATTATGAAACTCGGCGCTTTTTCAATTTCTCTGGCAGTCAAAGATTTGGCCGTAAGCAGAGCGTTTTACCAAAATTTGGGATTTGATGATATGGGCGGCGTGCCGGCCCAAAACTGGATTATCATGAAAAACGGCGACACTGTGATTGGCCTATTTCAGGGCATGTTCGACAGCAACATTATGACCTTTAATCCAGGCTGGGATCAATCGGCACAACCCGTTGATCCTTTCACCGATATTCGAGACGTCCAGAAACATTTGAAATCCGAAGGCGTCGCGCTTGAGGCAGAGGCTGACCCTGCAACGTCCGGTCCTGCTAGTTTGATGCTGAAAGATCCTGATGGCAATGTCATCTTGATAGACCAACACAGGTAACTACGTGCAAACAACTTTCAGCGTTAACACACGCGGGCAAGGGCTTTATGAGGTGACGCGTGAGGTTACACGATGGTTGTCCGATGCGGTGCTAGATGGATCGGGGCTGTTGACGTTGTTTGTTCGCCACACCTCGGCCAGCCTGCTTATTCAGGAAAATGCGGACCCAGAGGTGCAAGCAGATTTGCGAAACTTCTTCGCAAAGTTGGTGCCACCTACCACTGATCCCAGCATGTCATACCTTACGCACACCTACGAAGGACCCGATGATATGCCTGCCCATATCAAGGCTGCAATGATGCCAGTTAGCCTATCTATCCCCATTGTCGATGGGCGGTTGGTTTTGGGCACTTGGCAAGGGATTTACCTATTTGAACACCGCGACGCGCCCCACACCCGCCAGATCGCGGCGCATGTCTCACAGTAACAGCTGCGCGATAACTCGTTACAGCGGCTTGCTGTTAGGGGGAGCTATAGCCACGTTTGTTCCAAGCAGTTTAGGAGGGCGGCCATGAAAAGCCAAAAGTTTGAGTTTCAGGGCCATGCCGGCACTTTGTCTGGCCGCCTTGATCTGCCGGAAGGTCCCATCCGTGCCACCGCGCTGTTTGCCCATTGCTTTACGTGTTCCAAGGACATTCCAGCTGCGCGTCGGATATCGTCGCGTTTGGCCGCAGAAGGGATTGCCGTGTTGCGGTTTGATTTTACAGGTTTGGGGCATTCGCAGGGGGAATTTGCCAACACCAACTTTACGACCAACGCGCATGACCTCGTTTTGGCGGCCGAGTATCTGGCTGAGCGCTTTGTTGCGCCGCAGTTGATCATCGGTCATTCGCTGGGTGGCGCAGCGGTTCTTCGCGCGGCGGCGGACATTCCTTCTGCCCGCGCGATTGCGACAATCGGCGCACCATTTGATCCGTCCCATGTCGCGCACAACTTCGGAGGCCAGCTTGATACCATCCGCGAACACGGCGATGCCGAGGTTGAGCTTGCAGGCAGAACTTTCCGCATAAACCGCCAGTTCCTTGACGATATCGAAGGCCAGTCGATGGTCGAAGCAATTGGCGACCTCAAAAAAGCGTTGCTGGTGATGCATGCGCCATCGGATACGACAGTTGGAATTGACAACGCGGCCGAGATATTTGGTGCCGCGAAACATCCCAAGTCATTTGTGACACTTGATGATGCCGATCATCTGATCTCACGTGCGAAAGATGCGGAATACGTGGCAGACACCATTCAGGCTTGGTCGTCGCGATATCTCGATCTCGCTGCAGTGTCCCATCCAGACGCTGCTCCTGACGGGACGGTGCGCGTGTCCGAGGCCGATCCAGCGGGGTTCCTACAAGACGTCGATATCGCCGGAAAGCATCTCTACCTAGCGGATGAGCCTGCGGCTTATGGCGGGACGAATTTGGGGCCAACCCCCTATCAATACGTGTCAGCGGGTCTTGGGGCCTGTACGACGATGACGATCCGCATGTACGCGCGGCGCAAGAATATCCCCCTCGATCATGTTTCGGTTGAAGTTTTGCATGATAAACGCCACGTCGAGGCGCTTGAAGGCAAGGATGGTCCGAAGGTCGATGTGTTCCGCCGTGAGATCAAACTTTATGGGGATCTAACGGACGCGCAGCGCCAGTCTCTTATGGAAATTGCTGATAAATGCCCCGTTCATCGCACGCTTCACACCTCATCCCATATCGAAACGGTTGAGGTACCATCGCTGAACTAAGACCCTATGTAGCGTGGTCCATTTCCCTCTACCCAAACTCTTGCGGCTGACCTATAGTGGCTGTGGATAAGTGGGCAAAGACCCACATGAGGCGGAATGTTTAGAAGGGACCCGGCATATGCGCTGCCCGTTTTGCGGAAATATTGACACTCAGGTAAAAGACAGCCGTCCGGCTGAGGATCACGTAGCCATCCGACGTCGCCGGTTTTGTCCGGCGTGTGGCGGACGTTTTACAACATACGAACGCGTTCAATTGCGCGATTTAGTTGTTGTGAAAACGAATGGACGACGTGAAGATTTCGACCGCGATAAGCTAGAGCGCTCGATCCGTATTTCGATGCAAAAACGTCCGGTTGAACCAGAACGCATTGATCAGATGATCAGCGGCATTGTCCGGCGGCTGGAAAGCATGGGCGAAACCGACATCAAGTCACACACCATTGGTGAGATTGTGATGGAATCCCTCGCGCGGATCGACACGGTTGCTTATGTGCGCTTTGCCAGCGTTTACAAGAACTTCCAAGCGGCTGACGACTTCGACAAATTCGTCTCGGAACTGCGCCCCGGCGCGCTACCGGAAGAGTGAAACCACAAGACAAGCGCCATATGGCCCTAGCGATTTCGCTGGGGCGTCGTGGTTTGGGCCGTTGCTGGCCGAACCCGTCGGTTGGTTGTGTGATCGTTTCGGGCGGACGCATCGTTGGTCGTGGTCGTACCGCTGACGGTGGTGCCCCCCATGCTGAGACCGAGGCTTTGAAGCAAGCTGGCAGTCTTGCCAATGGTGCCGCAGCTTACGTGACCCTTGAACCTTGTGCCCATCAGGGCCGCACTCCGCCATGCGCGAATGCGCTGGTTGGGGCTGGCATTGCGCGTGTTGTGATAAGTGCTGGCGATCCGAACCCGCAAGTGAACGGGCAGGGGATCGCGATTTTGCGGGACGCCGGAATTGAAGTCTCAACGGGTGTTTTACAAAGCGAAGCCGAAGCCCTTCATGAGGGGTTCTTTAAACGGATAAACTTGGGCAGGCCATACGTCACCCTAAAGCTCGCCAACAGTTTTGATGGTCGCATCGCAACCGCCAACGGCGAAAGCCAGTGGATCACCGGACCTGAGGCGCGCCGTATGGTGCACGGTATGCGGGCTAGCCACGATGCCGTCATGGTCGGCGGCGGCACAGCCCGCGCAGATGACCCAAGCTTGACGGTGCGTGGAATGGGCAGCATTCCTCAACCTGTTCGCGTTGTTTTGTCGAGGCATTTAGAGATTCCCCTGACTGGTAATCTGGCCACAACAGCCGCAGAAATCCCGCTTTGGATATGCCACGGTCCAGACGCGCCAATTGAACTGCGCAACGTCTGGGAACAGCTTGGCGCGACGCTGATCGAGTGTCGACTTTCCGGCCAGCAAGTTGATCCGACCTCTGTCCTAACGGCGCTCGGCGACAAGGGTTTGACCCGCGTATTCTGCGAAGGCGGCGGCGCGGTGGCAGCTTCGTTGTTGAAAGCAGACTTGGTTGATCAGTTGATCGGATTCACTGCAGGCTTGACTTTGGGTGCCGAAGGTCAGGCATCTGTCGGCTCTATGGGCGTCCACCGACTGGCCAAAGCCCCTCGGTTTGAGCTGACCCAAACCCGCGCGGTTGGCAAAGATGCTTTGACAGTCTGGCGACGCGCTTAGCGCCACAGCCATGCTTGGCTGGCTAGAAGCCCTTGAAGCTTCGAGAGCAAACGCAGTCCAAAACCGACCCTGACGTTCTCGCCAGTGGCAAGCCGTTCAACAACAGTTTCAACGGCGGACGGCATACCGCTTACAGGGTCCCGATAGCGCGGGTAATCTATCAATGTGGCGTGCACCAAACCTTCAAGCGTTGGTTTGCTTTGCCGTCTTGCTGGCGTTTTACCAAGGTCAGTCGTTAGGCCCCACCCAGCGTAAAACGGCGCCCCAAGGCAAGTGACTTTGACGCCCCGCATCAAAGCCTCAAATCCGGTAAGTGAGGTCATCGTCCAAACCTCATCCACCGCATTGAGTAGTTGGTGAATGTCAGCGTCCGTGGCAATAACGTCGGCATATTTGGCCGCTTCTTGGTCCAAGATCTGGCCCTTTCGCAAACCCTTAGCCACATCGGGGTGCGGTTTATAAATGACAATTGCATCTGGGTTCGCCGTCCAAGTCTGCCTTAATAACTCAAGATTGGTCCTGACGTCAGAACACCCAAATTGGATCGATGCATCATCTTCAACCTGTCCGGGAACCAATATTCGTCGTCCTTGGGGCAGGTCGGGCAGATCACCTGACAAGTTGTACTTGCTGAGACCCGCTTTGGTCAGGGACGCGATCAATTGCGCCGACCGCAATTTCTGGCCGGATCGAAGATCCACGGAATTCGCAATATGCTGTTCTAGAGAACTCGGGCGGGTAGGGTCAAAATAGATGCCTAAATTGTCTAGTACCAGAGACATCGGAGGCACCAATTCGGCCCCCAATCCACGCGATCATAGGAAGCCGTCCTCGACGACAGAGACGTCTTCGTCCGTTCGCCCCCAATGCAGTGTTTGCCCCTCGCTCTTGTCAAAGGTGACCGGTTTCACCGAGCCAAAGAACCGCTGGAAATGACCACGCTTCCACAGGCGTATATTGTCGCCCCGCCAACCCTTGCGGTCTTCTCGCCAAGCACGAGTTTGCGCCGATATTTGGTTCACTGCAGTTTCATAATCGCACAGCCTATCCAAGCAAGGATCATACCATTTGGGATAGAGCAGCATAGCACCTGCAAACAATTGTACGCGGGTAAGTGACCGCTGGCGGCGTTGGATGGGGTTACGATCTTCGCTCAGATCCCAGCCGGCATAAAACGGTTGTCCAAATACGATTGGTTTGTGCCCTGCAAGAATGGCCTCAAACCCCAGTTGGGATGAAACTACGTAAACGGCGATCGCGCCCTCTAACAGCTTCCAAGGACTGATAGGCGCGTCATAGAGCTTGATCCGGTCAGTTTCTTGTTCGGTTGTATAGTGACCTTCACGATGTCCGTTGTTCGTTTCTGGGTGGGATTTTATCAGGATTTTCGCGTTGGGATGCTCGGTCTGGGCGTAGTAAAGCATCTCTTGAAAGCTGGCCTCATTCGCGCCGCTATAACGGATCGATGCATCGCCTTTGGTCTGGTCAATCACCAGAACATAGCCAGCTTCTGGCGCCATCAAATCAGGATCATGGGCCGTGTACTTCGTCAACTCTTCTTGGTGAAGGCGCGCGATACCTTCACGTGCGCGATCAAGAAGGGGCGTGTCGTCAAACGGATGCGTCGCCAGCAACGTCTCAAGCTCTGAGGGCTGAGTGGCATCGAAATGGACGCCCTGTTGGTCCAGCAGTAACCCAATCGGCGGCTCCCCGTCGCGTCCCGGATGAAGGGACCGCAGGAAGGCATCCTCAACACGTAGGATTGGATTACCGGTTTTATCAGAAACGGCCTCGCCGCGCGGTGAAGTAGGGGATTTTCCCCACACACCTATCAGGTCATCAGCAGAAGGTTTGCCTAGACGGACATCATAGCCAGAAAGGTGCAGGATGCGTTTGATCCGACGAGATGTAAGAAACCCGCCGTTGTAAACGAAAAGACGCCGGGGAAGATTATCCCCGGCGTTGTTTTCTTGGGTGTGATCAGCCACGCGGGCCAATCGAGTTAGCCGCCTGTCAGCGCAGTAGCTAGAGCATCAAGCGATGTAGCTGCGCCAAGTGATCCGGTCATAGCGGCAATCGTGCGATCCCACTGGACGGACGGTGCTTCTGTCACGTAGATCGTGTCGCCGTCGCGGATGACAAAGTCACGCGCCGAGAACAGACCGTTTGGCTGTGTCAGGTCAAGAACGTAGACCATGCGTTGTGCGCCGGTCAAATCGCTGCGTGACAACACACTGCCTGCAATTGCAGCCGGTTCGTTGCGCAATACAAAGACGCCGGTTGGATCAGCTGCCGTTGCGGTCAAACCACCAACGGTGGCAATAGCTTCGAGCGCAGAAAGCGACTGTGTTTCAAATGAGATGCGATCCTGAGACCCTGTTGAACCCAGCGCCGTAAAGGTCCGCGTGTCTTCCTCAACAAGAATTTTATCACCGCCACGAAGCGCGATATCGAGTTCAGGATAATCAAACAGATCTTTTAGCCAGATTTTTCCGCGGGCATTGCCACGAATAACTGTAACTTGGGCAATCTCTGGTTCGATCGTCACGCCACCAGCGCTGGCCAGCATTGCCGCCAACGTGCGGGTCGGACGTTCGATTGGATATACGCCTTGGCCACCGACAGCGCCTGCAAGGGCAACCGTTGCACCGTTACCGGCCAAACGACGAACCTGAACTTGTGGATCAGGTGTCTGATCTTTCAGTTTATCGACAATCACGCCGCGAATTTTTTCAGGAGTCCTGCCAGATGCTTTGATGCGACCTGCGTAGGGCACAAAGATATAACCCGAGCCGTCGACCTGAACTTCTTCAAGTACTGTCGAGCTTGCGCCCGCTGTGGCCAAAAGCCCGTCTTCAACGTTTTCCCAGATCGTAAGTCCAAGCGTGTCGCCAGGTTGGATGGTATCTGATCCAACGCGGGCCGCTTTAAGGAAGCCTTCCGAAAAGCCAAGCGCGGGGACAACCGATGTTGCCTGTGTCACGCGGTCATTGACGGCAACGATGAATGCGTCGCCTTCGCGTTGGACAGATCCTGCGAAGATTTCTTGTTTATTCGGACCAGGGCGCGGAAGGCCACAAGATGCGACTAGGCCACAAGCGGCCAGAATAAGGGCGCCTTTACCAAGGCGAGACAATAATGGTTTCACTGCTCTGGTCTCCTCGACCTATATTATGATCTTATTTTTCCGGTCAAATTAGCGGATTCAGCATTAAAAAGAAATGGGGCTGACCCAGATAACTAGTTCAAATACTTCTTAACCCATTGTCTTAGCTGTGATAATTGCACTGACGGGTCACTGTTGTTAAAACGCCACTCACATTCCTTCAAATATAGTCCAAATTGGGCCTTTGGAACACC
>JAQWQJ010000071.1 GCA_029244725.1 Paracoccaceae bacterium
GCCATCAACCTTCATGGTGCCAACCATCGGAAAGAACTCTTCCTCGATCTTGGCATGCGGGAAAGCAGAACTGGAAAGCGGCTGGATTAGCCCGCCTTCGCGATAGTCATTCAACCATCCATAATAAAGCTGAACAACATCCGGTCCGTCACCGGCAGACACTGCAATAGCCACCTTTTTGCGATAATCTGCATAAGGGAAATGTGTGTGTTTCACTGTTATGCCCGGGTTGGCTGCCTCGAAACTCTCGATAAGTTTGTCGATGGCCTCAACACGGCTACCATATGTGTATTGCCAATATTCGATTTCCACAGCCTGGGCCAATCCGCTCCACACGAGCGAGGTGCCACCGATGGCCAGTGCGAAAACTTTTTTCAACCACTTCTTCATCTGTCCCTCCGTCTGTTTTATGCATTTCTCAAAAGGTATTTACCTTTACTAATGTAAATACATATGATACCGCATCCATGTTGTCAAAAAAAAGCCGACCATATGCAAAAGCAGGACTTGCCTTCGGCCCGTTGTCGGTCGAACATCTGCGTAACGGTATCTGTGAAAACAAATTTGAGTCCGGGGTTTTGATTTGGAAACACGCTATGCAACATTGTCGAATCAGCTGACCAAACGGATTGGCACCGGCGAATATCGGGTGGGTCATTATCTTCCAAGCGAGAAACAGCTTGCCTCAGAATTTGGGGTCAGCCGGCCCACAGTGCGCCGTGCCCTCGATTATATTGAGGCCCTTGGCCTGATTTCACGGCGTCGGGGCGATGGCACAAAGGTGCTGGCAGAAAAACCGTTTACCGATTACCGCTACACCACCCGACCTGTTGATGACCTTCTCTATGGGCGAGGTGCCGAGCGTATTGTCACCGGCCAGAATGACACTGTATGCGACGATGTGCTGGCGGCCCGTCTCGGCGCGGCGCCGGGGTCGCGCTGGGTTCATATCTCGCAACATCGCAATGATCTTGATTCCGGGAATATGTTGGTTTGGGGTGATGTCTATATCGATCAGCAATTCAAGGGCATCGCTGGCCGTATAGCCCATTATGACGGGTTCATCTGCGACCTTATCGAAGAGGAATACGGAATTGCGGTCAACGAGATCCAGCAGACGATTCGGCCCGTCACTATTCCGGATACAATCTGCGCCGAGATGAAGGTCCCAAACCTGTCGCTCGGACTTGAGATGACGCGTCGGTATCTGAACCATCTGAAACAGCCAGTGGAAGTGTCGATCAATATCTTTCCAGAAGAAAGATCAGTCTACAGCATCACCCTGAGTCGGACACAGGAGAGGGCCAAGGACAGATGAAAAAGGACTTCATCATCAGGCAGGAGCAACGACAGCCACTCCGGCAACTTTACATGTGGCTGAAATCCCTGCAATCCACATTGGTTTTCATGCAAACCGGGGCGCATCCAGATGACGAAACATCCCGCATGCTGGCCCGTCTGTCTCTGGGCGACGGCATGCATGTCGTTTATGTCAACGCCGTGCGCGGCCAGGGTGGGCAAAACGCTCTTGGCCCCGAACGTGGGGATGCTCTTGGCTATCTTCGCACCGAGGAATTGTTCGAGGCGATGCGGGTTATCAGGGCCGATATCGCCTGGCTTGCCGAATCACCGAACGACCCCATCAGGGATTTCGGGTTTTCGAAATCTGGCGAACAGACTTTCGAACATTGGGGGCGTGAACATTCTCTGCGGCAGATGGTCAAGATGGTTCGTCTGTTCAAGCCGGATATCCTGATACCCACATTCCTGGACGTCCCCGGCCAGCATGGCCATCACCGCGCAGTGACGCAAACAACTATCGCCGCCTTCGACGATGCGGCCGATGAGACAAAGTTTGCCGATCTTGGACTTGCGGCCTGGCAGGTGAATACACTGTATTTGCCGGCATGGGGCGGCGGCGGCGGTTCCTATGATGACGAAGT
>JAQWQJ010000072.1 GCA_029244725.1 Paracoccaceae bacterium
TTCCTTAGCAAATTTTGCACCAAACCGATCCACCCAAAACCGTACACTTTCATGGCAAATATCAATGCCACGTTCATGCAAGATATCTTCAACTTGGCGGAAACTCAGCGGATAACGCACGTAATACATAACCGCCAAGCGTATGATTTTGGGAGACGTTTTGAAATATTTGAATGGATTATCTGCTGTCATCAACCAGAATTAAGGATTAGCCGCTTGCCCGTCAAGTTTGTCTGACAATGCCCGTAGAGCGGCAACGAGTTCTTTTTGCTGAACCGCTCCGATTCTACTTAGCATTTCGTCCTCTTGCTCAACGATCTCTTGACGAATTTGCATCATTCTCTTCTTTCCAATGGCGGTCAAAAGAAGATTGATCTGTCTTTGGTCGCTTGTCGCGATTTGTCGATGGACCATGCCGTCAGCCACCATTCTATCGACCAATTTACTCAACGCAGGCCGGTTTATCAAAGCGAGCTCTGCTAAACGACCCATCGTTAGCCGTTCGCCGTTGTCAAGAAATTCCAGAATTCGCCAAGCCTCGATCTGGACTCCATGCTTCTTCAAACGCTCGCTCAGAGTTTGGGTCAACGAGCGATGCGCGGCTGCGAGAGCATAGGACAGGTGGTTTTCGACAGGGCTTGTCCCTTCAATCATATCATAATTCCTAACTGATCCATTGGAATTTAGTTGACTGGGAAAATAAAATCAACTCAAATGCTGTAGCTCGTCAAACAATAAGGTAGGTTTCTCTTTTGAAGGTCGCAAACGTATCACACCTTCTTCCGACAGAAGTGGACGATCTTCGAGACGGCCCTCTCGCAAGATCGAAGACCACTTTCCGTGTTGCTCTACTAATTCCAATGTGCGGATCCGCCGGGCTTTGGGGCCCATCTTGCATTTCTAGCGCTCAAGTCGCGGTAGAGGAAATAAATCGAGATAGTGGGATTAACGGCAAAAAAATTCAATTAATCATGATTGATGCTGCCCTCGAGGCAATGGTCCCGATCGAAGAAGTGGTCAACGACCTAATAGAGACCGGCTCAATTGATGCAATTGTTGGGATGCACATCAGTGCGGTGCGCCAACGTCTTAGCAAAGTTGTTCGGCAGAGAATTCCCTACATTTATACGCCTCTTTACGAAGGTGGAGAACACACAGCGGGCCTCTATGCCATTGGCGATACTCCACGCGTGCAGCTCGGCCCATCTATTGATTACATCCAAAATAAATTTAAACCAAAGAGCTGGGCATTAATTGGCAATGACTATGTGTGGCCTCGTACTTCTCACCTTTTTGCAAAGGGCAAACTTAAAGATCTCGGAGTTGGACTAGCGTATGAAAAATACCTTCCTTTTGGTATAAAAAATATGTCGCGCTTCGTCGACGAAATTGAAGCATCTGGGGCCGGTGCCGTTCTAATATCCCTTGTGGGACAAGACGCCGTATCTTTTAATCGGGCATTCGGGGCCGCTGGTGCCGATACCAAAGTTGTTCGTTTATCCTGTGCTATTGAAGAGAATGGATTGCTGGCATGTGGCAAGGCAAACACCAATAGATTATTTGCAGCGTCATCGTATTTTGGAACACTGCACACGGACGAGAATGCTGCATTTAAAGAGTGCTATTACGGCGTCCACGGGGACGAAGCGCCCGTGCTCAATGCGCTTGGTCAATCGACCTATGAGGGGATGCACTTCTTAGCCGGGCTGCTTTTGAGCCATTCAGATACTTGGAGAGAAAATAGCAGTAGAAATTCTCTACTCGTGAATCACAAGAGTGGTAGGAAAAACAACAAGCTGGCATTGGAATCAGGCGCCCCAATATTCCTTTCTCAAGCAAACGGATTAACTTTTGATGTCATAAAACAATTATAATACAGTAACTTATACTATATTATTTTCCTATTTAAATAAATTAGTTGCTTTAGAAATCAAATCCAGCCAACTTACCCAGAACAATTATGCCCGTACTTAGAGCGGGACACGTGCCACTAGTTTGGGGAGAACTATCTTGGTCTGGGTCATCCTTTTTGTGCTTGCTGCACTCATTACGATTATAGGAATCTGGTTTCTTCAACGGTATTACGCGAAGGCGTCTTTAGACACCGCTTTGGTCCGGACCGGCTTCGGAGGAAGCCGGGTTGTGATCGATGGAGGTTGTCTCTCTCTCCCTATACTTCATCAAATCCAAAAAGTTTCGATGGGTACTTTATCCTTCACGACACGTCGTGAAGGCCGTGACGCTTTGATGACCAAAGACAAAATGCGCGCCGATGTCGTTTTTGAGTTCGAATTGAGAGTTGGTCCGACTGAAAAAGGCATTGCAACTGCGGCCCAGGCACTTGGACAACGCATATCCCGCAACAGTGATACTCTTTCGGAAGTGCTATCTGGATCATTGGTGGACGCAGTACAAATAGCAGCCGCCTCTCGGACACTTGAAGAAATTCATTTGGATCGCGCTGGATATTCCAGGGATGTTTCAGCAGAGGTCAGCGAGCATGCCCAAAAACTAGGACTGATACTTGTTTCCACATCTCTTCTCACGGTCGACCAAAGTGACCTCAGCCAGTGGAGCGAAAATAACGCTTTCAATGCTGAAGGCATGCGTAAGTTAGCGGAACTTGTAGCTGAACAACGCAAAGAACGCGTGCGCATAGAAACGTCTGCCGAAATCTCAGTCCGTGAGAGCCACCTAGTTCAACATCAACGCCAACTTGAATTAAAGCGCGAGGAAAGCGAAGCGGACATCGCTCAAAACGAGCATCTAGCGAAGTTTGAAGCAGAGGCAAAGTCGCGTGAAGATCAAGCGCGAGAAACTGCCCTTCTCGCAAGTCAGACCGCTAAAATTGAGAACGAGCAAAGAGCTAAAGAAGCTCAAGTTCAGAGCGATGAAGCGCTTCGCAAATCTGAAATGGACGCAATCCTGGCACTAGAAGAAGCTAAAATCAGCAACGGCATCAAGTTATCGAAAAAGAGAACCGAAGAATCTGACGCAAAGGCTGCTGAGGAAGAGGCTCGGGCCAAAGTGTTACTAGCGGCTGAAAGTGTTCAGGCTCAAAAAGAGCGTGCTGTCGCAAATCGTGAACACGAAATAGCGCAACTCATTCAAGACAAGGAACTGGGTCTTGAAGCCAACAAGGTCAAAAGTGATGTCGAAACACTTTTGGCAAAAGCGCAAGCTGACACTGCGGTGGCAGCCAAACAGGCCGAATCTGACACAGTTCGGATGAAAGCAGAAGCTGCCGGTCGCACCGCACTTATCTCAGCTGAAAATACACTTAGCGATTCCGTCATTCGCATGAAGCTCGAAGAGAAAAAGCTCGATCGTATGCCAGAAATCATGACCCAAATGATGAAGCCAGTAGAAAAGATTGACTCAATCAAGATCAACCAAATCTCGGGCATGGGAGGCGATAAGTCCGGTGATGGCGGTGGCACCGATAGTGCCTTTGGTGCCGCAATGGATCAAATCCTGGGAATGGCGGTTCGCCTGCCTGCGATGAAGCAGATGGGTGAGGAAATAGGCCTCGATTTTGATGCAAATTTGGCCGGTCGGACTGCGGATTACGCAAACCGAACAAAGGCCAAAGAATAAGAGTGTCGTGAACAAACACGGCCAAACCATACCAACCAAACCAACGGACATTTAGGGAGGAACCAACATGTCACTCAACAGACGTACATTTCTGAAAGGGACTGCAGCAACGGCCGGAGCCGCAATTTTACCAAACATTTTATCCGCAGCAGGTGACACAATTAAGCTAGGCTCTGTGCTGGACACATCCGGCGGATTTGATGCCTATGGTAAGCCAATGGAAATGGCGCTGCGCCTTGCCGTTAGCGAAATAAATGAAGCTGGTGGCCTTTTGGGCAAACAGGTCGAAGTGGTTGCATATGATACCCAGTCCGACATGGCATTGTATTCACAGTACGGCCAGCAGCTGACACGCGAAGACAAAGTTGATGTTGTTCACGGCGGCATTCTTTCTGCATCCCGCGAAGCGATCCGTCAGACGATGCGCAAAACGAACACCCCTTTCTTCTATAATGTGCTGTATGAAGGCGGTGTTTGTGATCGCAATATCTTTATCAATGGCGTCACACCTGCTCAGCAAGCAGCGGCTCTTGTCCCATATGCGATGGAGAAGACCGGCAAGAAGGTTTACATTCTTGCCGCTGATTACAACTACGGTCAGATCACTGCACGCTGGATTCAAAAATTCGTTGAGGAAAACGGCGGCGAAGTCGTTGGCGTAGATTTCTTTGCTCTGGATGTTTCGGACTTTGGCTCAACAATTGCAAAAGTCCAAACGGCTGCGCCTGATCTTGTCATCGCACCGCTGGTCGGTGGCGCACATCTGTCATTCTTCCGTCAATGGGCCGCTGCAGGTATGAAGGACCGCATTGGCTTAGCCTCAACTACCATGGGCGTTGGCAATGAACATAAAGTGCTTACAGCCGAAGAGGGTAACGGAATTATGGTTGCCTACAACTACAGCCAAGAACTCGACACGCCTGCAAATAACGCGTTCAAAGAAAGCTGGTCTGCGGCCTACGGTGACAGCAGCGCCATCCACGAACTTGCTGTATCTCACTACCAAGGCATCAAAACTTGGGCAGCTGCAGTTGCACTTGCAGGTTCAATGGACCGCGACGCATTGATTAACGCCATGGAATCCGGCCTGTCAATCGAAGGCCCCGCAGGCAATTTGTCTGTTGATCCACAGACGCACCACGCTGTGCTTGATGTCCATCTTATGGAAATCGAAAACCAAGGCATGCGCGTTATCGAGACACTGCCGCAACAGCAACCAATCGATACGCAGTCTGTGTGCGATCTTCAGGCCAACCCTGACGACAACACGCAGTACGAAATCGAGATCTAAATTCTCTCTATGCAGATCTCAGTGGGGCGGCGGTGTCGCCCCATCCCCTTCGGGGGGACATTCACACTTTGTATAATGGATAGATACATCAATGGACCTCTCAGCCGTCATCTTCATTGAAATACTATACGCAGTGGCATCACTTATCATGATCAGTGCGGGTCTTGCTGTGGTGTTTGGCATGATGAAAGTCATCAATCTTGCCCACGGTGAATTCATGATGATGGGGGGGTACACAACGATTACTGCCGTGAATCTTGGCGTAAATGTTTTCGTGGCCATGCTCATTATAGCTCCTTTGATCGTTGGTCTAATTGGCCTTGTTGTCGAGCGATTGGTGATCCGGCATCTTTATGGGCGTTTGATCGATACGATGCTTGCGACGTGGGGGCTAAGTTTGTTTTTCATAGGCATCGTCACAATGATCTTCGGTAATACAACGACGGGTATCTCTACACCTATCCCCGGCTTTACTGTCGGAAATTACCAGATCAACGGCTATAACTTCTTTATTATTCTCGTCGCGATTGCACTCGTCATTTTACTTTATGCGGTCCTGAAAGGAACGCGTGCAGGATTGATTGCGCGCGGCACGATGCAGCGACCTGATATGGCCGCATCCCTTGGCTACAGCCCAGATCGTATTTACATGGCTACCTTCTTTTGTGGATCTGCCCTGTCAGGCCTAGCAGGAGCCGTTCTCGCACCATTGGTTGGTCTCGTCCCGACATCTGGCGCGGCTTATATTGCTAAGGCCTTCATTACTGTGATTGCGGGTGGCCCTTCACTGATCGCAGGCCTTGTGTCCAGCTCTACTGTTTTTGGGATCATCAGCCAAACTTTCTCATTCGCCGTCTCCCCTGTCATGGGCGAAGTCGCCCTTCTCGTTGCAGCTGTGGTCCTCCTCCGTCTGCTGCCTCAAGGCGTGACCGGCAAGTTCTTCAAAGGAAAACTATAATGCAGGGAAGCATGTCAAAAGACGTCATGACGACCTTGGTTGTGTCTGCAGCCCTTATTTGGGCGCTGCCCCTGATGGTCAGCACCTATACGCTTACTATATTGATTATCTACGGGATGCTTGGACTTAGCCTTGGTCTGATCTGGGGATTTGGTGGCATCATATGCTTTGGCCAAGCTGCATACTTTGGGCTGGGGGCCTACACCTACGCTATCGCGGCAATCAACTTTGGTGAGAGCACAATACCAATGCTGCTTGCCGTGATAGTCCCTGCGATATTTGCTGCGCTGCTTGGCCTTATGATGTTTTACGGGCGGCTTACAGACGTCTATTTGGGCGTCATTACACTTGTGGTTATGTTAATTTTGTTCAAGTTCATCAACTCGACAGCGGGCCCTCAATATGTGATCGGCAATGCGCGTTTGGGCGGCTACAACGGGATCCCCGGATTTCAAACACTCAATGTTCCCGGAGACCCCTCAGCTTATATCTGGGGCGACGCCTACTTTTATGTCTGCGCTGTCATGTTGGCATTGGTCTTCATTTTGGTCAGTGCGTTGCTTCGGTCCAGCTTTGGTCGCATCGCGGTCGGCATTCGCGAGAATGAGACCCGTATGTCCCTTATGGGCTATGATATTCGAGCAAGAAAAACGATCTTGTTCTCCATCGGCGCGGCAATCGCTGGGTTAGCAGGGGCGCTTTTCGCAAATTGGAGTGAAATAGTCACGCCAAGCCTGTTTTCTTTGCGTCAGTCGGCTGAAATCATCATTTGGTGCATCGTAGGTGGGTTCAGTAATCGTGTGGGTCCAATTTTTGGTGCTGCAGGTCTGGCCTACATCAAGATCCTCCTCGGACAGCAAAGCATGGTCGACAACACTCTGATCATGGGCATTATCCTTGTCGTCTTTGTTCTGTTCCTGCCCAAGGGGCTTGTCCCTGCCGTGGCCGAATTATGGAACATCAGTTTTGGTCGCCGTAAACGGGGTGCATCACGCAGTGGTCGCCGCGTGCGCAACCGGGGGAAGGCTAATGGCTGAAATCGTGCTCGAAACCCAAGGGCTGACCATGCGGTTTGGCGGTGTAGTTGCTGCGAATAATGTGGATTTTACTTTGCATGCAAGGGAACTACGCTGCCTCATTGGCCCCAATGGAGCAGGCAAATCGACGTTTTTTAAATGCGTGACAGGCCTCCAAACGCCAACCGAAGGACAGGTGTTCATGCGCGGCGAAGAAACCACTCAATGGATGTCGCACGAGATAGCATCCCTTGGCGTCGGGATCAAAACTCAAAACCCAAACGTACTAGATTCCCTGAGCGTATTTGAAAACATCTGGCTGGCGGCGCGTCGATTTCACACCCCAATAGAAGCCAACCGCAAATCCCAAGAGATCATTGAACGACTGGCTTTATCGTCCATTGCCCGCGCTGACTTGGGTCAACTTGCACACGGCGAACGGCAACGTGTCGAATTGGGGCTCGTCGCAGTCGGAGATCCATGGCTTGTTCTTTTGGATGAACCCGCTGCCGGGATGAGCGCAGAGGATGTCGAGCGGATGACTGAAATCATCCATGAGCTCAATAAGAGCGCAGCCATCGTCATTGTTGAACATGACATGCAGTTCATTCGTTCGATCGCTGAGAATGTAACAGTCTTTCATCAAGGATCCGTCCTTATGGAGGATCATGTTGATCTTGTGATGGCGGATCAAACGGTACGCAATGTCTACCTTGGAAAGAAAGCCTGAGATGTCAGACGAGACAACAATATCACTCGAAACTAAGAGCCTATCAGGTGGCTACGGCAAAGTTCCAATTCTGCATGGGATCGAATTTGGTGTCACTGAAAATGAGGTCGTTGGTATCCTTGGCCATAACGGCATGGGCAAAACCACGCTTCTGAAAACCTTGATGGGATTCTTACCTGCAAAGTCGGGCGCTGTTCGTTTTAACGCGACGGATATCACTCGTATTTCGCCTTATGAACGCGCGGGACTTGGTTTGGGGTATGTGCCCCAAGGTCGGGGGATTTTTCCGCAACTTTCGGTCCGGGAAAATCTACGCTTTGCTTGGCATGAATATTCGGGTGACAACGAACAGCAAGTTATGGAAGAGGTATTAGCTGACTTCCCGCGCTTGAAACCATTGCTAGAGCGGGACGGCCACGCCTTGTCAGGTGGCGAACAACAATTGCTAGCACTTGCGCGCTGTTTGATGGGCGATCCAGCCTTTCTTTTGTTGGACGAACCGACCGAAGGGATTCAGCCTTCCATCATCGAAGAAATGGGAGAGACCCTTCTTAAACTACGCAAAACGCGTGGTCTGTCGATCCTTTTGGTAGAACAAAACTTCGACTTCATTTCAGATTTGTCAGACCGTGTTCTTGTTTTGGAACGTGGGCGTATTACCGGCGAGCTGAGTCGCGCAGAACTGTTGGACCAGTCCAAGGTCGAGCAATTTTTGGGGTTTGGTGCCGCCCGTTCAACACGTGGCCAAGCAACCGTAAAAAGCGACATGCCACCGACGAAACCATCTTCCATCCCAAATTCGATGCATTCCGCAGCATCGACCCAATCCACGTACTTAAAACTGGTGACAAATATGACAATTAATCGTCCTACCCTTACGCAAATGCGCGATATGGCTAATCGTTTCGGGATGAGTCTGACGGACACACAATTGTCTGAATTTTCCGAAATCATGGAACCCTACATACAATCTTATGACCGGTTGGACGCCACACCCGACAACCTACCGGAAGTCCGTTATCCTAGATCCCCCGGACATTTTCCAAACCCTTCTGATAATCCATTGAACGCCTGGTACGTAAAAACCGAAGTAAAAGGTGCCACGGATGGCCCACTCAGAGGCAAGAGGATCGCGCTGAAAGATACAGTCTGTCTGGCAGGTGTTCCGATGATGAACGGGTCATCGATCATGGAAGGTTATACGCCAGAAGTTGATGCAACAATTGTAACCCGTATGCTTGATGCAGGCGGGGTAATTGTGGGTAAAGCCCATTGCGAGAATTTCTGCCTTTCGGGTGGTTCTCATACCAATGCAAAGGGGCCTATCCACAACCCTTGGAAGCATGGTTACTCCGCTGGTGGGTCATCTGGTGGGTCCGCAGCATTAGTTGCGGCGGGTGAAGTTGATATGGCGATTGCTGGCGACCAAGGCGGCTCTATCAGAATTCCAGCATCGAACTGTGGCGTCTACGGGATGAAACCCACACACGGGTTGGTGCCCTATACTGGCGTTATGCCTATTGAACAAACAATCGACCATGTGGGACCCGTAACCAACAATGTTTCTGACAACGCACTTCTTCTAGAAGTCTTGGCCGGTGAAGACGGGTTGGACCCGCGTCAATATAAGCCAAAAACCTTCAAATACACCGAAGCTTTGGGTCGTGGTGCTCACGGGCTCCGCATCGGCATTCTCAAGGAAGGCTTTGGTCACGGCACAAGCGAAACGGATGTTGACCATAAAGTTCGTCAAGCTGCAGAACGTTTTCGTGAGCTTGGCGCGCGCGTCGAGGGAATCTCGGTTCCTGAACATTACCTCGCCGTAGATTGCTGGACAGCCATCACTGTTGAGGGGCTGCAAGATGGCATGATGCACGGCAATTCTGCAGGTTCCAACTATCGCGGCCTTTTTGTTCCTTCGATGATGGATCATATGGCACAATGGCGTAACCGCGCCGACGAACTCAGCCATTCATTGAAGGTTTGCATGTTCTTAGGTGAATTTTTCCAGGAACAATACCGTGGTCGCTTTTATGGAAAGGCGCAAAATTTAATGCGCGGTGTGAATGAAAAATATTCTGCAATTCTAAAGCAATACGACTTGTTGCTAATGCCAACGGTACCCATGAAACCGCAACAGCACCCGGGAGCAGATTGTTCCATCACAGATTACGTCGCTCGGGCCTTTGAAATGATTGCTAATACTGCGCCCTTTAACGGCGGTCTTCCCGCGATGAGTGTCCCGTGCGGCATTAGTGAAGGTCTCCCTATCGGGATGATGCTGGTTGGTGGTAATTACTCTGAAATGAAAATCTATCAAGCGGCGCATGCATTTGAGCAAAGCGGCGATTGGCGCACTTTTTAAGGAGACTTGGATATGTCCATCTTAAACGAAAGCATTGCAGGCCAGTTGTCAAACTTCGCATTTGGCTCTGAGCAAGGAGAAGAAACAAGTGCTCCACTTGGCGGCACTTCGTATGTGAAAGGGTCCACAAGCCTTCCACTCGCATACATCACGATTCCACAGTTAATGCGCGAAGCGGTATCGCGGTTCGGACCTCGCGATGCTTGTATATTCTCCGAGCAGGGCGAGCGTTTAAGTTACTATGATCTGGATCGCGCTATTGACGAGTTGGCATCCGGCCTTCTTGCCCTTGGTTTGGAAAAGGGAGATCGCGTCGGTATTTGGTCACCAAACCGACTTGAATGGGTCCTGACACAATTCGCAACCGCACGCATTGGTGTGATTTTGGTCAACATCAACCCTGCATACCGACTATCAGAACTTGAATACGCGTTGAATAAAGTTCGTTGCAAAGCAATCGTGATGGCGCGGGCATTTAAATCCTCCAACTATTTGGAGATGCTCTCAACGCTGGCTCCGGAATTAGAGGATTGCCATCCTGGGCAGTTGATTTCAACCAAACTTCCTAACCTTCGTTCTGTGATTGTCATGGACGACGACGTTGTTCCAGGAACCTACACCTTTGATCAGCTCCGTAAGCTTGGCGGCCCCGCGCAAGTGCTTCGGTTACCCCAGATCGAAAAAACCTTATCACCAGACGATGCTATTAACGTCCAATTTACTTCTGGTACAACGGGAATGCCAAAGGGCGCTACACTCTCACACTACAACATTATCAATAATGCAAGATTTGTCACCGAGCGCATAAAATTATCTGAAAACGATAGGCTTGCGATCCCAGTTCCACTCTACCACTGTTTCGGAATGGTGATGGGTGTATTGGGCGCTGTCAGCAAAGGCGCAACGATGGTTTTTCCCGGAGAAGCTTTTGCTGCGGAGCAGGCGCTAAACGCTTTAGCAAAAGAAAAATGCACAGCGGTTTATGGCGTCCCGACGATGTTTGTGGCGATGCTAGAGGAACTTGAAAAAAATCCCCGCGACCTTTCTAGCCTCCGTACAGGGGTGATGGCTGGAGCACCCTGCCCCGTAGAAGTAATGCGACGTGTGAACTCAGAGATGAACATGAGTGAGGTCACAATCTGCTATGGTATGACTGAAACATCGCCAGTTTCCTTTCAGAGCTTTGTAAATGATCCAACTGAAAAACGCTGCGAGACTGTAGGGCGTGTCCATCCTCACATCGAAGTAAAGGTCGTAGATGACGATGGACAAATTGTACCGGTTGGAAAATCAGGCGAACTCTGCACGCGCGGATACTCTGTAATGAAGGGGTATTGGGAAGATCCTGAAAAGACATCTGATAGTATCATCGACGGATGGATGCATACCGGTGATCTCGCAGTGATAGATGTCGAGGGCTTTTGTTCTGTCGTTGGCAGGGTGAAAGATATGATCATTCGCGGGGGCGAGAATATCTATCCCAGAGAGGTCGAAGAATATCTCATGCGTCATCCCAAAGTCAGCGATGTTCAGGTGTTTGGCATTCCCGATGGAAAATTTGGCGAAGAAGTTTGTTCTTGGGCTATTGCCAAAACTGGAACTGAATTGACGGAGGAAGATCTAAAATCTTTCTGCAAAGGGCAAATCGCTCATTTCAAAGTGCCCAAGCATATTCGAGTGGTCACTGAACTTCCGATGACAATTACTGGAAAACCGCAGAAATTCGTTATGCGCGAAAAAATGATCGAGATGCTCGGTCTGTAATCAACCCAATAAAATCCATCCACCCCAAGTCAGTCGGCTGCGTTGTCGAGTTGCAGACTTAGGAGATCGAAGAATTTATTGCCGCCCATGGGCTGTGAATTCGGCGGGTTGCTCTTGCTGTGCCTCGCCTGAATGGCCGGTTTTTCCGCTCTGTGGCAGCGCGGATTATCGTGCACCTGCAGCATTTTCTATGCGGCGAGCGCACGCAGCAAGAAAATCGAATTCACACAATGGGCTCAGACCTGCCGTTCGCTGCACTTTGCACCAAGGTCTGCTTTGGCTTGTAAACCATGACGCGAGAGGCCCAAAATCGGGACCGCTTTTAGGACCATTCTTGATCAGGATGCGTGCCTTAAGTATTTATTATTAAACGATTATCCAGGCTGATAGATTGCCTCTTCTGGGCACCAAAATCTCTCTTAAATTACCAATAAACCAAGCAGATACAGTGGCATAGCTTCTCACAGGACCACTTTTGGGACCGCTTTCGGGACCGCTTTGTCCCAAGGCTCTGCAAGAGACCCTGGGCACTGCCCTCAAGCAGTCCCTCAAGACAAGCGATGCCACCCAAGCAAAGACCCGTGTGGCTGAACTGAACCAAACCTTCACAACCATCATCAAGGAGGCTCAGGCCCATGCCCTTGCTACCCCTCACACCGCTACTGCCACTGCTGCCCAAGGTCCTCGACTGGCTGTGGGTCGCCCTCGATATCAGCGTGCTCGTCTTCTGGGTGAGCGGTTGGTAGCGGAGCTTGCCCAAGCCTACCTCGCTGAAGTGTCTCAGCGTCTCCGCCCAGGCAGCTTCAAGTCGGTGCGCTTTGCGCTGTCACTGCTGACCTCCCACTTGGGCAAGAATGCTATTAGTGACTTGTCCCTGAGCCATGGAAAGGAGGTCCTGGGGTATATCACCCAGCTCTCTCCCAACGTGCGCAAGTACAGGCAGGGGAAGGACGCTGGCTTGGTTGGCCTAGCAAGTCTGTCAGTGGCCTCTGAAGGTATCACTCTGGCACCCCAGACCCAAGCCCGTATCCTCAAGCAGATGTCCCAGTTCCTTGACTGGTGTGTTGGTGAGGGGGAGCTGGGAGCCAACCCCTGGGAAGCCCTCAAGGTCAAAGACCGGCCAGAGGTGCATCCCCATGGCATGTTGAGTGATGCGCAGGTCAGCATCTTGTTGGCAGCAAAGGACAGGGTGCTGCACAGTGCCCTCCTCTTCGGGCTGCTCACAGGCATGCGCTCTGGGGAAATCTGTGGGCTCATGGCGGAGGACGTCACAGCAAAGGGGAACCTGGGGCGGTTTGTCAGTATCAGGCCCAATGCGGTACGCTTGCTGAAATCCAAGGCAGCAGAGCGGGAGGTGCCACTGCATGGGGTCCTGGAAGGGTTGTTGGATACCACGCTTCCAACGTCTGGCAGGCTGTTCCCACACCTCACAGTGGACAGGGTGGTGAAGCGGTATGCAAAGCTGCGCCACCTCCACCCAGAGCTGCATGGGACCGTGTTCCACTCCACCCGCAAGTGGTTCATCACCCAGTGTGAGCGCACAGGGGTTCCTGAGCACTTCACAGCCACCCTCGTCGGGCATCACTCGGCAAGGTCCGCCAATAAGCTGACTTACGGGCTCTACTCGGCGGGGATATCGGATGAGCAGAAGCGGGAGATCGTCGAGGGCATCAGGCTACCTCAGGACGTGGTGCTATGAGTGGGGTGCGTAAATGGCGGTTAGCAGGGGGTCTGGACTAACCCCACAAAAACACCCCGTCTGGCTTCCCATTGCGGGAGGTCGGGCGGGGGTATGACGTCTGATTTTTTTAGGCGGGAGGAGAAATTAAGCTGGTGCGGACATTGGTGCCAATCGCAGTGAACGCAAGAAAACCCCGAAGTGACAAATGCTGCACCATGCACATTTCTACATGAAGGGTGGAAACCGGACCTTCGCTGCAGATGCAATATTTGTTAATGCAACCGGTGGAAGCTGACTTTCAAACGGTGCGGCCTTAGGGCTTTGTTATTTGCCGCCGTATGGCAGTTCGAGCCTAAAGCAGACCTGTCGAATTCGTGCTGCTCGCGCTCGCAGCACGATAAACGTGGCAAGTGCGTGAATACCAACACCGCCACTCAGAGTGAAGGCCGGCCACTGATGCACTTCGTAGCGGACGGGAGAACCTAAATAGCCGGGTCAAAGCTGAGGATTGAATTGGTACCGTCAACACAACGGGTGTAAGTTTTGAGCAATCTTCATTTCCCATGGAAAGACGACAAAGTAATGGATTCGCGCGCGGGCGGACGGCTCGGACCAGACCGACGCGGCGCCTCCGCCCCGCAGGTCTGCACAGTGGCGTCATTCCTTGCCGGAATTCAGTAGCTTTTCGGCCAGTTCAACAAATCCTTCGCCGCCTTTTTTTGCTGTTATCCACGTCGGTTCGCAAGTGATCTGGTCAACAAAATCGGCGACATTTGCGACGCCGCAGGAATTGGGGAAATAGCTGAACATAGGCGCGTCATTCGGGCTGTCGCCGCAAAACACGACCCGGGATTTTTCCGCTTCAAGATCAAATCCCAGCACTTCGTTCGCAAACCGGCGCGACATCGACAGTTTGTCATAATCGCCATACCAGCCGTTCACATGGATCGAGGAAATCTTGGCCACAGCGCCCTCTTCTTCGAATATCTCCTGTATCCGGGTTACCGCTGCAGTCTCCAGCGGAGCCACGTCTTCGCTGAAATCCACCGCAAGATCGGCCTCTCTGTAGGGTTGGTCGGCAGAGATGGCACATCCCGGTACCTCGGTCAGAACTCGGGCCTGAATATGAGTAAGACGGGCAGAGTTCTTAGCCCGCTCGGCCGCATCGGCAAAATACTCTCGGCGCATTTTGCGTGTTTTGGTGTCATAGGCGAAATAGAATGCACCGTTTTCGCCGACCACGCCGTGTACTGGCCAAAGCCGCGCGATCAAATCACACCAACCGGCCGGACGTCCGGTGATCGGGGCCACGTGAAGCCCTGCGTTAAATAGATCTTCCAGCGCACGATAGGCCACCGCAGGCAAGCGCCCGTCGGTGGTCAACGTGTCGTCGATGTCGGCAAAGACCGTGGTAATTCCGGCGGCAGTGTCGGCGGGAAAGTCAGAAATAGGGCGCATCAGGGATAATTCTCGTTTCTGTTAGGGCGTTGCTTGTTTGGCGGTAACACCTCTGCCTTGGCCAGGACCAAACGCCAAAAAAGAGTCAACGCCGGTCCTGACTGATTGGGTGGCAACACTTCAAAAAACGAGATCAAGCCACTTGGGAAGAACCAGATTTTGTTTGAGCTGTGTGTTTCCTGTCCCGAATTTGAAAGTAAACCTCTTCTAAGCTTCACCATAAGCCAAAAGCTCGGCAATAAAACCACAAAAGACCAAAATAGCAATCTAAACTGGCGTAAATACCACAGAACACCATCCATTTATCGTTACAATTGCTGATTTTGGCGCCTTTCGCGTCAAAGCGTTAAGAAAAAATGTTGCTTTGTAGTTTTCTCAGGCTTAGCGTTGCGGAGTAGATTCGGCTCGGGGGGGGGGTGCTATGTCGTTGAAGAAACAAAAAAGGCGGGAAGCAATATCGGCTCTTGTTTTGGAGCAAGGTGCTGTAACCGTCGGTTCGCTCGCAGAGCAGCTCAACGTTTCCATGCAAACGATCCGCCGAGATGTTGATATTTTGTGCGAAGACGACATGTTGCACCGTGTGCATGGCCGGATTGAGCTCAGCAAAGAATTTCTGAATACGCCTTTTGATCAACGCACTGATACGAATCCGCTGGGGAAGCGGGCGATTGGCGAGGCTGCTGCGCGGCTTATCCCAGATGGATCGACCCTCTTTATGTCCATAGGATCCACCCCATTGAGTGTCGCACAAGCTCTGCGCAGTCGAAAAAATCTGACTGTAATTACCAACAATCTGAATGTGGCCATGGCGATGAGTGATGAGCCTTCAAATCGTATCATCATTCCTGAAGGAGAATTGCGCCTGCCAGACCGCGATATTTTGGGCGACGATGTTCTGGAATTTTTTGGGCGCTATAGAGCTGAGTTTGCGGTCTTTGGTGTGGCTGGCGTCGAACTTGACGGCAGCCTTTTGGATTTCCACTCAACCGAAGTTCGAGCGCGTCAGAAGATAAGTGCGAATGCGCAAAAATCTATCTTAGTCGTCGACCAATCTAAGTTCGGTCGCCAAGCTCCGGCTTTGGGCGGCAATGTTACTGATATCGATACAATCATATTGGATCGACGCCCGGCGTCTGCGTTTGCCCCGCTGCTGGAGCCAATCGAAAACAGGCTGGTGATCGCCGAAGGAGAAATGAAATGACAACCGCGCCCATTGTAGAGCTCAAGGACGTTGCCAAACGCTGGAATGGTCAGCTTGGTGTGGAAGAAATATCGTTGGATATTCCCGAGGGTAGCTTTACGGCACTTCTTGGTCCATCCGGTTGCGGCAAATCCACCACATTGCGGCTGTTGGCAGGGCTGGAACTGCCTGACGAGGGCAAGATCCTGATCGACGGGAAGGATGTGACAACCAGTGCCGCGTCAGACCGCAACCTTTCGATGGTGTTTCAGTCCTATGCGTTGTTCCCGCATCTTTCGGTGGCCGAAAACGTTGTATTCGGCCTGAAGGTTCGGCGTGTTCCAAAGAAGGAACGTCAAGAAAAGTTGCACCGCGCTTTGGAAATCACAGGATTGCTTGGGTATGAGGACCGAAAGCCAGGCGAATTATCCGGCGGCCAGCGCCAACGCGTTGCGCTTGCTCGCGCCATCGTTGCAGGTCAGCGTCTGTGTTTGATGGACGAACCACTGTCGAACCTCGATGCCAAACTGCGCAATTCCGTGCGCAAGGACATCAAGAAACTGCAACGTGATCTTGGCATTACAGTGATCTACGTCACCCACGACCAGACCGAAGCGATGAGCATGGCCGACACTGTTGTATTGATGAAGGACGGGCACATCCAGCAAGTTGGCACACCCGATGATCTATATAGTCGCCCTAATAATACCTTCGTGGCCGAATTTGTTGGCGCACCGCCGATGGCATTGCTCAAGTCGTCTATTTTGGACGGTTTTGGTGGTGACAAGACCATCGGGATCAGAGCTGAGAATATCCAGATTGTGCCTAAGGGTGAAGGACGGATGCGTTGCACAGTCAATGAAAGCGAATTTTTGGGGGCCGAGACTTTAATCGGACTGGATCATGAAGGCACCGCGGGGCTTTGCGTGCTCAAGCCTGGACTGTCAATGGTGGCCGAAGGCAACGAGATCGACATCAGTTTTAACGACGAGAATTTGCACGTCTTCGACGCTGCAGGTCAACGGCTGACGGGCTGAAGCCCGCAGTAACAAAACAACAATGACCAAACCAAGGGAGAAAGACATGAAACTATTTTCAACAACAGGACTGGGGCTGGCCACGGCCATGGCCGCAGGTTTCGCTGCACCGGCGATCGCTGAGACAGAGCTGACAATGTACTACCCAATTGCCGTGGGTGGAGCATTGACTGAAGTGGTCGACGGTATCGTCGCTGATTTCGAAGCAGCCAACCCCGATATCAGCGTCAATGCGATTTACTCGGGCAACTATGATGACACCCGCGTTCGGGCGTTGTCGGCACTTGCTTCGGGAGAGGCTGCACAGCTTGCTGTGATGTTCTCGATCGATGCCTACGACCTGATCGAACAAGATCTGATCCTGCCATTCGAAGAAGTTGCTACATCGGATGCAGACCAAGAATGGCTGGGCAGCTTTTATCCTGCTTTGATGGCAAATGGTCTGATCGAAGGTCAGACTTGGGGCATTCCATTCCAACGTTCGACGATTGTTGCCTACTACAATAAGGACATGTTCCGCGCTGCCGGTCTTGACCCAGAAGCCCCCCCAACCACCTGGGACGAAATGATCTCGATGGGCAAGGCTCTGACCGACAATGACACCTACGGCTTGATGATCCCATCGACGGGCTATCCTTATTGGATGTTCCAGGCGCTGGCGATCCAGAACGGCAAAGAGGTGATGTCGGACGATGGCCTGACCACCTATTTCGACGACGAAACCGTTGTTGAAACACTGGAGTTCTGGCAGTCCCTGTCCGGTGAGCACGGCATCATGCCTGACGGCACGGTCGAATGGGGCACATTGCGCCAGGCGTTCCTTGAAGGCCAAACCGCGATGATGTGGCATTCCACCGGCAACCTGACGACTGTGAAAAAGAACGCCAGCTTTGACTTCGGTGTCGCCGAGCTTCCGGGCAATGTGCGTCTTGGGTCGCCCACTGGTGGCGGCAACTTCTATATGTTCAAAGATACGACAGATGAGGAACGCGCAGCGGCTCTGAAACTGATGCAGTTCATGACATCGCCAGAGCAGGCCGCGGCCTGGTCCATTGGTACGGGCTATATGGGAGTTTCCCCGGCCGCCTACGAAACCGAAGCACTGCAGACCTATGTTGCTGATTTCCCACCGGCACTTGTCGCACGTAACCAGCTTGAGAACGCTGTCGCTGAGTTTTCGACCTTCGAGACTGCACGCGTGCGTGACGGTTTGAACAACGCCATCCAATCGGCGCTAACAGGATCGAAATCGGCAGCCGAGGCTTTGGGTGAAGCCCAGGCTAAAGCCGAGCGCCTGCTCGGTGCGTATCAATAACTTCCTGGCAGGGTCGGTGCGGATCGCATCGACCTTCCCAATTCTTAACAGGTTAACCCTGAATATCGGAGATGCGCTATGTCCGCCCACGCCAATCTCGAACGTCGCAGACAGGCCATATATGGCTGGTTGCTTCTGTCGCCAGCAGCGGTGTTGCTGACGGTCTTTGCGTTCTACCCCTCGATCGCGACCCTCTGGTCGTCCTTGTTTTCGCGCAACACCCGCCGCAACCCGACCGAGTTCGTTGGCACAGAAAATTATGCCGATCTTTTTGCGGATCCAACCTTTTGGCTGGTGGTGAAAAACAACCTGTTCTACGCGGGTATCACGATCCCTGTGTCGATTTTCATCGCTCTTTCGATGGCTCTTTGGGCTAACTCCAAGATCTCGGCCCGTGGCTTTGTGCGCACAGCCTATTTCACACCAACCGTCTTGCCAATGATCGCCGCCGCCAACCTTTGGCTGTTTTTCTACACACCGGGTCTGGGCGTATTGGATCAAATTGGTAGCGTCTTTGGCCTGCCATCGGTCAACTGGCTGGGGCAGCCTGAAACCGCGCTTTGGGCGATCATCATCGTGACGATCTGGAAAGAAGCAGGGTTTTTCATGATTTTCTATCTGGCAGCGCTTCAAACAATTCCTGAGGATCTGAAGGAAGCCGCCGACATCGAAGGCACAAGCCGCTGGACCTATACGCGGCGCATTGTGTTGCCACTGCTGATGCCGACGACTTTGTTTATTGCCGTCAACGCGATGATCAACTCAGTCAAACTGATCGACCATCTGTTTATCCTCACCAAAGGTGGCCCATCTGACGCGTCCAAGCTGATCCTCTACTACATCTGGGAAATGGCATTTGCCTTCTTCGACGCCCCCCATGCGGCGGCAATTACGGTCCTCGTAATAGCAGTGCTGGGGATCGTAGCAGCGGTGCAGTTCTTGTACCTCGACAGAAGGACACACTACCAATGAAGAGCCTCACCAAATTCATGGACAGCTTCGGAGCGATCCTTCTGGCGATCATCTGGATTGCGCCGCTTTTGTTCGCCTTTTGGGCCGCAACTCATTCGACCTCTGATGCGGTGAACCTCAACCTGTTGTCGCCCTGGACGCTGGAAAATTTCCGTGTCGCCTGGAGCGGCGCGCCGTGGCTGAAGTATTTCTTCAATACATTTATGCTGGTGACGATGATCCTGATTGGCCAATTTTTCCTGACCACACTTGCAGGGTTCGCCTTTGCGCAACTCCAGTTTCCGGGCAAAGACTTTGTCTTCATTCTGGTCCTGATGCAGCTGTTTATCTTGCCCGAAGTCCTGATCGTGGAAAACTATGCGATGGTGTCCCGGCTGGGGTTGTTTGACAGCATCCTTGGTGTCGGCATGCCCTATATGGCATCAGCTTTCGGTATCTTTTTAATGCGGCAGGCGTTCAAAGGCGTTCCGATTGAATTGCACGAAGCCGCGCGCATCGAAGGCTGCGGGCTGCTCGGTATCCTGTGGCGGGTTTACGTGCCGCTGGCAAAACCAACTTATCTTGCCTATGCGCTGGTTTCGGTCTCGACCCACTGGAACAACTTCCTTTGGCCGCTAATTGTTACCAACTCACCAGACACACGGCCCCTGACAGTTGGCTTGTCGATCTTTGGCGCTCCTGAAAACGGTGTGGATATCAGCATCATTTCGGCGGCCACGCTCATGTCTGTTGCGCCGCTTCTGATCGCGTTCCTGATCTTCCAACGCCAGTTTGTGCAATCTTTCCTGCGGACTGGAATCAAATGACCACTATCCTTCAGATCACTGACACCCATATTGTCGGTGAAGGAAGGCTTGTTTCAGGCCAGCTGGAAACGGCTGGGGCACTGACCCGGCTGGTCGACCGGTTAAAGTCGATCAGGCATCAGATCGGGCCAGTTGATGCGGTCATCGTCAGTGGCGATCTGAGTGATGACGGCAGCAAGGAAAGTTACGCAAGATTTAAGGCGCTGCTCGCCCCGCTTGATCTGCCTACATTTGTAATCCCAGGCAATCACGACGCCCGTGATCCTTTGCGCGGGGCGTTTGCGGACCATCTTCCTATTGCGGGGCCACTGAATTGGGTCCGCAAAATTGGAGATGTCTCCCTAGTCGGACTTGATAGCTTGGTTGAGGGGCACGGGCATGGCACTCTGAGTTCAGAGACTTTGGCGTTCCTCAGAGATGCACTTGTAAAAGCGGACGGATCAGCCGTTTTGTTGGCGCTGCACCACCCGCCCTTTTCCAGTGGCATAAGCTTCATGGACGCAATCGGTCTGACCAATGCCCAGGATTTGCGTGATTTGGTGAGCGGTTACAAAGGTGAATTGCGGATCGTCTGCGGGCACATTCACAGCATGATGGTGTGCACCTTCGGCGGGCATACTGCAATCTCAGCGCCGTCGCCGTGCAGCACATTCGCTTATGATAACCGGGAAGACTCGCCTGTCGGATTTTTGACTCAGGATGACGGTTGTTTGTTGCACAGATGGGATGCTGGGTTCCAAACGATCCGCATCGGACCGGAGGCCGGATCAGGCCCCTTTCCCTTCTGAATTTCTCGACTGACAGAAAGCATTACCGGTGAACGAACCCCACGTACTTCAGATTATGATTCATATCGCCGGTGCCGCGGCCCTGCTGATCTGGGCTGTGCGCTTGGTGCGCACCGGGGTCGAGCGCGGTTTTTCAGCCCCCATGCGCATCTGGCTGCGGCATTCAGCCAGGAACCGGTTGCTAGCGGCAGGGACTGGAATTGGTGCCGCTGTCATGTTGCAAAGCGCTACTGCGGTCGCGGTTCTGGTGTCCAATTTTGTCTCCAAGGGTGGGGTGGCGACAGCAACCGGGCTGGCGATCTTGCTGGGGGCCGATGTCGGGTCCGCCTTAGTGACGCAGCTTTTGATGGTGCGGCAACCCATTCTGATCCCGTTGCTGCTTGTTGTTGGGGTTGTGGTTTTTCTGCGAGGTGAGGGCAGCAATACGCGCCAAATCGGCCGCATTCTGATCGGGCTTGCGTTGATCTTTGTGTCGCTGGATATGATCCGCTTCGCGACTGAACCGATGATGTCAAACCCAGGCACGCAGGCCATTATGGCCTATCTCGGTCGAGATCTGCTGACTGCCTTCATCATCGGCGCTGTGTTTGCTTGGGGGGTCCATTCAAGCGTCGCGGCCGTGTTGCTGTTCGTCACGCTGGCCAGTCTTTCTATATTGCCGCCCCCGGCCGCCGCAGGCATGATCTTGGGGGCCAACCTGGGTGGTGGGTTCATCGCATTTGTTCTGACCTATTCCGCACCGCTTGCTTCGCGTCGGATGGTCATGGCGAATTTGCTTTTGCGGGGTGGCGGTGCCGCGCTGGCGGCCCTCGTGATTGCGGCAATGCCGGAGCTGCTGAACCAACTTGGTGCGACGCCCGCCCGGCAATCCATCAATCTGCATCTCGCCTTTAACGTGGCTTTGGCGATCGTTGCGCTTCCTTTTGTGGGACCTATCACGACCGCTCTTTCTTATTTCATGACTGAAAAACCTGACCCGAACGGTGCTCTGGAAGTCACCAGCGCGCTTGATCCCGCCCTTCTGGATCGTCCACAACGTGCCATTGACTGTGCTGCGCGTGAATTGCTCGGGATGGGTCAAAAGGTCGAACAGATGCTGATTGCGGTCGACCCCCTTTATGATCAGTGGAATGCTACCACCGCCAGTATGATCTCGGATCAAGACAAGGCCATCAAACAGGTCCATCTGGATGTAAAACTTTATCTTGCGCGTCTTGGCCAAAAGGGCATGAACGAGGAGCTGAGCCGCCGTTCAATGGAACTTGCCTCGGTTTCGTCCAGCCTTGATTCCGCGTCTGATACCATCACACGGATCATGCTGGAACTCGCTGAGCGACTGGATGCTCAAAAGCTCCAGTTTTCGCAGCAAGGGCGGAATGAAATCAGAGATTTTTCTGAGCGGGTCCAAAGCAATGCGCAGTTGGCATTGAATGTCATGATGAACCAAAACCCGGCTGAGGCACGCGAGTTGGTCGCCGCAAAGGACAAGGTACGTAAGGTCGAACAGAAACTGCAACGAAACCACATTAGTAGATTGCGCGAAGGGTTGGTTGAAAGCATTGATACCAGCAACATTCATCAGGAAACTCTCCGGGCATTAAAACAAGTCAATAATGCATTTTCGATGGTTGGATATCCGATACTACACAAGTCTGGCGATCTGCTGAAAAGCCGCCTGGCTTAGACCCGATCGAGCATCGGTTTTCCATCCAGCTATTTGTTCGCCGAACTCAGCTGAATTTCAGAACAAATAGGCAGGGGATTAGTTCGCTCTTGGACCGATAAATTAAGAAGCCAAAGCGTTGAAAGACGCTTTAGCTCAGTACAATGGATGGCAAGGAGGCCATTATGTCGCCAAATGAACAAATGTCAGAGGTCGATCTTTTCGTAATAGGTGGGGGCATCAATGGCTGCGGTATTGCCCGAGATGCAGCGGGACGTGGCCTGTCTGTGGCGCTGGCGGAAATGAACGACCTGGCTTCGGCAACATCTTCGGCCTCGACCAAGCTGTTTCATGGCGGGCTTCGCTATCTGGAATTTTTTGAAGTTCGCCTCGTGCGGGAAGCTCTGAAAGAGCGGGAAACACTGTTGCAGGCCATGCCACATATCAGTTGGCCGATGCGTTTTGTATTGCCATACCACAAGGATATGCGGTTCGAAGGCGACACGCCGATATCGAAGATTTTGAGCCTTGTCATGCCCTGGATGCGCGGGCGCAGACCGGCCTGGCTGATCCGCTTTGGCCTGTTCCTTTATGACAATCTGGGGGGGCGCAAAATCCTGCCCGGCACGACGACCGTGGACCTGACCTCTGATCCGGTCGGGCAGCCGCTGCAGGACCGTTTTGCAAAGGCCTATGAATATTCTGACTGCTGGGTCGAGGATTCCCGTCTGGTGGTTTTGAATGCACGTGACGCTCAGGCGCGTGGCGCGCAAATCATGACGCGTACCAAGGTTTTGTCAGCAGAGCGAGTCGATAACGTCTGGCACATCACCACCGAAGATCAGAGTACAAAAAAAACCCGGGTGACCGTCGCCAGAATGTTGGTAAACGCCGGCGGACCTTGGGTTGAGGACATCATTCGCAACACCGCACGGATCAATTCAGCTGAGGGTGTGCGCTTGGTGCGTGGCAGCCATATCGTAACGCGAAAACTGTTTGATCATGACAAATGCTATTTCTTTCAGGGCGAAGACGGACGGATCATTTTTGCAATACCGTATGAAACAGATTTCACTTTGATTGGTACAACCGATTCAGATCATGAAGACGCATCAACAAAACCAAAATGCAGCGAGGCCGAATCCGACTATCTGCGGGCCTTCGCGTCGAGTTACTTCAAGCAGCCAATCACCAAGGACGATGTGGTCTGGACCTATTCCGGCGTGCGCCCGCTATATGATGATGGCGCCAGCTCGGCGACTGCGGCGACGCGCGATTATGTTTTGAAAGTAAATCACGATGACGGTGCCGCGCCTTTGTTGAACATCTTTGGCGGTAAGATCACCACTTACCGCAAGCTTGCAGAGGCTGCCCTTGCAAAAATTACTCCATTTTTCCCTAAGGCAGACCCGGACTGGACCGCAGGAGTCAGTCTTCCAGGGGGTGATTTTCCGGTGGATGGCGTTGCAGCTCTGATCCAAGAGTTGCGTAAAAGCTACCCGTTTTTGGATGATTTCTGGGTGCGGCGGCTGGTGAGGGCTTATGGCACCGATGCCCGGCTGATCCTGGGTGATGCAAAATCTGCTGGGCATTTGGGTAAGGGGTTTGCTGCAACCCTGACTGAGCGTGAGATAGTCTGGCTGATGGAAAAGGAATACGCCCGCACTGCTGAGGATGTAGTTTGGCGGCGTTCGAGATTAGGACTTCGGATGAGCAAGGCCGAAATCGCTGAGCTTGATACCTGGATGACAGACGCGCGCAAAGACGATGGCCCGATCGTCAATGATGATGCCCAGCGAATGGCGGCCCAGCTATGACGCCGGAAATGGTTTTGTGTCAGGTGCGAAAGCCAGCCGGGAAGAAACGAACGAACTTTGCGAGACCCAAAACGTTCTGTCACACCGATTTCTGAGAAAAAGATTTCGACAGGAATCCAGATGTCAAAATCAGGTCATCTGTAACTGGGTTACACCCCATGGGTTTGTCTGGAACTGTCGCCAAACGGGTAAGAGCCTTAACGTCGGCGTCATGTGGAAGGCGTGTCATCGGATCAGTATAGAGGATGAGAAGCGAAATTTCGTCCTGCGCAATCATTGAGCCGACCTGTCGATCACCTCCAAGCGGACCGCGTTTGACCAACCTCAGGTCCTGAAAATCCGCGATATCACGAATTCTGGTGCCCGTCATTTGCGTTGATACCAGCGCTTGAGGTTTTTGCAACGCTTCGTGTTTTGGACCCATCTGACCAGCAGAGGTTGAGCCACGGAATCTTTGGTAATGTGATGCGAGAATAATTTCGAACTTCGACGCAAGCATGCGCCGAGTGCTGTCAGACGAATGCGAACTAGTCTCTGCAAGGACAATGAAGCCGCCCGTTTTGCCACACCGAGTTGACGCCACTCAGCAAGAGCGTCGGTTCGGTTGAGCTTGAAATTTGATCGGCTATAGAGGTGTCTTTCCTGGTTGAAATGGTTGTGAACTGAGGCGTGGACGGCGACGAACTTTTGCAAACTTCGCGTTCGGCGGAAGCGCAA
>JAQWQJ010000073.1 GCA_029244725.1 Paracoccaceae bacterium
ATCATGAAAGACATCAAGAAAGCAGACAGACTTATAAGCAAAAACGCAGTGCCGCTCTCACAGAGTGGTTCCAAATCTGCGCTTCATAGATTTGTGTGATTGTGGTGCTTTGAGACGTGTTAGAATTTGTCTGACAACACCATCATGCATACTGGACCGACTGGTTCATGCCGGACCAGACCGAAATGCTCTTCGCCTGCGTGATCGACACGCGCATCCTGTGCTGCGTCCAGCCCACCGGCCAAAGTCGCATAGTAGTCGAAAGTTGCGACGGCATCGCCGACGTCTATCTCAGCCTCAAACCTAGGTTTGCCGCTGTTTTGCATCTGCAACGCAACCAGTGCGTCTTGACGCTTTTCTAGTCCGCGGGCGATTGCGTTCAGGTATTTTGCACGCGTGGCACCACTTATTGCCCGCCATGCAGGGAACGCAGCGGCGGCAGCTTGGGCAGCTTGTCTAACGTCGTCCGCGTTTGCGCCCTTGATCGTCGCGAAAGGTGCGTTCTGTTTCGGGTCAACTACTGTCAGCTCAGTTCCGTTCGCGGCCTGCCAGTCACCATTGATGAATAAAGATTTGGAGCGGTCCGTCAGGGTCATTTTTGCATCCTTTGGTAACAGGTTTGGCTTTTGGAATGGCGGGCACGCTGACTTCAAAAAACACCTCGTCGTAAAAGCTCACATTTGGTGTTTTCGAAGTTTCCATGCAGTTGCGCGAATTTGGCAGCCTATGAACTGGCGACAGACAGATGCTCGTGAACCGCTCTCCATTGAGCCGCGTCATTCAGTCTCATCACTATGGTTTCTCGCTCATTGGACGTTTCATTTCCGGCCACTGTGCTGATTTTGGTCGTGACCCAATGGGTGAAAACTGCCGTATCGCCCAACAACTGCAGGTTTTGATGAGACGACGTGCACTCGAGCACTTGAAACCTGTCTTCCACTTCCCACTTGGTCCATTCAGCTTGATACTCCGCCTTGCTCTTCAACAGCTTGCCCATGTTATGAAAAAGGAATGTCGCATCATCTGCAAAACACGAAAAATACGCGTCCTTGTCATGTGTTGAGAATGCGGCGATGAGCCTCTCTATTGCGGACATCGCGTCATTTTTCTTCCGGTCACTCATCTTCATTTCCTAAACAGTTTTGAATACTCAAGCGTCTTTGGCTTGCAGCCAGCTGGTGATGATTGCTTGATGCCGTTCAGCACCATACGGGGCGAAATGCCCACCCAAAACAGTTTGAACCGGAAGGGAGAGAAGCCGCTTCATGCTCGCGATGTATTGGGCTTGCTCCGTCGGATAGTCACTTTCGATCAGGGGCCCATCATATACTATGTCACCGGTGATCAGCAGTTGCGCGGCAGGGTCCCATAACGCGATCCCACCGGGGCTATGGCCCGGTGTATGTATGACCTCGAAATGCCGATCCCCAAGATCAACAATATCGCCATCTTTCAGAATACGGGTGACAGGCGCAGCTTTTAAACCATAGGTCGCAGATTGGTAAGGCTGCGGTGGAAGCACATCGAAGATGTCATCCTTCACATAGTCTTCAGCCCATGTGTTTACCCGTGTCGGATCGGCAAGGATTTCTACTTCGGCCTCATGACACAACCGACACTGAAATTCGTGATGGCATCCGATGTGGTCAAAATGGGTATGGCTGGCCACCGCGTCCAATGGGCGTTCACTGACAAGCGGCACCCACTCTCGGAGCGAAACAACGCCCATGCCGCTGTCGACCATCATATCCTTATCCCGCCCTCGGATATGCCAGATATTGCACCTAAAAAACTCTTTGATATGGGGCTCATCGATCCATGTAACGTCCCCCGACAGCTTTCGGATGCGATACCAGTCTTGAGGTTGGCAGCGCATCGTTATGCCGACAGAAGAACTGGATTGGAGCCGAAAAGTCTCACCTCAGCGGAGACCTCAGGCACTTCGCCCAGTGGCAGGTGCGCGACCAATTCAATTTCAGGAATTGCGAGCGGGCGAAAATGGCAACGGTGATAGGTGCCGAAAAACGCAGAGCTCTCCAGGGTCGCGGGCCCCAGTTCAAATTCACCCGTGAGACCGACGTTTTCAGGCCGCAGGCAAAGCTGCGGGTTTTCAGGTATGTTCTCCGCCGAAATGCTGTCAAACGGCAAAACAACCTTCCCTTTTTTCACGGTCATTGGAACGATGTTCATTTCACCCATGAAGTTTGCAGAAAATAAGGAGTTTGGCTTCAGGTAGATGTCCTCTGGCGAGCCAACGTCTTCGATCTTGCCGTGGTTCATGACAACAATTCTGTCCGCAATTGCCATCGCCTCTTCTTGGTCATGCGTAACGTGTACGAAGGTTGTTCCTACCTTGCGCTGAATGGCTTTGAGCTCTTCTTGCATCTGCCTGCGCAGCTTCATGTCCAACGCGCCCAATGGCTCATCGAGCAGAAGAACTTCTGGATCAACAGCAAGAGCGCGAGCAAGGGCGATCCGCTGTCTCTGGCCACCAGATAGCTCGTGAGGTTTATGGTTTGCCTTGTCCGCGAGGCCAACCAGATCGAGCATTTCGTCGGCTTTAAGGTTTCGGGTCTTTTTGTTCTGGCCTTTCATGCGCAGCCCAAACGCTACGTTGTCACGTAGGGACATATGAGGGAAAAGGGCATAATCCTGAAACATTGTTGTCGTTGGCCGAGATTTGGGTGGAACGCCAGCCATATCGCTGCCAGCGATCAGAACCTGTCCGTTTGTTGGAGTGAGAAACCCACCAAGGATGAATAGAAGGGTGGATTTGCCGCAACCGGACGGCCCGAGCAGCACAAGAAACTCGCCTGCCTCAATCTCAAGGTTGATGTTTTCAAGCGCAACAAAATTACCGAAATGCTGTTGAACAGAATGGAATGAAACGTTGGCAGTCATGTCTTTTGCTTTCTAAATACGGTAAATTCAAGAAGGAAAAGCAGCGCTACTGATACAAGAAAAACCAGCGAGCCTATCGCGTTAGTTGCAGGTGATAATCCGGAGCGAAGCATCGACCATATTTCAACGGGCAGTGTGACATCAAATCGGGTGAGCAAGTACGCGATAATAAATTCATCCCAACTGAACGTAACCGATAAGAAATAGGCAGCCAGAAGTGCTGGCATCAACATCGGGGCGGTAACCAGAAACATGACATGCATGTCGGATGCACCAAGATCTCGTGCCGCCCGTTCGGCGTTTTTTTGATGATCTCCCATCGCTGCAAAAATGATTGCAAAACACAAGGGAAGGTTGATAACGACATGACCGATCCCCGTCGTCCATAGTGATGGCCGTATGCCAATACTATTAAAAACATTTAGAAGCCCGAGCGCGATGATAAGATAACTCACCGTCATTGGAGCAATCATCAGGCCACGCATCGCAACCGATCCGGGGAGATGTATTCGGGACAAGCCTTGTGCGGCTAAAAATCCCAAAGTGAGTGCAACGGCGGCGGATATCAACGATACAATCAACGAGTTGGCAAGAGCTGCCATCAAATCACGATCCCCGATGACATTTACGTACCATTTAAGGGTCGGGCCATCAAATGGTGGAATCGGAAGTCGGCTGTCTTGAAAGGAAAAAAGCACGAGCACAACGACAGGCAGAAAAATGAAGCCAAATATCAAGGCGAGATAAAACCAGCTAAGTATACGCATTATACTCTCTCCATCTTTAGCCAACGGGCAGATGCGAAATAAGCAAGCGTAACAATGCACATCAACACAATTGATAATGCGGAAGCCATTGGGAAATCTCCTCGTCGCCCAAGTTGCAGCATGATGAGCTGAGGCATGGTTAACTCATTGCCACCGCCAAGAATCTGGGGGGTGATGTAGTCGCCGATGCACAACACGAACGTCAGAAACGCACCTGTCATGATACCAGGCAACGTCAAAGGAACGATGACTAGTCGCATAGTATTCCAAATGCTTGCGCCCAAGTCCTGAGCGGCACGCGCGTAGTTTGGCGAGAGCTGTACAAGGTTTGAATAAATCGTAAGGGTCAAAAGCATTACAAAGAAGTGGACAAACCCAATAATCGTCGCGGTTCGGGTTGCCATGATCTGAATGGGTTCATCCAGAATTCCAATGCCAATCAGTGTCTGCATGACGACACCATTTTCCCCAAGCACCAAAGCCCATGAATAAGATCGTACGACGTAGGAGGTCCAGAACGGTAAAACGGCGAGCATGATAGCGAGGCGTTGCCATTTTTTCGGGACTTGCATTGCAATGATCCAGGCCAGAGGCCAAGCCAGTAACACCGAAACAATTGTAACGACAAATGTGATTTCTAGGGATACCACAATCCCTTTGACCAACGAAGGTTCGGAAAATATTCGGACGTAATTCCCAAGGTCGAAAGTTTGAACGACATCTCGGCCTTCAAGATGCGCTAAGCTCAGGACAACCATCACCGCGAAAGGAATTACAAAAAACGCTACCGTCCATAGCAATGCAGGAACGACAAAGCCAAAAGCACGGATTTTTTCAGTTTTTTCAATACTCATGTTTTTGCTCCCAGGGCAACGCGTCCAGTTATTATCTGGGCGCGCGCATTTATTATTGCTGGATCATATCCGTCCACAAATCCTGCATAGCGCGATCAAGCTCGGCATCTGGCGTCGGGTACAACTGGGTGTTTTGAAGATACTCAGGCTGTTGGTCCCAGCGAAGAATCGCCTTTTGATCGTCGGCCAAAAACTCGCCAGCCTCAGTATTTGCGGGCATTCCCCAATAGCATGACGATGTCGCCAGACGGGCCTGGCCTTCGGGACTTGTCACATACTTGACGAACTCAAGAGCCAGATCTTGCCGTTCACTATCGGCCATCACCGCGATGGACTGTGCCCACCGTACGGCGCCCTCACTAGGGATCGTCCAATCAAGATCAGGGTTTTCCGCGGCAAGAACCGCCGTCAGCCATTCACCTCCGCCAAACAGGATGTCAATTTCGCCAGTAGCAAGCGCTGTCTGACTGGAGACGACCTCTCCTACCTGCCTTGATGCCGCTTTGAGCGAATAAAGGCGGTCGCGAAGTGATTCAACGTTCTCAGGTGTAAGGTCGGCTGTATTGATACCCTGTTCCAGGCCAACCATCCCAACCATCGGAAGATAGTAATCGTAGATACCAATGCGTCCGGCGTATTTCTCTAGCCAAAGACCGCTCATGCTTTCCAAGTCCGCTGGATCAACCTTCGTTCTATCGTAGGCAATCGTGTTGTAACCAAATTTTTCGGTCACTGCGTAAGTCACACCGTTGATCACATTGTTTTCGGCCATAACGACTTCGGGGAAGAACGAAGCCGTAGCAAGCTGATCTACAGGCAACGGTGCCAAAAGGCCGAGATCTACAGCACGCCCAACATCGACACCGTCGATGACCATCACGTCCCAATCGCCGGGCCGGGATTGATCAATGATTGCAAGTCCTGCCGCCGTTCCCTCGTATTCTTTGACGTTCACTCGCACGTCGTGTGCCTGTTCAAACGGCTCAAGCAGGGCTGCATCCGCGTGATCGCACCAGATAAGCGCATTCAATTCACCCTCGGCGTAAAGCGCCGTTGTGGACGTTAGCAATGCAACTGTTACAGGCACCGCTTTCAGTGTTAAATTTCTCATTAATGTACTCCCTTTGGTTCCAGTTCTTATTTTCTAAGCTAGTTTGGCAGATTATGTAGGTTTAGCCATATGGGTAAAACCGATACACAAAAGCCATTTGAGATCTCCATATATCAGGTTGGTTTCAGTTTGTTCTTTGGAAGGACGCAGAGCATTTCGTAGAGAAGGTTTGCGCCAATCAGAGCAGTGTTACCGCTCGGGTCGTAGGGGGGTGATACCTCCACGAGGTCACCCCCAACGATGTTCAATCCAGCACACCCACGGATCAGTTCAAGCGCTTGCCAAGTCGTAAGGCCGCCGATTTCCGCCGTTCCAGTACCGGGTGCAAACGCTGGATCAAGGCTGTCGATATCATATGTGATATAAGTTGGGGTGTCGCCGATTTCGTTTTTGATCTTCTCGATCAGTGGCTTAAGAGACTGTCCCCAACATTCTTCAGCCTGAACAACAGTCCACCCTTGTTTGCGGCCCCAATCAAAATCATCGGGCGAGTAACCTGTGCCACGCAACCCGATTTGGTAGACCTTTTGATTGTTCAAAAGCCCATCATCAAATGCGCGCCGGAAGGGTGTCCCATGAGCGATCTTTTCGCCAAACATCTCATCATTGATGTCTGCATGGGCATCGATGTGGATCAGAGCGACCGGCCCATGTTTTTTGGCAATGGCCTGAAGAATTGGGTATGTGATCGTGTGGTCGCCACCCATCGTGAGCGGTACGACATCATGGACAAGCAGTTGGTGATAATATTCGGCGATCCGAACCACGCTGTCTTTCAAGTCAAATGTGTTGATTGCCACATCGCCGACATCGCCGACTTGCATCATATTGAACGGCTCAGCACCTGTCGCCATGTTGAACGGGCGCAACATGCTTGATTCCGCTCTAATCTGACGGGGTCCAAATCGAGTACCAGATCGGTTAGACGTGCCGACATCGAGCGGAATACCAACAAAACATGCATCCAATCCTGCAGCATCTACACATGCAGGCAACCTCATCATTGTAGACGGCCCACCAAACCGCGGCATGTCATTGCCGCCAATTGGCTGATTAAATGAATTGGCCAAACTCTACCCTCCAAGTGTCCTTGACGCAGGTAACCGTCAGCGAAATATAACTTTGAAAAAATATGATTTTTTTGAAGCAACGTTTGACGTTTATCAATGTTACTCTTGCAAGTGTGTGGATTCAACAACTGAGATGAACTTCGACAACGCTTGAGAAGGCTTGATCCCCTTCTTTGAAACAAGATCGAACTCACAATCAAAAGTCGGAGCCAAGGGAGAAAGGCAGCGCAGATGGCCGGCTGAAACCCAGCTTTCAGCAAAGTGATCAGGCAAATAACCGATAAACTTGCCACTACGTATCAATATCAACTGCGGCTCTAGTTCATATACAATCGCTTTGATGTTTCTAAAGCCTAGTTTCTCATGGTGTTTGTCGCGCCAGTATCCTCTCCCGACAACATCTTCCGATGTTATCGCTTCCAAAGTCAGTTCTTCTTGCTCTTTGCCAAATAAAGGATGAATGGAGCCACAATACAATGAATGTTGCTCTCGGTGCAGTTTTCGATATGTCAGCCCAGCCGCTTTGTGAGGAAAGCTGCCAACCGCCACATCCAATGTTCCGTTCAGCACGCGTTGAAGAAGCTCTTGAGGCTGGTATTGGGAAACTTCAAATCTTATATCATTTGGCTCAGACAGGAATGTTGCAAACGCTTCATGAAGCTTTGAACCCGGATCTGTCACTATCGCATCGACCAAACCAACCCTGATTTCTCCGACTAACTTGCCCTTGAGTATACTCACGCCAACAGAGAAATCCTCCATGTGCCTAAGGAGTCTTTGTGTTTCTTCAAAGACCAGCTTGCCCTTTTCACTAAGCTTGAAACCACCGCGACCTCGCTGACAAAGGCTCACGCCTAATCGCTCTTCTAAAGCGGTTATATGATTGCTTATCGTCGAAGGGCCCACGTTGAGCTCTGCTTGAGCCGCAGCAAATCCGCCATGCCGAACGACGGCGTCGAAGACTTTAAGAAGCCGAAGGTCACTACCAGAAAGTCTCATATACATTGATAAACACAAATTTTCACAACAGTAAATACGAATTCAAGGAACGTAAAAGTTCAGATACTCGTGCAGACATGTATTGAATCGAAGGACAGACGCGCATGTTGAATGCAGAAATTAGTACCCGCAAAGATAGTGCCATTTCTCGTGGCGTCGGAATGCAGACCCAGATCTACGCAAATCGTGCAAGGAATTCCGAAGTTTGGGATGTAGAAGGCATTCGCTACATCGACTTCGCAGCTGGCATTGCAGTCGTGAACACAGGCCATTGTCACCCAAAAGTTATGGCAGCAGTAACGCGCCAAATGGAATTGTTGGCATTGTCAGACAAACTTGACGGGCAAGCGGCTAATCCTTAATTCTGGTTGATGACAGCAGATAATCCATTCAAATATTTCAAAACGTCTCCCAAAATCATCCGCTTGGCGGTTATGTATTACGTGCGTTATCCGCTGAGTTTCCGCCAAGTTGAAGATATCTTGCATGAACGTGGCATTGATATTTGCCATGAAAGTGTACGGTTTTGGGTGGATCGGTTTGGTGCAAAATTTGCTAAGGAA
>JAQWQJ010000094.1 GCA_029244725.1 Paracoccaceae bacterium
CGGTGTTCCAAAGGCCCAATTTGGACTATATTTGAAGGAATGTGAGTGGCGTTTTAACAACAGTGACCCGTCAGTGCAATTATCACAGCTAAGACAATGGGTTAAGAAGTATTTGAACTAGTTATCTGGGTCAGCCCCGAAAGTATTTAAAGCCCCGTCTTTTAGGCGGGGCTTTTTCTTTGTCTGATCTACAAATAATGGCGCAATGCATCTGGTGGATCTGCAAGCAGGGCTTGCGTGCTAAACGGCCCTTCAACTCGGCTCTCTGCAACCAGTATCGCACTGTCTGAAAGCGCCAACGCATCTGATGGATCATGAGTGATCATCAAAACCGTCACCCCAACATCGGCGGCCATTTCTTTGACCAGCGCCAGCATATCCCGCTTCAACGAAGGTCCAAGGGCCGCGAATGGTTCATCAAGCAGCCAAATTGGGCGCTCTAGCAACAACATGCGCGCAAGAGCCACACGGCTTAATTGACCGCCGGAAAGTTGTGACAGGCTACGGTCCGCGAGCCCACCAAGATCAACACGCTCTAAAACCTCATCAACCAAAGCCACTTGGGAATTGCTCAGTCGCCGCTTATGCGAGATCGCCAAACCGACGTTCTGTCCCGCCGTCAAATGCGGGAACAAGTTGTTGTCCTGAAATAGCACTGCAATCGGGCGTTTCCCCGGTTCAAGCCCAGCAAGGTTCAAGCCTTCAAAACTAATCGTGCCTCGCTTGGGTTCAAGAAACCCCGCCAAGCCATCAAACAACGTCGACTTCCCAGCCCCCGATGGACCCAGAACCGAGGTCAAAGACCCCGTTTCAAGGCTCAGATCAGCCGTCAGTGAAAAGTCACCTTTTTCCAGCAACAGGTTCTTAAGCTCTAAAGCCACGGCGACCCCCTTGGTCAAATATCCAAAACAGCCCAAGGCTGAGTATAAGCAACAACAAGGCAGCCCCCGAGGCAGCCTCCATCTGATAGGCACTCATCAGGCGATACATCTGCAACGGCAGGGTTGCGCGGTCTGGGTCTGCAAACAGCACAATGACCCCAAGGTCGCCCATGGACAAAGCCGCCGCTAGCCCTGCTGAGAATCCTATTGGACGCCGCAATCTTGGCAAGTACAACCACCGCCACCGTGCCCATCCCATAAGGTTAAGCATCGTAGCAGTGCGCCCATAGTCTGCATCAATTTGCCCAAAGGCTGGTCCAATCGCGCGAATTGCAAACGGTAGTGCCATCAAAGCGTTCGTCACACAGGTCACCACAAGTGCCAACTCAAATGGGTTGGCGTAAGGCTGGATCAACAAAAACAGCCCGGTGCCAAGCACCAAAGGCGACAGGGCGAACCCAAACAACGAAATTGTTTGCCCGAGTTTAAAAGTGGCAAGCGGAAGCGCGAAGAATAGGCAAAGCGCTGTCGAAATCAAAGCAACGATCAGCGAGTGCTTGGCCGACTGGAAAACCGAACTCGGTAGGAATGGCAGTTCAAACAAGCCCGCAAACACTATCGACAAGATCGGTAGCAACAGAAATGCCGCTACGATCAGGATCACCATTGCGTCTAGGGACCTCCGCATCGGCGTCATCTTTCGCAAGAACACCTGATCTCGACCCAATCCAACATCCGCGCTTGGCGTGCCAACCAATCGCAACAAAACTGCCGCTGCGACGCCAACAAAGCCAAGCTGAAGAACAGACAAAGTCGCCGCTTTGCCGATATCAAAGTCAAAGCGAAAAGCTTGATAGATCGCGAGCTCAACCGTTGTTGCTTTGGGTCCGCCGCCAAGTGTCAGGGCGACCGCAAAACTGGAAAGACACACAACAAAAACCACCAAGAACGCACCCGGCACAGCCTTTTTGAGCACGGGCCATTCGATAACGCGAAACATTGCTGCGGACCCCAAACCCAGTTGCGCCACAAGACGAAAACGCTCGGCTGGGACATCCTGCCAACCCTGCAGGATCAGACGGATTGCCAGCGGCAAGTTAAAGAACACATGCGCCAGCAAAATGCCGTGTAACCCGTAGATGTGAACGCGTGGCAGGCCCACAAACATCAACGCTTGGCTGAGCATGCCTTCGCGCCCAAAGACCGCTAGCAGCCCTAATATCGCGACAATCACTGGCAGAATAAACGGAGCGCCTAGAACGGTAATCAGTGTTTCGCGGCCCCAAAACCTTTGACGGTGCAAAGCACGAGCTGCTGGTATGGCAAAGACACAGGAGAGCAGCGCGGAGAGCATTGCCTGCCAAACTGTAAACCTAAGCGCCGCCCAATCGGCAGCGTTAAGCGTAGCGATCCCACCGGCCCGATTGAAAACCGCGACCAATGGAATCGCGACAAGGGCTGTTACCAGCCCCGCCGATGTTATTGCGACAACGCGCGACGCCATTCTTCGATCGCTTCTGCCCGAACCGCCTCGGCTTCGTCTTCTGAAAAGAACAGCGCCTTTTCCGGTGCAGGCAAGTCTGCAAACACTTGGGGCCACTCAGACGCTGGCTGAGCAGACGGGTACGAGAAATTCGTCATCGGAATCGCATTCTGGAACGCATCCGACAGCACGAACGCCATGAACTGGTCAGCAAGCTCTGAATTGTCGGTCGTCGAGGTTTTGGCGACCAACTCAAAGAACCCGTAGTGCCCTTCGTCGAAGATCGCGGCCTGCTTTGTCAGATCTTCTTCAAACGCAATGTGATAGGCTGGTGACGTGTTGTAGGACAACACCATTGGCGCTTCACCGGCGGTGAACAGCCCGTAAGCTTCGGACCAGCCTTTGGTGACGGTTAGAATGCGCGGTGCCATGTCAGACCAAAACGCCTCGGCCTGATCGCCGTAGACCGCTTTGACCCAAAGGATCAGTGCCAAGCCTGAGATTGAGCTGCGTGGGTCCTGAATGACCACTTTTTGATCCTCAGGCATTGTGCGTAAGTCTTCAAAACTGGTCGGAGGCGTATCGATTTTAGTTGTGTCATAGATGAACGACACATAGGCCCAGTCAAACGGAAGAAACACGCTGTCGGTCCACTCGATAGGCAGTTCCAGCTTGTCGTTGTCTTGGCCATGATCGGCAAACAAACCCGTCAAGCGCGCTTTTGCCGTCACGTCCGTGTTCAGCCCGATCACTATATCCGCCCGAGTGTTAGCGCCCTCAAGCATGATCCGTGGCAGCAAATCACCCGGAACGAAATCGAGATCACAATCGCAGACCTTCTCAAATTCGGCTTCAATTGTAGGGCCCGGGCCCCATTCTGATGTGAAATAGTCAGGTGCGTAGACGGTCAACGTCTCAGCATGTGCCACCGCGGTCGTGGCTGCAATTATTCCCGCTGCAAATATAGAGGCCTTCAAGGCTATCTCCTAAAGTTGCGACGAGAGGGCAAGATTGGAGACTTCCAGACCTTCCCTCCGCCGGTGTTAACCGGTTCAGGTTCAACGGGTACGCATCTCTGCATCTCAGCCACTTTGGCCCCCCGAGGTAAGCCCCAAGTAGCGCCGGATCCACTGCTGTACAAGGAAAATCGCTTGAGGCCCTACGCGCCTGCCTTTAGACGGTTTATTAAAGGAGAGCCTTCATGAGCATGAACAGCTTCGGTCACTTGTTCCGCGTCACCACTTGGGGTGAAAGCCACGGGCCCGCATTGGGCGCAACGGTTGACGGCTGCCCTCCCGGAGTTCCGATCAACGAAGCGATGATCCAACAGTGGCTTGATAAACGCAAACCGGGTCAGAACAAGTACACGACCCAGCGGCGCGAACCCGATGCGGTGAAAATCATGTCCGGCGTGTTTGAAGGCAAAACCACGGGTACACCTATCCAACTGATGATCGAAAACACCGATCAGCGATCAAAAGACTACGGTGACATATCCGAAAAATTCCGGCCTGGGCATGCAGACATTACGTATTGGCAGAAATACGGTATCCGCGATTATCGCGGCGGTGGACGGTCGTCTGCCCGCGAAACTGCTGCGCGTGTGGCAGCTGGCGGATTGGCACGTGAAGCCATCAAAATGCTGGTGCCGAACGTCGAGATCAAAGGCTACATGACCCAGATTGGCCCCCACAAAATCGACCGCACGCGGTTTGACTGGGATCAGATTGACCAAAATCCGTTCTGGACACCTGATGAGGTTTCAGCGGGTGAATGGGCAGGTTACCTCGACAGGTTACGCAAAACCGGTAACTCGGTCGGCGCTGTGGTTGAGCTTGTTGCCAAAGGCGTACCTGCCGGTCTTGGCGCGCCGGTTTACGCCAAGTTAGACACTGATTTGGCCGCCGCGATGATGTCGATTAATGCTGTGAAAGCAGTCGAGATTGGCGAAGGCATGGACGCTGCTTGTCTAACAGGTGAAGAAAACGCCGATGAAATTTTCATGGGCGAGGACGGACAGCCGGTTTACTCATCCAACCACGCTGGCGGCATTCTCGGCGGTATCTCGACCGGACAGGATCTTGTGGTACGTTTTGCAGTCAAGCCAACCAGCTCAATCCTGAAAACACGTCAGACGATCACCAAATCCGGTGAACCGGCTGAGATCATCACCAAAGGCCGTCACGACCCCTGCGTCGGCATCCGTGCAGTCCCTGTGGGCGAAGCGATGATGGCGTGCGTCATCCTCGACCACCTATTGCTCCATCGCGGACAGGTGGGCGAGAACCAAGGCAAGATTGGCTAAGCAGTCGCTGCCGCCAACGCCGTATCCATTAAGCCTTTGATTGCCTGTCTGCTGTTACCAGCTACAATCCGGCCGAGCTCCTCATCTCCCTTCAACACAACAAGCGTAGAGCGGCGCGGGATTTCCAGATCAAACGTAATTGCTGCGTTGCTATAGGCATCCCAGTCCACGCGAACGAACGTGACATTCTCAACGTAGGCCGCGTTTTCACCCATCAATTGGCTGATCCGGCGCTCTTGCGCCTTGCAAGTGCCACACCAAACGGCTGAAAAATCAAGGAAGACGGTTTTGCCGTCCTTCAACAACGCATCCACCACACCTGGGCGATAGTGCGTCCAGTTACCTTCAGCGGCGAACGCTGCCGCGGGCAAAAGGGCCAGCAAAGCTGTGGTTTTAAGAAAATCACGACGTTTCATCGGGTGTCCTTTCAGATCAAATAGCAACGGATAAATCAAGAAGCCAAAGTGGCATAATCTCAAGCAGATAAGCCTCGGCGTAGTGGTGAAGTCGGAAGAACAAAGCCAAACCGACAAGCAGGAATATCACGCCCATAACCTTGGGCGCAGCTTGTGCAATGCGCATCATCGCAGTGCGATTGCGCTGTAAAATTCCGCGCGCGCCATAGCCAATCCCGAGGATTAGTGTCGAAACACCCATCGCAAAACCGATCATGATAAGCGTGGCTTGGCCCAGACCTTCGCCTTGGCTGGCAAGGGCTATAGCGCCGCCCAGGGTAGGACCGACGCATGGGCTCCAAACGGCACCGAGAAGCAATCCGCCAACAAACTGACCACGAAGTTTCGAATGATCGACACCCGAAAGCGCCCCATCTGCCCCCGAGGCAATGCCTGCAGTCGCTAGCGCAAAGCGATCACGCGCCGCGGGGACAAGCAACATCAGCCCGAACAGAACCATCAAAACAGCCCCGCCTGTGGCAACGCGATCTGGCGTTAATCCTATGCCGTATCCAAATGCTGTAACAACGACGCCGAGGACGACGAATGAAACGCTCATTCCAGTCGCCAAAACCAACGGCCCAAGTCGGTCTGCCTGTAGCGCACCAGCCAACACCACCGGTAAAACCGGCAGCACGCAGGGATTTATCAAGGTCAATAGGCCAGCAAGATACGCGAAAACAATTTCCATGCCGCGAACATAGCTGGAATTTGGAATGTGTCACGACTGACTCGACTGACAGGCAATCAACTCTGCGTGGGTTTTTGTTTCGAAAGCTGAACGGCCAAAATACCTAGCGTGATGATGATTACGCCAACAACATCGATCATCCCTAAGGTCTCTCCTAGAACAACAGCGGCCACCGCGACCCCAAAAAATGGATTTAGGAAATGGAAAGTGGCCGCCTGAACCGCCCCAATTCTCTGAACCAATCGAAACCATATCCAGGTCGCCAACAAGCCCGGCGCCAAAGTTGTATAGGTGAATGCCAGAATCAGCGGCGTAGTGACTGTCGCGTGGATGTCTTCAAACAACACCGCACAAACAGCCAAAATGGCTGCGCCAACAAGCATCTGAAGCCCAACCACCATAAGGACATTCCCGCCAGATGAAGCGCCACGCATAGTCATCGTCGCGACCGTCAATGCCACGGCTCCAACGACGCACAGAGCGACACCGAATGCATCAACGCCTGCGCCAATGCGTGTGCCCATAATTAAAATCGCACCAGTGAAGCCCGCCGCCATGCCAATTATTGCCAGCGGTGGAAGTTTTTCACGAAATGCCGTCCATCCGGCAAAGGCGACCATCAAAGGCATGGAGGACGCAATGATCGATGCAAGTGATGCTTCGATCCATTGCATCGCAACGAAATTCAAACCCAAATACAGTGCGTTTTGACATATGCCGAACACAAACGTCGCGCGCCATTGATCACGGGTCAGGTTCCACGTTTGCCCCAACGCTTTGGCGAGACCTACACCGATCAGCCCAGATACCAGAAACCGCATTGCTAGTGAGGCGACAGGCGAGGCATCGGCAACAATGATCCGCGCCGAGGTAAAGGCGCTGGACCAAATAAGGGCAAACATTAGCCCCATGCCTATGGCGCGCAAATCCATGCAGTCTCCGGAATCAAAAAGGGCCGCTCAAAGCGACCCTTTCTTAATTCTAACTGGACTTCAAGATCAGCCGTTAACGCTGTCTTTCAGTGCTTTCGCGATGGTCATTTTAACAACCTTGTCCGCGTCTTTCTTGATCTGCTCACCCGTTGCTGGGTTGCGAACCATACGCTCTGGACGCTCGCGGCAATAGATTTTGCCAACACCTGGAAGTGTCACGGCACCGCCAGCTGATACTTCGCGAGTGATGATCGCGATAACAGCATCAAGCGCACCGCTTGCTGTTTTCTTATCGGAATCCATTTCCTCGGCCAGCGCGGCAACGAGTTGGGTTTTTGTCATGGGTTTTGCCATTTTATTCTGCTCCTTACACTGCCCCTGTTGGGCCTATTCTCGCATAGTTAACTGTATGTAGCGATGAAACACAATAATTTGTGTTTAAAAATTGCCAAAAAAGGCAGGCAAAATGGACATTTTGGCCTTTAAAGAAAGGCTGTTTCCTCAAAACTGCGCAATTTCCGGCTGTGAATCCGTTCAAGCGGCATTTCACGCAGATTTTCCATGGCGCGAATTCCAATCATCAAATGTCGCGAAACTTGCGTCTTATAAAAATCACTGGCCATTCCCGGAAGCTTTAACTCGCCGTGAAGTGGCTTGTCCGAGACGCATAACAAGGTTCCGTACGGGACACGAAACCGAAACCCATTGGCTGCAATCGTGGCGCTTTCCATGTCCAGCGCCACAGCGCGGGATTGCGACAACCTCTGAACTGGGCCGGTTTGGTCCCTAAGTTCCCAGTTTCGGTTGTCGACTGATGCGACAGTTCCGGTGCGCATAATCCGCTTTAAGTCATATCCCGAAAGCTTGGTCACCTGAGCGACAGCTTGTTCGAGCGCGATCTGAATTTCCGCCAAAGGAGGGATCGGGACCCACACCGGCAGATCGTCGTCCAAAACCTTATCTTCACGCAAATACGAGTGCGCGAGGACAAAGTCCCCTAGCGCCTGCGTGTTCCTCAACCCTGCACAATGCCCGACCATCAGCCAAGCATGCGGGCGCAAAACCGCGATGTGATCTGTCGCCGTCTTCGCATTCGACGGCCCAACACCGATGTTGACCAACGTAATGCCTGACCCATCTTGGCGCTTAAGGTGATACGTCGGCATCTGCGGCAACTTCGCCAAAGGCGTCAGTTCCTCGTTCGATCCGGAAATCTCAGAATTTCCCGGCCCAACGAATGATGAATAGCCACTGTCTATTTCCGCCAACATTTGGCGGCCGAACGCCTCAAACTCTTCGACGTAGAATTGGTAGTTGGTGAAAAGAATGTGGTTTTGAAAATGCTCAGGCAGCGTCGCAGTGTAATGCGAAAGCCTTGCCAACGAATAGTCCACGCGTTGGGCAGTAAATGGTGCCAATGCGCCCGATCCATCAGAATTCCGGGCAGACACTCCGTTAACGATGTCATCGTTGGTAGTGTTTAGATCAGGCACATCAAAAACGTCGCGCAAATCAAACTTGGCAGCCCCTTCCTGCGGTACGATAGCTCGTTGGTCCCCGCCAACAGCAAAGTGCAGCGGGATCGGAGTCGTCGAGCAGCCAATCTTAATGTCCACACCGTGATTGGCGATCAGCAGCCCTATTTGTTGTTTGAGATAACTTTCGAACAAATCAGGGCGCGTAACGGTCGTTGCATACTCGCCAGGTTCTGAAACATGGCCAAAGCTTAGTCGGCTGTCAGCAACCTCAAACGACTGTGTCCTGATCCTGATCTCAGGGTAGAACGCACGATACCGAATGCTGGCGCCGTTGGTTTCCATCGCAAGTTTGAATTTATCCTGAAGAAATTTCGTCGAGATTTCATACAGTCGCTGTAATTGAGTGACCGCTGCATCGGCATCCGAGAAGAAAACGGCTTTGCCCATATCAGGCGTCTCAATCGGTAAATTTTTGGCTCGAGCTGGCATCTTCAGGACACTCCTTTTTTGGGCGGAGTGTGACCAAAAATTTCAAAGTCGCAAGGCCTAGGCACATTGCCCTCTTGCCTGACGCTAGGTTTGTCGCCATTTCTTGTGTATGACAGCAACGCTTTTATCTATTGGGCACGGTTTCACTGCCCGCGAATTCGGCGCCCTTGTGCAATCTCACGATTGGCGGGTGATCGGCACCACACGCTCAGAATCCAAGACCCAGCAATTATCCGATCTTGGTGTCGACCCCTTGGTTTGGCCAGGAAGCGATCTAAGCGACGCCATCCAACAAGCAACGCACATCTTGGTGTCCGCCGCGCCCGATGAAAATGGCGATGCATTTTTTAACGAATACCAAGATCAACTATCCTCTGCCCCAAACCTACGTTGGGTCGGATACCTGTCCACCACAGGCGTATACGGCGATCACGGTGGCGCTTGGGTTGATGAAGACACCCCAGTCGTACCAACAACAAAGCGCGGGCAACATCGGGACGTGGCAGAGAAGCAGTGGCTGAATTCTGGTCTTCCGGTACATGTCTTTCGGTTGGCGGGTATCTACGGTGCGGGTCGTGGTCCATTCGAAAAGCTTCGCAATGGTACGGCACGCCTGATCATGAAATCTGGCCAGATATTCGGCCGCATCCATATCGAGGACATCGCGCAGTCGCTTTACGCTTCCACTCAATCCCCAAGGCCGGGCCGAATTTACAACCTGTCTGATGACGAGCCCGCAGCGCCCGAAGATATTCTAACCTACGCAGCCGAACTGCTTAACATGCCACTACCACCGTCGGTGGATTTTGAGACCGCCGACATGACACCCATGGCCCGCAGTTTTTATTCAGAATGCAAAAGGGTGCGAAATGACCGCATGAAAAGCGAACTTGGGGTAAAGCTAAAATACCCGGGCTACAAAGAAGCACTAAACGCGATCCTAAAGGCCGAGCAATCTTAGCCAGCGTTAGATTTGATCTGCGAAACGCCTAACAAATCCAGAACCTTCGCCTCGATGTCCGAAGCGTTCATTTTCGCTACGGCATACATATCTTCTGGATTGGCGTGATCAATGAACACGTCAGGCAATACCATTGAGCGGAATTTGAACCCATTATCGAACACCGCATTTTCCGCCAAAAGCTGCGCAACATGACTGCCAAATCCGCCAATCGCGCCTTCTTCGATGGTGATTAAGCCTTCGTGGTTGGCGGCAAGATCCAAGATCAGCGCTTCATCCAAAGGCTTAGCAAATCGAGCGTCGGCGATCGTTGGCGTTATTCCGCGGGCTGCCAAAGCCTCGGCAGCAACCTGAACTTCCTCAAGCCGCGTACCAAACGACAAAATCGCGACGCGTTTGCCCTGTTGGATCATCCGACCCTTGCCAATTTCAAGCGGCTGGCCACGTTCAGGCATATCAACGCCAACGCCTTCGCCACGCGGGTATCTAAACGCTATCGGTCCGTCATCATATGCAGCAGCGGTAGCCACCATATGCGTTAACTCAGCCTCATCGGCAGCGGCCATAACGACCATTCCCGGTAAATTCGACAGAAAAGCTACATCAAAGGTGCCCGCGTGCGTGGCGCCATCAGCGCCCACAAGACCCGCACGATCAATCGCGAAACGGACTGGCAAACGCTGGATCGCCACATCGTGCACGATCTGATCATAGCCCCGCTGTAAGAACGTCGAATACATCGCGCAAAACGGCTTAAGCCCGCCTGCCGCCAAACCCGCAGCAAACGTCACGCCATGCTGTTCGGCAATACCAACGTCAAAACAGCGTGAAGGATATCGCTCGGCGAATAGCCCTAGCCCCGTACCGTCTGGCATTGCAGCGGTCACGGCACAAATGGACTTGTCGTCTTGGGCTTCTTTCAGAAGCGCTTCGGAAAAGACTTTGGTGTAAGACGGCGCGTTGCTGGGCGATTTCTTCTGCTTGCCGCTAACAACCTCAAACTTACCAAAGGCATGCCCCTTGTCCTGAGCATTCTCAGCTGGGGCGTAACCTTTGCCCTTTTTCGTCAACACATGGATCAGCACTGGCCCCGTCGCGCGATCGCGAACAGTTCTTAGCACCGGTAGAAGCTGGTCCATATCGTGCCCGTCAATCGGTCCGACGTATGAAAAGCCAAATGCTTCAAACATCGTACCACCAACGGCCATTCCTTTGAGCATCTCTTTGGCGCGCTTTGCACCCATGCGGAATGGCTCTGGCAGCAGGCTAACCGCACCTTTTGCAGCGGCTTTAAGTTCCTGAAACGGTTCTTCGGCATAAAGGCGGGACAGATAGGACGACAAAGCCCCAACCGGAGGCGCAATGCTCATCTCATTGTCATTCAGGATGACAAACATACGTTTCTTTAAATGGCCCGCGTTGTTCATCGCCTCAAACGCCATGCCAGCGCTCATCGAACCATCGCCGATAACGGCAATGGCGTCACCCAATCCGCCTTCGCATTGCCCACCAAGCCCCTCGGCCACAGCAAATCCCAAACCCGCACTGATCGAGGTAGAGCTATGCGCGGCCCCAAAGGGGTCGTAGACACTCTCAGATCGCTTCGTGAATCCGCTGAGACCCTCTTTCTGGCGCAACGTCCGAATACGATCTCGCCGACCTGTCAGAATTTTGTGGGGGTAACTTTGGTGGGAAACGTCCCAAATTATCTTGTCGCGTGGTGTGTCAAAAACCGAGTGCAGCGCAACCGTCAGTTCAACAACACCAAGCCCAGCGCCAAGATGTCCACCGGTCTCAGAAACAGCGCTAATCGTCTCTTCGCGCAGCTCATGAGCAACGGTCGTTAACTGCCCATCAGACAGGCGCTTAAGGTCATCGGGCGTTTTCACCTGATCCAATAGCGGAGTTGATGGACGTTCTGACATTCTGCCCCCTTTGGGCTTCTTACTAACTGTTGCGCGCAATAACGAAACGCGCGGCTTCCTTCAAGGTTTCAGCCTTGTGGCCGTATGGCGCAAGGGCGCTTTCTGCCCTTTCCACCAATTCGTGAGCGGTCTTTTTCGCCCCATCCAGTCCAAGCAACGAAACAAACGTGGCTTTGCCCGCGCTTTCGTCCTTGTTCAGACGTTTACCGGCGGTTTTCTCATCGCCTTCAATATCCAAAATGTCATCAGCGATCTGAAATGCAAGCCCAAGCGTGTCTGAGTATTCCCCGAGCGGCGTAATATCCTCGCCAGCCAAACGCGCGCCGGCACAGGCCGACCACTTGATCAACGCGCCCGTTTTGCCAGCTTGAAGCTTTGTAATTTCTGCAAGCGACAGTGGCGATGTCGCGCTTTCGGCTGCGATATCTAAAGCCTGACCATACACCATTCCCGCAGCGCCCGAAGCTTGTGCCAGAGACATAATCAAGTCTGCCCGAACCTCAGCGCAATCCGACACCGACGCATGCCCTGTCAGCTCAAACGCTAGACTTTGCAGCGCGTCCCCGGCCAAAACAGCCGTCGCGTCGTTCCATTTTTTGTGAACAGTTGGCATCCCACGGCGCAAATCATCATCGTCCATGCAAGGCAAATCGTCATGCACCAATGAATACGCGTGAAGGCATTCAATCGCCGCCGCTGGCCATATCGACTGCTTTAAAGGGACATCAAACAACGCAGCTGATTCTATCACCAGAAACGCGCGTAAACGCTTACCCCCTTGGGTCGCATAGGCCATCGCATCCCGAAGTTCGCTGTCTGGCAATTCAGAATAAACACCATCCAAGTGAGCCTGAATAAGCTCAGAGGTCGCGGCGAGATTGTCTTTCAGCACGTATCAGAGACCTTCAACCGGCTTCAAACCGCTCGGGGCACCATCTTCACCAAGCGTGATCTGAGCGACCTTTTCCTCGGCCGCTTTCAGTTTGGTCTCGCAGTGCTTTTTCAACTCTGCACCGCGTTGATACAGCGCGATAGACTCTTCCAGCGCCACATCCCCACGCTCAAGATCAGACACCACTTTTTCAAGTGCGCGCATCGCGTCTTCAAAGCTCATATCTGCTACGGCGGTATCGGTCATTGGGCGAGTCTCCATTTGTTGAGGTCACCTTAATCGTCGCATTAACGCGACGCAATTCGGTTGACGTCCCCTACCCTTCAACTTCATCTTCGCAAGATGAATGCTCGCAATGAAAACCTTGACCCTGACGTGCTGAAAATCGCGCAAAATCTTTGCGACGCCGCAATGGTTGAGGCATCTGTTGAAATGATTTTACGAAATCTGCCAAACAGGCACGCGATCTTGGCTGGAACCTACCAAGGCCAACCAGCGATATTTCGCTTGGCGCTGTCCGATAAAGCCCGCGCAACCAATGCAAAAACTTGGGCGGAAATCACACGTGTCGGCCCCTATATGGCAGACGGTCAATATCGTGTTGCCCAAGGATTGAAGAACATCGACGACGGAATGTTGATCGTAACAGAGTTTTCGGACGGTGATCCGTTGCTTCCCATGCTCAAGAAGGGAGGGTCTGCAAATGCGGAACTGCTAGCGGGCTGGTTGCACAAATACGCGACCCCAACGATTGAAATGCGAAAGGCCGGTGTCGATTTTTGGCTGAAACAGGCTCGAAATGCGTCACAAAGACAGCCGTTCTCACATCTCAAAGCCAAAGAGGATCAAATCCTCATCGAGATGCAATCTATTGCCGCGAAAATTAGAGGCTCCCACTGGCGCGTCGCGATAACCCACGGCGATTATCACGCCAACAATTTACTATCGAGTGACGATACTGTGACAGGCATTGATATCGGCGGTTCGGCCTATCTGCCAATCTACAAAGATATGGCAAGGTGCCTGGTACACTTGGCTAGGCGCGATGCGGGACTTGAAAGTGGATTGGTTTTTGGCGTGGATAAGTCTCTAACACAGGCATTTTTGACTATTTTTTCGCTGCAAACCGAAGAACAACGCCTGTTTCTGCGGTTTTTCATTGGCTTCGAGTGCCTAATAAAAGTTGAACGCACTGATGCGCCAAAATGGCGTCTAAAGGCTACCGAGGCTCTCTATGACGGCTTCCTACTAGATACGATAAACGCCTAATTAGAGCTTATTTGGCGTCAAGTTCCGCAATTTTATCTAGTACCGCCTGGCCAAAGATCGTGTCGATGCTTTCGTTATAGTGTCCGTCATCCACATACCCTGAGATATGAGAACGGCAATGCAAAAGTGAGCCACGGAAGTGGCGAGATTGTCTTGCTGCGGGCAGAGTAAAACTTTGCCACTTTGGCCCTTTCTGTTTGCAGGGAGGGCGGGGGTATTTTCAGCGTGGAACTTTACAGGAAGGTCCG
>JAQWQJ010000083.1 GCA_029244725.1 Paracoccaceae bacterium
TGACACGCCGCCTTCTGCTTGCTTCAGGATCGTCATGATCTGCGCGTCGCTGTATCGTCCGTTCTTCATTCAAAATCTCCTCAGATATCTTGCCGAGAAAATTCTACTCGTGAACACCATTAATTTTAGGGGGGATTACCGAATGGCTCTCATACGCTACCAGCACGGGAATGTCGGCATTTGTTATTCCATGGGTTCCGATCGGTGCAATAGCGTCTGTTATAGGTGCGTCCGCCTCAATTCTAGGATTTTTGGAGGAAAAAGACCAAACTGCATATCTAAAGGGCATTAAAGAAAAACTCGATGAAGTTCACACTGATGTTAAGGAAATTAAACAAAACGTTGAGGCAATATTGGAAATTGTCATGAGTTTTGACGATAAACTGAATGAGCAAGATCGTCGCAATGCCTCTCGTCATCTTGTGTCGCTAGTGGAATTGGGTGTGGAAAAACTGCCAGGATGGATTAAAGAAGTTGAGACAAATGGCGTGGCCAGCCAAACGTTTCAGAATTTCCATATGCAATTAGAACTTGCCATCAAACGCGCGGACGATTTCCCCGAGGATTCCGCCAATGTATCGTTGGGAATTGCATTAAACGCGACCATTATGCGAGTTCTTGACCAAATAAGCCTACATCCGTCGACACTTCGCAACCACGTTTCATATTTGCGAAGATCATCCGAGCGCCTTAACCATCTTGCCGATGGATATCGTCCCGTTGGTGTGGAGTTGAAGTCAAACTTCGCCCAACTTCGCCGCTTCTTTGGAGCAGAACATGACCGCGACAGAACCAAGATTGATCGTCGCTCCCAATTTCCCTACGTACGTATAGAATTAAAGAGCCGTGAAAATATTGATCAATGTATTGAGCAAGACCAAATGGGTTATGTCCAGAAAAGCACGCCTGTAGATCTAGAAGAGGTCCGTTCAAATGCAATCGGAACATACATTCCGATGACTCGGGAAAACCAAATAGACGTATTCCCTGAAAGCTGGATGCCAGACAGAGGGTTTCAGGACAGAGCCAAGACGGAACGCCTCCTAAGATCTCAGCTATTACCGCTACAACAAGCTTATGCGGAGTTTCGCAATAAGCATGAAGGTTTGCATTCTCAAGCCTATGGCCTAAGTCAGCTACGTACAATGATTGAGGCACAACTCAACTAACCCTTAAGTAGAGTAAATCACTCCCCGTAAGGTACTCAGATATTCTTGACCTCCGTCGCGGCCTCAAGGAACGCGCGGGTATCCCCCCAGTCGGTGGTTAACCCGTTGTTCATCATGTGCGCTTAGACTCCTCAATCCGCGACCCTAACGACCCTCAGTACCCAAGAACACATACGTCTGCCCCAGCCCTGCCTTATCCTTTATCGACAACCGATATACTGCGTCCTTCGCGTGCCAGATTTGGAGAGCATAGCTATCCGGATGGTTGACCTGTTGATCGGGGGGCTGTTTCTCTCCCAATCGGCAGTTCTGTAGCTCGGTCCACAACGCGATCGCCAGCCGTTCGGCATCCGCGTCACGATACGCAAAAGTCCAGTGGCAGGACGTGGCGTTGGTCAGCGACTGTCCTTGATAAGTGGTACAGGTGCCGCCTTGGGGCGCTTTGTTCATCGATTGAAAGGCCTCCAAAGCGACAATTCGCTTGCAAAGATTTGAAGTCTCAGCCGCTATGATTGATGGCATTGCAAGCGCATAGCCTAAGCAGAAGAGGAGGAGAAAGCGTTTGATCAAAGAAGGCGTTGTCAGTCCCACCTCACTCTCCGTAAGGCACCCAGATATTCTTCACCTCGGTCGCAGCCTCAAGGAACGCCCGTGTATCGCCCCAGTCTGTGGTTAACCCGTTGTTCACCCATGTGCGCTTAATGTTACCTGCGCTCTCGGCTTCGATGGTTGCCGAGACGTCGGCGTTTGAGAAGCTCCAGACTGCGTCGACATTTAGGTGGCTGGCCAATGGTTTTGCCAGTTCCGCGTGACTGCCTGTCAGGATATTGACCACCCCGCCCGGCACATCCGAAGTCTCGAGGATTTGATAGAAATCCGTTGCTGCCAACGGGAAAGCCTCGGAGGCGACCATGATTACACGGTTGCCCATCGCAATCGCGGGCGCCATAGCGGCGACAAGGCCGGACAGCGGGGTTTCCTCGGGGCAGAACGCACCGATAGTACCAACCGGTTCGCGTACGGCGACGGCCATGCCGCGCATCGGTACGTTGTGGGCCTGCCCATCGAATTTGTCCGCCCAAGCGGCGGCGGTAAACAAGTGATCGACAGCGTGATCAACCTCGCGAGCGCCATTGCGCTTGCCGGTTAGCGCGTTGACGCGGCTGGCGAATTCACTGGCGCGGGCCTGTAAGTTTTCAGCAATGTAATAGAGGATTTGCGCGCGCAGATGCCCTGTGGTTTTAGACCAGCTAGCAGCACCTGCTGCAGCCTCAACCGCGTTGCGGATATCCTTGCGATTGGCAATGGGGGCTTGGCCCAACAGCTCTCCGGCTTTGGAGTAGATGTCACGCGAATAGCCACCATCGGGTCGCGCTTGCTTGCCACCGATATACAGCTTCGCGGTACGATCCAGCGGATCAATCGAGCCTTTGTCGCCCTTAAACGGTGCGATCGGCGCCAATTTTTTCGCCGCTTTAACTGGTTTGGTATAGGCCTGCAGGCCTTCCCATCCGCCCTCGCGACCAAAGCCGCTTTCGCGAACGCCGCCAAACCCAGCGGCAGCATCAAACATATTCGTTCCGTTCACCCAGACCACGCCGGCCACCAGTTTAGGTGCAATATCAAGAGCAAGGTTTACGTTTTCTGACCAAACGCTCGCCGCCAGCCCGTAGCGGGTGTTGTTGGCCATCGAAACAGCTTCGGCAGGGGTGCGGAAGGTTGAACCGACCAACACAGGGCCAAAGACTTCTTCCTGCATCAGAGGGTTTGCAGGCGAAAGTCCGGTAATTAGAGTCGGCGGGTAAAAACAACCCTCAGACGGCAATTCGGTCGCCGGCTGAAACGTTTCGCCCTCGTCACAAGCATCAACCAGTTCAGAGATACGTTGGTGCTGAACAGGGTCCACAATTGCGCCAATGTCGATGCTCTTGTCGAGAGGGCTACCAATGCGCAGCTTACTCATACGCGCCTTAAGTTTGGTGTAAAAACGATCCGCGATACCTTCTTGAACCAACAAACGCGAACCCGCGCAGCAGACCTGACCTTGATTGAACCAGATCGCATCGACCAAACCTTCAATCGCGCTGTCGATATCGGCATCGTCGAACACAACGTAAGGCGACTTGCCGCCAAGTTCGAGGGTCAGCGCCTTGCCGCTACCTGCTGTTGCTTGTCGAATGCGTCGCCCAACGCCGGTTGAACCCGTAAAGGCAATCTTGTCGATATCATCGTGGTTTACGATCATCTCACCGACCGCGCCGTCTCCGGTGACGATGTTAACAACACCAGCCGGTACGCCAGCCTGACGGCACATATCAGCGAATAATAACGCAGTAAGCGTCGTATATTCGGCAGGCTTCAACACCACAGTGTTGCCCATCGCCAAAGCAGGTGCAACTTTCCAAGCCAGCATCAACAACGGAAAGTTCCATGGGATAATTTGGCCACAAACGCCCAAAGGTTTGCGATCAGGTAACTCTGACCCCATCAACTGCGCCATACCGGCATGGTAATAGAAATGGCGGTGCACCAGAGGAATGTCGATATCACGGCTTTCGCGGATCGGCTTGCCGTTATCCATGGTTTCCAAAACCGCAAACAATCGAGAATGCTTCTGGATCAACCGTGCAATCGCGTATAGCGTCCGCGCGCGGCCATGACCGCCAAGCTTTTCCCATTTTGGTTGCGCGGTTCGCGCCGCTTTAACCGCCGCATTCACCTCGTCCGGAGTTGCCTGAGACAGGTCGGCCAAAACCTCACCGGTCGCTGGGTTACGAGACGTAAAATCTTTTCGCGGAGGCGTGAATTTCCCACCGACAAACTGCCCGAATTGCGCACCTTGATCGACGATCCAAGCCAACGCATCGCCCGACGCTTCAGGGGCCACGCCATAGTCCATCGTTTCGAATATTTCTTTAACGCTCATGACTTTATCTTTGTCCAAATACTCAAATGTCTAACCTCAACCCATCGCGTGCCGGTAGCCGGCAGAGTAGGCACCGGTGACATGATGCTCTAATTGTCGTTCGATATCGTTCAACAGAGACGACGCTCCGAACCGAAACAGATCGGGTTGCAGCCAACGATCACCCAGCTCTTCTTTCATCAACGACAAATAGACGAGAGAGTCTTTCGCTTTTGAAATTCCCCCAGCCGGTTTGTAACCAACGCGGTAGCCCGTTGTATCAAAATAGTCTCGGATCGCACGAATCATCACCAAGCTAACGGGCAAAGTCGCGTTCACGCTTTCTTTGCCTGTCGACGTTTTAATAAAATCGGCCCCTGCCATCATGCAAACAAGTGACGCGCGGGCGACATTGCGCAGGCTACCAAGTTCGCCGGTTGCGAGGATGGTTTTGATATGCGCGTCTCCGCAAGCTTCGCGGTAGGCGCGCATTTCGTCGTAGAGCGCTTGCCAATCACCGGTAAGTACTTGGCGGCGCGAAATCACGATATCGATTTCAGTGGCCCCAGCCGCGACGCTTTCGCGAATTTCTTGAACGCGCAGTTCAAAGGGTGTCAAACCAGCGGGAAATCCGGTTGAGACAACGGCGATTGGTATGCCCGTTCCTTCAAGCGCTGCTTTGGCGGGGGCGATCATTTCGTGGTAAACACAGACTGCGCCAACCGTCAGATCCTGAGCATCGAGCGCTGCGGCGATATCGTTTCGAATGGGGCGTTTAGCCTTGGCGCACAGCCGATTGACACGCCCCGCGGTATCGTCGCCCGACAGCGTTGTCAGGTCGATGCATGTTAACGCCTTCAAAAGCCATGCGGCCTGATGGTCCTTTTTCACGCTCCTGCGCCCTGGCAGCGACTTGCACCGCCGCTCAATAGCCGAGGTGTTTGCTTGCACTGACGTAACCCAGTCCAGATCAAGCGGCATGCCTGGATTGCGCGTGTCCAGCCTAAGCGGAAGTGTGTTCAGAGTCGTTTCCGTTGAATGAGTCATTCTTGCAACCGTTGAAGTATTAGTCCTCAACGGTTGCACGAGGCGACGCAGTTGGCAAGCAATCCGCCAAATGTTACGTCGTGGAAAGTGTGCGTCTACGTTGGGTCAAGCGACCACTTTAGAGCCGGAAAATTCACGAAAAGACCGATATGCGCGCCCTAAGATGACCTGTCGGCTAGGCGGTTCACCAGCATCGACATGTCGTAGCCAGCAGCGCTGGTCATCGACAAAATTTCTGGGGTTTCACGTGAGTCAGCTTGGCTAAGCGCCCAAAGCACGGTGCAGCGGGTACCTGTGCGGCAATAAGCCAACACGGGTTTTGGCATGGCGTCGCAACATTTTGCGAAATCAACAACGTCTTGATCGTGGATACCCTGAGAACTGACGGGTTGGTAAGTAAACACTAAGCCAGCCTGCTTTGCGGCCGCTTCAACGCCATCATAGTCAGGCTGAAGAACACCTTCACCGTCAGGGCGATTGCATAGAATTGAGCGGAACCCAGCCTTGGCAATCGTCTCGACATCAGAAGCGCTAATCTGACCAGCAACCGAGATTGTTTCGTCTATCGTTTTGATGTCCATGGCAGTCTTCCTTGGGTTTCTCGCGTCACCAGATACGTAATCCCTCTTTCATGAAGACGTTGAAAGGTCAATCTGATCGCATAATCACGTCTACCACCCAAACGCATCCCAAGACCTATTCGGCACAGTGAAATGGTTGGTTGTGGGGCGGCTTGTCAAACTGATATTAGCGCATCAAAACTACGTCTAAACCGGCGAACGGCCAAGAACTCGTCGCAAGCAACGTCAAATTCAGAGGATTTCCAATGACTGCATATTTGTTCGAAACGCCAGAAGTTGTATCGGTTCCCGTCATCGGTGAAGACAAGGAATACCCAATCCATCGTGTTTTCTGCGTTGGTCAAAATTATGCGGCCCATGCCGCCGAGATGGGGTCAACGGCAGACACCGAAGCCCCTTTCTATTTCACCAAGCAACTCCATTCTGTTGTCATGTCTGGCCAAGAATTCCCTTACCCTCCCGGAACTGAAAACTATCATTTCGAAATGGAATTGGCTTTTACGATCAATAAACCATTGTTTCGGTGTTCGGCCCTCGAAGCCGCTAGCGCAATCTATTCCTATGGCTGCGCGCTAGACATGACGCGTCGCGATCTGCAGACCGCCGCTAAGGATAAAAAGCGCCCGTGGGATGTTGCAAAAGACGTTGAAAACGCGGCTGTCATTGCTGCCCAAACCAAAGCTTCTGACTATGGGGCAATTTCAAATCAACGTATTTGGTTGTCTGTAAATGGTGAGGTAAGGCAGGATTCGGACTTGTCCGATATGGTCCACAGCTGCACGGATATCCTTTGTGACCTGTCCAAATTCTATCACCTGAAATCGGGGGACATCATCCTGACGGGCACGCCCGCTGGTGTGGGAGCAGTGGCAGTTGGCGATGACATTCACGGTGAAATCGACGGTTTAGAGCCTGTTCAGCTTAAGATTGGTCCGGCCGACTAAATCAGAAATACTGCGTTGCGGTGAAGCTAATGGTTGGTGATGCGCCAACATAGATACCTGACCCAGCGGTGGTTTCGCGACCGCCGAACTCTGTGCCATCTGCGCCAACCGGTTTAAACAGCGAGAACGACAGGTTCGCATTGTCGCCGATCGTCACATTGGCTGCCATTCCAAGGATGGCGCTGCGATCTTCAAGTGAAATGATAGCGCTCGGCGTAATCCCGATGTCCGGTGAAACGCCGATACTGCCACCCAGCGCCAGGAAATCAGAGCCTGCGTAAAACACTTGGCCGGTCGACATCCGTTTTAGAAGCGGCGCGGGCAGCGCGTCCAGTGCTGTGGACGATGTGGTGCCAAAACCATTGTGATAATATTCAGCGAAATAGGTTGTGTTCCATTCACCGAGCGAACCAAAGTTCATCACGCTGATCAGCCACGATGGATCGGCGGTGCCTGACGCAAGCTTCCAATCCACAATTTCAGCTTTCAAGCCTAATCCAGCCAACGAACCGCTGAGGCCTAGGGCGGCAACCTGATCGCCGCGGTCCTCTGCGATGGTTAGGGCTGCGTCGATCATGCCAAGGCTGGTACTTCCGCGCAATGCGAGGGTTGATGCATCACGGCTAACGTCCCCGCCAACAGTTTCGGGGCGGGGCACGTAAATTGCTTGGATATCAGCACCACTATCGAACAGGTATTGTCCGTAGGCCATCTCAACGCCCGGCTTAAAGCCGGTGCCCGTGGCATTTGGCGAAAACGGAGCCACAAAATCTCCGGGATGGAATACAGTTCCCTGTCCCCAAGTGATCGCCTGTCGGCCGACCTTGATAACGGTGGATTCTGTCGTAAAGCTAAGCCATGCGCGGTCTAGGATTGTCGTCAGGCGGCCGTTCGTGCCGACGTCTGACTTGTTCGTAAGGTTGAACATGGTCGACGGAACAGCGGTGCTACCGGCCTCTTGCAGTTTCAGTAGGGAAACGGCGTTGCCCTCGGAATACGCGAGGTTGATGTGGTACTCAAACCGCACATCACCTTCGCCACCGTCGGTCATGATGCGCGCGCCAGATGACACCGACGAAATAGGATCGTAGCCCAACGCGGTTTCATAGCTGGTTGCATCCGGGTTTGAGTAGTTGAAACCAAACTCGGTTTTATAACGTGTGTCGGCATAGGCAGTCGTAGCCGCCAACAGCGCGACAAGGCTGAAACTAGTGGCGCGTATCACTTTCAATCTCTCCGTCCAGCATATTGATCTGACGCTTGCTGCGCTCAAGAACGCGGGGATCGTGCGTTCCGATCAGGAAGGTTGTTCCATGTTCGTCATTCAGTTTCAGCATCAGGTCGATCAGCTCACCGGCTGACTTTGAATCAAGGTTCGCGGATGGTTCATCCGCCAAAACAATCGCAGGACGTGAGACCAACGCGCGCGCGACGGCGACACGTTGCTGCTGCCCGCCAGACATGGCTGCTGGACGACGATGCTCTAACCCCACTAGCCCAACGTCACGCAACGCTTCCAGTGATTTTGCCCGACGGTCTGCTTTTGCAATACCCTGCAGTTCGAGGACGAACTCGATATTTTCACAAGCCGACATAACTGGGACAAGATTGTACGACTGAAACACAAAGCCAATTTTGCGCAAGCGCAGGTCGGATAGCTGTGCTTGCTTCAAATCACCGAGGCTTTGGCCGTCAACCGTGACCTCACCCGCACTGGGATGATCCAGCGCCCCAACCATGTTCAACAGCGTTGTTTTACCTGAGCCGGAAGGACCAGCTAGCGTCGCAAAATCACCGGGTGCAATATCCAGATCGACGCGACTGAGAGCATTCACAGCCAGTTCGCCGGACCCGAAAGTTTTGGTCACACCTCGGCAGGTTACAATGGGATCCATCTCTTAATCCTTCTTAGGTATCTCGGCGCATGGCTTCTTGGGGGCTGCATTTTGAGGCACGGCGAGCGGGCCAAAGGGCAACCAAAATACCAAGAATCCAAATGATAAACGAAAAGCGGACAATTCCGTCCGGATGATAATCAACGTAGATAACCGAGCCCGCTTGAACCATCTCCATGGCGCGCGCATAAGCCGTCAGATCAATGCCCCCTTGCAGCGCCCAGATTGAGAATATCGCCAATACAATACCAAGCAGAACCCCGACACCGATCAACAACGCGCTTTCAATTGAAACCATCAGCAAAACGCGACCCGGCTTCATGCCCAATGCGCGAAGCAGACCAAATTCCTGAGTTCGTTCAAAAACCGCCATTAGCTGGGTGTTCACGATCCCGATGGCCATCATTGAGAACACGATCGCCAACCAAACAAAAATATAGACGCCCATGAAATCATCCGTCATCGCAAGGAAGAGGTTAAGCTCTTTCCAGCTACGGACATCCAATTCCGGTGCCACGTCCTTTAAGGTTTGGATGCTAGAAACCAAATCCGCCTGATCGGGTAGCGTCACGACAACCTGAGCAATTTCATTCTCAAGGCCCAAGAATTCTTGCGAAGCTTTAAGACCCGTAAAGATATAAAAATCCTCAATGCCCTGATCCGAATCGAATATGCCAACGACGTCATAGCTCCACTCAGATAGGGTTCCGTCGACGTTTTGGGACATAACGATAACCCGCCGGCCCAGATCAGTTTTCAGGCGTTCAACAAGGTGTTTTCCTAGAATTATGCCATCGTCTTCGACGCTTTGCAGATAACGTCCCTGATCCACGTCGCCGGGGATTGTCGAAATGCGGTTTTCGGCCTGTGGATCGACGCCCATGAACGTGATCGGCAAGGTTTTGTATTCAGATTGAACAACACCGGGGGCGGAAACGCGCATGCTCCAGTCTTCGATCACACCATCGTTCAAGGCATCCAGCAATGCGCCCGAGGGCGGCTGCATAAACGTCTCGACACTAGGGTCGTCCATGTATCCAACGGCGTGAATTTGGCCGTCTTGGGTCAACAATTTCAGCGCCGCATCTTTTGACGATTGAATCCAACCGATCAAAAGCGCGTTGAAGAACAGGACCGACCAAAGGCCCACGCTCACCACGATCAGAGTGATCACAGTCCGCCGTGGATTGCGCCAAACGTTGCGCCAAGCAAGCGGCGCGAGGGTTCCCATAGCACTCATCATCCTGCCATCGCCTTTACCGGTTTCAGACTCATCACGCGACGATATGGAATAAATCCAAGCACAGCGATCATCCCAACCATTGCCGCAGGTCCCGCCAGAACCCGCCCCACGGTCATTTCTGGGAAGAAGCGCGAAGGCAAACCCCATTGAGCGTAGATTTCCTCGGTGCCTTCCATCTCAATCGCAATGCCGACACTTTCAAAATAGCCCGTCAATCCCACGCCAAATACAATACCGATGCCCGCGCCGACCGCAGTTAGGAAGATCATCTCCATCCAAACCATGCGCCCGATTTGGCGGGGTTTCATTCCCACCGCCATTAAAACACCGAACTCTCGCGTGCGTTCAAGGACGGACATATAAAGCGTGTTAAGAATGATGAAGACCACAACCACGACCAACGTCGCGTACATCATCACGGCTGTATAGAAATCGATGTTGATCATCTGTTGCACTTCGGGGCGCAATTCCTGCCAATTTAGATAGACCACACCATGCTTGTCAGCTAGCGCCACAAGCTCGGCCTCGGCCTTTTCAACTGCTGGAAGCTCGAGGCTTCTGATCAAAATCGCATGGGCAGCACCATCCATCAGGAACGTCTCTTTAAACCTTTCCAATGGGATTTGCGCGATCTGCCGATCAAGTTCTGGCACGCCAGACTTAAAAATACCGACCACCATCAAAACATCCGCAGCAACCGAGCCGTCGGTGCCAGACCCAAGCATCGTTACCGGATCGCCCCGTCCAACCTTGAGATTGCGCGCCAGCCCATCACCTAGAACGATTGCGTTGGTGTCATCCGCCGATAGAGTGCGCCCTGTTGTGACCTTGCCCGTCAGCGTCGTCACTTGGCCTTCGTTCGCTGGGTCTATTCCCATAACGGCAGCTGCAAAGGTGCGTTCGTCATTCGCCAAAAGCCCAAACCCATTACCCCGCGCTGTCACGCCCGAAAGCCCTTCAACGGCCCGCAGATCAGCAATCAATGCGTTGGGATCGGCAATAACCTTGCCCATTTCTGGATCGTCTTTGTATCCTTCAGGTTGAAACTGCCCAAATCCATCGCTGATTTGCAGCATGGACGCCTTCATCGTGTCATAGCTACCCAGCTGAAACGACAACACAAACACCAACAACATTGACGTAAACGCCATCCCAATCAGGCTAAGCCAGGTACGGGTCGGTTGTCGCCATATGTTCCGCCAAGCTAGGGAAACGATCATGATTTAATCCCGTGGGTTTTGAAGGTTGGATTTGGTGAACAGATACTTTGGAAGGTCGATGTTGAATTCGCTTGAGACCGTCGTGACACGTGTGAATTCACCGGGTTTTTCGTCAACGCGCATGGTCATTTCTATCGGATATGGACGACCATCCAATGTACCGATTTTGTCAGCGCTCATTGTGCGAACACGCTTGCCAACTTGGTCGTAGTATTCAATCGACCGCAGCACACCATCGTCACGAACCGAGAGTATTTGCTTACCCCAAACGATTGGAACTCCGCGCTTAGGGACGGATTCGATGACGTACAGTTTATGACCACCATCATTTCGAGTCTCAATCAATGTGTGTGTGTAATCCCCGATAACCCGCTCTGAACGGCTAAGATCTTCGTATGAGAAATCCGACCCCATCCAGCTTTGCGACATCGCACTTGAGGGCAGTTTGATCACTTGGTTGAGTTTTGGGTTGAAAACGTACGTCGCAGTGCCAAGCTGAAGAGTGGCATTGCCAGCATCCCTTGCAGGCGCAGTAAAGCGTACCAACGCCTTCTTTTCGCCCTCGGTCCAGCTTTCCATCGTCATTTCGCGCGTCCCATTGGACCGTTTGACGGTCATCGTCGTCACTGCGTGAGAACTGTCAGCGCGCCAATTGTCGAATGCCGAACGCAAAATATCTTCGGCGGATTGTGCGGCGGCCGCCATAGGCATAAGGGCAACTATTATCGCTGCGACCAATGGACGAAGTGTGAGGGGCTGGTTCATAAATCTCCCTTTCCTAGCAGGTATCGGGCCAACGAAAATGCAAACTGAACGCTTCCGTCTATAAATGGTTACGCCTCAGACCGAATTAAAGTCAAGGAATCGACCGACATAACGTCAGGTTCGGAAAAACTACGCTTACGAGAATTTTAAGCGTGAAACCGTTATCGCTAACGGGATGGCCAGCTTTCATGAACGCCCATCAAAACACGATAGGCCAGTTTTGCCGCAATAATTGCAGCCTGAGCCTTCAAAAACCGAAAGGCCCCGGATTTATGTGAAGTTTGAATGTGGTTCGACGCTGAAAGATTTTCCATCGGCGCGACGCGGTTTCGCAATTTTGAACAATGCAAAGCAAAAGCTAGCCCCGAGAAGCCTGAAATATATCCAGCCTTGGTAAACGTGAAATAGAGCTTCTTTGCACGCGCGAGCGCAAACAAATCAGTCAACATGTCGAGATTGCTTTCGATGCTTGTGTTCTCAGACTCATGCAACCGGTCGTTCGACGAATGATCGAGCGAAGTTAAAAAGTAGGGCGTCGTGCCTTTCGGCGGTGCGTCTTTCAACTTGGCCTGAAGCTTCCCGCTGTCAGTGCAAAATAGGACGTTTTGATTTGCCAAGACGAACTCTAGCTCATGAAAAAGCGTATTATGATCAGTTTCCAGATCCGTATTCCGGATATGAACGGCGCGATATGACGTTGGCAAGGCGGACAAACGCGTCTCTAAATGCTGACGCAAGAACGGGGTTGGCTGAAGGTATTTAAGTAACCAAACCGAGTTAATTCCCCCGCCACATGCTTCGTGTAAAAGAAGATCTTCGGAATAACTTTTACCAAAATCAAACGACAGACTGACCGAGTTTTGAGTATCGAAGTAAATTCCGCTTTCGCCCAGTTGTGTTTCATATGTGTCCAATCGACCCTGCGTTTGTTGAGGGTAAATCGAAACTTCGTCTGCATTATGGGATTGCGAAAACTCTGCCCAAGTCATTGTTTCAACGACAGTATCGACGACCTCAAAATAACGAAACAAGTCGTCTCGCAAACCTGATCGATGTGAATCGAGCACTAATACCCGCTGATGCTTTCGACAATATTCGAAGCATCGCTGAATTTGACACAAGGAGTCATTCAGCCCGCCCCTAGGACGACAAAGCAGAAATTTCTTGCCCATATTAGACTTCTCTCAGTTGCCGTTATGGGTTTTCGATAATGGATATATCGACTGCTTTAAAGCCTAGGTCGCTTTTTCTATTCATAGACTTCCAGCGTGCGGACTTCGTATCGATCGAAAAACAACTCCAAAAGCAATACCGGGGCGATCGCATAAGTTTGATTGCACGTTTCACCATTGCCTGATAGGCGAAAGCCCAATTAATTCCGGCTCCTCTTATGGCACACGCGATTTTTTCCTCTCTGAAACGGCGGCTATATGCACGCTTCAATCATCGTATTGATAATCCCAAAGACCGAAAAAGAAGTGCGTTTTTTGCGGAATGGATCGACGTCGGTTTCCTAAGACACCGATGGACGAACGATGGTAAGATTGCGCCGGGTGTTTTTCGGGCGAACCATCCAGACGAAAAGCGTTTCAAGTCCTACGTAAAAAGTGGCATTCGCACGGTCGTTAATCTTAGAAATGACATCGAGAGATCGCCGTCGAAGTTTGCAGAAGAGCGCACGCTGGCCAACGGGATGCTCTATGTAAGCTATCCGCTTTTTCCCCGCAGAGCTCCTACTAAGGTGGAACTTTTAGGGTTGATTGATTTGTTGCCAACTCTGCAAAAACCCATTCTGTTCCATTGCAAATCTGGTGCTGATCGCACAGGTCTCACCGCTGCAATTTGGCTTTTGACTCAAGAGAACAAGTCATTGGAGTTAGCGCGCAAGGAATTGTCATTGCAATATATTCACCGCCGAGATTCAGAAACGGGTGTGCTGGATGAGATCCTTGACGCTTACCAACTTTTTGAGGCGGAGCTTGATTTTCGCCAATGGGTAGACAAGCACTACGATCCACTGGCTGCCGAAAAATCTGCTGAAGCCAAAAAGCCAAACCGCCGGTTTTGGGGAACTCTACGTCATTTTTATCGCGACATTTACACCTACGCGCAACATCGCGAAATCCTTTGGCATGATAGTTTCGCAAAGGCCATAGAAACGGAAAATGATCGAAAGCGTGCACGCTTTTTTATGACGTGGATTGATCACGGCATCTTGCGATCGGTTTGGAAAAATTTCCATGAGGTTGGGCATGGAGTTTTTCGATCAAATCATCCGACAGAAAAGCGTTTTCGACGCTATGCTAACAAAGGCTTCAAGACAATAATCAACCTGCGTGGCGCTTCCATGTTACCTCAGTATCAATTGGAGTTGGCGCTCTGTAAGGAGCTCAACCTCAAGCTCATTGATATTGGGCTCGAAGGTGGATCTGCCCCGCCCAAAGAGAGTTTATTGGAGTTATTGGATGCGTTTGAGTCTGCGGAAAAGCCCTTGATTGTTCATTGCAAGTCTGGTGCCGATCGAACTGGACTGGCCGCGGCTCTATTTAGACTTTCCGTAGGTGAGTCTGTTGAGAGTGCGAAGAAGGAATTGTCACTGCGATTCCTCCACCTAAAAGACGGTGGAAAAGGCGTGCTTGATTGGGTTATCGATCAGTACGCGGTCGAAAACGCAGTCACTCCAATAACACTGAGGCATTGGGTAGAAACGAAATATGATCCCGTTCAGTTGACCCGCGGGTTTCACGCCCTCCGCAAAAATGGCAGTTTCGTCGCAAAACCAACGGTGGCGGCAAACGGCTCACCAACCAAAAAAATAGCAATAATCACTTCAGTCCGAAACGATGCATCGTTCTTGGACCGCTGGATCGAGTACTATGGTTCGGCATTTGGTTCGACGTCATTGTTCGTCATATTGGACGGTTTTGATCAACAGGTTCCAAACGCCACTGGCGTAAATTTTATTCGAGTGCCATTTGTCCAGAGAAATGTCGTTGCTGGGGATAAAGCTCGGGCCAAACGTGCCTCAAATCTTGCCGAAACCCTCTTCCACAGCTTTGATATTGTCATTGGAACCGATGTGGACGAATTCATTGCTATCGATCCGAAACTTAGAAAAACACTCCCTGAGTATCTGTCTGAAAAACAACTTACAGAACCCCTATCACCGCTCGGCATGGATGTGGCGCAACATCTAGAATACGAAGGTCCCATTGAAGAGAGCAAACCGTTTCTAAATCAACGGCGATACGCCAAAATCTCTGATCGATATACCAAGGCCTCGATCCTCAACGGACCGTTGCGGTGGGGATCTGGATATCATCGTGTGCGCGGGGAAAATTTCAAAATTGACCCGCATTTGTTCTTGTTTCACTTTGGTAGCGTCGACCAAAGTATCAGCGCCAATCGTGCCGTTGATGAAGATCGTATTGCAGAAGGCTGGGCATCCCACCAAAAACGTCGAGATGCTCTATTTGATGAGATCAGCAAAAGTGAAGCGGTTGACGGAGATCTTCGATTCAAATCAGCTCGAACAGAGATGGCTCGAAAACGAAAATGGCATGCCTGGAACAAACCTGGTGCCCTAAAGAATAATGCTATAGTCAAGATTCCAGGGCGATTTCGAAATCTGTTCTAATAATTTCGGTTGACCCCGCGACCGTCTCCCTGCCGCAATAATAGTTTCGCGCGGCCAAACCCACTATTGTTTCGATGCATTGGGGTGTTAAATAGTTTGCTAGCGCCCTAATCGGTCCAAACTTTGATTGTTTCGATCAATTCCAGCTTTCTAATTGGCTTGCTTAAAAACCCATCCATACCAGCCGCAAAACATTTTGGGGCTGACCCAGATAACTAGTTCAAATACTTCTTAACCCATTGTCTTAGCTGTGATAATTGCACTGACGGGTCACTGTTGTTAAAACGCCACTCACATTCCTTCAAATATAGTCCAAATTGGGCCTT
>JAQWQJ010000084.1 GCA_029244725.1 Paracoccaceae bacterium
AAGGCCCAATTTGGACTATATTTGAAGGAATGTGAGTGGCGTTTTAACAACAGTGACCCGTCAGTGCAATTATCACAGCTAAGACAATGGGTTAAGAAGTATTTGAACTAGTTATCTGGGTCAGCCCCAAAATGTTTTGCGCAGTAGGAGGCCTCTATGCTGAACTCAAACCTAGGGTTTGCGTCGATTATGTTGCTAGCAGGTATCGGAATTCCGATCCTGGCCGCGCTCAATTCTTCGTTGGGAACGCGCATTGGCAGTCCGATTACAGCTGCAGCCATCTTGTTTACGATTGCAGTAGGCGGGGCTTGGGTGATCGCAGCCATAGCCGGTTTCCCAGGCCTAAGCGCGGTTGCCAGTGCTCCTAAACACCTACTACTCGCCGGACTGCTTGTGCTGTTTTATGTGCTTTCAATCACGATCATCGCACCCAAATTCGGGGTCGGAAATGCGGTGTTTTTTGTACTTTTGGGGCAAATTGTCAGCGCAACTCTGATTGACCATTTTGGTCTTTTCGGAGCTGCGATGACGCAGATTTCACTGACCCGAATGCTAGGCCTCGGGCTTATGGTTGCTGGCATTGGGTTGACGCGACTGACCTAGCCATTGCGGTTAGCCAAGCCCTGCACCAGTTCCCAAACAGCGTCCGGTACATCAACGGGATCAGCGATCTTTTTGCCTGCCCCCGGGATGCGCGCACCTTCGTCGGCGGCAACAGCGTCTGCTACTTGCTGAACACGCTCGCCAAATGAGGTCGAACCACTTGGATCGATCAACATGTAATATTGCCCAAGATCATGCGGTGCGCCATTGGGCGCTTTGAGCGGTTTAACATCCATAGACGCCAACGATCCGGTCATACCGGCCGCCAAAAACTCGGCCATAAGCCCGTACCCCCAACCTTTGTATCCACCCATGGACACAAGCGACCCTTTTATTGCCTCTTCCGGATTGGTGGTGGGGTTTCCGTCGACGTCCAGCGCCCAGCCCTCTGGGATGCGCTCACCGGCTGCTTTGGCCATTGTGATCTTGCCGAGTGCCACAGTCGTGGTCGATTGATCGAACTGCATTGCAATCCCACCCTGCCCGTCGGGCACAGAAAACGCGATTGGGTTTGTGCCGATAACACGGGACTTCCCGCCTGGTGCTGCGACGATTGGGGTAGCGTTTGTAAGCCCAAGCCCGATCAATCCCGCACGGGCGATCTGCTCAGTGAAATACCCAAGTGATGTGCAAGTATGCGCATGACCAACAGCCATCGATGCGATCCCGTTTTCCTTTGCAGCGCTGATGGCCTCGGGCAGTCCTTTTGCAAACGCTGCCTGAGCAAAGCCAAATGATGCATCAACAACAACGGTGCTTGGTTTTGGTCGCGAAACTTGGGGAACTGCGTCGCCCTTTACACGCCCAGAAACAAGCTGCTGGCAATAGCTTTCAACGTAGTAGAGACCGCAAATCTTGTTGCCAACGGATTCTGCGACTTTCACCGCATCCGCCACGTGGCTTGCAATCCATTCCTCAGCGCCGTGCGCCATGAGCGCAGTTTTTGTGACGTTTTCGATTTCGGCGAGTGATATTTGCGGCATCGATTTTCCTTCAGAGTTTTACAAGCCCACCGGAATCGAGCCGATAAGTCATATCCATTTTTTTTGCCAAAACAGGGTTATGCGTCGCTATCAACGCGGTCAATCCAGTTTCGCGCACTACGGCCATCAATGTTTCGAATACCATTTCGCTGGTTTCTGGATCCAAATTGCCAGTTGGTTCGTCTGCCAACAATAGTGAGGGCTGGTTCGCCAATGCTCTACAAAATGCGACCCTTTGCTGTTCGCCGCCCGACAGCGCCGCGGGTCGATGATCAACCCTGTCGCTTAGTCCAACGTCATCCAGCAACTTGCGCGCACGTGCACGCGCATCAGTTGGGTTTTCGCCGTTTGCCAGCTGCGGCAGCACGATGTTTTCAAGTGCACTAAATTCGGGCAGCAGATGGTGGAACTGATAGATAAATCCAATTTCCTCACGCCGAAGTCTGGTTCGGCGTCGGTCCGAGGCTGTTGCTGTACTCGTCCCGTTTACGATGACTTCACCCGAGTCCGGCGTGTCCAACAATCCAGCGATATGCAGCAATGTCGACTTACCTGCGCCTGAAGGGGCGACAAGGGCCGCGACTTGACCGGCCTCAAGAACGAGTTCGACGCCTTTTAGAACCGAAACCTCGGCTGCGACGTTTTTGGTGTAGCTTTTTTGGATGCCACTTAGGTGCAAGACCGGATTATTCATAGCGCAGCGCCTCAACCGGATTCATGCGGGCAGCACGTCTAGCAGGGAAGATAGTTATGATGAAGCTGAGACCAAGCGAAAGTGAGACCGCAGACATGACATCGCCAAGCCTTAGTTGCGCAGGTAGTTCGTATATCCCCCTAACGGACGGATCCCACACACCGCCACCCGCAACGTAATTCACCGCTGAAAAAATTGGGTCAATGTAGATCGCGAACAAGCAGCCAGTCACAACCCCGATCAGAGTGCCGACAACGCCTATGGATGCGCCGCAAATAAAGAAAATTCGCAGAATGGCACCCTCGGTCAGGCCAAATGTTCGCAAGATACCGATATCGCGTCCCTTGTTCTTAACCAGCATGATTAAGCCAGAAACGATGTTCATCGTGGCGATCAGCACGAGGATCGACAGAATGATGAACATCACGTTGTCCTCGATCTCAAGCGCACGCAAAAAGGCACCGCTTGCGTCTTTCCATGTCCAGATGAGCGTTCTGTCACCGCCTGCATTCAACAATGCCAGCGCTAGATCTTCGACCTGCTCAGGTGTTTCCACTAGAACCTCGAGTTCATCCGCTACGCCCGCGCGGTTAAAAAAATCTTGCGCTTCGGCGAACGGCATATAGACCCGCGTCCGGTCAATATCATAGCGCCCTGCAGTGAATATGTAGGTCACCACGTATGATTTGATCCGTGGACTGGTGCCAAAAAGCGTTTTCATACCATCCGGTGAAATGATCTTGATCCGGTCACCGACCCCAAGGGCAAGTTCACGCGCAACACCTGACCCAATGGCCAAGCCACTTTCAAATTCTGCAATGGACCCTTTTGAGGTTTCAGGGTTGGCAACGCGCTCAAGCGTCATCAGGTCCTCGGTCGATATCCCATACACTTGCACGCCGGCCGCGCCATGCTGTGAGCTGACCATAACTTCGCCACGTACAAGCGGCGCAACCCGCGTCACGCCGGATACCTGGCCAATGGCCAATGCGCGCTCGGCGTAATCCGGCATTGTGCGCGAAGACACGCCTTCAGCGTCAATTTCTACGGTATTGTAGACGGTCACATGGGCGTTGGCCCCCAAGATCGTATCAACAAATTCAGCCCGAAATCCTGAGCGCACAGCAAGCGTTGCAATAAGCGCAAAGACAGCCAACGCGACGCCAATCAAACTGATCCATGTCATGACGGTCACGCCGCCTTCGGCCTTGCGGGCACGCAGATAGCGCCATGCTATCGTCCATTCATAGGCAGAAAACGGTGTAGGATTGGCCATGTACGCTCGCGTCAAAGTTTTGCCGGAACCTGCGATGAATGCCCCGTTAGGTCAAGAAAAGACAACGACATACGGCGGTGATTCGCCGGATCACCAGAAAATTATTACCGTCTTGGGATAGCTAAGTGTTTGAAATTCCATAGTTGTGTCTAGTTTTTCAACCCTTGTGTATATATTATTTGACACGACGTATGATTTTAGACATGTTGTGTATAGAATTTTTAACATCACGTCGGATTTACCCGACACGAGGAACGAAAAACATGTCACACGAAGAAAAAAACACGGTGCTGCAAATCATCATTGGGGTCGTCGTCAATATTTACGTCATTCTAAAAGTCCGAGAGCTTTATAGTTCTGGTGTCATGGATGGTCCTGACGCAATCCAGATTTGGGCAAACACAATGTTCTGGGTGATCATTTTTGCCATCGTAGCCGGAATTGTGATGGCCATCATTGGAACTATTATATTCTCTATTCTCGAGGCCATGATAACCGGTGAGGCGGATCAAAACTTCATCTCGGACGAGCGTGATAAAATGATCGCAAACACCGGAAACAAAATTACTGTTGGTTTCACTGGCTTTGGCTTTATCGCCCTGATCGCTGGTATCAAGTTCGGTTATCAGCCCGTCGACTGTCTTGTGGTGCTGATGTTCTGCTTTTCGCTCGGTGGCCTCTTCGGAGAGTTTACCAAGCTAGCCCGCTATCGTATGAGCATCTGATATGGCGAAGAAACCTAAAATCACTAATACAATCCGCCGTCTGCGATTTGATGCCGACGAGATGACGCAAAAAGCGCTGGCGGATAAAGTGGGCGTCACACGGCAGACAATCGTCGCCATCGAGAACGCTAAATATTACCCGACGCTTGAGCTGGCCTTTCTGATTGCTAGGACATTCGGAAAAGAGATCAGCGACGTCTTCACGATCGAGATGGACGAGTAATCCCAGTCTCTCACCATTGAAACGAGGTTCACCATGACCAAAGCGCGCTACCCACAAGCCCGTATCTGGAATCGCTTTGCCGCGGGATACGCCAAAAGCCCTGTCGATGACCTTAACGCCTATCAGGTCAAACTCGACAAAACGGCTGCCCTGATGACACCAGATATGAGTGTTCTCGAAATCGGATGCGGCACCGGCACCACGGCGCTATATCACGCTGAACGGATCAGTCGGATCGACGCACTAGATTTCTCGTCCGAAATGATAGGATTTGCGCAGGGCAAGGCCGCGGAAGGTAATTCCCCGAACGTGGCGTTTCACATTTCCACGCTTGCGGATTGGGAAATCGAAAACGGGCCCTATGATATGGTCATGGCCCATTCGATCCTGCATTTGGTGGACGATCTAGATGAAACACTTCGCCAGATTCATCTGAGACTGAAGCCCGGTGGCTGGTTCGTTTCGTCAACCGTCTGTATTCGGGACCGAAGCTGGCTGTTGTCTAAACTACTGCCTCTTGTATCGGCGACACGGTTGATACCGAGGGTCCTGCCGCTCAGTTCAAAGGGGCTACAAGACCGGATCCCCTCGGCTGGTTTCAACATTTCCGAGGTTTGGCGACCCGCTGCTGGCAAAGCTGTCTTCATCATCGCGCAAGCAGCCTAGCGCCCACACCACAACCGAAATCTAATCTGCTTCACTGAAAAGGAGCCTTCCCATGGTTGTTTCCATGAACAAGAAAGCTTTGCCCTACGTAATGGGCGCACTGATCCTGATCCCGCTAGGCGGCACGATGTACCGGCTGGGAGAGATCATTCTAACAGGCCACTGGGCTTTTGACTTCAACCCCGAAATCGTCGACAGGCTGCCATTGTTTTTGCACGGGCTGGGCATGGTGTTGTTTCTGGTACTGGGGGCGTTCCAGTTCTCAACCAAACAGCGCATTCGAAATCAGGCACGCCACCGCACACTCGGCCGCATTGCAGGGTTTGGGGCGATCCTTGGTGGTGTGACCGGCATCTGGATGACCCTGCTGCACGTCGAAATCAGCACGCCCTTGCTGCTGATCGGACGGTTATTTTTTGGATCCGCCATGGCCGTGTTCACTGTCTTTGCAATCCGCGCTGCCATTCAAGGACGCGTATCTGAGCACCGCGCCTGGATCATTCGCGCGTACGCCATAGCGATTAACGCCGGGACTTTTCCGCTGTTTTATCTTCCTTTCATATTGATCTTGGGTGAGCCAACTCCGTTGGTCGACGAAGCCTTTCAAGTTGCTGGATGGATGATCAATTTAACCATCGCCGAGAAATATCTGATCGGCGACAAACGCTCAGTAGGAGTGAAAATATGATACCGAAATCAATGAAAGCCGCAGTTCTTACGGCATTTGGTGCCCCCGAGGTTGTCAAAATTGCCTCGCGCCCAGCCCCAAAAATTAGTGGCAACCAAGTACTAGTTCGCAACATTGCCACCAGTTTGAATTCTGGCGACGTTCGCATTCGATCCAAAAACGTTCCTAAAGGTTTCAAGTTTTTGCTGTCTCTCGTGTTCGGCTTCAAGAAACCTCGGAAAGAAGTTCTCGGCACCGTTTTTGCAGGCGAGATCGTTAAAACTGGCGCGGATGTGACGAGCTTTAGCGTAGGAGATTTAGTGTTCGGCAGCACTGAAATGGGAATGGCCACACATGCTGAATACGTCGCCATCAAGGACAGTAAAGCAATTGCGCCCATCCCATCGGGTATTAGCCCCTCGGATATTGCGTCGCTGGTTTTTGGTGGTTCGACTGCAGTCTACTTTTTGGACAAGCTGAAGATTGAAAAAGGTGAACGCATTTTAATCAACGCAGCCGCAGGATCGGTTGGCATCGCACTTGTCCAAATTGCAGCAGTCCTGGGGGCTGAAGTAACCGCAGTGGCGTCTGCCAAGAACCATGCGTTTTTGAGGGCCAACGGTTCGACGCACACGGTTGACTACACCACAACAGACCTAACAAAACTTGCGCCGAAATTCGATGTGATTGCTGATTGCCTTGGTACTATGCCTTACAAACGTCATCGTCATCTGCTTACAAAAACAGGGCGTTTTGCCCTTATAAGTGGCACAATGGGCGAAACTCTTGCAGCGCCATTCCGAAATCTATTTGGATCACACGCAATCATTGGAGGAACATCCTTGGCGACCAAGAAAGGCCTACTCGAACTCGTAAAACTGATCGAGGATGGAACCCTCAGACCAGTCGTTGATAAAGAATATCCGTTCAAAAAAATCACCGAAGCACATGGCTACGTCGACAGAGGCCACAAACGCGGCAATGTTGTCATTACGTTTTAATGCAAAAGGGGCTGACCCAGATAACTAGTTCAAATACTTCTTAACCCATTGTCTTAGCTGTGATAATTGCACTGACGGGTCACTGTTGTTAAAACGCCACTCACATTCCTTCAAATATAGTCCAAATTGGGCCTTTGGAACACC
>JAQWQJ010000011.1 GCA_029244725.1 Paracoccaceae bacterium
TATCGTTCAGGTGAAGCTTGGAACGAAACTGGCTTTAACAATGCTGAATTTGACAGCCTGCTAGAATCGGCCCTGTCGATTGTTGACACTGACAAACGTCGCGAAGTTATGGCCAAAATCGAAAAGATCATGCAGGACGAAGGTGTGATCATTCAGCCAATTTGGCTAGGTCTCAACCGTCACTACAAAGACGGTGTTGTGGGCGCAGAAATGCACCCTAGCTATGAGATCTATCCTGACCAATTGGGTTGGAAAGCCTAAGTTCATGAAGTCACGATTGAGTACAAATTTTTAACTCAATCAAAATCGGCGGTGGACGGAAAATGGATGGCAGACACTTCATCAAACGGTGTCGGATGGAAGACTAATTCTGACGGCGTCGTAAGCCTATTTGATCTCCCTCTCTAGGCTGGCAATGAAACGGGGCACTGTATTGTGCCCCGTTTTATTCGGGACAGCTAATCGCAACGCTGAAATGCATGATTAAGACCACCTTTCGTAGGTCTCACTATGACCGCTTACAGCGCATCCCAAATACCCAAGAAAATATAGATAAAACCGGTTTTGAACGAGGTTCATGTAATGGCAAAGATTACCTATATCGAGCATAACGGCACCGAACATCAAATTGATGTGGCCAATGGGTCGACGGTTATGGAAGGCGCTCGTGACAACAATATTCCCGGAATCGAAGCCGATTGCGGCGGTGCCTGTGCCTGTTCGACCTGCCATGTCTACGTCCACCCAAACTGGGTTGATAAACTGCCGTCAATGGATGATATGGAAGAGGACATGCTGGATTTCGCCTATGAGCCAGATCCGGCGCGCTCTCGCCTGACTTGCCAGCTTGAAGTCACTGACGCCCTTAACGGGCTTGTGGTGCAGATGCCCGAAAAACAGATTTAAGCGGCGACCATATTTACTTAACTGCCACTGTTTTCCATTGCATCCAGCTCATCGATCATCGACAGGCCCTGACCCCATAATTTTGGATTTCGGACATCCAGTTTGAATGGAGAGATTAGGTCTTTGTGGTGTTGCGAATTCCATTGCTGTAGCCGAGATGTTGGTGGCCCTCACACTGCCCCATGAATAGGCCCATAGATCGTGGACGCCTTCTTTCCCAATTTCGAGGCAAGAAGGCTATGATGAGCAACGATGAGTTCAAGCGGGATGCGGTCGAGCAGTTCACCGAGCGGGGTTACCCGGTCAGAGAGGTTTCGGACCGCCTCGGAGTTAGCCAGCATTCTCTTTATGCATGGAGGTGGAAGTACTCGAATGCGGCGGCCGGAGAATCTGAATGTCCGTATTCACATCGTCTGCATTAGTTTTCGTGAGCCACATAAACTGTCTATGAAAAGGCCCACACTACTTGAATTTTGTGGGCGTCTTAAAGTCAATCTGTGAACTAGATCAAATGCAAAACGCTTGTCTTATGACTTTGCCTGTCTCCATGCGAAGATGGAGCCTCTGCCAGCCAAGCCATTTATGGCGGGCAGAGGCGGTGTGTGGATCGGGACACGCTTGGTCGTAGTGGACCGTTCTAAAGTGCGATCGCACACCGTCTTCTCATGAGGCCTGAAGGGATACCCGGGATTACCGTTCCGGATGACAAGCATAGGACATGACGAAGATGACAGACGATAGCATTGGCATTGATATTTCCAAAGACAAACTCGATTGCCACCGATTGAGCGACGGGGTTTTCGAGCAGTTTGCCAACACCAAGTCCGGTTTCCGGAAGCTACGTTGCTGGATTGGGCCAGACCAACCCGCCCGCGTGGTTTATGAGCCAACGGGCCCTTATCACGGTGCGTTCGAGGCAGCGTTGGCCGACCATTTGCCACTGGTCAAAGTGAACCCCAAACACGCCCGTCGTTTTGCGGAAAGTAAGGGGCAGCTGGCCAAAACAGACCGGGCTGATGCACGTGTTCTGGCGCAAATGGGTGCGGCACACGCGTTAGAGCCAGACGCGCCAGTTGCCAAGGGCCGCCCTATTCTCAGAGAGTTGCAAGCTGCTCGCTGGGCACTGATCAAAGACAAGGTGCGCCTCCAAAACCAGTTGGATCGGCAGCAGCAGAGGTTGACGCAGAAGCTCACCAAGCGACGCTTGCGCCAAGTTGTTGATGACATCGCTGAATTGGATCAAGCGATCCGGGCGCAACTGGAAACCTGTCCAAATCGCAAACGCGCGCTTCGCGTGATCCAGAGTATCAAAGGCATCGGTGCGGTTGCCGCCACTACGATCTTGATCGAAATGCCCGAAATAGGAAGCCTACGAAATAAGGCGGTTGCGTCGCTCGCCGGGATCGCCCCGATCACACGACAATCCGGCCGATGGCGCGGGCAGTCCTTCATCCAGGGCGGTCGAAAACCATTGCGTGATGCGCTCTATCTGCCCGCCATCGTTGCGACCCAGTACAAACCGGATCTCAAAGCGCAATACCAGCGCATGAAAACTGCCGGCAAACCCTCGAAAGTCGCCATCACAGCGATCATGCGAAAGCTCCTCATCCTCGCCAACACTCTCGTCAAAGAAGACAGAGAATGGGTCGAAATCAGAGCTTGATCAAAAGGGATACTTTAGTTGCGGACCTATCTGCTATTCAATGCCCGGAGATGAATTCCCGCTACTTCTTATACCCGTGACGTTGGTCAGAAAATTCCAAAGTTGCTTAGCGGACGGCGACAGTTGAGCGTTTGCCCTGTAACACAGAAAGTATGACTTTCTTGGTGTAAGCCCGACATTTCCAATCCTAACCAGCTTGCCGGTCCGAAACTCGCTGTCGATCAGATCCGAATAGGCAAGGAGGATGCCTTCACCCTTGATTGCCTTGCCGACCGAATGCATGTAGCTGTGACAGTCGATCGTATGCCATGATGAAACTTCGGCAAATCTCTTTTGCTCTAGCCAGCGTTGCCAATTGATCCAATCTGGCGTGAGGATGGGAAATTCCAAAAGAGCAGGCGCGTTCTGAGCGGGTATTCTGCTGTCAAACATCGCCAGCGCCTCTGCCTTTTGGGCAATCTCTGGCGAAGCTGCGGGCATCAGTTCGCCACCCAATAGTTTGGTGGTTTCCCAGCCAGGAACATTCCCATCGCAAAACAAAACGGCAAGATCATTCTGGTCCGACAACAATTCAGCTGTGTTTTCGGTCGTCACAACATTCACATTGCACGAGCTGTCGCTCAGCGAGAATTCACGGAGTTGCGTGTGTAGCCAGAACATCGAGCTGGTTTCATTTGCGGCGATGCGAACCATAGGCTCTCCTGGTGTTTGGACCTTGGCAATTTCAAGTTTCAGGAAATCCAGCGCAATCTCAACATCCTCCGCTAACACCTTACCTGCTTCGGTAATCTGCAAGGAATGATTGTCGCGTGAAAAGAGTGGTGTTCCAAGCCAATCTTCAAAACGCTGAATGCGTTTGCTAACGGCCGCTTGGGTGACAAACAGCTCCTGGGCGGCGCTGCTCAGACTTGGGTTGTTTGCGGCCGCATGGAAAAACAGAAGGCTATCAAGCGGTGGCAGGTCTTTGCGATATTGGCTCATTCCATAAGGTTATAGGCTTTGGGGACAATTACCAGCGTTTTATGTTCTCCTGAAATACGTGAAAAAACTTCATGTCGACACTTTAGGAGGATTTGCGATGTCAGGCACTGATGAGCATTTGAAAGCCGGCACGAGCAAGGCATGGAATTGGCATCCAGACCTGCCCGTCGCTATATCGCCGCTTTTCGCCTGGCCGCCAAAGCCAGTTGCGACGCTGAAGTGGTTCGCCGACCGCTGGTTGCCTGTCACCGAATTTACGGTCTATGCGTTGATGGCTTGGGCCACCTGGGCTTGGCTGGTGCCTCCGCTAGAGCAGATGCAGACGCTGAGTTGGGGATGGGTGTTACAGCTTTGGGCGCGCAACCTGATCGCGCTGATTATTATTGCCCAAGGTTTGCATCTGTGGCTCTACGGGTGGACAAGACAGGGTGACGATTTCAAGTATGATCGACGCGGGCTCGCCAAGAATGCGCGGATTTTTCTGTGGAATGATCAATACTGGGACAACGTGACATATGCGTTGTTGTCCGGTGTCACGATTTGGACTTTTTACGATGCCATTGTCTGGATGGGCTATGCCAATGGATGGGCACCCATGATCACCGTGCAAAGCAATCCGATCTGGTTCTTCGCGCTATTCCTGTTGTTCCCCCTCATTCAATCATTCCATTTCTACTGGCTGCACCGTGCTTTACACGTTCCGTGGCTCTACAAGCGCGTGCATTCGGTACACCACCGCAGTGTCTCAGTCGCGCCGTGGTCTGGCTTTTCCATGCATCCGATCGAACATATCGGCTACATGAGTGTGCTCCTGATTTTTCTTGTCGTTCCCGCCCATCCGATCCATTTCATCTTTTTGGGCTTCTGGCAGGTGCTGGCGACCGCCACCACTCATGCCGGATTTGAAAACCTGGTGCTGGGAGACAAAGCGCACCTTAAGGTCGGGTCGTTCCACCACCAACTGCATCACAGGTATTTCGAATGTAATTACGGCAATGTAGAGATTCCGTGGGACAACTGGTTCGGCAGCTTTCACGACGGCAGCCCCGAGGCGACCGAACGCGTGCGGGAAATCAAGAAGCGTATGCATGCGAACATGCAACGCGAAGGAAAAAGTAATTGACACCGGGTCAATCGCTGGTGGATCGGCGCATTTTTCCCCTACTGAAAGACAAGGTTGCTCTGGTCACCGGAGCTGGGTCCGGAATCGGGCGCGCAGGTGCGATCGCAATGGCACAGCACGGCGCAACTGTGATTGTAACTGATCTTGATTACGAGAAAGCGGCGCAAGTCGCGGCTTCGATAAAAGCAGAAGGTGCGAGCGCTTATTCCGCGGCTTTGGATGTGACAGATGATAGTGCTGTGAAGGCCGTAATCGACGAAACCGTCATGACACATGTTCGGTTGGATATTCTACACTCACACGCAGGATACCAAATTGAGGGCAATCTTGAGCAGGTTCCGCTGGAGGGCATGGATTTATCATGGCGTCTGAACGTACGCTCGCATTTTATTGCGGCACGTGCTGCCGTGAGGCATATGCGGGCGCTGGGAGGCGGCAGTGTTATCATCACTGCATCCAATTCTGGCGTGCAATATGACCCTGAAATGATTGCTTATGCCACGACAAAGCACGCTGTAGTGGCGATGACGCGGCAAATGGCGGGCGACTATGCGAGGCACAACATACGGTTCAACACACTTTGTCCAGGCTTCATCGACACCCCATTCAATGCCGGTTTTGAAAAGCAAATGGGAGGGCGAGATAAACTTGAAAACTACATATCTGAGACAATCCCAATGGGTCGCTGGGGTACAACTGGCGAAGTGGCTGACGCAATCCTGTTTCTTGCCTCAGACATGTCGGCATTTATGACGGGCCATGCGTTGGTGATCGACGGTGGTGAATGCATCTGACTTTAACATGTGAGGTTGTATCCGCCTTAGGGGGTGGTCAGCAAATATCCACCATCGAAAGTTGACACAGAGAGACACTATTTGAGCGGAAGTAGGAAACGACTTTGGTTGGAAGATGGTGTCTATGAGTTCGGCTCATTATAAAATACTCGACGACAAGCCCGAAAGGGATGGCGCCATAAAAAGGACTTGAAGATGATTGAACGTATTGAGGCCGGTGTCCGGTCTTCAAAAATTGTAAAGCATAACGGGGTTGCCTACCTCTCTGGCCAAGTAGGTGAGGGAGAAACGATCCAAGAGCAGGTTAAAATCTGCCTGGGAAAAATCGATGCTTTGTTGGAGCAGGCAGGCTCAAGTCGTGAACAGATGTTGCGTGTCACGATCTGGCTGGCAGATATGTCAGATTTTTCTGGTCTTAACGAAGTCTGGAATGCCTGGGTTCCTGAGGGCCACGCGCCAGCCCGTGCCTGCGGCGAAGCCAAGCTGGCCCGTGCAGAATTGAGGGTCGAGTTTATCGTGGACGCGGCTTACGATTGATCTGTTGCGTGTTTCGGCTTCGCTCAATCGCACCGGCAACAACGTTGCGGCGCAGTTGCGTGACGCAGGCATCAAAGTCAAACGGACCATCCTGCCAGGCTCCACTTTTTGGAATGACTGGGTGAAATACCCGTTCAGCTCGACCAACTGGAACGCGCGTCCTTTGGGCGTTCAGATCTGGGCGCTTGCCTATCGTTCAGGCGAAGCCTGGAATGAATTCGGCTGGGCCAACGAAGAATTCGATGCACTGCTGACCGAAGCACTGGCGACGCCAGATGTCGAAAAGCGCCGCGCCATTATGGTGCGTGGGCAGGCGATGATCCAAGATGAAGGCATCACAATTCAGCCTTATTGGCGTTCATTGTACAACCACACCAAAGACGGTTTGGTTGGGGCAGAGCACCAAATTGGTTTCGAATACCATCCTTCACGGATGGCTTGGACAGAGTGATCTGCACGTAGACAAAAAAAGGGGCGGCGATTTTCGCAGCCCCTTTTCCGTCCCAATCAAATGATGAACTTGCCATTAAGACTTGGACGGCGTTGCCTCTTAGCTCAGCAGTTCTTCCTCAAATCCCAAGTCTGACAACAATTCTGGCCCATTTACGGTTATCAATATCTGCTGTTCTAGCTTGACGCCTTCGGCGTCGCCAGGGGCACCTGCATAGCTTTCAACACAGATGACCATGCCCGGCTCAAGAATACCGTCATGTCCCTTTGCGCGTATTTTGTCAGAGTGAATCAATAACGGGAATTCGTTGCACAACCCGCTGCCGTGGGCGATGGCGGGTTGTTCGAATGCCTTGTACTTTTCAGGCATCCGGTAGGCTAGATCGGCCAGTTCGAAAAAACTGCGTCCGGGCGTGAACAGCTGCCAATTTCGCAACACCTGTTCATGCGCCAAGGCATATAGGCGGCGCTGTTCGTCCTTGGGTTTCTTGTCGCCGACGGTCCAGCTACGGGACAAATCTGCGCCATAGCCGTGCGGCCCGATAAGATCGGTATCAACACAGATCATGTCACCTTCTTTGACAACACGCTCGCTGGCCTCTTGATACCACGGGTTGGTGCGCGGACCAGAATTCAGCAGCCGCGTTTCGATCCATTCGCCACCAAGTTCGATGTTGGTCTGGTGCAAGATCGACCAGATGGCGTTTTCCGTCATGCCCGGTTTTGTCGCCGCAATCATCCGCCGTACACCCTCCTGACAGACATCAATGGATTGGCGTACCGCGTCGATCTCTTCGGCTGTTTTGATCAACCGCGCCATATGCGCGACTTCAAAGCCGTCTACAATTTCGATATTGGCAGCTTCCAGAATGTGGGTGCCGATCGGGTCCATCTTGTCGATTGCCAGCCTGCGATTGCCGCCGCCGTGGGTCTTCATCAAATCCACGATCTCGGCGCACCATGATTGCGCGAATTCCATCAGGCGAGGTCCGGCGGCAAAGTGATACCACGCCTGCGCAATGCGCACTTCGTCCACCGCAGGGCGACCATCGGCCATAAATTCGCAACCGCTAAATTCAAACAGGATCACCGGACCTTCGACGGCCACAAAAGCATAGCGGCAGGGGTTATGCAGGGAATAGACCTGCATGTTTGTGGTGCCGGTGGCATATCGGATGTTAACGGGATCGTAGAACAACCCCGCCGCGCAATCGTACTCCAGTAGTTTTGCCTTCAACCGCGCGACACGCCCCAGATCAAGACGGCGGTGCCAATCGGCGTCTTGTCCCAACATATCTGCCTGCGGCACCGGCTCCCGTTTATAGTCACCCATCAGTCGGCCAATCCGTCAGTCTGGCGCGTGTGTTCGGCGTCAATATGTTCCTGCATGACGCGGCCGTAGACCTTCATGGTGCTGGCGACGCTGCCTATGAAACCCGGCTGTCGGGTATATCCGAAAATCGCCGTGTGCCGCGTGCCCTTTTCGATCTGGTTCACCCGATGCAGTGAATAGCGCCCTTTGAAGAGTTGCAGATCACCAACTTGAAGATCGAGGTTTTTGATCAGATCGGGCTTGCCGTCCAACACGCCTTTCACGTCCTCGAAATTTTCATTTCCGGGTGCGCGAATACCCGGGCAATATTCAAACACCCCCCCCACCTCAGCGCGGCGTGTCATCAGACTAACGATGAATTCATTGGCATCGAAATGCCAACCCAACACGTTTCCTTCATCCATCGAATTGATGATCAACCCGCGCATCGGATCGGCGAATTGATAAATTTCATCCGCTGACAGGCAAGCGGCAATGAATGCAATCAGATAGGGGTTGCCATAGATTTGTTGGATCAAGCCATCCGTCGGGATCAGGTCACGTGTCACGCTGCCACTGGTGGTGCGGTGGGCACGGCGTCTTGGGTGATCTGTCGGAAAGCTATCATCAGGGCCGGAACCATAAGGGGTATATTCCTCACTGCTGTGCAGGGCGAGCGGTGAAAGGGCGGTGGTCTCAAACGCGAGTGCGGCATGCGCTTCTGGCCGGATGAACCCGGACAGCCGCGCACAGCCGTCCTTTTCCAGCCCCGCACGTGCCTGTGTGATCTCCTGTTGCAACGCGTCAGAGTCGGGCTGATCCAGCGGATACCGATCTGTGTCGATGATGCTCATGCCATCGCGTGGCATCGTTTCGTTTGCTGCATCTCGGGTGGTGTCCAAGGTCATGTCGGTTTCCTGCTTTGCAAAATGTGTGTTGCTTCAGAGAACGTAACGCTTGACTATTGCTTCAAACAATTTCCAAATACTCAGCGAAAACTTGAAAAGGATTCAACTATATCGCGCTACCTCTCTCTGCGACATTTTGAGATGCTCGTCTCAGTCGCGCGCTGTGCATCAATGGCCGATGCTGCGCGGTCGCTGCTCATTACACCGTCTGCATTGACTCACCGCATTCGCGAGGCGGAAAGACGGTTGGGTATGCAGCTATATGAAAAGCAAGGGCGCAACCTGCGTCCAACTTTGGCGGGACGCATTCTGACCCAGACCGCAGAGCGTATTTTAGAGGACATCCAGCAATCTGAGCGTGTCGCGATTTCTTCTGCCGAAGGTGTTCGCCATGTGGTCCGGCTGTCGGTCGCGGTCTATGCTGCTTTCCACTGGTTGCCAAATTTCCTACCGTGGTTTCGCGATACACATCCAGGCATCGAGATTGAGATAGAAACGCAGGGCGCTCAAAGCCCGTTTGATGCGCTCACCAAGGGGCGGATCGATCTGGTGATCTCGCCTGATTCAGTCTTGCCGGGGCAGTTGGATGCGGTTGACCTGTTCGAAGATGAACTGGTCGCAGTCGTACCGGCGGGCCATGCGCTCGCAACACGGAAATACGTCAATGGCAACGACTTTCTGAAAGATCCCTTTCTGACTTACTCACTTGTCCGCCAGCCCGGTTACGAGGCAGATCGCATCTGGACTCCGGAAAATGTTCTACCCCCGCGCGAAGAAAATATCGGCTCAGTTGAAGCAATCTGCGAGCTTGTGAAGGCGGGCTTTGGTATTTCCATCTTGAGCCATTGGGCAATCCACCCGCAGTTTCAGACAGGCAAAATGGTTCCGGTTCGTGCAACCCAAGACGGATTGGGAATGACTTGGCGCGCCATAACGAAAGCAGGTACACGAAGTGATGCTCCGGAAGGCATTTTGTCCAGAGCCCTGGCGAACTGGTTTCACAACAACCCGCCCTGCGGCATCAAAGTTTAGGCCGTGAACCCAAATTTAGGTTGCGGAAGAGGAAACGCCTCTCATTAGCAGTCAGGGTTGATCTTCATTCCAAAATTCCTGATCTTGAACCCGCTGGGATTGAAGATCACCAACTAAGAAATCCGGACATAAGGTATAAAGGGTAGCCTCTCTACGCCAGCTATTGTCCAACAAATGGGGAGAAGCTTGTCCGTGACTGGCTTGTTGAACTCGCGCGCATTGATCGGACGGTTTGGAATCGACGGGTTCTAACACCATCGGATGGCCGCTCTGGTGAAATGCGCTGCACTGCCAAAAGATTACCGCTGTACTTGCGAGAGAATGCTGCGTCAGCGAATGCGAAGAATCCAAGGTCGGTTTTGTCCGCAGAGCTGCCGTTCGCTGTGCACTATACCAATGTCGGCTATGCGGACCAAGCCGACCTTCGCTGCGTTTGAACCAATAGCCGCTTTTTGCGCATACTGTCATTACCACAGCCGTTTGGACGCTGCCCTTAACGCTCCATCGCGCCCTTACCTGCGAATATTTTTTTACGGAACCTTTCGATCCGCGTCACACGGGTCGCGGATTGTTTTGCCTGATTGAGGTTGAACATATAGCTTTTCTGCCGCCCAGGTGTCAGTGCGTTAAACGCTTCCGCCAGTTCTGGATCGGCATCCAGCGCCTCGATCAACTCATCGGGCATGTCGATCTCGCGTTCTACTTTCTGTGGTTTCGTGCCCGCCTCGGCATGAACCATCAACTGCCACAAGTAGGACCGGATCACCGGCTCCTTGGCACGCACCTGCGCGACATTGGTAAAGCGGATCATTCCGGGGGTTTGGCTGTTCGGTCCTTGCGGTTCGAGCACGCCTTCGGTGTCTTTCAACAGGCCGGGGTTCATGAAGCTCAGCCTGAAGTCACTCTTTAAGGCACCGAAGATCGCGATGTTGCGTCCTGCATGTATATAGGTGGGATGTGCCCATTTCACTGTCTCTTCCAACTCCAAATCCCGACAAATGCGGCGCAGACCATTTAGGCCGTCGATCCACAGCCGTGTCGAACACTCTGGTGTCGCGAAGCGGTCACACCGACCACATCCCTTGGTAAAGAAATCACCCGCGTCGGTAATCATCGCCATTGCCAGTTATCCCTGTCGGACTCTAACCACTCCGAAGCACAATAACCTAATGATTAACCAATCTCAACCGAAAGGCAGGTTTGAGTGCTTCGCACCAATTAGAAAGTCGCGCAGCATTGGTCACTTAGGGCTCACAACAGACCTTTTCTGCGCGGTGCACCAATGGCCGTTCTCCGCCATTTCCAGAAAAAACTGGACTTCGGCGCGACGTCGAGCGGTAGTGTTCGCACCTTTGATTTCGCCCGGGAATACCGGGCTCCACTCAGTACAAGGCGAAGGGTTGGCCTTCGTTGAAAGAGTGGAGAAAACGATGACGATTGAGATCAAGCAAGAACCCAAAGTCACAAACATTATGGCGATCAAGGCAAAGCCCAAGCGGCAGGAACAACTCTCAAAGCTTCTGAACCGCAAGTCTGGCGCAACGATTTTACAAATTCAAAGTGCTTTCGGCTGGCAGCCGTATACGGCACGGGCTGCACTTTCGACGTTGCGCAAAGCCGGAACTGCGATT
>JAQWQJ010000069.1 GCA_029244725.1 Paracoccaceae bacterium
GCCGAACCGGGTTAGGCCAGAATCATGTGGCTCATAGCAACTGCCGCCGATATCGTTCTGAATATTGTAGGTCAGTTGCGCCACACGAACGCCCAGTTGGGCGAAGAGTTCAGGGTATCTGATACGGCCCTCGAACATACCCGAGTTCTGAAACCCCAAGAGAACCCCAACCTTACCGGTTTTGTCAGCAGTGTGAATGTCGGCCACATTGCGGCAGATCATCATGATGTCGCTGTTGGCTCGCTCCTTGTCTAGCCAATCGGCAATGGCATCAAGGCTGTTGATCGCTCCGCCCCAGAACTCGACAGTGTTCGTCACGCAGGTGAATCCGCCAGCACGCAAGCTTTCGAAAATCTCGCGTCGAAAATCGCCGCATTGGAGTCCATCAATTAGCATTCGTCTTTTCCTTTTTTCATTACCGGTTCCACGATAAATTCTTCAGTGAGCAGCGAAGCATCCATATCGTGATCCTCTACGCCATTTTCTGCCCCCACGAGGGTGCCGTCCTCCGCAAGAGTGACAGGGCCAGTGTGCAGTCGGGACAGTTTTGTGTCGGGAGCCTGGGCCGCGTTTGACGCATGAAACAGCGCGAACCATAATTCATGATCCGTCGGAATCCCGTGGTGACATATTCGCAATAGCTCATTTTCCCTAGGGGCGTTTGGTTCAACCACGCGGGCAACCGCTGTGCCGCTCCGCGAAATTTCTATGTGGGCATCTAGATCGTGCTTCTGGATGATCGGGCCAACCACGGCGAGTTCTTCCGCGGCCACAAGGTTTACAACCTTGACGCAACCCTTGCCGTGGTAACGATCCATTTCTGTCAGGAGGTCGCTCACCTCCTCGGCGACCGCCCAGGCATGCTTGCCATGCGCATCGAGGCAAAGATCCGTCTCGTCGCCGGAGATTGTACTGTGTCTTTCGATGCCGATCTTGAGCACATCTATGCTGTCGAGAAGGCGTTCAAAACCGGACAGGCCTAGCGAAGCGGAGTAAAGCCCGGCCTCTGTGAGCGCCGGGCGGCGTCCCGCCGGGAAACCCTTCCATTGCAGCAGCCTGTCAACCACAATGCGAGATTCCCGCAGGGAAACGATGCAATCAGGGCCATTTACCGCCGTCATGACTTTGCCCTGCCTGGGCGGGCCGGATTTGCCCAATCCATATCCGCCGTTCCATTGGCAATTTCTTCGGGTAGCGGAGCGCCCTGGAAAAGGACGCCACAGATGCCGCGATCCATCGCATCCACAGTTTTATCGAGACCATGCAGCCCCGAATTCAGCAGTTTTGTGATATGCGCGGGAATGAAATCACGGTGCATAATGTCGGCGTGGGGGGTGTGATAGGGTAGCCCGCTCAGCGATTGTATCCGCGTTACGATCTGACGCAGGTCGGGATTGTCGATCAGGAACCGGGAAACACTCTGCCCGGGCGGTGCTGCACCCAGAGCGGCGTCAAGCTCAACGACCAGGCGCGGCACGTCCAGAACCAACTCATGCTTTTCATCGATGTCGGTGCGTGGCCCCCTGCGGGGCTCTTCGGCGTTACGTGATTTGTACCAGATGAAATGCCGGGCTTCGGGAGCATCAAGATCCATCTCGAACGCCCATGCATATTCTGCCCGTAGGAGGTCTTGTAATTCACAAGTCGACATTTCAGGCGCGCCAATGGCTTCTTCATTGACGATCAATGCTCTGACCTGCTGGTCGGCGTAGGTAGGCACAAGGTCGATCATGAGGGACAATAGCGTTTCGGTTGTATGCGGGTGGAATCGTTCCTCGACCGAGGCGCAGAACCCACTGAAGGGTGCGGAAACTTCAAGCGCGCCGGCTTTCAACTGGCTGCGCAGGCGACACAGGTCTGCATGTACACATGAAAGCTCGGCGGCCAGTTTGGCACCGCTAGGATAGCGAGTGTAGTGCGTTGTATCCTCCTTGCGGTACGTTATCGCCCGTTCAGTGAGCCTGATAAGGCGGTCCAGCGGCTCGGGATCCGCACTGAGATCGAGCATCTTCGCGCGTGCGATACATTTTTCACGCACGAGTATCCAGCGGTTGATCAGCTTTGGCCAGTTGTTGGTGAAGTGCATCAACCCCATGGCCGAAGCATTTCCCACCCCCAGATAGCGCGCCATGGCCGGGGTCAGCTCAACAGCCGTATCGCCGCCTGCCTTTCGGGCGAGATCGTTCATCAGGTCGATGGAAAAAACGCGCATCATGTATGCGGAAAGTATTTCTGCGGCCATTGACCCGCGGAGCGGATGGTCAGATTCGAGAGCGCGGAAGGTTCTGGTGCCGAACATCCCGTTTCCATTCACGCCTGTGTTGCGCATCGCATACCCGGCGTCCCACAACTTTTCTGCATCGGGTTGACTGCCCTTCGCCAGTGCCGCGACACTATCGTCGAAGAAGCGGCCACTTCGATTGGCGCGGAACCAAGTCAGTGTACCGGGCGTGGCGCGGCCGTGGTAAAGCTTGGGAGCTTCTTGCCGCAAGGTTTCAAAATCCGCTTCTGATATACGCCCCTCTACCAGCGCTCCCATCATATCCCATGCGGTGCCGATGATGCGGAGGGTGCGCCCCTTTTGGGTCGGTTTGAAGGAAAGAACTGGAATCGAGAAGACCCAGTTTCCTGGTGCCTCAATGTGGTAGAGAGCCTCTCCCACCCCATCCGCTTTGATGTCGAACTTAACCTTTTTGAATGACCAGCGCTCCTCGATCAATTGCCGCATGAACGCGCGTGTCGCACTGATGCGTGACGGTTGCAGCGCCGCAAGGCGCTCGGGTTGCATCATCAGAGTGGCCGAGCGGAGCGCGCAAGAATCCAGCGGCTCGGGCGCGCTTTGGATCGATCCAACTTGTCTTACTGTCATCACTGCTCCAAGAATTTGCCATTGTATTCATATAGAATATATGGTATCTGATATAAATACTAACAGCGATTCTCGGAAAATCAAGGGAAATTCTGGGAGGGGTGCCTTCGCCGTTATCCGTCAATCGTTCTACATTTCACCCTTAGGAGAACATCCATGACAAAATCTGGGTCTGAGACGACACCCGGAGGTGTGCGCAGCCTCTCGACAGCAACGAAGGTTCTGAAGATGCTCGACTTTATCGCCTCTAAGCCAACACCGATGCGCCTCAGCGAGATTTGTACGGAATTGAAAATGGCGCGCGCTACCGCTTATCAACAGCTTAAGACACTCACCGATGCTGATTGGCTGGAATTGAGGGATGACAGTAGTTATCAACTCTCGCCGCATGTAATCTCGGTTGCCTCCATGGCGTTGCGACACATGCATGCGAGCGAACGTGCGCAGAATATTCTTAAAGACCTTGCTGAGTTGACCGGCCAGACAGCGTCGATCACGTTCGTTCAGAACGGTTCGCCCATCATTACTCAGAGTGTTGAAGCAGACCAGCTGATCGTTGCCCGACAATGGGTTGGCACTAGGCTCGATCTGATGAGTTCGGCTTCGGGTAAGGTGCATATCATCTTCGAGGATCTCAGAATCGAAACAGAACTTTGTGCCCAAGCCCTCGCCAGCATTCCA
>JAQWQJ010000100.1 GCA_029244725.1 Paracoccaceae bacterium
CGGTGTTCCAAAGGCCCAATTTGGACTATATTTGAAGGAATGTGAGTGGCGTTTTAACAACAGTGACCCGTCAGTGCAATTATCACAGCTAAGACAATGGGTTAAGAAGTATTTGAACTAGTTATCTGGGTCAGCCCCTTGTTGTATCTGTGAAGTGGTTGCAATCAGCTGAATTAATTGGACCTTTTCCTAATTGGGTAGTCCAATTTAATTCAGCGTGCGGCGTTACCTCTTAAACATACCTTCGTAAATCGGTTCTAGCGTCTCAGTTTTGAACAGAGATGACACTGAAGTGCCATTCCAGATGTTCAAAGCAGCTTGTGCGAACATGGGCGCAGTTGGAACGATCCGGATGTTTGGCGCTGCCAGAGTTGCTGGCGTCGGCTCAATCGAATCCGTGATGACGAGGGATTTCATAACCGACTTGGTTATGCGCTCAATCGCTGGGCCAGAAAGTACACCGTGGGTGATGTATGAATGAACTTCGGTCGCGCCGTGCTCGATTAGAACCTCGGCGGCTTTGCACAAGGTGCCAGCGGTGTCGCAGATGTCGTCTACGATAATGCATTTCTTGCCTTCAACGTTTCCGATCACGGTCATCTCAGCAATCTCGCCAGCTTTTTCGCGGCGTTTGTCCACGATGCTGAGCGGTGCGTTGATCCGCTTGGCCAATTCACGCGCACGTGCCACGCCTCCAACATCAGGCGAGATTACCATGATGTCATCCATTTGGCCTTTGAACTGCTCTTTCACATCCAATGCAAAAACAGGCGATGCATACAGGTTGTCGACAGGAATATCGAAGAAGCCTTGGATCTGTGCCGCGTGTAGATCCATCGTCAAAATACGTTCAATGCCGGATTCCACCAACATATTGGCGACCAATTTGGCGCTAATCGGCGTACGAGCCTTGGCGCGGCGATCCTGACGGGCATAGCCAAAGTAAGGGATAACGGCCGTGATGCGTGCTGCAGACGAACGACGAAGCGCGTCAGCCATAATCAGCAGTTCCATCAGGTTGTCATTGGCAGGGTTCGATGTGCTTTGAATAACGAACATGTCTTCGCCGCGGACGTTTTCATAAACTTCAACGAAGATTTCCTGATCGTTGAAACGCTCAATTCGTGCATCAACCAAACCAACCTTTGATCCGCGATGCATAGACATGCGCCGCGCGATTGACTTCGCGAGTGGAAGATTTGAATTGCCTGAAATCAATTTCGGTTCGGCAGTGATGGCCATTATTCGCGTTCCCCAAGGTGTATCTGTAACAGATTCGTGTCGTTGACTTGCCTTAACATGCAGGTAGTCTCAGGCAAACCCAGAGCATTTGAAGGAATCGCTAAATGGCTCATATTGATTACTATTTTTCGACCTTTTCCCCGTTCACTTACTTAGCTGGCACTCGAATGGAGGATGTCGCGACAAAGCATGGTGCGACCGTCACCTATAAGCCGATTGATTTGGTCGGGTTGTTCGGCAGGACAGGTGGCTTGCCCCCCGGACAGCGACATATATCGCGTCAGGAAATTCGGCTGCAAGAAATGCGTCGTCAAAACAAAAAGCTCGGTATGTCGATGAACATGAAGCCGGCGCATTTTCCTACAAATGCGGCACCTTCTGCCTATGCAGTCATTGCCGCACAAAATGCAGGTGGCGGTGATTTGGCAGGATTGAGCCACGCATTTTTGAGGGCCTGTTGGGTCGAGGATAAAGACATCGCGCAGGATGACGTGATCCAGCAATGTTTGACTGATAATGGTTTTGATGCAGGCCTTGCCATGTCTGGGATGCTCGTCGGCGCCGAGACCTATGCCGCAAATCTTGAAGACGCAGTAAAGAACGGCGTGTTCGGAGCACCATTCTACGTTGTTGATGGGACCGAGCGGTTTTGGGGTCAGGACCGTATCGTGGATCTCGACGCGTATTTGTCGGGCGAATTGTAAGCCAAACGCCCCGCTCAGTAGATCTGAGGCAAGGGAACAGGTCAGGATTTGTCTAGGTTTGGACTAAGTGATGTGGCGGGCCCGCCAAGCGACGATGTTCCGACCGTTTCGCAGGCATATGCCCACGTCACCTGTTGATCAATTCGGTGATCCGGCTGATCTCTGACATCCCAGCTTACGCTAGCCTCGGATCAATGGAACCACATCTTGTGCACGGGATGGGTTGTAGCGTTCGCTGGGTTAATGGGTCGTTGGCCCACCGTGCGCAGGTTCATCGTAGGTGGGACACGAAGGTCGCAACATCATCATCTGTCGTGGACCATGAGCACACCAATCGCGACGCCAAACGCTCATCTTCTTCGCCGTTGAGGTCAATGCCGCTGTACTTGGCGCCCGCCTCTATTGCACGCCGATGCCGGCCACGGGGCATGCGTGCGAAGATCAGGTTGGCCTCAACAGAGTGAAGCAATTCAACATCAGGGATGGCTTGCATGCCCGCTGATAGTTTGGCGGCAGCAGCGTTGGAATGTTTCGCAAGGTCTAACCACAGTCCATCGGTCAAATATGCTGCCATTTGTGCAGATAGATAGCGATGCTTTGAAAACAAATGCCCGCCGCGTTTTCTGCGCAGTTCAAATTCCCATGCCAGATCGGGATCAAACAAAATAACCGCTTCGGCACCCATTAGACCGTTTTTGGTGCCGCCAAAACTGAGCACATCAACACCGGCCTTCCAGCTAAGCTCAGCAGGCGTAGATCCGGTGCTGACCACAGCATTGCCAAACCGAGAGCCATCGAGATGGGTGCGGACTCCGTGAGATTTAGCCAGTTTGTTCAGTGCAGTTAGTTCGTCGGCGGTATAAACCGTGCCAGCCTCGGTCACGTTGGTCACGCTAAGTGCACCGGGTTGCACCGAGTGGACGTCGCCTTTGACTTGGGCTGAGATCGCAGTCTCCAACGCCTCAGGTGTCATTTTCCCGTGGGCGCCATCGACATATTCAAGCTTGGCGCCGCCGGTATAAAACTCGGGCGCGCCACATTCATCGACGGCGATATGCGCTTTGCGATGACAATAGATCGCTTGCCATGGCTGTACCAACGTTGCCAGCGACAACACGTTTGCGGTCGTACCTGTGGCAACCAGATAAACCTCGGCTTGGGGGGCTTCAAAAACCTCGCGAACCAAGCGACGAACCTCATCCATTTCGTCGTCGTTGCCGTAAGAGGCCCTGTAACTCTCGTTAGCTTTGGCCAGCGCATCCATGATTTGCGGCGCAACGGGTGATGTGTTGTCTGAGGCAAAAAACATCAGGTTGGTTCCTCGATTATATGATCTTCCCAATCGTCGTCGTCGACCGTCAATTCATTGACGGTTTTTCCACGCATGGAAACCCCTGACATGTGCACGGTTTCGGGATCACCGCTGATCAATGGGTGCCAGTCATTTAGGGGGTTACCCTGCCATAGCAGGCGATACGCGCAGGTTTTAGGCATCCAGTAAGCGTGCTGGTCGATGTTTTTGGCCGTCAGCGAGATGCATTCAGGCACATAATCCCGCCGACTTTCGTAATTCGAACAAAGACAGCTGTCACCATCTAGCAATCGGCACGAGATGCAGGTCAGTTCAACATGGCCGGTTTCGTCGTCTTCGAGCTTGTTTAGGCAACACTTTCCACAACCATCACAAAGCGCTTCCCATTCCTTGGGCGTCATTTTTGCTAGTGGAACAGTTTCCCAGAACCTGTCGCGGGTTCCCTGACGGTCAATCGCGCCGCTCATAGGGCGTTCAGAATGTCGCGGGCTTGTGCGCAATCCGCATCCATCTGCGTGATCAGCGCATCCAGACCGTCGAATTTAAGCTCTGGCCGTAGGTAATCGACAAACGCGATAGATAGAGTGGCGCCATAGAGATCACCTGAGAAATCGAAGATGAAGGTTTCAAGGTTGGCTTGGTTTTCACCAAACATTGGCCGAACCCCAAGCGACGCGGCACCATGATAGCTGCCTTGGTGCGGTCCATCCTGCACGTCAACCAAAACCGCGTAAACGCCGTGCTTGGGCTGATGAAGCCCGTCGACCGACATGTTGGTGGTTGGAAAGCCTAGTTCACGACCGCGTTGTTCGCCGCCAATAACTTCGCCTTCGATCCGGTGCCAATGGCCGAGCATCGCAGCTGCGTCCCGCGGGCGGCCTTCTTCAAGTGCATCTCTGATATTGGTAGAGCTCACAAGATCACCCTGATTTTCCAAAAGTTCAGCGATCGTGACGCCAAAGCCAAGTTCTTGCCCAAAGGCAACCAGGTCCTTGGCGTTGCCAGAACGGCCTTTGCCAAAGCAAAAATCCGCGCCGACAACAACGTGCTTTAGTCCTAAACCTTCAACCACGACTTGCTCGGCGAATTCGCGGGCGGTCAGGCTGGAAAGGGCGGTGTTAAAGTTCAACTCATACAGTCGCTCTACGCCATTTTTCTCAAGCCGTGTTGAGCGGGCGAGGGGACTCATAAGGCGAAACGACGGCGCGTCTGGCGCAAAATACTCGCGTGGGTGCGGGTAGAACGTGACGATACCCAGCGGTGCGTCTAGTTTGAGACCGGCTTGGCGCGCAATATCGATGACACTGATATGACCGCGATGGACTCCGTCAAAATTGCCAATAGCGACCGAGGCTCCTCGGTCTTCTGGATCAACAAATTGGTAGTCTCGTATAATGCGCATAAGGCAGGGTTAACGGGCGATGTGGCGCTGTGCAAGCGCAGATAGAAAATTGCGATGGGTCAGTCAAATTTGGCAGATGGGGCCAATACAGTTGCTTCACCAATGAGGACCTTTCGGTGCCCAACCAAGCAACGGCAATCAAGCTTAACGCGGCGCTTTGAATAGTCGATATCAATCACTTCGACCTCGGCCCGAACTGTGTCGCCGGGACGCACAGGCGCAAGGAATTTAAGGTTTTGCCCCATGTAAATCGTGCCGTGACCGGGTAGCTGTTCGCCGATTACAGCGGAAATCAGGCCTGCTGTAAGCATGCCGTGGGCAATTCGACCCTCAAAGATCGTGTCTTGGGCATATTCGTCGTCAAGGTGCACGGGGTTATGATCGGTTGAAATTTCGGCGAACATTTCGATATCGCGATCGGTCACCGTTTTTTGCACGTAACGGACCATGCCCATTTCGATGTCTTCGATACAGATCGTTCCACGAGGCAAGTTGTCCAACATACCGCCCTCCAATGAGGCTAAAGTAATTAAATCACCACCCAGAGTCGGGTATTGAAATATAATTACTTCGCAACTGCAGAAAATCAAGCGAAATATCGACTACCGCAGCATACCAATAGCATAGGTCGGATGCTGTTTTTCTTTTTGTAAATAAGCAGTTAACGCAGTTTCATCCGGTTGGTGCGACGTTTTAGTCTCTGATGCTGCCAATCCACCGGTAATGAAAAGGGAATCAATGTCTTCACCCATGGCGCCCGCAATGTCTGTATGCACGCCGTCACCAATGGCCAGTATGCGATGGTCGTGAACTTCCTTGCCAATTTCGATCAAACGAAGTCGGGCTAGATCGTAGATGGGTGGATGGGGTTTGCCGAAATAGAAACTTTGGCCACCCATTTCTGTATACAGTTTTGCCAGCGCGCCGGCGCACCACTCGCGTTCCTCGCCACGGTCAACAACGATATCGGGGTTGGCGCAGAGCAACTTGAGACCCTTTTGTTTCGCATAGAGAAATGCGGCGCGATTAACTTCAGGGTCTGCAAATGGATCATCTGGACCGCAACACACGATACCCTCAGCTTCTTGCAGAGAAACGCGCTCAATTTTCAAACCGTCTTCGATCAATGAAAGCGGTTCAAAGAATCCCGCGTCGCGCTGCCATTCGCCCATGAACAGGACCTTTTGACCAACGGCACCGCGAAACATTGCGACCCGTGCAGAGTCGCCAGATGTGGCGATGGTGTCCCAAGCGTCGTTGGGAATTCCAAATTGGACCAATTGCCCTTCAACGCCCTTGCGTGGTTTGGGCGAGTTGGTCAGTAGAACGACAGTGCCACCAGATTTCCGGTAATTTTGCATGGCTGCAACGGCCTCGGGGTGGGCCTGAATACCGTTGTGCATACATCCCCAAAGGTCGACGAATAATGCATCGTATCTCTGGGAAATCTCGGAGAGGGATTGAACGATCTGGGTCATATTGGCCTCGTGCTGATTGCCCGCCGTATCGCACTATGCTGAGATAAAGGCCACAGTTGCTTGCAGTCGTATTTGTTTGGCTGCAGCATGGGGCGAGCGTATTTAAAGGACTAGAACCAATGTCAAAACCGACCGTCTATCACATACCTGTTTGTCCGTTTTGCCAGAGGTTGGAAATTATCCTTGAGCTTAAGGGTTTGACCGGAGCCGTAAATTTCGAGGTGATTGATATCACCAAGCCACGCGACCCTGAGTTGCTGCGTAAATCAAGGGGCACCACTGCTTTGCCAATTATAGAGCTGCCGAATGGTGAGGTTCTGAAAGAAAGCCTCGTGATACTGCGCTATTTGGATGAGGAAATGGGCGTTCCCGTTGCACAAGCCGACCCATATCGCCGCGCCGTCGAAAACATGATGATCGCCAAAGAAGGCCCGTTCACGATGGCGGGCTATATGATGGTTATGAACCAAAAGCCTGACCAATCAGATGTTTTCAAAGATAAAATGCTGGCGGTGTATCGGGACTTGAATGATTTCTTGAATTGGCAAAATCCGACCGGAACCTATCTGTTCGATGACTTTGGATTAGCCGAGGCCGTCTTTACACCAATGTTCATGCGCTTCTGGTTTCTGGACTATTACGAAGGCTTCGATCTTCCAGTGAGTGGGGAATACGACCGTGTACGCATATGGCGAGAAGCGTGCCTAGCACACCCAGCAGCGCAACAAGTTGGATCCGAAGAAATCGTTAAGGTTTACTACGACTACGCCAAAGGTGCTGGCAATGGTGCATTGCTCGCGGGGCGCACGCAGTCGAGTTTCTCATTCGAAACAGATTGGCGCAGCCGCCCTATGCCGCCGAAAGACAAGTACAACGTTTCGGCAACTGATGCAGAATTGGGACTGATATAAAAAGGCGCCCTTAGGCGCCTTTAGTGTCGAAATTTGGGGTGGATCAGACCTTCAGGTTTGGAATGATCTGCTTTTTACGACTCATGATGCCCGGAAGCACGACGGCGTCCCCGTTTACTGAAGCGTCAAAGCTTTTCTCGGCGACGGCTTTTACTGAATCGTTTGGAACTAGAAGAGTGGCCTCTTCGTTTAGGATGTCCACGACGAACAAAAGTACCTGATCGACACCGTCTTCAGATGCGACAGTCGCCATAGTTTCCATCAGGCTGGCCTTGCGGTCCAGAACGATGGAAGGGGCAGTGGTCTCAAGGACGGACACGCGGAATTTGGTGCCCTCGACCGCGTATTCCTTGCTGTCCATGCGCAGCAGTTCAGCGTCTGAGAATTCCGATACATCCGATTTTGCAGCGAACATGTCAGCCGCGTAGGCAGCGATGTCGATGCCCAGTTCAGCAGCAAGCTTTTCGGCTACGGCTTTGTCGTGTGCAGTTGTTGTTGGCGAGCGAAACTCAAGCGTATCCGATAGGATGCAGGTTAGGGCCGCGCCTTTGATCGCCTCAGGCATTTTTGCCATATCGTCGCCGATCAGATCGTTCATGATCGTCGCAGTGCAGGCCAGAGGGCGCACGGTAATATCAATCGGACCTTTGGTTTCGAGACCGCCGACCAACTTGTGGTGATCGATGATGGCTTGGATGTCAGCGTTGTTGATGTTCGCAGGCAACTCGGCAGGGTTGTTGGTGTCCACGATCACAACGGCCTCGTCATCAGCAACGTCTGCAATGATTGCAGGCTTTTCAAGGTTCCAGCGCTCAAGCATAAAGGCGGCTTCTGTGTTTGGCTCGCCCAAAAGAACTGGGGTTGCTGCAACGCCTTTGATTTCGTTCAGATACCAAGCCCAAATAATAGGAGAGCCTGTTGAATCTGTGTCTGGGGCCTTATGGCCAAGAACTTTGATGGTCATGTCACAATCCTGAATACTGCAATTTGTCGGCGTTATATGCAGGCGCAGCATAGTTGTCACCTGTTGATAGCGCTCTGCGACCGTCCGTCATGGCGGGTATGCAAGGGCGTTGGATCGTCGGATCGATTGAGCTAAGCTTTGCGCATGAACAAACCGTCCGAAACCGACCTATATATGCCCGTGAAAGCGTGGCTCGAAAATCTTGGGTATGAGGTCAAGGCCGAGGTTGGCGCGGCGGACGTGGTTGCTATGCGCGAAGGCGAGGCACCTTTGATCGTGGAAATGAAGCTAGGGTTTTCATTGACGCTTTTGCATCAGGGTGTTGCGCGTCAGACGATTAGTGACAACGTCTACGTAGCCGTGCCCCGTTGGACCGGCAAAACGGGCTGGCGGACGTTTAAGCGCAATGTTGGTCTGTGTAAGCGTTTGGCGCTAGGGGTGGTGAGTGTGAGGCTGTCGGATGGGTTCGTGCAAGTGCATTCCGACCCAAGGGCGTTTCAACCTCGTAAATCCAATCCAAGACGGTCGGCGTTGATGTCTGAGTTTACGCGCCGCGAAGGCGATCCCAATAAGGGTGGAACGAACGGTAAGATTGTTACCGCCTATTTGCAGGATGCCCAGAAGTGCGCCGAAGTTTTGGCTGAGAACGGTCCGACCAAAGGGGCTCTTGTTAAGAATACCACGGGGGTCGTTCACGCGACCCGAATTATGCGGGACAATCACTATGGATGGTTTACCCCGCTTGGAAACGGCATCTACGATCTTAGTGACGCCGGCAAACGACGAGACCCAGACGTTACCGAATCTTAACTGGCTGTTAACGCAGGTCCTTTAGTGCCGTCTGAGCGTCAAATCGAACAAAGCTTCGTTATTTTCCACGGATTCCGCGAATTTTTGAAAGATTTACGCTCAAGCGTTGACACCTTGCTTTTCACTTCCTAACTATGCGTCGTTAGCACTCGACTTAGGTGAGTGATAACGGTGCCCATGAGGGGCCGATCTAGAGAAACATTGAGCTTAGGAGCTGCATGTCAATGTCACTAACACCTCTTCACGACCGTGTTCTTGTTCGCCGCGTAGAAGGCGAAGAGAAAACTGCTGGCGGGCTTTATATCCCTGAAAGCGCGAAAGAAAAGCCAGCTGAAGGCGAAATCATCGCTGTAGGCGAGGGCCTTCGCAACCAAGACGGCGAGCGCATCGCGCTTGACGTAAAAGTTGGCGACACGGTTCTATTTGGCAAATGGAATGGTCAGGATGTCACTGTCGACGGCGAAGAGCTGTTGATGATGAAAGAATCCGACATCATGGGAATTATCGGCTAATCGCCGCTTCCCTATCCCTTTCTGAATTTCACTAAATATTCCAGGAGCAAGCACAATGGCTGCTAAGGACGTAAAATTTGATACAGACGCGCGTAATGCAATGCTACGCGGCGTTAATGTACTCGCTGACGCTGTAAAAGTGACCCTCGGCCCGAAAGGCCGCAACGTGGTTCTCGACAAGTCGTTCGGCGCACCGCGCATCACGAAAGACGGTGTATCTGTTGCTAAAGAGATCGAGCTTGAAGACAAGTTTGAGAACATGGGCGCACAGATGGTTAAAGAAGTTGCATCGCGCACCAACGACGAAGCTGGCGACGGTACAACAACCGCAACAGTTTTGGCTCAGGCTATCGTTCGCGAAGGCATGAAGTCGGTTGCAGCGGGCATGAACCCAATGGATCTTAAGCGCGGCATCGACATTGCAACTGGCAACGTTGTTGAAGCTCTGAAATCAGCTGCACGCGAAGTTAAAGACAGCGACGAAGTTGCTCAGGTTGGTACAATCTCAGCAAACGGCGAAGAAGCAATTGGTCAGCAGATCGCTGGCGCAATGCAGAAAGTCGGCAACGAAGGCGTCATCACTGTTGAAGAGAACAAAGGTCTTGAAACAGAGACTGACGTTGTTGAAGGCATGCAGTTCGATCGTGGCTACCTGTCACCATACTTCGTCACCAATGCTGACAAGATGACAACTGAGTTGGAAGACTGCTTGATCCTGCTTCACGAGAAGAAACTTTCTTCTTTGCAGCCAATGGTTCCGCTGCTCGAGTCCGTAATCCAGTCAACAAAGCCTTTGTTGATCATCGCAGAAGATGTTGACGGCGAAGCGCTTGCAACTCTTGTGGTGAACAAGCTGCGTGGCGGTCTGAAAATCGCTGCTGTTAAAGCACCTGGCTTCGGCGATCGCCGTAAGGCAATGCTGCAGGACATCGCAATCTTGACCGGTGGTCAGGTTATCAGCGAAGACCTAGGCATGAAGCTTGAGTCTGTCACTATGGACATGCTTGGTACGGCCAAGAAAGTTCAGATCACTAAAGACGAAACAACAATCGTTGATGGTGCTGGTGAGAAAGCCGAAATCGAAGCTCGTGTTAATCAGATCCGTCAGCAGATCGAAGAAACAACTTCGGACTACGACCGTGAGAAACTACAAGAGCGAGTTGCTAAACTGGCTGGCGGCGTTGCCGTTATCCGCGTTGGCGGCATGACTGAAGTAGAAGTTAAAGAGCGTAAAGATCGTGTTGACGATGCTCTGAACGCTACACGCGCTGCTGTACAAGAAGGCGTCATCGTTGGTGGTGGTGTTGCACTTGTTCAGGCTGCAAAAGGCCTAGTCAACGTATCTGGCGTGAACTCGGATCAGGACGCTGGTATTGCCATCGTTCGCCGTGCCCTCGAAGCGCCTCTACGTCAAATCGCTGAAAACGCTGGTGTTGACGGTGCTGTAGTTGCTGGCAAAATCCGCGAAAGCGACGATGTAACTTTCGGCTTTAACGCTCAGACAGAAGAATATGGCGACATGTTCAGCTTTGGCGTTATCGACCCTGCAAAAGTTGTTCGTACTGCTTTGGAAGATGCTGCATCGATCGCTGGTCTATTGATCACGACCGAAGCTATGGTTGCTGATAAGCCTTCTGAAGGCGGCGCAGCAGGCGGCGGCATGCCAGACATGGGCGGCATGGGCGGCATGATGTAAACAACTTCCTTTCGGAAGTTTTTTACCAGCTCAAGATTACCAAAGGCGCCTTCGGGCGCCTTTGACTTTTCAGGCGTCGGTCACGCTTTCGTCACGACCAATCTATTGCTTGCAGCGGGGCCTCGTGTCACGTTCGCTGAATGCGTTTATTCCTACTTTCCTTCCTGACACTGCTGGCCTTTGCTGCGAACTCGGTTCTGAACCGCGCCGCGGTTGGCACGCTTGGCATGGATCCGCTTGAGTTCGGAGCCATTCGCCTAGCTTCGGGTGCTGTCGCGCTGGGTCTTCTTATTCTTTGGACCAAGCGAGGGTTCGCATTTGGCGGATTGGGGCGGCTGTTTGGCGTTGCCGGTCTTCTTGTCTACATCTTCGGATTTACACTCGCCTACCAAAGCTTGGATGCTGGGCTTGGGGCGTTGATCCTGTTCGGGGTCGTCCAAATCACCATGTTTGGGGGCGCTGTAGTCATACAAGAGCCTTTGCCCATTATGCGTTGGATTGGCGCGGGTTTTGCACTGGCGGGGCTGACTTGGCTCTTGTGGCCGGGCGGTGACATTTCAATCTCGTTGCTACATGCGATCCTGATGGTCGGCGCGGGAATCGGCTGGGGTGTGTATTCAGTGCAAGGTCGGAGTGAAACGGATGCAACCCAAGCGACAGGAATGAATTTCATGTTGGCCGCACCGATTGCGGTCGTTGCAGCGTTGGTTGTCCCGTCCAGCGGCGATTTATCCGCCAGCGGAGTTTTATTGGCGCTTGCTTCAGGTATCCTCAGCTCGGGTATGGGCTACGCATTGTGGTATCAGATCATACCGGCACTCGGGGCAGGGCGCGCGGCGGTGGCGCAATTGTCAGTACCTATTCTAGCAATGGGCGGGGGAATGCTGTTTTTGTCCGAACCTCTGACATTCCGGTTCATGGTTGCAGCGGCCTTGGTCGTTTGTGGCGTGTTAATTTCGATACGTCGCTAGATCACTAATCTTAGCAAACTAAGTTTTGACAGTTGCATTTCACCTGCCTACCCCCATCTATGTAAATAGTATTCACTTTGAAGTGTGGAGGGGTTTAAATGAAAGTATTACTGACAACGGTTTTGATCTTGTTCGGGGCAGTTGCCCAAGCGCAGGAAGACCAAGCGCGCGCAATGATCGGACAGGATGTGTTCGCGGCGGGCTACAAAGTTTCGCATGCTTCGGGCATGGCAGATGATTTGTTCATGACGGGTAACGATATTTCAGTGCGTGCGCCTGCCAATGGCGGAGCGGCATTAGCGGGACAAACTATCGAAATCGAAAGTGCCGTGGCTGGTGACGTTTATGCGTTTGGTCAGTCTGTAGATATTCGTGGGCCAATCGGCGGCGACCTGACAACGGGTGGTCAAGACATCACAATTGATGCTGTTGCTGGCGACGTACGTGCTGCCGGCGCTTGGATCGTGTTGAATGGTGATGTGGGTGGTTATGCCGTACTCGGCGGTGAGACAGTGTACGTTGGTGGCAATATTGGCGGTGATTTGCATTTGACCGGCATGGAAGTTGAGTTTGCGGATGGTGTTTCAATTGGCGGATCATTGTTCCTTTATGAGGAAGAAGAAGGGGCCATCGAAGTACCTTCTAGCGTAAGTGTAACCGGAAGCGTCGAGCGCCACTTGGCAGAAGAATTTCCAGAGGAAACCCAAAGCTTTGTTCTTAAAAGTTTTTGGGGCTGACCCAGATAACTAGTTCAAATACTTCTTAACCCATTGTCTTAGCTGTGATAATTGCACTGACGGGTCACTGTTGTTAAAACGCCACTCACATTCCTTCAAATATAGTCCAAATTGGGCCTTTGGAAC
>JAQWQJ010000101.1 GCA_029244725.1 Paracoccaceae bacterium
CATAAACTGGCCGCAGTTCGAGCCGTGGTTCCGGCAACAAAATGCTCGACCAGGCGACCCTGTTTATACTTACTTAAGCGACTCTTCCGCATGCTTCCCATGATAACACCTTTTTCGCGTTATCTGGGTCAGCCCCAAGAAAAGGCCCCGAGGAAACCTCAGGGCCTTTCTGAATTCTTTTCAGAGGATCTTACACGCCAAGAGCGACGCGCAAGGCCTCCATGTCAGCCAAAGCTTTGGTCGTTGCGTCTTTGTCGTCTGCTGTGGCATTCGCCACCGCGTCCGTCGCTGTTGCAACCAAAGCGTCCATATCAGCTGCAGATACATCCGCAGTTGGGATCGCTTTTTCAGCCAGAACCGATGTGCGCTCTGCCGAGATTTCAGCAAAACCACCAGTGACAGCATATGAGCTTTCACCGTCTGGTCCGTTGACTGTCAGGATACCAGGACGCAACGTTGTAATCGTCGGTGCGTGATCAGGCATTGCTGTCATGTCGCCATCGGCGCCAGGGATCTGGACCGAAGCCGCCTGAAGCGAAGCAAGGCTCCGCTCAGGGCTGACTAGGTCAAATTGCATCGTATCAGCCATAAGGGCCCTCCTTAGGCCGCTTCAGCAGCCATTTTTTCGGCTTTGGCCATCACTTCGTCGATGCCACCAACCATGTAGAACGCGCCTTCTGGAAGGTGGTCATACTCGCCAGCAACAACAGCTTTGAAAGAAGCGATTGTGTCTTCAAGCGGAACCTGAACACCATCTGAACCAGTGAACACTTTCGCAACGTCAAACGGCTGAGACAAGAAGCGCTCGATTTTACGCGCACGAGTAACAGTCATTTTGTCGTCTTCTGACAATTCGTCCATGCCAAGGATGGCGATGATGTCCTGAAGCGACTTGTAGCGCTGAAGGATCTGCTGAACGTCAGTCGCAACAGTATAGTGCTCTTCACCAATGATCAGTGGATCAAGTAGACGCGATGTCGAACCTAGTGGGTCAACAGCCGGGTAAATGCCTTTTTCCGAGATCGAACGGTCAAGAACGGTTGTCGCATCAAGGTGCGCAAACGAAGTTGCCGGTGCAGGGTCAGTAAGGTCGTCCGCTGGAACGTATACGGCCTGAACCGAAGTAATCGAACCAGATTTGGTCGACGCAATACGCTCTTGCATTGCACCCATGTCTGTCGCCAAAGTTGGCTGGTAGCCAACAGCCGAAGGAATACGACCAAGAAGCGCAGACACCTCAGAACCAGCCTGAGTAAAGCGGAAGATGTTATCAACGAAGAACAGAACGTCCGAACCAGACTCGTCACGGAACTGCTCAGCAAGGGTCAGACCCGAAAGAGCAATACGCATACGCGCACCGGGAGGCTCGTTCATTTGGCCGTAAACGAGAGCAATCTTTGATTTCTCAAGATCGTCAGGAACGATAACACCAGATTCGATCATCTCGTGGTAAAGGTCGTTACCTTCACGTGTACGCTCGCCAACACCCGCAAACACCGAGAGACCCGAGTGCACTTTAGCGATGTTGTTGATGAGTTCCATAATCAGAACTGTTTTGCCCACGCCGGCACCGCCGAAGAGACCAATTTTACCACCCTTCGTGTATGGCGCCAGAAGGTCGATAACCTTGATGCCTGTCACGAGGATTTCTGTTTCAGTTGATTGCTCTGAGAACGCTGGCGCATCACCGTGGATGCCGCGGCGCTCAGTTGTTTCGACTGGACCTTTTTCGTCAACCGGATCACCGGTAACGTTCATGATGCGGCCCAAAGTGGCTGTACCAACAGGAACACTGATCGGTCCGCCTTGGTTTGACACTTCTTGACCACGAACAAGACCTTCGGTCGCGTCCATAGCAATAGCGCGAACTGTGTTCTCGCCAAGGTGCTGAGCAACTTCCAGAACCAGCTTGCGTCCGTTGTTGTCTGTTTCCAGGGCGTTCAGAATTTGTGGCAGATCGCCATCAAACTGAACGTCGACGACGGCGCCGATGACCTGGGTGATTTTTCCGACGTTTGACATGTCGTATCTCTCCGGTTTCCTTAGAGCGCTTCCGCGCCCGAAATAATTTCAATCAGCTCGTTGGTAATCACGGCCTGACGCGAACGGTTGTATTCGATCGTCAACTTGTCGATCATCTCACCCGCATTGCGTGTTGCGTTGTCCATAGCAGACATACGCGCACCCTGTTCGGATGCTCCGTTTTCCAACAAAGCGCTAAAGACCGCTGTCGCAACACCACGAGGTAGGAGATCAGCAAGAATTTCTTCTTCGCTGGGCTCGTAGTCGTAGATTGCGCCTTCCTCAACGTCGGTACCTTCTGGCACTGCGAAAGGAATGATCTGTTGCGCTGTCGGCACTTGGCTGACCACGTTGACGAACTTAGCGTAGAAAATAGTCGCCACATCAAATTCGCCTGCATCAAAGCGGGACAGAATTTCACGAGCAATTCCCTGCGCGTCCGAATAGCCAATACGCTTTACTTCGGTCATATCGACGTGGCCGATATATAGATCACCAAAGTCGCGCTTAAGCTGGTCGCGGCCTTTTTTACCAACCGTTAGAACTTTGACGGTTTTGCCGGCTGCTTTCAGTTCATTGATACGAGCACGCGCCACCTTGACGATGTTCGTATTGAAACCTCCACACAGGCCGCGCTCTGACGTCATCAGAACAATCAGCTGAGTCTGGTCGCTGCCGGTACCTGTCAGTAGCTTTGGGCCACTGTCAGAACCACCAACCGATGCCGCAAGCCCTGCCATCACGGCGTTAAACCGTTCTGTATAAGGACGCGACTGTTCGGCAGCTTCCTGCGCCCGCCGCAATTTTGCGGCGGCCACCATTTGCATAGCCTTCGTGATCTTACGAGTGTTCTTCACACTCGCGATCCGGTTTTTGAGTTCCTTAAGGTTGGGCATGTGCCTTTATCCCCTTAAGCGAAGTCAGCGGCGAACGCGTCAAGTGCAGCGCGAATGGATGCTTCTAGGTCGCCCTTCACCTTACGGTCATTGTTCGCAATGTCAGCCATCAAGTCAGCTGCGTTTGTACGCAGGTGATTCAACAAGCCTTGCTCCCAGCGACCAACATCCGACACTTCAATGCCGTCAAGGTAACCGTTGGTTCCAGCGAAAATCACACAGACGATTTCAGCGTTGGTCAGCGGCGAGTACTGCGGCTGCTTCATAAGCTCGGTCAGACGTGCACCACGGTTCAGCAACTGCTGAGTTGCGGCGTCTAGATCAGAACCAAACTGAGCAAACGCAGCCATCTCACGATACTGAGCCAGTGACAGTTTAACCGGACCAGCAACCGAAGACATCGCTTTGGTTTGCGCTGACGATCCAACACGAGAAACTGACAGACCAGTGTTCACCGCAGGACGGATACCCTGATAGAACAATTCGGTTTCAAGGAAGACCTGACCGTCGGTGATCGAAATCACGTTGGTTGGAATAAACGCTGAAACGTCGCCACCCTGAGTTTCGATAACTGGCAGAGCAGTCAACGAACCAGCGCCGTTGTCTTCGTTCAGTTTAGCCGAACGCTCGAGAAGGCGTGAGTGAAGATAGAAAACGTCACCAGGATAAGCTTCACGTCCGGGCGGACGGCGAAGAAGAAGTGACATCTGACGATAAGACACAGCTTGCTTTGAAAGGTCATCATAGATGATCAGAGCGTGCTTGCCGTTGTCGCGGTAGTATTCCGCCATCGCAGTCGCTGCATAAGGTGCAAGGAACTGCATAGGAGCAGGGTCAGAAGCTGTAGCAGCCACAACGATCGAATATTCGATCGCGCCAGACTCTTCGAGTTTCTTAACCAACTGAGCAACAGTCGAACGCTTCTGGCCGATCGCTACATAAATGCAGTACAGCTTTTTGCTTTCATCGTCGCCAGCGGCTTCGTTGTATGATTTTTGGTTCAGGATCGCGTCCAGAGCAACGGCAGTTTTGCCTGTCTGACGGTCACCAATGATCAGCTCTCGCTGGCCACGGCCAATTGGGATCATCGCGTCGACGGCTTTAAGGCCAGTCGCCATCGGTTCGTGAACCGATTTACGTGGAATGATGCCAGGTGCTTTGCTGTCAGCAATACGACGCTCGGAAGCGACGATAGGACCTTTGCCGTCGATCGGGTTGCCCAGACCGTCAACTACACGACCAAGTAGACCGTCGCCAGCTGGCACGTCCACGATCGAGTTGGTGCGCTTAACAGTGTCACCTTCTTTAATGTCACGGTCAGTACCGAAGATAACAACACCAACGTTGTCAGCTTCTAGGTTCAGGGCCATGCCCTGAATTCCGCCAGGGAATTCGACCATTTCACCAGCCTGAACATTGTCCAGACCGTAAACGCGCGCAATTCCGTCACCGACGGACAGCACACGACCAACCTCAGCAACTTCGGCTTCTTGGCCAAAGTTTTTGATCTGGTCTTTCAGGATCGCAGAAATTTCTGCAGCTTGGATACCCATTTATCCGACCTCTTTCATTGCATTCTGGAGGGAGTTGAGCTTGGAGCGGATCGACGTATCGATCATCTTCGAGCCCACTTTAACAATAAGGCCACCGATGATGTTTTCATCGACAGCCGCATTAATCTTCACGTCCTTGCCGACGCGCGCTTTTAGTGCGGCAGCAAGTTTGTCTGTTTGACCCTTAGTCATAGCTTTTGCGCTAATAACGTCGGCGGTCACTTCGCCTTTATGTTCGGCGATCATCTCGCGTAGCTGAATAATCAGCTGTGGTAGAATGAATAGGCGACGCTTCTGTGCCATCAGGCTCAGTGCGTTGCGCATGCTTTCAACGAGATCCATTTTAGCTGCGATAGCTGTAATGGCCGCGTCTTGATCATCGCGTGAAACAACAGGCGAATTAATCAATTCACGTAGATCTTCGCTAGCATTCATAGCTTCTGCGAGGGAATCTACGCTGCTCTCAAGGCCATTCAGGTCATTATTTTCCTGAAGGATCTCAAAAATAGCTGTGGCATAGCGTTCCGCAATGCCAGAGGAGATCGAAGCTGGTTCGGACACGTCCACCCTTCCGATATCTGGCCCCGGTTCGGTCCGTTCGAACCACCCCGAGGACGTTGAAGAGCTTTGAGGAGTTCAAAGCACTGAAAATCAGCGTCGATGTACCAGACCAAAATCAGCCAAGCAATACTATATATTGCATTCCAATCATACGATGTTTCAATGAAAACAAGGCCTTACAGAATGTGCGACCTATTGCGCAGCTGCAGCATTGGCAAAAAGACCCATTTTTGATGCAATTTACTGAGTCGTTGGCATTTTAAGCGGGTCCTGCGCTTGCTGGTCGAAGGTTTCCGATGCCTTCCAACTTCTTGTCCAGAACCGTGGTGCCACGGTCTATTGGCAGGTGGACTCGTTTGTCAGCTTCGACGATTAAGACACCGCTTGTAAGCGTGATCGACAGCCGCGTGCCCATGCGCTCAAGAACATTTGACGTCTTTAGCCAAAACCGTGTCTGAGACGGTGGAAAATGAAGCGCCCCGCAGTGAAATTCTGGCATGAATTGATGCAATTGCAGCTGGGTCTCAAGCTGGCCAAGCGAGTACGGTCGTCCATACCCAAAGGGCGTATGATCGGCGCGCACCCAAAGCCCAGCACGATTTGGTACGACAAGGATTAATTTACCGCCGGGTCCCAGAACACGAAACGCCTCGGCCAAAAGGGCGCTTGGATCATCACTGGTTTCAAGCCCGTGCATCATTACCAGCTTGTCGACATGCCCCGTCTCAATCGGCCACATGGTTTCATGGCATAGGGTCGACACATTTTGCATCCCAGCGGGCCAAGGCATCACCCCTTGGGGTCCAGGCATCAGGCCAATGACACGGCGCGCAGATTTCAAATAACCCCTCAAAAGGGGAACGGCGAAACCATATCCAACAACAGTCTGGCCGTTAGCTTCGGGCCAACGTTTTACAACTTGATCACGGATAGATCTCTGCACCGCGCGCCCTAAAGCGCTGCGGTAGTAAAAGTTCCTTAAATCCTGAACGTCCAGGTGCATTGCTTGGCCCTTAAAAGCGTTTTGAACTCAACTTGGCCCGCAAGTCTTTAATCAAACACTTACAATTTGCGGTGTCCTGAATGTGTCGCATCCACTATGCTATTTAAGTGTTTGCGAAACGATTTAGGATCAGTGAATCTGAGTTAAGCACAGTTTGCCCACAAGGAAAGCCCATGGCCATCGAAATTGTCACAATCCCATGTCTTGCAGATAATTATGCCTTTTTGCTCAACGATAGCGAAACAGGCGTGACCGCCTTAGTCGACGCACCTGAGGAAACACCAATTCTAAAGGTTTTGGCTGAACGTGGTTGGTCGCTGGATATGGTTTTACTGACCCATCACCATTTTGATCACGTCGACGGTCTCGGCGGCATCCTGACCGAACACCGTGCTACTGTTGTTGGCGCAAAGGCTGACGCGCATAGATTGCCACCGTTGGACATTGCCCTTTCCGAAGGCGATGAGCTGCAGATCGGCGACGCAGCGGCCACGGTGATCGACGTTTCCGGGCACACCGTAGGTCACATTGCCTTTCACATCCCTCAGGCACAGGCCGTTTTTACGGCAGACAGTCTTATGGCCTTGGGCTGTGGGCGATTGTTTGAGGGCGATGCAGCAATTGCGTGGGAAAGTCTTCAAAAGTTGATGGCGCTGCCTAAGGACACGATCGTCTATTCCGGTCACGAATACACGATGGCCAACGGCAGATTTGCGCTGACGATTGAGCCCGGCAATCCCGATTTGGTCACGCGTGTGAAAAAAATTGAACAAGCGCGCAGGCAGGGTCAACCGACAGTTCCGTCATCGTTGTCCGAAGAACTGGCCACCAACCCATTTTTGCGGGGGCATATGACCGAAGTGCAAGAAAGTGTTGGCTTAAAAGGCGCTGATGCAGGGGCTGTTTTCGCCCGTGTTCGGCAGGCAAAAGACACGTTTTGAAAGCCAAATACACAATCTGCTAACAAATTGTGACCAGCTTCACGACAGATTGAAGCAAAATAACCCTTGAAGGTTTCCTCAGAAGGACCAAAGTTTAACAAAGAGGGGTTAGGTACGACCTGCCCCACCTCAACACCAATGGAAGGAGCGCGCAAAGTGCCCTCATTTTCGAACACATTAGAGCAGGCCATTCATTCAGCATTGGGATTGGCAAATTCCCGTGCCCATGAATTCGCAACATTAGAGCATTTGCTTTTGGCCCTTTTGGAAGAACCTGACGCGATTCACGTCCTAAAAGCCTGCAATGTGGATTTGGATGACCTCAAGAAAAGCCTTGTCGATTACATCGAGGACGACCTGTCCAATTTGGTCACAGACGTCGAAGGTTCTGAAGCCGTTCCAACAGCCGCATTTCAGCGCGTTGTTCAACGGGCGGCAATCCATGTTCAGTCCTCTGGCCGGACCGAGGTGACGGGCGCCAACGTGCTGGTCGCCATATTCGCCGAGCGTGAATCGAACGCCGCCTATTTCCTTCAAGAACAGGAAATGACGCGCTACGACGCGGTTAATTTCATTGCTCATGGTGTCGCGAAGAACCCAAGTTACGGTGAAAACCGATCTGTTCAAGGCGCGGATGATGAAACCGAAGAACACGCGACCGTTGACGGCGACGCCAACACTGAGACCAAGGAAAGCGCTTTGGCCAAATATTGCGTCGACTTGAACACCAAGGCACGCGAAGGCGACGTTGATCCGCTGATTGGCCGCGATTCTGAGGTTGAGCGTTGCATTCAGGTTCTCTGTCGTCGGCGCAAAAACAACCCGCTGCTTGTTGGCGATCCCGGCGTCGGCAAAACTGCAATCGCAGAAGGCTTGGCCTACAAAGTCACCAAGGGCGATACGCCTGCGATCCTTGCAGAAACGACTATCTATTCTTTGGACATGGGCGCGCTTTTGGCTGGCACCCGTTATCGCGGTGATTTTGAGGAACGTCTCAAGGCGGTCGTCACTGAGCTTGAAAATCACCCCGATGCTGTACTTTTCATTGATGAAATCCACACTGTTATCGGTGCAGGTGCAACGTCCGGCGGCGCAATGGATGCCTCAAACCTGCTTAAACCTGCGCTTCAGGGCGGCAAGCTGCGCACGATGGGTTCAACCACATATAAAGAATTCCGGCAGCATTTCGAAAAAGACCGCGCGCTATCTCGGCGCTTCCAGAAGATCGATGTTAGTGAGCCTTCGATTGATGACAGCGTAAAAATTCTACGCGGTCTTAAGCCTTATTTTGAAGAGCATCACAGCGTCAAATACACCGCTGACGCAATCAAAGCGTCGGTCGAATTGTCAGCCCGTTACATCAATGACCGCAAATTGCCGGACAAGGCTATCGATGTGATCGACGAAGCTGGCGCAGCACAACATCTTGTCCCTGAAAGCAAGCGACGCAAAACCATCGGCGTTAAAGAGATCGAGGCCGTGGTCGCTAAAATCGCGCGCATTCCACCAAAGAATGTGTCCAAGGACGATGCAGAGGTTCTTAAAGATCTCGAAAAGTCTCTGAAACGCGTCGTGTTTGGACAAGAGCAAGCGATTGAGGCACTTTCGAGCGCCATCAAACTATCGCGCGCTGGCCTTCGTGAACCCGAGAAACCTATCGGCAATTACCTGTTTTCCGGCCCAACCGGTGTCGGTAAAACCGAGGTTGCTAAACAGCTCGCTGATACGTTGGGCGTAGAATTGCTGCGCTTTGACATGTCTGAGTATATGGAAAAGCACGCGATCAGTCGTCTGATCGGTGCGCCTCCTGGATATGTCGGTTTCGACCAAGGCGGCATGCTGACCGACGGGATCGACCAAAACCCGCATTGCGTGCTTCTGCTAGACGAAATTGAAAAAGCGCATCCCGACGTGTTCAACATTTTGTTGCAGGTCATGGATCACGGTAAACTGACCGACCACAACGGCCGGACTACCGATTTCCGCAATGTCGTGCTGATCATGACGTCAAACGCCGGAGCGTCTGAACAAGCGAAAGAGGCTATAGGTTTTGGTCGCGATAAACGTGAGGGTGAAGACACCGCAGCTATTGAGCGGACTTTCACGCCTGAATTTCGCAACCGACTGGACGCAGTGATTGGTTTTGGCAGCCTTCCAAAAGAGGTGATCTTACAAGTGGTTGAGAAGTTCGTTCTTCAGCTTGAGGCCCAATTGATGGATCGCAATGTCTCGATCGAACTCTCCCGACCAGCGGCAGAATGGATCGCGGATCGCGGTTACGACTCTAAAATGGGTGCACGTCCACTTGGCCGCGTCATTCAAGAGCACATCAAGAAACCACTCGCCGAGGAACTGCTATTCGGCAAGCTCTTGAAGGGTGGATTGGTGAAGGTCGGTGTCAAAGACGGCAAACTGGACTTGCAGATGTCTGGACCTGAAAAACCCAAAATCGAAGGCAAGAAAAAGCCTCCGCTGCTTACCGCGGAATAGAATAAAGCAAAGCGCCCCGATTTAGGGGCGCTTTTCAATTGGATCGAACCCAAACCCGTGGAAGACCAAGTTAACGAGAAAGTCAACTTCGCCGTCGTCGTCCCATTCACGATCTGGCTGTAAGAATGATCGATGAAAAAAGTATCCCAGCAACAATGATACAATGCTGCGCATCATCCGTTCATGTTCGGGAAGCGGGCCAGAACTGTTCGCCATGATGTTGCCAGATGCACGCTTAATCACTGGCGCTACTTGAGTGATAATCATCACTCGAAGATCTTCATTCACTAAAATCTCTTGCAACAGGATTTTCACCAAAGGTTCATATAGCCTAAGAAACGCCAAACGGGATTTCAGGATTGCACGGGCAATTTCTTTTAGGTTGCCTTTGTGTTGGGCCATTAGCGCTTCGGCTTCTTGATGGACGGCAGGGGCCAACAAGTGCTTCACAACCGGTTCAGCGATCCGCATCAATAGCTGACTTTTAGTGCCGAAATGTCGAAAAATTGTGGCCTCAGCAATTTCTGCCCTGTCGGCGATCATTTTGGTCGATGTGCCCTCATACCCAAGCTCGGCGAAACACTCGACGGCAGCGAAGACCGCCAGTCGTTTTTTCGGCGACAGGCGGCCCTCTTCCAGTGCAACCGCGTTGGCTATTGCGGTGTAGGTATCGTTTTCAAAACTGCTCATGCAGCTTTTCTATCGAGGAACAGCGCCTTGCTCCAGATAAGGATCAAACCGATCACCGCGAAGGTGGACATCATTGTAGTTGGATACCCCATATCGACGCCATGGATCAGACCTCGGTAAGATGCGCCAAGCGCCTCGAATTCTATCCAATCCGGAAGGAAAGACATCCACTCAGGTGCAGCGCTACGCGGGCTCATTACACCGCCAATTGCAGATTGATAAAAAGCGATTGGAAGCCAAAGGACCAAGCTGGCGATAGTGAAAACAGAAATCAACCCGTTGAACAGCCACGTAAGCGCAAGCGCCGAGACCCAGACCACTGGCCAAATTTCAAAGGCAAGACCCCACGCGACCGTTGACCCAACGACCATTGATAGCATGAAAGATGATAACCCCGTGGTCGCGATTGGTAACAGTGTTGATACGATCGCAGTCTCTTTGCCAATTAAGGTCGTCTTCGCCGCAATGAACAACAAAATTGCACCCGCCAGAGCCGCCAACCAAGTTGTGTAGAGCATCACAAACGGAGCGCTCATTGATGCCGGAGCAGAAGCAACCGCAAGGTCGTTGACAGTCGCCACAACTGCCATTTCCCCTGTAGGCATTTCACCTTTTGCCATTGCTAATTGGATGCTGGCTACGCCGGCCGACATGGCTGCAGGCAAAACCGCTTTCAACTGACCAACAACCTGGACCTCGGCAATTGTTAAGTGCTGCGAACTTAGAATTTCAAATCCGACCTGCTCTCCTTTGATCGCGTTGGCCGAGAAATCCTCTCCAAATATCAAGGCTGCACCGATTTCGCCCTGTTCTACCAATTTTTCTGCCCGCTCTCGTGTTTCCAAGTCTACAAGATTTAACGGCAAATTTGCTGTCACGCCTTGCAATAAGCGTTCGGAGACAACGATTGGCGGGAAAGGGGCACCCTTGTCATTGTTGACGATGCCCAATTCGAAAGCCGATAGAATGCGTGTTTGGTCATTTGGCGCTGTCAGTGAAAACACTGAAAAAATGATCATTATCGCTGTAGGTACAAACAGCGCCGGCATGGCCAACGCCGAGCCCATTAGTTTTGATAGTAAGTTCCGCATGGAAGATTCTCCAAATTTGATAGTGAGTACTTACTATCATTTTGGAGATGGGCAATTCTTTTTTGCGTCCCTGCCCTGATTATCTTTCGGTAAGCTTCAACTCAATCCGGCGATTTTGTGCGCGCGCCTCGGCGTTGTTTGCCGGGTTTAGCGGTTGGTATTGTCCAAAACCATTGGCCGAAAGACGGTTGGGCTTCATTCCGTGTTCAACAACAAGATCGCGAACGACCGACAGTGCTCTTGCTTGGCTTAGCTCCCAGTTGTCCGCAAAATCGCCGCCCGGTAGCATACGGATGTTGTCGGTATGGCCATCTACGCGAATAATCCAATCGATTTCGGATGGGATTTGCACCGAGATTTCGTTCAGCAAATCAGCAATATTCGCAATTTCGTTTTTGCCTTCTTCCGACAGCTCTGCCTCGCCGGATGAGAATAGGACCTCAGACGAAAACACGAAACGGTCGCCAACGATCTGAACGCCTTCGCGGTCGCCGACTAGGTCACGTAGTTTGCCAAAAAAGTCAGAGCGGTATTTTTCAAGCGCTTCGTTTTCGGCCTCCAGCCGCTCTTTTTCAGCCGCCAATAGCGCGCTGTTCTCTTCTTCTAGCCTGCGCAATCGTCGCTCTGAAGCAGCCGCGCGGGTTAACGCTGTGTTAAGCCGGCTACCCAGGTTCGTGATCTGAACTTGGCTTGCGATATCCTTAGCTTCAGAATCGTCGATCAATGATTGCAGGCGGCCCATTTGGGTTCTGAGGTCGGACACTTGTGCGTTCAATAATGCCAAATCGCGTTGCTGCTCAGCTGTCTTTTCGGCGGCGGTGCTCAGCTCTTCTTGGGCAATCTTGAGAAGCGCAGCATTGCGCTCAGCCGCCGTCAGTTTCTCGGCAATTTCCTCTTCGCTAAGCTCACTGCGCAACAACGCTTGCGCCAGCTTTTCGCGAAGAACGGCGATGTCCCTTGCGGCAGACGTCAAAGCATCACTGCCCTCATTCGCCGCAGCTTCTGCGGCAAGTTTGGCTTCAAGCGCTTTGGCCAGTTCTTCCTCTAGCGTGCGGAGAGTTTGCGCTTGATTGGTTTCGCTTGACCTGAGCTGTTCAAGTCCTGCTTGGGCAGATAACTTAGCCGCTAGAGCTGCCGCCAGTTGGACTTCAAGATCGCTGTGATCCGAGGTCAAGTTTTCACGCTCAGCAAGCGCTCTTGCCAATGCAAGTTCAAGATCTCCAACCTTGCCTGTAGCCTCGCCAGATATCTGCTGCGCAGTCGATAATTCGTCCTGAAGACGCGCGGCTTCGCCCCTAAGCGCGCCAACACGGGTTTCTGCAGCTTCTTGCGCGGCCAACGCGCGGGCAGCCGTTTCATTCGCAAGATCGGCGGCCGTCTGGGTCTGAGCCAGCAGTTCTGTCAATTCGGATTGATCAACACCGGCTTGCGAAATGGCAAGTTCAGCGGCTACGCGGGCGTTCTTTTCGTCTTCATAGCGCGATGTCAGGTCGCCGAGCGTTTCTTCATTTTGCTCAACTTGGGTGCGAAGTGCCGCCAACTGACGCACCAAAGACCGCATTCTATCCTGCGCGCGGGAAAGCTCAAACAGTGCTTCATCCAGCTTCGCTTGAACGAGCGCGGTTTCGTCCGTGCCTTTGTTGACGTTAATCAGGGCTTGCGCCAAAGCCGCTTCGATTGTGGTCAGTTGCGATCCAGCGTTTTCTTGTGCTGTCTCGGCATCCTCAAGTGAAGATTGCGTTTCCTGCAGCTTCAAGTCCAACTCAGCATTGGCAAGCAATGCAGCAGCCAGTTTTGCGTTTAGCCCATCCTCGGCTGATTTCGCCGCGGCCAACAGTGTCAGCGTATCTTCAGCCTCTTTACGCTTGGCCTCTAATGCCAAAGTCATGGCCGTCAATTCGGATTGGGCGTTCTTTAGGCGTTCGCGCAACGCTTCCGCTGATGCAGCTTCCGCTAGGCGCGCCTTTTCTTCTTCGCTCAGCGCGGTTTCGGTATCGGCCAGCTTTGCCTGAAGCGCCAACAACGCAGCTTGCTCTGCCAGTTTGGCTTGTTCTTCTTCTGCCAATGCCGCCGAGGTTTCCTCAAGTGAGGCCATTGTTGCCAATAGTTCTTGGCTTAGCAATTGAACCTTTGTTTCTTCGTCATTCAACGAAGCAAGAGCAGCCGCAAGACTGTCGTTCACGCTGAGGTTTTCGCTTTCAAGATCAGCAATCAACGCTTGCAAGGCCTCTTCCCGCGCTGCAGCAAGACGCGCCTGTTCCACCTGTGCATCGATTTCGGATCGCGCGGTAACCAGCGCCAAGTTAAGCGCTTCTTGCTCAGACAGCAGCTCAGCCTCAGACGCCTCAAGCGTTGCTATAGCTCCTAGATTACTCGCTTGCTCAGATAGCAATGCAGCCACTTGATCCTCGAACGCTGTGATCTGAGAATTCGCTTCATTCAACGCTTCCGTCTGCTGGGCAAGATCGCTGCGCAGGGAAAGTATCATCACCGATTGCGCTGCAGCTTGGGCTTCTGCATCGTCCAAGCTGATCGTCAGCGAACCAACTTCAGACGTTAATGTCGCCGTGCGATCACGCTCAAGCCCCAGCGCATCGGCTAGGGCAGAAACCTCGGCAGAAAGTTCAAACATTTCGTCTTCTTGACCGGAGATGGTCTCCATCAGAACGAACTGGATCACCGTGAAAATCGTCAAGACGAACATCAAGACCAACAACAGACCCGTCATCGCGTCTACAAAACCCGGCCAGATCGACGCTTGAAAACGATTACCCGTGCGGCGGTTTAACGCCATGCTCAGCCCTCGCTAAAGGGGCCGCGATTGGGCGCAAGCTGTTGGAGGCTTCGGTTAAGGGCGGAAATGTCGTTGTGTAGCTCGGCCATGGCCTCTTGGCGGCCAGCCGAAAGCTCTTCGAGAATGCGCAACAATTGCTGGTCCATGCTTCGCAGGCGTAGGCGGCTTTCCGCGTCCATATCACCGCCAACGGAACCCTTTTCCAAAGCTGTGATCAGACGAGATTGCCCTTCGACCACCTGCGTCAGCAAAGTTTCGCTATCGTCGGCGCGCATACGGTCCGTCATCCGATCCATCGAGGCCATCAATTGTTCTAGCCGCGCATCGGCTGCGTTCCGGTTTTCGTCAGAGCGCGCGATCATCGAATGCAACATTTCCATCTGTTGCCACAAATGATCGGCCATCACGACCATAGCCCCTTGTTCAGGCGAAGTTTCCCCGTCTCCGCTGGCAAACCCAAGGCGTGTTATCGACGACAGCCACTCTTCAAGCTCGCGGTAAAAGGCGTTTTGACCGTGACCAGCAAAGAGCTCAAGCAGCCCCACGACAAGCGATCCAGCCAAGCCCAACAACGAAGACGCAAAGGCAATCCCCATGCCCCCAAGTTGCGACTCAAGCCCCGCCATCAGTCGCGAAAAAACTTCAACTCCGTTTTCGCCATCTTCAGGCACAAGGTTTCTGATCGTATCAACCAGTGCAGGAACTGTCGTGGCCAGACCATAGAAAGTTCCGAGCAAACCAAGGAAAATCAATGTGTTAACAATGTAACGCGTGATATCGCGCACTTCTTCGATACGCGACACGACCGAATCCAAAATGGACCGCGACGAACTTGACGAAATCTGCGATTGACGTCCACGGCTACGCAGTAGCGCTGCCAGTGGTGCCAACAAACGGGGCGCTTTGGTCAGCTCATGCCCGGGTGTTTCGGCCGCAAATCCCTCAATCCAACGCACTGATGAAGACAACTGAGCAACTTGAAAGAAACATGCTAGGACACCGATGAAGAAAACGCCGATAATCACGCCGTTCAACCAAGGGTTCGCCAAGAATACCGGCGCCACACTGGGATACGCCAGCACAACAAGTGCGGCCGTCAAACCCAAAACGATCAACATCAGCAAAATCTGGCGAATTGGCTGAGAAAACTGCGCTTTTACCTCTGGCTCCAGAAGGCTCATTTCAGTGCTCTCCCAAGCCTGGTTTCTTCGCGCCGGAGAATAGGCAAACCCAAAGGATAAGCCAAGCGCTAACCCATCAAAGCACGTACACGACGGCTCAACCAGTTTAAATCGGCATCTTCCAGACCGACTTCGTTCAAGTGATCAGCGGTATTAAACAAATATTCGTGGTTCGGGCCGCGACCACCAACCGCCGATGCGATGATTTGCGCCTGCGTTTCCAATTCAAGTGAACAGTACTGAACATGCTCAGGGTCAATGATATAGGCCACTGCTTCGATCTGATTGCCGCTCTTCAAGTCCAGTGACACCCGGTCCTCATAATAGGCCGAGGATATCAGCTCTCGCTCTCGCAGTTCGCCCAGCACTTGATCTTCTTCGCCAGATTTCACGCGAAATGCCATGCCGTCGCAGTTGCTGTCAGCAATCTTATCCAATGCCAGCACCAGACCCGGATCTTCTTCCGTTCCGCGGTGATGGATAGAGCGCATGCAAAAACTGCGCGCATAGCCCTGTAGCGTCGCAATTTCCTTTTCAACCGGCACAAATCCGGGATTCCAAAGCAGCGAACCATAGCCGAAAACCCAAAGTGTCATAATCTCGTCCCTGCAATCCGCTACGTCACTACCCCACCTAATGTGCAAAGCGAATTGTGGGAACCGGAAATTGCATTTAGGTACGATCCAAATTTGCAGACTCAAACTCCCAAAGGGCTCAAAATGAAGCGACTTGCTATTTTAGTAATTGTGGCAGCCATTGCATGGTCGGGATATTGGTTTTGGAGCGCCAGCGTTCAAAAGGCTGCCATTGAAGGATGGTTTGATAACCGTCGAAGTGGCGGCTGGGTTGCTGATTTCTCGGATCTTACGGTTAAAGGGTTTCCCAACCGGCTCGACACTACGCTGACCGCCCCGCGCCTAGGCGATCCAGATGTCGGCGTGATCTGGGAAACGCCTTTCCTGCAGTTGTTCCGTCTAAGCTATAACGCCAAGCATTTGATCGCTGTTTTAGCGAATGAGCAAACCATCAAGACTTCAACTCGTGAAATCGGCGTCACGACGTCAGATCTGCGCGCCAGCCTTGAGATTGAGGATCTCAACACCGTCACGCCCGAGCGCTTCATTTTAGTGGCCGAAGACTTCAAGCTGGAAACGACGGATGACCGCACGTTAGGCATAGACGTGGCCCAAATCTCAGCTGAAGCCACCGCGCACCCCAACACTTACCGCTTGGCCCTCGACGCGCGTGGCCTAAAGGGTGCGTTGCCCGGGTGGATTGAGAGCGATACAAACAATGCGATCGACCGTATCACCGTTGATCTTGAGGTACAGCTTTCTGGGCCCATAAATCTTGCTCACACGACACAGCTCCAACCCGAAAGTATCACGATCCATCTGGCCGAAGCTCAATGGAATGGCCTAAGTATCGCCGCCGCAGGCGATGTTGAAATTGGGACAGCTGGCACGCCCGTCGGGCGCGTTACGCTCAAGCTACGCAATTGGCGCGAACTTATAGCGGCAGAACGTCAAACCGGTCGCCTGTCACAGCGCGCCTTAAATCAAATTGATATCACTCTAAGTCTTATTTCGGGGTTATCTGGCAATCCCGAAACGCTCGATCTGCCTTTTGACTTCGTTAATGGCAAAATCTGGCTTGGCCCTCTTATGATCGGCGACGCCCCCAGACTTCAACTTCCTTAAGCTTTATCTTGCCGAAAATACCTCGGGGGAATTGAGCGCTAGCTCAAGGGGGCAGCGCCCCCAAGAACTTCCTAGTCTTCCGTGCCATCGCCTGACTGGGCCACGCCGCGTCCGAAATCCGGTGCGTCAGTGTCTTGACCAGCCTCGATGATACCACGCCGAATAGCGCGGGTATGCGTGAAATAATCATGCAACATTTGCCCGTCACCAGTGCGGATCGCGCGCTGCAAAGCAAACAGCTCTTCAGTAAACCGCCCGAGGATTTCGAGCGTTGCTTCCTTGTTGGTCAAAAATACATCGCGCCACATGGTTGGGTCCGACGCGGCAATTCGCGTGAAGTCTCGAAAACCTGCAGCCGAGTATTTGATCACTTCGCTATCCGTCACGCGGCGTAAATCATCCGCCACGCCAACCATCGTGTAGGCAATCAAGTGCGGTGTGTGGGACGTCACCGCCAACACTAGGTCATGGTGCTCGGCGTCCATCTCTTCGACGTTCGCGCCCATACCTTCCCAAAGCTGTCGCAGTTGATCCGTCGCGGCGGCATCCGCGCCCTCCGGCACCAGAATGCACCAACGATTGTCATATAGCTCAGCAAAACCTGATCGAGGACCTGAATGCTCAGTTCCTGCAAGCGGGTGCGCGGGGATAAAATGCACATGATCTGGCAGTTGCGGTAACACAGCCTCAATCACGGCTTTCTTAACAGAACCGACATCCGAAACAGTCGCCCCTTGTTTTAAATAGGGGGAAATTTCGGCGGCAACGGCCTCCATCGCGCCGACGGGCACACAGAGAACCACCAAATCAGCGTTCTCAACTGCCTCAATGGCCGTATCACATACACGGTCGCACAATCCGATTTCCCGTGCGGTTTCTCGCGATTCCGATGATCGCGCAAATCCAACGACTTCGCCAGCCAATCCGCCACGCTTGATCGCCCAATACATTGACGACGCAATCAACCCTAACCCAATTAGCGCGACACGGTCATAAACCTGAGCCATCAACGATCTCCCTTAAACTGACCGATCGAGTGAACCACCCGCCGACAAGCACTTTCGTCACCTACGGTAATCCGCAGGCCATTTGGAAAGCCATAGCCACCAACGCGGCGCACGATAATACCATCTTCGCGCAGGGCAGCATCACAATTGGCGGCCTCGTCCTCGGATGAAAATCGCGCAAGCACAAAGTTTGATCGACTGTTGTCAACCTCGACATCGATATCACGCAAGGCGTTCACCAACCATTCGCGGTTCTTAGTGTTACTATCGACGCATTTCCGTAGCCACTCTTGATCCATAACGGCGGCTTCTGCGGTTTCCAATTGAGTGGGTGAAAGATTGAACGGCTGACGGACCCTATTCAGAACATCAATAATTTCACGGGGGGCGTATCCCCAACCGATGCGCAGCCCACCCAAGCCGTAGGCCTTTGAGAACGTCCGCGTCATCACGACGTTCGTGTGCGCTTCGACCAAAGAAATACCGCCATCAAAGCCTTCGTCAAACTCGACATAAGCGCCATCCAGAACCAACAAAGCGCTCTCAGGAATGCCTTTCGCTAGTCGCGTCAATTCGACTTTGCTCAAAACGGTTCCGGTCGGATTGCCAGGGTTGGTGATAAACACGATCCGCGTTTTCGCCGTGATCGCTGCTAAAACAGCGTCCACATCAACCCGACGATCCGTTTCCGCCACACAAATCGGTTTCACACCTGCAGCCATTGCAAGGATCGGATACATCGAAAACCCGTGTTCAGTGTAGATTGCCTCGTCCCCCGGGCCCGCAAAGCTTTGGGTGATGAATTGCAACACCTCGTCCGAACCGACTCCGCAGATGATCTTATCGCCGTCCACACCATAGGTCTCAGCGATTGCAGCGCGCAGCCCCGCATGATCGGTAGCAGGATAGCGATGCAAAGACGCTGATGTTCGCGCAAATGCCTCTTTGGCCAAATCCGAGGGGCCATAGGGGTTTTCATTCGCCGACAGTTTCAAAACTTCGGACTTTCCCGCGATCTTGGCTTCGCCGCTCTTATAAAGCGCGATGTCCATGATGCCGGGCTGAGGCTTAATCTTACTCATGATACCCTCTTAAACTCACGGTCACCTCATACAGACCCTGAAAACCTTAGAAAAGCTAAGAGCCGCGCTTTCGCGTATTGGTCGCAGCCACCGCGCCACTCGTGGCATTTGCGCAACGAAAAAGGGCCGCTCCTTGTGGAACGGCCCCTCAAACTCGGTGTGCTCGGAAACTTAGTTCTGAGCGTAGTATTCGATGACGAGGTTTGGTTCCATCAGAACCGGATACGGCACATCCGAAAGACCAGGCGTGCGCGTGAACGTCGCGCTTAGTTTGCCATGATCGGCTTCGATATAGTCAGGAACGTCACGCTCTGGCAGTTGAGTCGCCTCAAGAACAACCGCGATCTGACGCGATTTTTCGCGGACTGCGATCACGTCGCCTTCCTGAACGCGGTAGGATGGGATGTTGACGCGCTTGCCGTTTACAGTGACGTGACCGTGATTCACGAACTGACGTGCAGCAAACATCGTTGCAACGAATTTGGCGCGGTAAATTACAGCGTCCAAACGGCGCTCGAGCAGACCAATCAGGTTCTCACCTGTATCGCCTTTTACACGCTCAGCTTCGCCATAAATGCGACGGAATTGCTTTTCAGTCAGGTCGCCGTAGTAGCCTTTAAGCTTCTGCTTGGCGCGCAACTGCAGACCAAAGTCCGACAGTTTGCCTTTACGGCGTTGACCGTGCTGGCCTGGGCCATATTCACGACGGTTTACTGGTGAGTTTGGACGGCCCCAGATGTTCTCGCCCATCCGGCGGTCAATTTTGTACTTGGCAGCAGTTCTTTTTGTCATCTGCTGATCTCCTTCGTTTAAGGTTTCGAAGGGCGTTGTCCTCTTCCCGGATTTTGCCGGAATGACAGGGTTACCTTTGCAGGGCCCACCAACACCAATGAAGCCGCGCTTATAGCGCTACAAACATCAGAGTCAACATCTCTTTATCTTGCCAAAAATACCTCGGGGGATTGGGGGCTGGCCCCCAAATACTTACGCCGCCTCGTGCCCCAATATAGCGGCCTCTGCGGTCGTTAAATTTCGACGCGCATAATCCCCATAATAGTTCGGGTCCTGCCCGATCTGAGGCATCCAGTGCAGCAATCGTTCACGATCTGCATCATCAAGGGCTGTCAATGACGCTGAGGCCGGATGGAAGCTTTCGGTTTCGACGTTGTTTGCCCAAACCACCTCGTGTTGGGGAAGAAGAACGTGAATATAAGTCACTTCCTTCAGAGCATGATCAATAAAGACATCCTTGCCGTTCACCAATTCGCTGGCCGAAACCAAAACTTCTGGCGTATTGAACAATGCTTGTGCCAACGGGCCTTTCACCAACATGCGGTGTTCGGGGGATACCAACAATTCTTGATCTGGGCGCAATACGCCCAAAGATTCAGCGCGAATGCGAATTGGCCGTAGCTGAGGCATCGCGAACAAACGTGCGCCAGTCATTCGGCGTCGTCCGATCCATTGCACTTCCTGTGGGCCATTGTCCTTGGTCAGAACCAAATCGCCTTCTTGCAGGTGTTCAACAGGAATCCGGCCATCCAGCGTGTCGACAATCGTGCCGGGCGTAAAACAAATCACACCGCCGGCGTCGCCAACATTTCGGGTCAATTCTTTTTGCGAAACCGTGTGATGCACAATCCACAGATCTTTTTCTCGAGGAGGAATATCATCCACGAACATCAGCAGCCGTGCGCCGCTTTCGCCCAATTCAATAATCGTAACGGTGTAAGTCGCGCGCCCGTCGGTCACAATGAACGAGCTTTCGTCCTCGTGCCAATCGGCGTCGATGTTCTGAAGCGGACCGGGCATCCCCGAAACCGCTGCTCCTACCAGTCGTCGTACAGCCTTGGCTGCGCGTGCTCTGGTTTCTGCCTCTCCGATAGCGCCACTCAGACTCAGCACTCCGTGCGGTCCATCCACACGTACTGCCTCGCCGCGCCACGACCACACTGATCCAGTGGTGAGCGCCTGAAGTGTTGCGGCCTTTTGACCGTCTACTTCTGTTTGTGACCAGGAGATGACGAACGTGCCTCGAAAGCTCGCTCCCATACCTGTATGCCTGCCTTATTAGTTTTTGGGGCTGACCCAGATAACTAGTTCAAATACTTCTTAACCCATTGTCTTAGCTGTGATAATTGCACTGACGGGTCACTGTTGTTAAAACGCCACTCACATTCCTTCAAATATAGTCCAAATTGGGCCTTTGGAAC
>JAQWQJ010000111.1 GCA_029244725.1 Paracoccaceae bacterium
CATCGCGGGCGACGGTTGTCTGATGGAAGGAATTTCACACGAGGCGATTTCGTTTGCCGGGCATCACCGCCTCTCCAAGTTGACAGTGCTCTTTGACGACAATGCGATTTCGATCGATGGTTCACTCGACCTCACTTGTAGCGATAATCAAATTAAACGGTTCGAGGCCTCCGGCTGGCATTGCCAAGCAATTAACGGGCATGACCCTGACGAGATAGCCAGAGCCCTGCGCGCAGCAGAGACCTCCCCGTTGCCTTCAATGATCGCCTGCAAAACGACCATCGGGTTTGGGGCCAGCAAAAAGGCTGGTACCTCCGCATCGCATGGATCACCACTTGGCGCAGAAGAAATCACTGCGACGCGGGAAAATCTGAATTGGCCGCATGCACCTTTCGTTGTGCCCGAAAATGTTGGAAAAGCATGGGTTGAGATCGGCGCACGTGGCGCAGCGGAGCTGCAGGCTTGGGCCGCCAGGCTTGACGCCTCACAAATGCGGGGCGCATTCGCAGACCACATTTCTGCCGAACTACCAAAGGGCTGGCAGAACGCGCTGCAAGAGCACTCCCGGAAAATGGCATTGGAGGCGCCACACATGGCCACCCGTCAGGCTTCCGGCAAGGCGCTGGAGGTGCTGACCGCTGCGATCCCCGCGCTTGTCGGCGGATCAGCAGACCTGACAGGTTCGGTGAACACCAAGACCGCAGACACGCGCGCAATGACACCAGCGACATTGGAGAATAGGTTCATCCACTTTGGTGTCCGTGAACATGCCATGGGTGCGATAATGAACGGGCTCGCCTTGCATGGCGGCACGGTCCCTTACGCCGGTACATTCCTTGTTTTCGCCAATTACATGCATGCCTCAATCCGCCTGTCGGCCCTGATGGGGCTTCGCGTGATTTATGTTCTGACCCACGACAGTATCGGTCTGGGCGAGGACGGCCCAACGCATCAGCCCGTCGAAACTCTGGCAATGCTGCGGGCCACGCCAAATCTGGATGTGTTCCGTCCGGCCGACGCGGTGGAAACAGCCGAAGCTTGGGCACATGCACTGGAACGGACAGACGGACCCACCGCGATTGTACTATCGCGCCAAGGCTTACCAACGCTTCGAACGAACTCCACGCTGGAGGGGGCAGGCCGTCGTGGAGGATACGTCCTTGGGGATACTGAAAGGTCCGCTCGCGATATAACATTGATCTCAACCGGTTCTGAGGTGTCGCTTGCCGTCGCCGCGCAAGAAAGCCTTGCGACCAAAGGCGTGATTGCTGCTGTAGTGTCCCTGCCTTGCTGGGAACTGTTTGATAAGCAAAGCGCAGATTACCGGAGGGCTGTTCTGGGTACAGTGCCACGCATCGCAATCGAAGCTGCAGGTGAGCTTGGGTGGCACAAATATCTGGGGGAGAACGGCCAGATCATCGGCATGCCGGGGTTTGGCGCTTCCGGACCAGCGCCCGAACTGTTTGAGCATTTTGGTATCACGCCCACGGCGATCGAAGCCGCGGCATTGGCAAAAATCAAATCACTAAAAGGCGTTTCTGAGCATGGCTAAGACCGACTACGACCTTATTGTCATTGGTGCGGGACCCGGCGGCTATGTCGCCGCCATTCGCGCCGCACAACTGGGGCTGAAAACCGCGATCGTCGAGCGTGAGCATCTGGGCGGTATCTGCCTAAACTGGGGCTGCATTCCGACGAAGGCGCTGCTTCGGTCTGCAGAGGTGCTGGACCTTGCACGACACGCTAGTGAATATGGGGTTGATATCGACACCGTCAAGCCAAATGTGCCCGCATTCGTTGCCCGCTCCCGTAAGGTTTCGGCGCAATTAAATGGCGGGATTGGACATCTTCTAAATAAAAACAAGGTTGATGTGATCTGGGGCGAAGCAAAGCTTACCGCACCGGGCAAGATAACCGTCAAGACACCCACCAAACCAGCCGTCGAGCCCTCCCACCCAAAGCCCCGTAACACCAAAGAACACGGCGACTATACCGCAGCAAATATCATCATTGCCACTGGTGCCCGGCCCCGTGTCCTGCCCGGCTTGGAGCCGGACGGTGACCTAATCCTGACCTATTTCGAAGCGATGAAACCTGAGGCGGCACCGAAATCCCTTCTTGTCGTTGGCTCAGGTGCCATCGGCGCGGAATTCGCTTCATTTTATGCTGCACTCGGCACCAAAGTAACGCTGGTCGAGCTTTTGCCCGAGATCCTCCCCCAAGAAGATCCCGAGATTGCGAAATTCGTGCGCACAGCGTTCAAGAAGCGCGGGATCGAGGTTTTGACTAATACTAAAATCGACAAGCTGGAGCGGACCAAATCAGGCGCAAGGGTCAATCTGACTGGCCTCCCAGAAAGCCAGGTATTCGAGAAGGTCATTTCGGCTGTTGGTGTTGTTCCAAACAGTGAAAATCTTGGGCTGGAAAAACTGCGCGTAAAAACGTCCAGTGCTGGAATTGCCACTTCTGGCGCTGGCAAGACGTCTGTCGCAGGCATCTATGCCATAGGCGACGTCGCAGGCGCGCCCATGTTGGCCCATAAGGCCGAGCATGAGGCGGTCCATTGTGTCGAGGCCATTGCATCTGGTATCGACCACGGCATTGACAAAGCCCACATTCCCGGCTGCACCTATTGTCAGCCGCAGGTCGCGAGTATCGGTCTGTCGGAACAGGCTGCAAAGGATGCGGGATACGCGATCCGAGTCGGCCGTTTTCCTTTTAACGCCAATGGCAAGGCCGTCGCATTGGGCGAAGCCGCCGGATTGGTCAAAACGATCTTTGACGCGGTGACTGGAGAACTTCTGGGCGCACATTTGGTCGGTCCGGAAGTGACTGAGCTGATCCAAGGTTTCGCAACCGCAATGGGCCATGAAACGACAGATGAGCACCTGCTTCGGATCATTTACCCGCATCCAACTCTCTCGGAGGCTATGCATGAAGCTGTGCTGGATTCCATCGGACGTGCGATCCACATTTAGTGTCTCATTAGACTATCAAACCGTCTGCGGCACCGCGTGTA
>JAQWQJ010000131.1 GCA_029244725.1 Paracoccaceae bacterium
CTCCGCAACCACTTCCTTGAGATCCTTTGCCTCGCGGCGAAGTTCCTTCACCTCGTCAGTGTTTGCAGCACGCGCAGTGTCACCCGCAAGCCGCTTTTTACCAGCTTCCATAAAGTCCTTGGACCACTTGTAATAGATGCCCTGAGATATGCCTTCACGGCGGCACAGCTCTGCAATGCTGTCCTCGCCACGCAAGCCGTCCAGCACGATCCTAATCTTCTCTTCGGATGAATAATGCTTGCGCGTGGCGCGCTTAATATCTTTGACGATCTTCTCGCCTGGGCTCTTCGTTGTCTTTCTCATCGTCCACTCCTCAGTGGTTACGATGAGCAACAAACACTCTCTTAGCAAATGAACCTATTTGGACCCATAGGCGCTGACGTCAGACAACGTTAAGTCCTGAGATTGGGTCTGACCTGCGAGCAGCACTTCCTTGCACAAATATACTAAAACCTGGTAACGATGTTGAAATGTCCAATTAGTCGTTTAGGAAAGACTATAAGTGAAACACCCAATCCCGATAGTAGATATCTTTGCAGGTCCCGGCGGTTTGGGAGAGGGTTTCTCGGCTCTTGGCCGCGACCAAGGTAAACCGGTTTTCGATACAGCAATTGCAGCTGAAATGAATCTGCATGCACACAAGACACTGAGGCTTCGATCCTTCTTCAGGCATTTCCCACATAGGAAGGCGCCGGATAGCTACTACGAATATATTGCGGGTCTGAGAACAGAGCCATTCACTGATGAAACACAAGACATTTGGGATGCTTCAAGCGAGAAGGTTCTACATCTCGAACTAGGCGTCGAAGCTGACGATAAGATTCTTGACGAAAAGCTGAAGAATACTCTCGGCGATCGCAAAGACTGGGTGCTCTTGGGGGGACCACCTTGCCAAGCGTATTCAACAATCGGCCGTTGGCAATATAGAACCGATAAAGGGCATGACCTAAGTAAGGATGCTCGGGCCCATTTGTACAAGCAGTATTTACGTATAATCCACAAGCATTGCCCGAAGGTTTTCGTAATGGAAAATGTAAAGGGTTTGTTGTCCTCCAAGTATTTTGATTTGATCTTCAAAGACCTAAAAAGTGAAAACTCAAATGGGCTCGGCTATCGATTGTATTCTTTGGTGGAAAATGAAGATAGAAATCTTCTTCAGGATCTAAAGCCATCCGATTATCTAATCCGATCGGAGGATCATGGAATTCCCCAACGACGCCACCGTGTAATAATACTTGGGGTTCGAGAAGATAGTGATAAACGTCCCAGATTTCTGGAAAAGGAAATTGTAACCGTGTCTGTTGGAGAAGCTATCTTGGACCTCCCAGCCTTACGCAGCGGCCTATCAAAATCGAACAACACAAATGAAAACTGGCAAAATGTGGTTGCTGAAATAGCTACGAAGCAGTCAGGCCTCAGCAGGAAATTTACGAAAAAAGTGATTGAAAACCTGCGGCAGTCTTCGGCGCAACCGCCGTCTCCTCATCTAATATTAAATAGAGAATTCGCAAACTGGATTAGAGACGAACGGCTTATCTCCACGCCAAACCATGTAACGCGAGGTCACATGGTGAGTGATCTTGCGCGCTACTATTTCGCGGCCAAATTTGGGGAGGAAAACAAACTCTCGCCGAGAGATCGTGATTTTCCAACCGAACTTGATCCTGATCACAAGAGTTGGAAAAAAAATAAGTTCAATGATAGATTTCGTGTGCAGGTCGCAAATAATCCGTCCACCACAGTCGTAAGCCATATTTCGAAAGACGGACACAGCTATATCCATCCCGTCCCAATGCAATGTAGATCGTTGACCGTGAGGGAGGCAGCTAGGTTGCAAACCTTTCCTGATAATTATTTTTTTGAAGGTCCGCGAACCGAACAATTTAGACAGGTTGGAAATGCTGTTCCACCTCTCCTTGCACATAAAATATCAAGAATAGTCGCAGAATTGTTCGAGTGATTCAAATTTGGAGGGGTTACCCTATCATCGGTTCTTGATGTATTCTGGAATTCTCTCTGGTGGTATTTCGCGAGAGGAGTTTCCTACGCGCGCGTAAAGCTTTTTAGCTTTGCCTCCTGACTTATTTATGACTTCCACAAACCGAAGCTCTTCCGACCGTTTAACTAATACTACGCATATTTCCTTGCCGTTAATAACGTGAAATTCTGTATTGATGTATTGAGCGACGAATGCCTCGTTAAACGCATTGATCAATATAGATGACATATGCAGTTCGAAACCATCGCGATCCATTTGTCGCAACGTGCCATAGTCATTTTCAAGGCCCAATACATTCTTTTTGTCGTCAACACCAATGACCAGCTTCCCACCCAAAGTGTTTGCCAAAGCAGCAATAGTTTTAACGACGACTTGTTCTATAACCTTGTCTGCAACGTTTTTCTTGTAGCAATATCTCAGCGAAGATTTGAACTCGAGTTCGTTAGATTCATCTAGTTTCACCAAAGTTTCCACAGGTATTTCAATACTGCTCAATGAAGCACTTTCAACATCATGCAAAATACGGCTAACAGCCAGGTCCGCCTCTAGTTCAAACGACAAACAATTGTCGACAAGTATGCTATAGGAACATTTGGAGACTCCCTTTCTGACATCCGCGGATTCAATCCGTGGAAAATCGCCTTCAACCGAGAAAATCTTTCGAGAGACCGGTGAAAAATGATGCTTGTCATATTCGGGATGGTTTTCGTATCCAAGTAACGCAAGGCGCATTCCAAATTGCTCACACGCGTCAGGGCTCTCTGCTGACAATCGTTCCATAAGCTCACCGACTATCGTATTAAGACTAATAGAATTTGGCGGCTGATCTTCGAATACACCAATTGTTTGAAAGATAAGTGATATACTGCCAGAAACTGTATCAAGCTGCGCGATCGATGAAATATCTATTTCTCTGTCGCGTGTCGATCTCGAAGTTTTAACTTCTACAAGACTATTCCCATATCCAAAATCTTGCTCATCCCCCAAAGGACCTGTCCAACAGGAGACCGCTTCACGGGCCTCAAGGTTGTCCATAAATATATCTTTAAGGACCATCAGCTCACCAAACAGTCCCATTTGTTTACTCAACGACAAAAGCTTTGAACCCCGATTCTTTAAGAGATTCTGCCAACGTCCAAGATGAGTTAGTACGACTATGGCAGCGGCTAGATCAGACCCGTTGCTAATTTTCTTTGTCGCCTCCATTAGGCTCTTGCAAAGATAATAGAATATGCTCGCATCCTCGCCAGATTCTAGCGCAAGTGTTATGTGTGAACGCCCCGCTTCAACGCCCGCAACCGTCTGTATCCCCGACATCACTGGAGCTTCGTCACAAATATCGGGAGGGAAGTTCCCCATAAATCTAAAGACGTACTGGCCGTTGAAATTTCGCCCCCAATAAAAATCGAATGGATGTTCTGGATCTGCTAGGATTGCAGTATAACCATACTTACCTTCTGGCGTCTTCATATCGGACCAAGGCTGCATCTAACCATCTCCTTCTAGTAATTTTTCGGCGTCATCGTCAATTTCATCTTCGAAAGGCTGGATGACCGAGCGTCTGAAAATTTCATTTACTTGATAAGTTTGTTCTCGAACTAATTGTTGAGTTGGCGGCAAACAAAATGCCAACGATACACTGTAATCTTCTAGCATGCAGCCGGGTATGGATGTTTTGTTGACCGCCACGAGATAAATAATCATGAGTGGTCGCTCTCTGACACGACAATATTTGTTCGTCTTGTCACCTACTATCTTATTGCTTTTGTCGGCTTGATTGATGAGTTCACTATCAAGCCCGATCTTGACGCTATCTTGATCGCCCACCGAGTTACTTGTTCCCGTAAACCGATATAAACGGCCTTCAATTATTGCCGCCGTCCGAAGAGATGGATGCAACTCGCGTCCCTGCATAAGATTTTCAACGGGAGGGATCCCAGCTTCGCCTTTTTTCCGACTGGCAATCGCAACATCCCACTCTGACAGTTCACCTGAAAGACGATCGCTTATATAGTCACCAAGCAATGAACTGGTGCCGCTAATGTGAGTGAGGTTGATGACCTTTTCGGGAAACCTAAATTCTTTGAGTAAATTGACGATTTTATCGCCAGAAATGTTTTTCCAATAAGGTCGTCCCTTGGCCTCACGAGACGGTGCACCTATTCCGCAAAGAAAAGAAGAAATCGCTCCTCGGTGTTTAAGATTTAACCCTTGATCATTGAATATTGCGTGACCTTGAATGAACCGCCCAGACAAATCCGCAGCTAGTTTTATCTCCGACGCGGATCGCATTTTATTTGCTGCAGTAATTTTTATTCCTGTCGGACTTTGACGTACTTTTAGACCGAAATCATAGGGAGTTAATCCCGAGTCTTTCATATAATTAATTTCTGCTCGTAGCTCTTCGACTGCCAAGTTGGTATGCATGTAGTGTTCCGCCGCCTCCTCGGGCAAATAGATTCTGCACAAATCTTCATACCCAGGCCTGTAGCCGAACCAGCGGGCCATCTGCATCAGAGTATCCGATGCTCCAACATTTCGAAGAAGATAAGTCGTTACCAAACCTTCAAGGGTAAGGCCGCGCGATAGCGCTAGGCCACCAATCGCAATTACATGTAGGCCGGTTTTTTTATGCGTTTCATAGTTAAGATTTCCGCCTCGCATATTTACAGTAGAGACCCGTATCGTAGATGCTGCGGTATTCAATACTAACAACAATTCTGTGAAGCTCGCACCACAATCAGAATACTCTTTCTCGAAAGTGGCGGCGAGATCTTGAATGTTAGGATCTTCAAATGGTCGAGCACTTCTCGCAGACACTGAAATTGATGCCTTAAGCTGCTCAAGATAGGCGTAAACTAAACCTTCAATGCCCGATTGAACGTCGTTGAACCTACTAACGTTAATCATCATAGTACAATGCCGGTCGCCGTTCTCGCGATTGCATCTAATTGCTCGAGCAAGAACAAATGCGCGAATAGCCTCGTTCAGACTGGGTGGCAATATTTCAAGAAGTATGTCTTTCTTGTGTTTTAGTGGCAAAATGTCGGGATAGTCGCTAATCATACGTACGCTTTCACTACGCAAATCGCCGTTTTCGGCGAAAATTCGATGAGCGCCGCAGTAATTGGAGGGCGGGTCTAGGGCTTTAATGAAATTTCTAGGAAATAAATCTTCGCTTTCCATATCATGCGTAGAATCTGGTTCTATAAATATGTTTGCGAAAGGAGTTGCAGTATAACCAACATAACTAGATCGAGTAAAGTTGGCCATCAACTCGCGAATTAACGTATTGATGGTCGTAGAGAGGTTCGGATCTTTGCTGGTGTTGATCGAAGCGTTATCAGCTTCATCATCGATAAGCAAAAGTGGATAATCCACGGCGTGTCCATGCGCCTGATCACGGATCCAAGTATTGAGATTCTCCAAAACAGATTTATTTTTCTTAATGACGAATATTTTTGGCTCTTTCAATGATGCAAAAGGTGCTCCAATAACGGCCGTCATTCTGTTAAAGTCCTGATCCCGGGTTGTTCCAAAATCGGGATCTTTATTGCGAGCACCGCCAAAATTGCGAATTTCCAAAGGCTCCTGTGCGGCAGCATTAAAAACTGATTTACGGCCAATAAAGTATTCATCTATTCTTTGTTGGGTTTGGGATCTAAGCGAGTTTGTTATTCCTGCTAACAAGATAATCACCTTGTATCCAGAATCCGCCGCTTTTGTAATCAATGCAGAATAGTTCGTGGTTTTCCCGGATTGAACATGACCAATAACCATACCACGATAATTCCATGCCGCCGTTACTTCAGGGTTCCCACAGCAGTCAAGTATATCGTCGGTCACTGTGTCCAATGTAGATACGACGTTTGGGGGTAAAACATCTTTGCCCAACAGATAGTCGCGCAAGCGGTTCCAATAAAAGTAATCGGTGTCGGGTTTCCTACCGACTACCCATGGCTGACATTCGCTAGTGATTATGTCCCCGACATTTTGAACTATTACAAAACTTGCCTCTAGGTGCCTCCCTAACTGGCGGCTTTCGTCCTCGCTTAAAACAGCAGCAAATCTATCATTCGCGATCGTTTCACGTATCAATTCATTGGTAATAAACCGTTCATTTGAAAGCTTATTTTTGAAGTATGATAGCAATCCAGCGATGTCTTCGTTCATAACAATTTCATTCCTTTTAAGACGTCCTCTACAACTGGCCAGCTCGACGCGTAGGGTTCAGTTGTTGCAAGCATCTCGACAAGTTTCTCTGGGCCATCACATTTAGCCATCATTATCGGCACAGTATCTCGAACAAAGCTGGCAAATTTTTCCCGAGACACATCACGTTGCTGAACCGCATGCGGATTAGCCCCCACCTCAAAATTAATTGACTCAACTGGAATTTCAGACTCAACCAGCTCCAACAAATCCAATATTTTAGATTTGTCACCCTTAGAAAAGCCATCAACGGTAGAACGCACAAGAGGATGGTCGCGATTAACTCGATAGCGGATCATCTGATTTCGTACAGTTCTTTCCCAAACCTTTCCTTTCCCCGTACGATCTATTTTCGCACCCTTTGAACGGAAGGTATTACTCGAAGAAATTCGAAATTCTTCGATCAGAACTTTCATACGTTTCTTTAGCGTTGTTGGTAGTTGCGCGTCCGATTTATCGACAGTGATTTTCCATATATCGTCTAGTGTATTTGGAATATCGACCTGTATTCTCACGAGTTTCGATAACTCACCATGTTTAGCCAACTGAAACCATGTCCCCCATATTATCAACCGTCTATTTCGATAGACATAGAATCCTTGATTTCTTAGGTACCCTTCTTCACCACCAAATTTTTCGTAGTCATCTTCGGATAATTTTGAATAATGCGGGAGCGTAAAAGCCTGCATCATGATTTTACTTTTATGATTGTTACTGCGTAATTCGATGGTTTCCGGATCAAAACTTCTAGTTGCCAAGTTCGACCGGCAAAACGGGTCAATTTCTTCTAGGGGTGTGTTGTTCAGGCTAATTCTGAGCGGTTTGAATTTGCCCTGTTCACCCGAAAGATATCTATGGAATATCAGTGAAAGTTTTTGACGTGCTTGAACAATCAAGTTATTGAATTGATTTCTTGAAAGTGTGCCATTTTCTGACAATCGGTCACAATTACTCCAAATTAGTTCCGTGCCGCTTTCAGTAATTATTGGAGTTTGCATGAGAGCTGTTGCACTTTGATGATCGTAGACACTCATCGCAAAATCATCAATATTGTCGAGATCCCAACCTGCACCACTTACAAGTCCGTTAGTCCACGAAATAACTGTCAAAATCTTGGCCTGAGAAAAAGAGGCCGACTTCAACCCCCACCCAAATCGACCAAGGTCATCTGGTGACCTTTCGTTTGCTGGATTGGAACTCGCTGGGCGCATGGCAGCTCTGAGTTCCACTTCTGTCATGCCTCTGCCATCATCCCTGATGCGGACTTCACAGTCGCCATCATCCAAGTAACGGCAAATGATCTCGATATTTTTACTTTCCGCAGTGATACTATTATCAATAAGGTCGGCGAGGGCCCCTGCAAGGTCATAGTTTCCGAAACTACGCGCAGTTATCATCAAGGCTGCGGCATCCGGTGGATTAAAGACACAGTTGTTTTTAGTCATTATGTTTTGAACCACTCGGTCAACTGGGTCGATATAGCGAAATCACAAATTTCAATTGAACCCGAAATCATAACTTGAATCCATCCTCTAGAACTTTATCTAGCGCGCCAAGTGCTACAGCTGACTGTTTCTCCGATGGAAGGCGCTTGGGGATTTGTGTAGCAATATTTAGAATGCTAATTTCAACATGAGAAAGAATGCGTTTTTTCTTTCCGTAATCTCGAATTTCTTCCCAGCGCCCAGCGAGTTCCACTACGCGCATTTGCGCGTCAATGCCGTGGTCAATTATTCTTACTGTGCGATCATCTTTTTTACGTTCTTTTTCTTGGTCTACGGCTAAAGCAACATCTGGCATCTGCCTCGAAATTTCTACGTCAAACGCTGCGCTGACGCGCGCCCAGCATGCCTGAGTTTTGCAATACTCGCCAATATTGCGAACATTTTCTGGTGGGTCTTTTATTAGAGCTGCCACTTTGGGTGCGTAATCTTCCAAGACTGTCCGTAAAGAGGGCGGAACCTCTTGCTGTGTCCAGATAGTCCGGTAATTTAGAGTCGCTGTTTCTTCCCTTAAGCAATTAACGATTGTCGCAATGGTATATGTGACCGTTTGCGATTTATAACCACGGTCATTTTTGTACCAATCCGAAGTTCCAATCATCTTGTCAGCCCAACGAAAAATCAACGCACGGGCCATAGAATCTTGAAAGTAGCCATCACCAAATTCGTACGCTTCTGGGGTCCACTTCTTGTCAACTTTATCAGCAAAAGCCATAAAGCACTTTTGCGCGCCTTTGCTTACGACATGTGGCTTACAGTCAAAGGACATCTCGTATTTCGCAAGGTCGGTTTTGACCACCATTTGATCTCGCGGGTACTTTGCAAGGAACCGTTTGCGTGCACTCGGGGACATGTATGCTTGTTCGTCTTTGTATTGTCCGCGCGCTCGCTCGTAGAACCAGTTTGTCGCGGCCAAAGCCCCTTCCTTTGGGGGAGCAGTGACCCGACGAGAGATTTTCTCCATCTGCAAGTGAAACGGGTGACTCGAAAAGAAATCGGCCTCGCTTACTTTATTTTGAGTATTTGCAAAGCGTGATATTTGAGGGACAATCTCTTCCATTAGTTCAGGCTTAACAACTGCCAGTTTCATTTGAACATACACATTCGAAAGATCTGCTTTTTCCCTATCTCTTGCATATAGAATGGAGGCTGTGGTCTGCCCTCCGTTGACGATTTGAAGGTTGTTCATACTTTTAATGAAAGTGCCGTCATCTGTTGTTGTCAGAGACAAACCGGAAGCGGTCGCGGTCAAACCGTTATTGAACGCAAAGAAGTTTTCAGGGTTATCCTTAAGTGTTCGAATAATTCCCTTGTTGACCTTGGTTCTTGCCTGAAGGAAGGTTCTAACATTCGCTTCCAAAAGTCGCGCTCCATACAAACCATAAATTTCGGCCAGCACTCGACCGGGTATTACTACTAGATAGGAGGCGTATTTATCTGTGGTCGATGACGCCAGAAGACATGACAGAGGCGAAAGACCGTTCTCCATGAAGTCGATTTCGATCGGATCTGAACCGGTTCGAGAGTTTTGTATGGCGTTGTAACGTTCGAAATCCAAAATACTGTATGAAAACCGAACGCCGTTTTCTTCTCGCATGGTTACCAGTTTTTTACGCACTGACATTCGCGCGTTAGAAAATAGCATAATTCGCACTCGTCTGATCGCTGAAAGCGATGAATGGACAAAATATGCGGCCTCAAAGGTCGGACTAGAGTCCTCAAGGTTATTAATGAAGGTTGCGTCTTTTGACCGCTCAAGAAACCGCTCGACCTGAAGAAACAGAGATTCAACGTCTGAAGCGTTCAAAGACTTTAATTCATTCTCTGTTCGGTAGTCACAGATGACTAGAATTAGTTCTCCCTGGTCTCGATTGAAACTGTACCCGTCAATTCTAAATTTTCTCGCTCCTTCGAAGCGGACCGGACAATGCTCAACGTGTTCAATATCACCATTTTCGATTGCTGCAGACGCATACAATTGGAAGAATGCTTCGGCTTGCAACACACCCGAAACTTCTGCTTCCAACAATAAATCATTTCTAAAATTTTCGTAATTTTCGTTCACTGGTCAGTCCGTCATCAGGGTTTTTGGCACCAAAGTCGGCCGAAAAACTAAGAGAGAGTTTGGCTCATCTGGATTGTTCGATTATGCGGCGTACAGGCGGTGATGCAAGCGTCGTGTTTCGAACGTCTTTCGTTTGATCTTTCACGTTGCCGTAGAATGCGATGTGCATGGGCGTAAACCTGCCGTTCACTTTGGGAGCAACAAATGTCCGCATTGGGCCGGATCCAGAGCTCGGTAGAACTCAACCCTACTGCAGGTTTGCCCCGCAACCCGGTCATTACCTCGATTTCGGCGAACGTCCGGTGTTGGTAAGGTCTGCCGTTTAATCCTGACCTATTTATGGAACACGGAGCAGTTCACATCGCCATCAGCATCTTGTGGATCGCAACCATCGCCCAAGTGTCACGAGTGCAATAATCAACCAGATCAGCATAAACCTTGTCACGTTCCGAAGCTTCTGGATTGGTCAGCGTAACTTCCTTCCAAAGCCGGGATGCACTTAAACCTTCCTGAATATCGAGGTCATCGTACGCAAGTTCTGGGACGAGAGCTGGAAGAACCTTCTTGATCGATGCACTGCCCATTAACGCAGGATCGGTAATGGTCTCGTCCGAAAATGGCTTCATGAGGTCAATCACACGTTCGTTCAAATCGCCTAGAAATGCTGCATGCTCCGGAAAAGCCGCCGCCATCTCATTGTTGCGCGTCTTTTCGAAGGGCTCGTACCATACCAACACGGAGCCTACATCGCCGACATCCTGTCGAAGCCTTTCGAGAAGCGCTGGCATCGGATTGCTGGCATCACGGTGCAAGTATTCTCGATGTTCGATATCGCCGTCGGGCTCGTGCTGGATATGCAGGGAATACTGGAACGGTACTTGCTGATATGGACGAGTTCCGTTCCACGGTGGTAGCAGACTCTGCGTCGTCTCGTAGTCAAAGTAATAAACAGGATAAACAATCTCACCCAAGAAGCGGTTCAGCGCGTCGCGGTCAACAGTCCGTGCACCCCGCGCACGCGCAGCCAGATACCGCCGGGTGGATTTGCCCAAGACAGATGGATCATCAATCGCATCGATCGAAATGATCCCTTCGTTGATCAAAGCTGATGCTTGTTTCGCGTTGATGAACGGAAGACGATGGATGCTCTCTAGAGCTAGAGGCGGATCAAGCTTCTCACGAATTTCAAGCCATTCGTCATAGGATTTCAGGCGTGCCCGTTCCGGAGCTGGGTCAGGCATTGTGTTGCTTCTCGCCGCGCTCAAGGCCTGGTCTATCCACGTCCGCGTATTTTCGGTCTGATTATCGACCGCTTCAGTGATATCGGTAATAGCGACCAATTTCTTCGGATCGATCTGGCCAGTTCTAACGTAGTCGCGATTTACATGTGCTACCTCGCAACGCGAGATAGGCAAACCAGCTCCCTCAAGAACGACGCGTTGAAACGCTAGATCGAAGGTGTGCTCTGGTTTGGCTGAAGTGCTGCTCTTTATCTCAGTCAGGACGTAGCTGTCGCCATCTCGACTGACAATGTCGGTGATACACGTGATCGGGCCATCCTCATATCGGCCTTGTGCAACCGCTTTCGCCCCCTCTCGCCAAGTTTCAGACGTCAGAGACGTTAGAGATCGATAGCCCGCATAATCCGAAAACCCGAGGCGTACTAGGTCTTGGAACAGTGCTTCAGCATTTGGTTCAAAAGCGCTTCCTTCATCAAATCGAGCCTGAAGAGAAGGATCGATGGGCGGCAGAAAATGCTTTGCATGCTTCTTCATCCAGAGCCAAGCTGGGTGCTTTAAAAACAGCATGTAGTCTGATTTAGAAAGTTGCATACCAATCTACTTTGCGCAAATTCGTAGAAAGTATGTCTGGGCATCGTTATAAAGCCAAGCCCTAGTGGTTTTACTTCTAACCTAGGCCTTGAAGGCAGAACGATCGTCCCATGTTGTCTATCTGGTTATTTCAAGGGCGTCTGTTCCCAGCACGCACTGGGATAAATCGACGGGGCGATATGATCAATTGTATTATTAGAACAAAAATAAAGCGCTCCTCAAACTAAATTCCAAGCCTGTGCACGAAATGCTTTGGAAGCATTTTTTAGTCCACAGGCACCTGCAATTGATTAGTTGAAGCTTTTTTTCGTAAGTTAAAGAGATGAACACTCTTTCCGCCTTTGACGACAAATACTGGAACCTAGCGCAGGCTTGTGCTTGGATTGAGTATCGCGAGAAGCACCTCGTTGAGGAGTTGGCCCAAGCTGACCGCACCAGCTATATCGCGATCGGCTTCTACCCATCAATGTGGCCTCCTAGGCGTAAGCAACTGGGTCAGATTGAAGAGCTACGACGCGCGTTGGAAGAGAGTCGTTTAATATCATCTGGGTTTCGCCAAGGGAGACTAGAGCGCCTAGAAGATATCCCAGCAGCTGAATGGGCGGACTATATCATCCGGCCGCCTTTTATCAGTTTTTCAGATCAAGCCCAAAATATCCCTTGGGAAGGTGTTCGTATTCTCAGCGCTGATATGAGGCGCCTGTGGCGCAGCGTCAACGAAGTGGATGCCCGCAGCAAATTTAACTGGGCGGCTATCCAAGAGATTTTCGATGAAGTCATAACCCAAAATCCTGAGATGACTAAAAACGAACTCATCATTGAAGTACAGGGCGCATTTGAGGACCGTTTCAACAAACCCGCCCCCAGCCGTTCCACTCTTCAACGCAAGATCAAAGCCTGGTCCTAGCCGGCCCATGGCCCTTCAATTTGATGGGCCAATCACTGGCTGACTGGCCACCTTAGCATCTGGCCAACTGTCCTTAATGCAGGACAGGAGTGGCCGATGCGCTGGAACGTTTCACATCAAGAAAGCACGGATCGCGCAGATAACACGCTGCGCGCATTGGTGCGGATGTTAGCACGTGCCGCTGCCCGTGAGGCTTTGGCGGCCACTCCCCGACCGGAAGACAAGGAGCATGGCCCTTCTCTTCCAAGCGAAGGGAACGATCATGCCAAATAAGCCAAACCCCAAACCCGATCCGATGCTCGACATTGTCGACGTCGCAGAGACCTGTCGTGTCTCTGAGAAGACGGTGCGGCGGTGGATTCACGCCGGCGATCTGCCTGCCGCACGCCTTGGCAACCAATGGCGCATCTTCCCGTGCGACCTCAGAACCTTCGTTCTGGAGCGGATGTGCCGATGACCAGAGGTGTCCATTTATGTTCATTATTTTCAGTGGCTTACACAGGTGTCGGGACAGCGTGCCCGCACAATCCGATCCGGATTATTATGCTACGGTTTCCCGAATCGGGCTCGTTGTCCACCCGTGGCCACCCGAGGACAGCCCTATATATGAGGAGTACTACCCGATGACTGATGATACAACTCCGCATGCTCTTGTCAGCCCATTCGTTTCACCGCAGACGCGGATGCTTGATAGCGTGATTGAACAGATCAATGGCATGGCAGATCTCAAGCCTACACGCCGGCGAGATCTCAAGTCAGCGCTGAGCACAATTGCACGGTTGCTGGGCAAGGCACCAGACCGTGTGCCCGCTAACATCAATTGGCTCTACATCCGACTGCGTCGTGTTGCTCCAGCGGCGCACAAGATGTCCGCAAAACGCTTCAAGAACATTAAGAGCGACGCCATCAAAGCCTTGGCTCTAACAGGGTGTTCGCGCGAACGCGCTGACTGGCTGCGCTCGCCCTGTCCGGCCTGGCAGGCCTTGCTTGATCGTGTGACTGACAAGCACGACCTGTGGAAGCTCACACAACTCGCACAGTACTGCTCAGCACTCAGTGTACAGCCAAATGCTGTTGCCGACGATCATTTGCGCGGGCTGCTAAAGACCCTGATCGCGGAAAGCTTTCAGAACAAACCCGAACACAAGGTTGCGGATGCCATCAAGGTCTGGAACCGCTTGCGAGGCGAAGTTGAAGGCTGGCCAGATATCCAGCTCAGCCGGTTGCCACGCAAGAAAGAGCCTTGGACCATTCCACTCGAACAGTTCCCGCAAAGCCTGCAAGACGACGTCGCAGCCTGGATCAACCGTCTCGCCACCCCCGATCTGCTCGACGAAGACGCCCCCGCCAAGCCACTGCGCCCAACCACAATCAAGCATCGTCAGTTTCAGCTGCGTGAGGTCGCCTCGGCCTTGGTGCACGCTGGCGTGCCGATATCACAGATCGACAGCTTGGCGGTGCTGGTGGACTTCAGCAACATAAAGCGCGCGTTGCGCTGGATGATGGGCCGTTTCGACGACAAACCGACAGAGGCCATCAAGGGGGTGGCAGTATGTTTGCAAGCTGTCGCGCGTCACCACGTCCGTCAGGATGAGAGCGAGATCAGATCTATCGCAGCATTGATCAAGCGGCTTGGCCGGGACACCGATGGCCTTCGTGAGAAGAACCGGCAGCGGCTTATGCAATTGGACGACCCGGCCAATCTTGCCAAGCTACTTCACCTACCGGACGCGCTGGTAAAGACCGCGCAGCGACTGCAAACCACCAAGCCCCGCAAGGCAGCGCTCAAGCTGCAAGCCGCTTTGGCCATCGAGATCTTGCTGAATGCGCCAATGCGGATTGGCAATCTCTCAACGCTGCACCTTGAGCGACATTTGCTTCCGATTGGATCTGGCCGAAAGCGGCAGGTTCACGTTCATATCCCGGCCGAGGAGGTCAAGAACGACAAGGCACTCGATTATTTGTTGCCGACAGATGTCGCAGTTCTGCTCGACCTTTACCTGACGCAGGCGCGGCCTGTTCTTGAGGGCCAACCATCAGAGTATCTGTTTCCCGCCCAAAAAGGCGGCTACAAACCTGCGGCTCATTTGAGCAGGCACATCAAGGCCACGATCCTTGAGCACACCGGCTTGGTCGTAAATGCGCACCTGTTCCGCAGTATTGCGGGCAAGATCCACAGCTTGGCACAGCCGGGGGACTTTGTGACACTCAGCCATGTGCTCAACAACTCCTTGCCGATGGCCATGAAGGCATATGCGCAGTTCGAGCGTCAGTCCTCGTTGCAGCACTATCAAAACTCGCTACAGGCCGCCCGATCCGGTGGTGCAGCCTGATGCATCCGTCTCAAGATCCAAAACGACGGCGTCTGAAGCTTAAAGATTGGCCGGAAGGTGACCGCGCCGCTTGGGAAGCCGCTCTTGTGCCAGGCGATTTGCTAGACGGCACTATGGGTCCTGCGCATCACTGGTGTGAGGCGACACGGGATTTGCGTCGCAAGGCTTATGGGCGCTGGCTTGCATCGCGGATTGCAGCTGGGGCGTTTGAACCGAAGGCTGATCCGACGTCACGGATCACCCAAGACTCCGTCAGCGCCTACATTCTCGAGCTCGATGAACAAGTCGCATCTCAGACCGTTCGGGGCTACATCGCTGGCTTGCACTCCGTCGCCATGGTCTTTGCGCCTGAGGCAGATTGGCGTTGGCTGCGCCGCGTCGTGTGCAAGCTCGAGGCAACCGCGCGGGACAGCAAGGACAAGCACAGTCGCATGCGCCCGGCGCCCGAGATCCTTGCATGGACCCTCGCCCGCCTGCAGCAGATAGAGCGAGACCCACCGCTGCGCTTTGCCGCGACGCACTATAGGGATGCGTTGATGATCGGCCTTCTCATTAGTTGCCCCACGATGCGGTTGAAGAACCTCGCCGGGATCGCGCTCGATCAGCACCTGGTAAAGCGCTCAAACGGTTGGGAGTTACAGTTTCCTAGCGAGGAGATGAAGGCACGCAAGCCTGTGGGGATGCGAGTACCTGAGGTGCTAAACTACTATCTTGCGCGTTATCTTGATCACTATCGCCCCGCTCTGCTGGACGGTGCTGACAGCGACAGGCTCTGGATAACGCAGTACGGCGATGCAATGACCGAGAAGATGGTCTTCTCACGGATCAGCATCGCCACCGAACACGCCTTCGGCAAGCCCATCAACCCGCATCTGTTTCGCGACTGCGCGGTCACCTTCGTCGCGCTGAACGATCCTAAACATATCGGCATCGCAGCGCCGATTCTGGGCCACACCGATCCGCGAACGACTGAGCGCCACTACATACAAGCCCAGCAGATCGCAGCTGGCACCAAATTACAGGCATCGCTTCGAAGCTTGCGCAAACAAACTGCGCCATTTCAATATCGACCTACAGCCAATGAGGACCCAGACACATGAGAGCCGCCATATACGCACGGTATTCATCAGATTTGCAGGCTGCAGTATCTGTCGAGGATCAGTTTCGCGTCTGCGAAGAACGAGCGAGATTAGACGGCTTGACTGTTGTTGAGCGCTTTGCCGATCGCGGCATATCAGGCGCCAGTCTTATTCGTCCCGGCATTCAGGATCTGTTACAACACGCGCTGGCCGGAAAGTTTGATGTGGTTATCGCCGAAGCACTCGATCGGATTTCGCGGGATCAAGAGGATATTGCTGGGATATACAAACGCCTCAACTTCGCAGGCGTCAAACTGGTAACGCTGTCTGAGGGTCCCATCAGCGAGCTTCATATCGGCCTTAAAGGCACGATGAATGCGATGTTCCTGAAGGACCTCGCAGATAAGACCCGTCGCGGACTGCGAGGACGTGTGGAACTGGGCAAATCCGGTGGTGGCAATGCCTTCGGGTACGATGTCGTTCGCAAAACCGATGCCATGGGTGAGCCGATCCGCGGCGACCGCAAAATCAATGAGGCAGAGGCCAGGACGGTG
>JAQWQJ010000093.1 GCA_029244725.1 Paracoccaceae bacterium
CGCAAACACAGGCGCTGGTCCGCGCCGCGACAGATTGGAGAGTACGATGAAAGTCAAGAACTCACTTCGCTCGCTGAAGAACCGGCATCGTGATTGCCGCGTGGTACGCCGTAAAGGCCGTGTCTACGTGATCAACAAGACTCAGCCGCGCTTCAAAGCCCGTCAGGGATAAGAAGCCGAGCAGCTTTTTGAAAAGGCCGTCCTTTGGGGCGGCTTTTTTGCTTTTGCGGTAGCGAAAACTGGGCTGCATGACGAACATAGCTTCGCTTTGTAAGGTGCGTTATGATCTGCCCTATGAAACGTCGTACATTTATCGCTGGGGGAATGGCCATGGCCTCGTCAGGACTGCGCCCTGCACTTGCTGCCAATTCCGGTCTTCATGTCCCCCCAGAAGAATCACCACACCAAGCTACCCTCATGCAATGGCCGGTCAGCCTAAAGGTTTACGGCGATCGGTATTACCTTGGCATGGTGCAACAAACGATTGTTGACATTGCAAACGCGATTGCCGAATTCGAACCGGTGATCATGCTGGCAGACGCCTCGGATCATGTGGGCGCACGTCGCAAGCTTTCTGACGCTGTTGAGCTGTGGGATATCCCGACCGAGGATCTCTGGTGTCGCGACTCGGGGCCCTTGTTCGCGGCCCAAGGAAATGAGCTGGTCGTCAGTCACATCCAGTTCAACGGTTGGGGCCAAAGACAGGTCGACAAGCGGGATTCGCTGATCGCCCGTCACGTGGCAGACCGGCTTGGAATTCAAATGGTTCCCTCTGGTCTAATCGGAGAGGCCGGCGGCGTTGAACATGACGGTCACGGTCGCCCAATTGCACACGCTAGCTCTTGGGTGAACAAAAACCGCAATCCAAACATCTCACGCGCTGACATCGGCGCGAAACTAAAGGCAGCCTACGGTGCGGACAGCATCATTTGGGGTGAAGGCGTTTGGGGCGAAGACATCACGGATTACCACATAGACAGCCTTGCGCGCTTTACAGGATCAGGACGGGTGTTGATCAACCTGCCTAAAAAACCTGACCGCTACGACCCCTTTCATCAGGCTGCTCTTGAAACCCACGATCAATTGATTGCTGCGGGGTTAAGCGTCGAAGTCATCCCCGAACCCGTTAAGCGGCGCGTGAAAAGCGTTGATTTCGTGGCTTCCTACGCGAATTACTATGCCTGCAACGGCGCAATTATAGCCGCACAGTTTGGCGACGCCGAAACCGACGCGATTGCGAAAGAAGCTTTAGCGCGTCACTATCCTGGCCGAGATATTGTCACCCTAAATGTCGATCCGTTGGGCGAATTGGGCGGAGGCATTCATTGCGCGACGCAACAGATGCCAGCGATCTAAGCATCAGCCCTAGCGTTTCCAGTCGACACCGTCACGTTCCAACTGCCGCAACATCGCGGCCCAGTTTACATCCACATAGGAATGCGGACCGTCTGGATTAATCGCGGTGTGGCGCGTCAACGAGGCCACGGCCTCGGGATCAGGCAAAACAGGATTGCTAGACGCGCTCATCACATCGACCTGAATTTTGCACGACACCTCAAGCATATAGAGGTAATAGAACGCCTCGGCCATGGTGCGCCCAGCGCCCAAAAGCCCATGGTTGTGCATAATCATCAACCACTTGTCGCCCATATCCGCAGCAAGGCGTTCGCATTCAAGATTGCTATCGGGTGCGTAAGTATAGGGGTGGTAGCAAACCAGCTCTGATATCTCCATCGCGTGCTGGGACAGTGTCAATAAACCCTCACCCATCGCCGAGACCGCCGCCCCTGCCCGCGTGTGCGAGTGTAGGGCCACGTTCACATCAGGGCGAGCTTTAAGGATCGCTGTGTGAATTTCATGTCCTGCTTGGTTGCAAGGGTGATCGCCGGATACAACATTCCCGTCAAAATCCACCTTTATCAGGTTCGACGCCGTAATTTCGTTAAACAGCAATCCATATGGGTTCATCAGATAATGGTTCGGCTCGCCCGGAACGCGCGCGCTGAGATGGGTGAATATCAGATCAGTCCACCCGAATTTAACAAACAAATGATAGCAAGCGGCCAGATCACACCGGACCTGCCATTCTTCGGCTGAAATTGTGTTGGTCATGCTTGATATCCAATGCGTAAAAGAAAAGTCAGATTGGAACGAATATTATCCAACCAATCTTCGACGCCAACACCAAATATCCACCAAGCCCGCCAATTGCGACCAACCAATGAATAAAAGTCTTCAGTCGCTTTCCTTTACTCGGAAACCAACGGAATTTTCGCAACCAACTCAAAAAGGCTTCGGCGATCATAATCAAGAACAAAAAATGCCTGACAATCATGTAAACAAGGAAAATAAAAAATGGGGCTGACCCAGATAACTAGTTCAAATACTTCTTAACCCATTGTCTTAGCTGTGATAATTGCACTGACGGGTCACTGTTGTTAAAACGCCACTCACATTCCTTCAAATATAGTCCAAATTGGGCCTTTGGAACACC
>JAQWQJ010000033.1 GCA_029244725.1 Paracoccaceae bacterium
AAGCCCTCGCCAGCATTCCAAAAGAAGAGGTCACGCAGATTCGGGCGGAGCGGATCGCATTTTCTGAACCTGGAATCGGGCTTCTGTCCGCCGCCACACCGGTTCTGAGTGCCGGCCATCACTGCATCGCGGCGCTGTCAATTGTGGGCCTGGAGAACCGCAGTGACATGAATGGCTCTCGCACGCATCTCCTTGAATCAGCAGAACGCCTGGCGACCATCCTTGGGACCTAAAGCGTTTCAGCTTTTCCTTGGGACAGGGGAAAGCTGAAACGCTGCACGACCTACTGATTTTTCGCGCGTTTCAAAAAATCTGATGTCTCAGGTTCTTCCCGAAACACCTTGGCATCCCAAGATGCTTGGTAGCAAGCTACCTTCTCGGCGCGTTCAGACCACTTTAGGAATGAGAGTACTACCCGGAGTGTGAAAGGGATCAGATCGTTTTGTTCAATAACATTGTCCTCCAGGAATTTTGCTTGATTTCCCCGGAATGGCAGCTAATATTGATATAAGATATTAAGTATTCTATTAGAATACTATCGCAAAATACTTCCTGGAGCTGTGATGACAGTAAGACAATTTGGACCAAGCCGTAGTGCGCTCCGATCTGTTGGTGCGCTTCCAGCGGCGAGGCAACCGTCATGCATAAGTGCTTCATGCGCGCTAGCTCCGCAAATGACCGAGGCCCGCCGGTTATTCAAAACGGAACGGTTCAACATCAACGCGGGTGGGTCAGAAGAGGCTCTGTCCCACGTCGGAAACCAATAGAAAAAATGTACGTGGTGCAACGCTGAGCACCGCGCAACCACATTAGAGGATAGCGGAATGGATAAACTTGATTTCTACATCAACGGAGAGTGGGTAAAACCATCTGAGGCAAAAACGTTGGATGTGATTAATCCAGCGACAGAGAGCGTCGTCGCAACAATTTCATTGGGCTCTACGGCAGATGTGAATTTGGCGGTCAGTTCAGCAAGAACCGCGTTTGAATCATATTCTCAAACTCCAGTGAGCCAACGCATAGAATTGCTTACGTCGATCAGAGAGGTATATGAGCGACGGGTCGACGATGTCGCTGATGCTATTCAAACTGAGATGGGGGCGCCAACAAGCTTGGCAAAAGGTGCGCAATCAATGGTTGGCCTTGCCCATCTGAACGCAGCGATAAGAGCCCTCGGTAAGCATGAATTCGAGTATCAACATGATCAGTTCATAATCAGACATGAACCAATCGGTGTATGCGGCCTCATCACCCCATGGAACTGGCCCGTGAACCAAGTGTTTGCGAAACTCGCACCATGCATTGCAGCAGGGTGTACAGCGATTTTGAAACCGTCCGAGATTGCACCACTTTCAGCGATGGTCATAGCTGAGATTTTTCACGAAGCTGGTGTGCCAACCGGTGTCTTCAATTTGGTGAATGGTATGGGCCCCGTCGTCGGGGAAGCCATGTCTTCTCATCCGGGAATTGATATGATGTCCTTTACGGGGTCAACACGCGGTGGGGTTGCAGTGGCCAAAGCTTCTGCTGATGGTGTTAAGCGAGTCAGTCAGGAGTTGGGCGGCAAATCTGCGAACATTATTCTGGACGATAGCCATTTTGGAAAATCAGTACTTACTGGTGTGGATTTTTGCATGGGGAACACTGGCCAGTCATGCAATGCACCAACACGAATGCTTGTTCCGGCACATCGCAAAGCCGAAGCGTTTTCTATAGCAACGAAGCGTACCGAACAAACCGTTGTCGGCGATCCAAAAGCTGATGGTACGAATATTGGACCCCTTGTGAGTGATGTTCAATTCGCAAAAGTTCAGGACCTCATTGAAACAGGAATAAGCGAAGGCGCAACCCTCCTGGCTGGTGGAACAGGCAAGCCAGCGGGCCTCGATAAAGGTTACTATGTGAAGCCTACAGTTTTTGGCGATGTGACAAACAACATGACCATAGCAAGAGAGGAAATCTTTGGCCCCGTGCTGTCGATAATTGCCTACGAGGACATCGATGAAGCGGTATCCATCGCAAATGATACAGAATACGGACTTGCTGCTTATGTCGCGGGCGAGAACAAAGAAGAATTGACCGCTATTGCCAGAAGGCTGCGCGCTGGCCAAGTCCATATTAACTACGGAACTGGGGGGGCGGATGCGCCATTTGGTGGTTACAAAAAATCCGGCAATGGACGAGAAAAAGCCGAATGGGGATTGGAGGAATTTCTGGAGGTTAAGGCGATTATGGGCGGTTAGAGCAAGCCCACCTAAGGCTCTGTAGACAATAATACTCCAAAGGGGGCTGATGTTATGAGCACAGGTTACGATGCTAATCGCTGGAAGCGCTTTGATGATTGGGACGGGCGTGCACTGCGGCTGGACAAATTCGCGATCGAGGACCCAGAAAACGGGTTCTCGGCCTTTCATGGCGCGGCCGACCCCAGGCCCGGCCTGAAGATCAAGGGCGGCAAAGTGACCGCGATGGACGGCGTGGCCGCCGAGGATTTCGACCTGATCGACGCCTTCATCGCCACCTACCATATCGACCCGGACATCGCCGAAGAGGCCATGGCGATCCCGTCCGGCGAGTTGGCGCGGATGTTGGTGGACATGAATGTGCCACGCACCGAGCTCACGCGCCTTGCCCGCGGACTGACACCTGCCAAGCTGGCCGAGGCTGTGGCGCAGCTGAACGCCATGGAGATTGCATTTGCCTATTCCAAGATGCGCGCCCGTCAAAGCCCTGGCAATCAGGCCCATGTGACCAACGCCAAGGACGATCCCTTGCAACTGGCCGCCGATGCCGCGATTGCCGTGGCCCTTGGGTTTGATGAGATTGAGACCACCATGCGTGTCGCGCGCAATTCCTGGTCGAACGCACTGGCCTGCTGCGTCGGCTCCGCCGTGGGCCGGGCCGGAACGCTGTTTCAATGTTCAAGCGAGGAGGCTGAGGAGCTCGAGATCGGCATGGCCGGGTTCACCTCCTATGCTGAGACGGTTTCGGTCTACGGCACCGAAAGTGCGTTCATCGATGGGGATGACACGCCCTGGTCCAAGGCCTGGCTGGCGGCGGCCTATGCCTCGCGCGGGATCAAGATGCGCTGCACCTCCGGGGCCGCGGCAGAATTGCTGATGGGGTTCCATGAGGCGAAATCGCTGCTTTATCTTGAAGCACGGTGCTTGTGCCTGCAACGCGGTATGGGATCGCAGGGCACGCAAAACGGCGGCATCGACGGCGCGCCGCTGGCCGCGTCGATGCCCGGCGGCGTGCGCGAAATAATGGCCGAGACCCTGATCGCGGTCTGGCTCGATCTAGAATGTGCGTCGGGCAATGATGCGCGCCATTCGGAATCGGATATGCGTGTGGCGGCGAAGGTGTTGCCCTATCTGATCGGCGGGTCCGACCTGATCTGCTCGGGCTTCGGCAGCATTCTAAAGTATGACAACTCGTTCAATCCCTCGTCCTTCAATGGCGAAGAGCTTGAGGAATTTCTGGTCCTGCAACGCGACTTTGAAGCCGATGGCGGGTTGACCGCAGTTGAGGATGCCCGCGCGCTTGATCTGCGCCGCCGCGCCATCGATGCACTGTCACATGTGCTCAAGGACCTGGGGTTGGCGCAGGCAACGGAGGTGATGAAACGCTCGGTCGCCGTGGCCTCCGGCTCCAATGACACCGACACATTTGCGACCCGCGATGTGGGACTGATCAGCGACAAGATCGCCGGTGACGGTGTGACCGTGCTGGATGTTATCCGCTCGCTGCATCGCGGTGGGTTTGTCCACGAGGCGGAAAACCTGCTGTTCTTGGTCAAGTTGCGGGTCTCGGGCGATTACCTGCAAACCTCCGCCGTGGTGCGCGACAACAAGGTGATCAGCGCGATCAATGACCCGAACGACTATACCGGCCCCGGCACGGGGCATCGCCTGTCTGAGGCGCGCCGCAAGGAGCTTGCTGCCATCCGCGATGTTCTTGACCGTGACGAGGTTCTGCGTGCCGAGGCAGCAAGTGAAATGGGTGAGGCCAAGGCCATCCGCTATCAGACCATGGGCGCCGCCAATCCCGGAACGGAGCGCAAGGAAATCGTGGTCGGTGTCAGCCCCGGTTTTGGGTCAAAGATCTTCCGCACTCTGGCGGGCCATCGGCTCAGCACGGTATTGCGCGCCTTGCAATCTGGCATTGAACGTGGCGGCGGCACTATGCGGCTGGTTCGGCTTTGGCACACTGCCGATACCTCGTTCCTTGGCTTGAGTGCCGCCCGCCTTTCCGGGTCGGGCATTGGCATCGGCATCCAGTCCAAAGGCACAGCAGTCATTCACCACAAAGACCGCCTGCCGCATAACAATCTCGAACTCTTCTCCAACGCGCCCATCACCACGCTTGAGCACTATGAAAACATGGGATTCAACGCGACGGTCTATTCCAGGGGTGAACTACCCGAGCCCGTTGTCGTGCCCACCCGAGGCGAGGCACTGGGCGCGCGGTTCCATGCCCGCGTGGCGCTGATCTATGCGATCGAAACCGCCATGACCGAAGACGGTGCCACCACCGAAACCCTGCAAATCACGTTTCTGGAGGACAGCTGATGGCTGACAAATCTCTCACTGCCAGCGACTATCCGATTGCCGAAAACCGGCCCGACGCGGTGATAGGTCACCGGGGCAAACCTTTGTCGTCGCTGACGATGGAGGCGGTGCTGAACGGCGATGTCACCATGGAGGATCTGCGCATCACCCCGCAGGCGCTGGAGCAGCAAGCGCAGATTTCCAAATCGGCGGGTCGCTCCACGCTTGCCGGAAACTTTGAGCGCGCAGCAGAGATGACACGGCTGTCACAGGAGGAGGTCATGGCGATTTACGAGTTGCTGCGGCCCGGCCGGGCCGCCTCAAAAGATAGCCTTCTGGACGTGGCGCAAAGGGTGAGAGACGAACAGGATGCGCCTCTGCTGGCGGATTTTGTTGAGGAAGCCGCGCGTTTCTACGAAAAGCGAGGTCTTTTCCGAAAGCGATACTAATCCTGCCCTGGTATCGACTGCCGGTACAAAGAACGTGACTCCCAGGTGAAAAGAGGGTGTCCAGTTGCAGCCATTCGAATGAGTGCAGCCTATGGCGGCTCCGTCCTCGACTTGATCCTTGACCGTGTCGTTTCTGCTGCGGCTCGCATGAAGGACCGGTTTTCCTGCCGCGCAGCAGCGTAGCGATTTACGCTTTTGCAGAAATTTCTGCGCTGCGAGCGCTCGCAGCGAGAAAATCCAAGGAACAGGTTGGGCTCATTGCCGCCGTTCGCTGCGGTTAGATTGAATGGCCGCTCTCGGAATTCCGAGTTTATTGTCAGATCTGCCACAAACGACTGGACTTGCCCGCCGAGCAGAGCGTGTGTGGACCCACGCGCCGACACAGCTGACGCGCGCTTGCCTGGGTCACCGGGCTTTGGTCAGTGGCACGATCACTTTGATCGGGCGTTGATCAAAGGAGCCAGATATGGCGCACGCAAAGAACGGTAAATCCAAACGACAAATATTGATTCAGCTGCTTCGAAAGCGATCTGGGAGCGATATTGCCAAGATGTCAGAACAACTCGGGTGGCAGAAACACGCCGTGAGGGCGGGGATGACCAAACTGCGCAAAGAAGGTTTGGAGATCGCGAAAACGCCAGGAACGAATGGACGGCCTTCTCGTTACCAGATCGTTGAACCATCGGCCGGAACTGGCAAAGTAATTTCTGACACCAATCGGGCCGGGCAGTCATGAGTGATCAATTTTGTCCAGTTACTGATCTCCACGATAACGTTACAAACTTAGAAAATCTCAACAACCAATCATTGCGTATTGCTTGGCGGAAAGCCTGGGGCAGGTCAGCGCCCAAAGGCGCGCGCAAACGCTTTCTGATGTTCGGCATTGCTTGGAAGTGGCAAGCCGAAGCGCATGGCGGGTTTAGCCCGGAGCTCGCGCGAAGGTTGGCCGCTCTTGACGCAGCAAACAGGGAGGCAAACTCAAAACCCGATTGTGCGACTTTAGACGTCGCATCTGCGGCCCGCCTAGGACTGGGTGCTCGGTTGGTTCGTGACTGGCAGGGCGAACGGTATGATGTTCATGTCGTTGAAAAGGGTTACCTTTGGCGCGGCCAAACCTACGGCTCGCTATCCTCGGTCGCGAAGGAAATCACCGGCGTTAGTCGCAATGGGCCAAAGTTCTTTGGCCTACGAAACGGGCAGAGGAAAGGATAATGGCCAAAAAACGCCGCTGTGCAATTTACACCCGTAAATCGACGGAAGAAGGGTTGGAACAAGAATTCAACTCTTTGGATGCACAACGTGAGGCCTGTTCCGCCTTCATCAAAAGCCAGCGCCATGAAGGCTGGACGGAGCTTCCAGATTTCTACGACGACGGCGGCTTCTCTGGCGGATCGATGGAGCGACCTGCGCTGACCAGGTTGCTTGCTGATATTGAAACCGGAAAAGTCGACACTGTGGTTGTCTACAAGGTCGATCGATTGACACGCGCCCTTGCGGACTTTGCGAAGATGGTTGCGATCTTTGATGCAGCTGACGTCTCTTTCGTCTCAGTCACTCAACAGTTCAACACAACAACGAGTATGGGAAGATTGACTCTCAACGTGCTGCTGTCTTTCGCCCAGTTTGAGAGGGAAGTGACGGCAGAACGCATTCGCGACAAGATCGCAGCTTCTAAAGCCCGCGGCATGTGGATGGGTGGAATACCACCAATGGGGTACAGGCCTGATAACCGCAGTTTGGTGGTAGATACAGACGTTGCTGCCACTGTGAGGCACATCTTTGATCGCTACTTGGATCTGAGCTCCGTTCGGCGCCTGCAGTTCGAGCTTGACCAGAAGGGTTACCGAACGCCGACCCGGACAACACAAGCAGGCAAAACGACCGGTGGTCATCGGTTCTCAAAAGGCAAACTTTATTCGATGCTTTCAAATCCAGTTTACATTGGGAAGATCCGTCACCGAGATAAGATCTATGATGGCCAACACGACCCGATCATCGATGTTGAGACCTGGGACAAAGTTCAGTCAATGCTCGCGGAAAACCGCTGCACCCATCAATCCAAGAGCAAAGCGCGTGATCCAAGCGCCCTCGCTGGATTGCTCTTCGATCCAGATGGCAACCGGATGCGGCCAGTCCATACGTCAAAGAACGGTCGACGATATCGATACTACGTCAGTCCGGACCTCATTGATAGCAGCGTTGAGGTCGGTGCAACCGGTTGGCGCATTCCAGGCGAAGAAATTGAGAATGCGGTGGCGCAAGCCATCTCGGATCATCTCAGAGCGCCAGACACCAAGAGTGGCTTGATAGTTGCATCGACAGGTGCGGCTGATGCTGACCAGCTCATGAAACGAATGGATAAGCTGGTCGACACGCTGAGAGATCCTGCATCCAGACACTGTCGCGAACTCTTAGTGGCAATCGTGACCCGCGTGGATCTGAACGAAACGGCTTTGTTGGCTAAGATTGATTTGCGGCCAGTTTTTGGCGCTGATCGAGTTCAGGAGTTGGACGGCGAGTATGAGCCGACTTTGAATGCTCCCATCCATGTCAAACGTCGCGGTGGTGAACTCAAACTCGTACTGCAGGGGGCGGCACGCCAGGGTTCAACACCAGACGCGAATTTGGTCACTGCA
>JAQWQJ010000041.1 GCA_029244725.1 Paracoccaceae bacterium
CACATAAACTGGCCGCAGTTCGAGCCGTGGTTCCGGCAACAAAATGCTCGACCAGGCGACCCTGTTTATACTTACTTAAGCGACTCTTCCGCATGCTTCCCATGATAACACCTTTTTCGCGTTATCTGGGTCAGCCCCAATAACTATTGAGAACCGACATTCCGTAGGAATAGTGAAGCGCCAATGTCGTGATCGCGACGTCATTCGTTTGGATCGCCAAATAGTCTGAAATCGCCTTAGCGTTTGCATCAATGTTTTTCGCCGACAGCATAACAAGTTTGACGGCGCCAGTTGTCCCCGAGGTAGACAATAGAACGGCCAGATCATCCGGCATGTCACAAGGCTCTGACGCGCCTGTTCTAGTTTGGGTGCCGTCGCTAGATGTCGGATCAGGCGCTACAAAAAGGTTCGGCTGATAAACTCCCACGATAGATTTTGGGTCCTTACTAGCAATGTGCCCATCAGGAAGAAGAATTATGGGCCAGCCCGCGCGCAAACAGCCTACGTAGGCTGCGATCATCCCGACAGTTGCGGTGATTTCCATCCCAACAAGTGGGCGGTCTACACCGTCCGGCAAAACCATGCTTGCACGCTGGATCCACGCATCTGCGCGGGTGATTAAGTCGGTGTATGAAACGCTTTCGCTGCCATCCAGTAGACAAACCTGATCGCCAAATCTGGCGGAGGAAAACCAGAACTCGGATTGGGCGTCACTTTGTTGCATAAGCTTTTATGGGTAAGTACAGAATCCACATCAAGCGAAACAACCGTCGCGCGAAAATTGGCAGGCACACGGCAGAAAATCGAGCAGCCCTAAACGTCGATCACATGCACATCCCGCGGAAACTGCGTCAAGCAAATGGCGTCATTTTCACGAACATGAATTGTCTCGCTAAGCTCCATGCCCCATCCGTCCATCCACATACCCAAAATAATGTGCACCACGGCGTTTTCTGGCAAAACCGTCTTATCATCAGGTCTAAAGCTGATCGTGTGTTCGCCCCAGTCAGGTGAATACCCAAGGCCGATTGAATAGCCGATACGGCTTTTCTTTTCCAAACCGTATTGGTCCAAAACAGCCTGCCACGCCGCATGCACATCGCAGCATTGTGCACCGGATTTCATTGCATTCAGGACTTCGTCCATGCCTTCACCAACGGCTTTCGCGGTCGTAATCAGGGTCTTTGGCGGCTCTCCCAAATGCACCGTGCGGGCAAGTCCGGCGTTGTAGCGTTTGCGGCATCCGCCCAACTCAAACGCGATGGTTTGATCTTTTTGAAACGTTGTGTCTGTCCACATCGGGTGCGCGGTTGAGGCAGCCTCTCCTGCCAACACCAAAGGATGAAGCGCTGTCTGATCTCCGCCAAATTCTGGCGTGCCCTTGATTTGGGCCGCAATGATGTCAGCCATCAGATCATTTTGACGAACCCCCGGGCGCACCCCGTCGTATGCTGTTTGCATCGCAAGGCCCGCGATCTCTGAGGCTTGTTGAAGCATCACAATCTCTGCGGGGCTTTTGATCAGTCGTTGCCAATTGACCAGCAATTCACAGTCCGTCCACTGGCTATCGGGCAAGCCGCCTTTTAAGTGCTCAACCGCGGCGGGCGTCAGATAGTAAACGTCGGCTTCGTAGCCGATCCGCTTTCCGTTCAGCCCTTTAGACTTCATCCATTCCGCCATGAATTGGGCGGGGTGAACGGCTGTTTGCTGAACATAGGTTTCGGGGAAAGGAATGACCTGCTCTGCAGGCAGATAAGTTGTAAATGATGCAGCGCCGGCGTCCATTTCACGACCGATCCATGTGGGTTCTAGATCTAGCCCAACGACCATAATTTGGGGCGTGTAAAATGACCAAGCGTCGTACCCGGTCAGCCAATTTACGTTTGCCGGATCGCCAATAACCAAGACATCACAGCCGTTGGCCTGCATCGCCGTTCGCGTCCGGTTCAGCCTGTCCGCATACTCTAAGCGTGAAAATGGAGGTGCCATGGCGGTCTCTTCCCAAAGGTTTGTTGGTGTGCACTAATCTGTATACAGCTTGATCTTAGGAATGTTCACCACTATTAATGGATTGTGTCAATACGCAAGTCCTGTTGCCTATTGTCGACAAACAAGACCTTGGGATAGGGTAATGAACGTTCAAGAAGCTGTTAAACCTCGGGATAAGGACGAATCCCAAAGCGAACGGTTTGATCGGATTTATAGCACGTTGCGGGATCGTATATGCCTGCTTGCCTATCGCCCTGGCACCATTCTCAGCGAGGTCGTACTGGCCGAGGAATTTGGCATCAGTCGCACACCGATAAAGCGGGTTTTCAACAAGCTTGAGTTCATGGGGCTAGTGCAAATCAAGAACGGCGTGGGGACGATCGTCACTGATATCGATCTGCTGACCTTCAAAGAAACCTATGATTTGCGCAAACGTTTGGCTGCCATGATGGGTGAGTTGTCGCCGGTCGAAATAACGCCGGCCCATTTGGCGCGCATTGATAGAATTTTGGCAGAAACAGAGATGCTTAGGACGGATCGCGGCAACTTTGATGCCTTAGCTTTCGTGGCCAATGACCTGCAGCAACTTTTGTTGGATTTGACCGGCAACACGCCTCTGCGTGAGGTGACTGAGCTGTTGTATTATCGCGTTGCGCGCATCTGGTATACGTTTTTGCCTCAGTTCGGCTGGGACATTGTTTACGAAGGTCAGCTGAAAGAAGTTCGCGATATTCGGGCAGCGATGGTGGTTAATGACATACTCGGTGTTGGTCAGGTTCGAAGCGTCGATTTGCAGCGAATGATGACACTATTGGGCCGCACGATGGTGGACGCATGAGCGATCTTAACCAAACGATAGACATTTTGCGGTCGCTGGTCGGATTTGACAGCACCTCTGGCAAGCCCACGCACGACATCATTGCCTACATTCAAGAATACCTTATCAGCCACGGGGTCGAGTCTTCGCTTAGTTTTGACGACGCGGGCGAGCGCGCAAATATCTACGCCACAATTGGGCCTCAGGTTAACGGCGGAGTTTTGCTGAACGGTCATACTGACGTGGTGCCGGTGGATGGCCAGATCTGGTCTACCGATCCATTTGAACTGACTCAAAAGGGCGATAAGCTCTATGGCCGCGGTTCTGTTGACATGAAGGGGTTCTTAGCTTGTGTGCTAGGCTCCGTTCCCTTGTTCAAAAACGCGGATTTGAAACGGCCGATCCATATTGCGTTTTCCTATGACGAGGAAATAGGCGGTTTGGGTATGCCCGTTCTGCTAAATGCTATGGCTGACTTTCCGGTTCGGCCAGATGTTGTGATCGTCGGCGAACCGACAGGAATGAAAATCGTGACCGGTCACAAAGGTGGTTACGAAATGCGCACCGAAGTCATCGGTCACGCGGTGCATTCTTGCGACCCGACCCAAGGCGCAAACGCTATCAACGCTGCGATGAAGGTGATCGCCAAGATCGAAGCTTTGGCGCAGGAGCGGGCAGAAAACCCCATCGCGGGATCTCATTTTGTGCCTGCCTATCCAACGTTCAACATTGGCATAATTGAGGGCGGTGCAGCCCGAAACGCCACTGCAGGCTGGTGCAATTTCGATTGGGATTACCGTCCAATGCCCGGTGAAAATGGTGCGTTGGTCATCAAAGAAATCGAAAACTTCGCGCGAACCGAGGTTTTGCCCGCGCTGAGAGCGGTTAGCCCTGATACCGACATCCGCATCATCACAGAAACTGCAGTGCCGCCACTAGACGATAGCAACGCAGAAAAGGCAGCAACATTCGTCACTGGGATCACAGGCATAAACAACCGCGAGGTCGTGTCTTTCGGCACTGACGCAGGCTATTTCAGCGATGCGGATTTCTCGACCGTCGTGTTCGGGCCCGGCGATATCAGCCGTGCCCACAAAGCAGATGAATACATTGAAATCGAGGAATTGGCGCAAGGGCTGACGTTTATGTCCAAGATCGCAGATGCCCTCAGTAAGAGTTAAATCACCAAATTAGAGTGGAAACGAACATGCTAAAGAATGACCAACTGGATGAATGGGATCGCGAAAACTTCTTTCATCCATCGACGCATCTTGCCGATTTCGCACGCGGTGATTTACCTAACCGGATCGTGACAGGCGGCAGCGGAGTTTACATTGAGGATCGCGACGGAAATCGACTACTTGACGGATTTGCCGGGCTTTATTGTGTGAATGCCGGCTACGGGCGCACCGAAATCTCGGATGCAATTGCGGCCCAAGCAAAAGAACTGGCGTACTACCATTCCTATGTTGGTCACGGAACCGAGGCGTCAATTACGCTCGCGAAAATGATCCTCGACCGCGCACCGGCGAACATGTCGAAAGTCTACTTCGGCCTGTCAGGATCAGACGCGAACGAGACGAATATCAAACTGATTTGGTACTACAACAACATCCTCGGACGGCCTGAGAAAAAGAAGATCATCTCGCGTTGGCGGGGGTATCATGGGTCTGGCTTGATGACCGGATCACTGACGGGGCTAGAGCTTTTCCACAAGAAATTTGACCTGCCCTTGGCGCAAGCTATTCACACGGAAGCGCCCTATTATTATCGCCGTACAGACCCAACGGTGAGCGAAGAGGAATTTAGCGCGCATTGTGCAAATGAACTGGAAAAGATGATCCAAGCCGAAGGGCCGGACACTATTGCAGCCTTCATCGGAGAGCCCGTACTTGGCACTGGCGGGATTGTTCCGCCACCTGCAGGATATTGGGCGGCGATTCAGGCGGTTTTAAACAAATACGATATCCTATTGATCGCCGACGAAGTCGTAACAGGGTTTGGTCGGTTGGGCAGCATGTTCGGGTCTGATCACTATGGGATTGAACCGGACATCATAACAATCGCCAAGGGCCTGACCTCGGCCTACGCGCCTTTGTCAGGGTCTATTGTGTCGGAAAAGGTTTGGAAAGTTCTCGAAGAGGGCACTGACACATACGGCCCAATTGGTCACGGATGGACGTATTCAGCCCATCCGATTTGCGCGGCGGCGGGAGTTGCGAACCTAAAGCTGATTGATGACCTTGGGTTGGTCGAAAACGTAGCGATCGTAGGCAAATACCTGAACGAGCAGTTGTCCAATGCCCTTGCGGATCACCCAAACGTAGGTGACGTGCGTGGCGAGGGAATGCTTTGCGCGATAGAATTGACGGCTGACCGCGAAACCCGTGCGCCGCTTGATCCTAGCTTGAAGGGCGGACCATCGCTTGCGGCCGGATTGTTGAAGCGCGGCGTGATCGCGCGGGCGATGCCACAAGGAGACATTCTAGGCTTGGCTCCGCCTTTGTGTTTGTCGCGTGCAGAAGCGGATTTGATTGTGGGGGCAACGACGGAAGCTATAAACGAGCTGGGCTTAAACAAATAACCGCGTCAAATCGTAGGAGACAAGCCGCGTGAATGTACTTTGGATCATGTGCGATCAACTTCGCTGGGATTACCTGTCGTGTTCTGGCCATCCGACTCTGCATACCCCCAACATAGATGCGCTTGCTGCCAAGGGTGTCCGCTTTGATCGCACTTATGTTCAGTCTCCTATCTGCGGCCCCAGCAGAATGAGCAGTTACACTGGGCGTTATTGTCGAAGCCATGGCTCAACATGGAACCGCTTTCCTTTACGTATTGGTGAGCCGACGCTGGGTGATCATCTGCGCCGTATTGGTGTGCGCCCAGCTATCGTCGGAAAAACCCACATGACCCCGGATCATGCGGGCATGGAGTGGTTGGGGATCGATCCTGACAGCAAAATCGGCGCAACCGTGGCTGAGTGTGGATTTGAGCCTTGGGAACGCGACGACGGGATACATCCCAATGGCCCAAGTAACGTTGGCACTGACTATGACACCTATTTACGGGACCTTGGGTTTAAGGGTGAAAACCCTTGGGAAGACTGGGCAAACTCGGGTGAAGATGCCGCTGGTAACCTTTTGAATGGTTGGCTTCTAAAGAACTCGGACAAGGCCGCGCGTATCCCTGAGAAGCACTCGGAAACGCATTATATGACCAACCGTGCAATCGAGTTTATGGAGTCAGCTGGCGATGAACCTTGGCTGTGTCACCTGAGTTTCATTAAGCCGCACTGGCCCTACATCGTGTCAGAACCCTACGCCTCGATGTTTGGTCCAGATGATGTGCCGCCCGCCATTCGAACCGAAGAAGAGCGAGTGACTGATCAGCCAGTATTTCGTGCTTTTCAGGACAGTCGGATATGCAAAACCATCAGCAGGGACGAGGTGCGCGAAGCCATTATCCCTGCCTATATGGGCCTGATTAAACAAATCGATGATCATTTGGGTCGTTTGTTTGAATGGATGGAACAAAAAAGCCTGATGGAGGAAACGATGATTGTCTTTACCTCGGACCATGGTGACTACTTAGGTGATCACTGGATGGGCGAGAAGGACTTGTTCCATGACCAATCCGTCCGCGTGCCACTCATCGTATACGACCCCCGCGCCACAGCTGATGCCACCCGCGGAACGGTCAGCCAAGAGCTGGTTGAGAGCATTGATCTTGCCCCAACATTCGTTGAATTTTTCGGCGGAGACTCCCTGCCGCATATCCTTGAAGGTCGCGATCTGTCGCCGTTGTTACGCGGCAAACCCGTGGAATGGCGCGAATATGCGATTAGCGAATATGACTACGCAACAACCGAAGCGCGCCAGATAATCGGCAACGCACAGGAAGATGCGCGCCTGATCATGATTTGCGATGCCAGGTGGAAATACGTGCACTGCGAGGGTTTCCGCCCAATGCTTTTCGATCTCAAAGAGGACCCGAAAGAGCTGATTGATCTAGGTGCATCACCGGATCACAAAGATGTTCGCAGCAGAATGCACGAAGCTATTTTCGAATGGACGCGCAGGCATCACACAAGAATTACCGTGGCGCCCGAGCGATTTGAGCAAGACACTCGCAGTGAATACACCGGCGTTTTAATCGGGTTTTGGGATGAAGATGAATTTGAAGCCGCGACCAGACGAACGTTTCCCGATCGCGTTAAACACTTGGAACCAAAGTAATAAATACCTGAATAAATATTCAGGCAAGAAGGCGAAAACCCAAGGATTGCGAATTTAAGAACTGGTGTCGCGAATTACAAAATGCTTGGTGCAGGTTTCCATTACTTCCCAGAACCCGCGAAAACCGTCGGGAATGAAAAATGAACTTCCAGCCGAGAATTCTTGCCGCGTGCCGTCTTCGTGAATAAGGGCGCAGCGACCAGAGATGATGTAGCAATACTCATCCTTGCCAGCGAAAGCGTTCCATTTGCCGGGCGTGGATACCCAAGCCCCGACAGACAGTTTTCCGTCAGGGCTTTTTGAAAACATCCAGATGTCTTGATGCGGATCACCCTCGATCACACAATCTGGAATGTCTGCCAAGCGCCGTGACACCTGCGGCGCGGTCGCGTTCATCAAATCAATGACCTGTGGGATCATGGGGTGTTTCCTTTGTTCACTCGGAAGTTCAGATAACTTCGTCGTTCAAATAGTACCAAATGTAGGCAAAACGCTGTCCCAAACGGCGGAATGGCGTCAGCAAGCCATGGCTCGGTAGCGGAGAGTTAAAGATCGGCAGGTCAAACGCCTTGTCGCTTTTGTCGCCAGCCACAAGCTGCGCCATACGACGACCGGCTTGGGCTGAATACATCACGCCGTTGCCGCCATATCCCATAGCGTAGAAGATTTTCTCGTTAGGATTTGGCTGGAAGATACGAGGCATCATGTCATGACTTACATCGACCCAACCCCACCAAGAGTAGTCAAGGTTGATATCCTCAAGTGCTGGGAATTTGCGCGACAGACCCTTTTTCAGCAAATCGAGGTGCTTGCCGTTTTCAGCGTCGCGTCCAGTCAATGCACTGCGACTTCCAATCTGCATCCGGTTGTCCGGCAACAGACGGTAGTAGTGACGCAATGTCCGCGTGTCCGTTAGAGGTGACTTAGTCTGGATACCACATTCGGCCAATTCATCGTCAGTCAATGGGCGGGTCACAAGTGAGTTAGACAAGATGGGCATCAGGCGATGCTTGGTTTTTTCGTTCAAGCCGGGTGGGGTGTACCCCGCGGTGGCCAGAGCAACCGATTTAGCGCGCACAATGCCACCTGGGGTCCGTAGATGGTGGACACCGTTTTTGGTCTCCCATCCCATCACGGGCGATCCAGTATGGATTTTGACGCCAAGCCGACGGGCCATGTTCACATAACCAAACGCCAGCTTGCCGGCATGAATGCAGGTTCCATCAGGCTCCCACATCGCGCCAACCGCTTCCATGTCGCGGACGTGACCTTCGTGCAGTTCATCGCGACCCATAACACGCGATTTGTAGCCAAACGTATTGTTCAGCAGATCGCTTTCTTTTTGCAGTCCAGCCATGACTTTTTCACGATGGGCGATGTAGTAGTGCCCACCAGTCTGCGGCTCACAATCAATATCGTCCTGCGCGATTAGGTCTTCGAATAACTCAAACGCTTCGGAAACTTCGTTGTGCATGCCTTTTGCAACATCAACGCCCCAACGCTGAATCCACTGAGAACGCTTTAGACGTCCCGATGAAATCTGCGCTTGGCCGCCATTGCGTGTCGAGCATCCCCAAGAAACTGTATTCGCTTCAAGAACCACGGCCTGAATTCCATGGTTTTTTGCCAGATGGATCGCAGTCGATAAGCCGGTGTATCCCGAACCAATGACGACTACATCAACATCCATATCCGTCGACACAGGTCCATCATCCTTTGGCGGAGTGCCAGCGCTACCGATCCAGTATGTCGGAGCGTGATCGCGATTATGGCCCGGACCCGAGTCTGTAATCGGGTCGTATTTTGGATCATAGCTGGCTTTTGGCCAGTGACGGGGAATGGTGTTGTCGACCATGGCGAAGTCTCCTGAAACGAAGATAGGTTAATGGATCAGGCCTTGAACATTGGCCGTGTTTTACGAAGGGCTTGCTTGACGACAATCATGCCATCGCGAACGGTGAACAGGTCTGCCCCCTCAGCTTCAATGCGCATGCCGTTTGCGTCAGTTCCCGAAAATATCCATTCCGAAACAGCGCGATCACCTTGTACAAAGTGGCTGTGGTGGTCCCAATGTGCATCCGTCATACCAGCCCAAACGCCAGAGAATGCAGTTGCGATTGCTGCAGAGCCTTCGACTTTGTTGCCGTATTTTTCGTCGCCAGCGACAGTAAAAAACACGCAGTCATCTGCGAAGTGGGTCATCACAGCATCAACGTCGTGACGGTTAAACGCGTCGAATGTGTCGGCAAGGTCTTGAGCAGTTAGGGTCTTAGTCATCGGGGCGGTCTTTCTGATTATTTGGTTTTGAAAGGACAAGTCTCGCAATGCGGCTGGTCCCAGAATGGCGAGGGGTGGGCAGGCACAACCGCTGACGCGGATATTGATTCTGCCACAATACGCGCGGTCTACATTGCCAATTTCGTTGCGAGAATATAAACTTTTGCGTTCTAAGTTTCATAAAATGGAAACATTATCTTGAACAAGCAATCACTTGTAACGAACATCGGCGACGCTGATCTAAAGCTACTCCGGATATTCAAGTCAGTCGTTCAAAGCGGCGGTCTGTCAGCTGCCGAAAACGAATTGAACGTCGGACGTTCTACAATTTCTAAACACTTGGCAGACTTAGAATTTCGGCTCGATTTAAAGCTGTGCAATCGCGGCCCGGCTGGGTTTTCCCTAACCGAAGACGGCGAGAAAGTATTGAAAGCTGCGGATCGTCTGCTTGATTCAGTCTTGGATTTTCGCGTTGAGGTTAACGAGATTAAGCGGAACTTGGTCGGAACAATTCGCGTGTCTTTGTTCGATCAATGCGCCTCAAACCCTGAGAGCCAATTGGCGCGGGCGATCAATACGTTCAACCAACTTGCCCCCAAAGTTGATGTTGAATTGTCGCTTGAACCGCCAAACGTGATCGAAGCGATGGTGATCGGTGGGCGCTTGGATGTGGGCATCGTTGCCGAACATCGGGTTGCGCCCAGTCTAAATTATTCGCCGCTCTACGGAGAAAACATGTGTCTTTATTGCGGAAAGGACCATTCGTTTTTTGACCAAGAGCCTGGGGCGATTGATATCGATGATGTGCGCAGAACGAACTATGCAGGGATCAGCGTGACCTCGCCCAATATGCACATAGGTCAGACATTAAAGTTGCGACGAACGGCCAACGTGCAAAGTGAACACGCGCTTTCGATACTGATACTTTCAGGGCGATATGTCGGATTTCTACCTGATCACCTAGCCCACAATCATGTGCGTAGTGGGCTGATGAAGGCAGTCCTGCCCGAGAAATTGAACTACCGCGCTAAATTTTCGGCCATCACGCGTCGCACGCCCAAACCCAACCGTATTACATCGCTCTTCTTGAAAACACTTGAGAAAGAACACGCTGGTTAGTGGGTGGGCTTAACCACATTTCAGGAACTCGACATCGCGAAGGCGTTGGGTTCGCTGGCGTGTTAGATCCATATAATGACGTTTGCGCCGCGTGAACTCTTGATCGTTATATACCTCGCCGGCCAGCCAACGAAATCCAGACTCAAGCTCCTCGACGCTCATGTTCAGGGGCATGTAGTTTACGTCAAACAACGTGCAACGATCCCAATATCGGTTGGTCAAAAGGCGGTCCGATTTTTGAAGCCGCTCATAAAGCGGAGTGCCAGGAAACGGTGTTTGAACAGTCAACTGAACTTCGAGTAGGTTTGAGGCACGCACAAAGTCCCGCGTTTCGGCAAAAATATCTGTCGTATGAGAATCGAGACCCAGCACAAACGTTCCGTTGACGCTTATGCCAGCTGCCTGAATACGGGTTATCGAGGCTAAATAATTCTCAAAACGCTTCGCTTTCCAGTCGTGCGGGTCTAACCCCTGCAACCCCCTTGGCGCTGGGGCTTTCAAGACCTATCAAGATTTGGCGGCAGCCCGCTTGGGCCATTAAGTCCAACAGTTCAGGGTCATCGGCGACTGTGATGTCGGTCTCGGTGAACCAACGCAGATTGAGGCCTCTCATCTCGCGTAGCAGCGCTTTGCCCCACTTTTTGTTCACAAATGTATTGTCATCCGCGAACTCGACAAACGGCAAATCGACAGCTTCAGTTACAGCGCGAAGCTCACTTATCACCATGTCCACGGGTTTTTGCTGATAGCTTGACGTGATACGAATACTTGCTGCGCAAAACTCACAATTGATCGGACATCCGCGCGAAGTTTGGACCGTGACTCGGTTGTAGGATCGTCCTTTTAGTAGATCAAATCGGGGCTGAACGTAGGTCCCCGGTTTGAACACGTCCTTTTTCAGCCCAATGTATCGCGGCTTCATTTTTCCCGCTTTGAAATCGTTCACTACTTCGGGCCATGCACCCTCGGCGCCGTTCAAAACGATGGCGTCGGCGTGATTTTGCGCCTCATCCGGCATCAATGTCACGTGAAGTCCGCCGAGAACAACGGGCACGCCCAGGGCGCGATACCTATCAGCCAAATCATATGTAGCATCGATCCGCGCGGTTAAAGAGGATAGGGCAACCAAGTCAAAATCAGGCAGATCATCGTCCGATTGGGGCACCTCGTCGAACTCAAGATATTCGACCTCAACGTCAGGTGGGGTTAGCGCGGCGACAGTTAAAAGACCCAAGCTGGGAAGCGATGCGATAACTTTTCCGCGGCTTACAAACCCTGGCAGCGTGACGCCAATGTCGATCAGTTTTTGGTTGCGAACGCGTACGCCGCTCATTGCTATAAGACCGATGCGCATTATGCGGCCTCGTCTGCGCGGTTAACTTCGGTCAGAACCATTTCGATCATGCCATTGATTGAGGACGCCCCTTCGGTATCGGCGTCGTAAAAAGTCATGTCAAAACGGTCTTCAACTTCAGTCAACAATTCTAGCTTACCGAGGGAATCTAGACCAATCGCATCACCCAAATCAGCGTCCGACGCGATTTCAGAGAGGTCCAGCTCAGTCAATTGCTCAAGCGAAGACCTAACAACCATTTCAATTTCGGCACGTTTCATTGTTCTACCCTCTTTGTTGAGCGAATTGCGTCAAAAGCGATCAATGCGAACGCGACTGTCAATGCAGTTGCTGGAACTGTCGTAAGGAACTTCATCGGCTCCCAAAACACGGCGCCGATCAACACGATTGGCATCAATACGTTTCCGACTGCCATTGAATTGAAGGTGACAGTCTGAAGTTTCGGTGACATTTTCGATGTTGAAATACGCTTTTCGATCATGATGTGCAGAATGCCAAGGGCAAACATTGCAACATGTGCCAACCTTAAAAGCCGTCGGGGCAATTCGTCGTATTCACCGATCCACGTGGGAACGCTGAACGGGCCGTTAAATGACCAGAGCCCCATAATCATGCCAAGAAGCGCTCCGGACAGAATGGAAATCCAAGCGATGGCTTGAGCGCGGGTGCTTTGGTCTAGATGTGCCTTAGTTTTGGCCAAGGACATAGCGGGCAGATGGTCGGGATCTGCAACAGTCATAGGATAATCCCCTAAATAATTAATCAGTGGTTAATAATGTGGGTATTAATTAATCATTGGTCAATAAATTTATTGACGATTTGCAAATATCACCGGTAAGGTGTTGAAATATGGCAAGAAGATCTGATCACACTCGGGCTGAACTCAAGAAGTTAGCACTGGATTCCGCACGAGAAATTGTGCGGAAGGACGGTATTTCGGCGCTTTCGACTCGCAAACTGGCGACCAAAATTGGCTATACAAGTGGTACAATTTACCAGATTTTTAAAAACAGAGACGATCTCGGGGATCAATTAAACACCCAAACTGTGACAAGACTTTTTGAGCATTGTCGGGATATTCCCGCTCAAGCATCGGTTCAGCTGAGACTGCGTAAACTGGCAGAAGGATTCGTGGCGTTTGCCAGTCAGAATACGAATGAGTGGGACGCTGTCATCAACTATCCATTTACGCGAGACTACCGCCCCTCTGAGGGTTACAATTTGCAGATTGAGCAACTTATGGGGCTGATCTGTGAAGCAACGATTGACCTTTATGACGCAAACCAAAAGGTGCAACAATTGAGGGACGCTCGGCTTTTGTGGGCAAGTCTTTATGGAATATTTTCTTTGGCGTCGGCCGGACGTTTAGGCGAGGAGCGAACGTTGAACGAAACTGTAGCTGATCTTGCCGATCTTTATCTGGCGGCGCGATCATAACGGAAGTCGCGATCATAGGAGGCGGCGTTGTCGGTCTGTCCGTCGCACTTGGTTTATTGCAAGCTGGACGAAAAGTGACCGTACTAGATGGCGAAGACGGTGATTATCGCGCGTCACAGGGAAACTTTGGGCTGGTCTGGCTGCAAGGAAAGGGTGCTGACTACGCACCTTACGCTAATTTATCCTACAAAGCGGTGCAACAATGGTCTCATTTTGCATCGTCGTTACAAGAGATCTCGGGTCTCGATGTCGCGTTAGATCAGTCCGGCGGTTTTGAATTTTTTACAGACGACGCAGAGTTTGATGAGTTCCAAGGCTTGCTCAACGCGCAGCATCGTCATCTTGACGGTCGCGTTGATCACGACGTTCTCAGCGGCCACGAGCTTCGAAAGTTACACCCTGAAATCGGTCCAAAAGTGGTGGGCGCAACCTTCTGTGGTCTTGATGGGCACGTGAATCCATTGCGATTTTTACATAGCTTGCAAACGGCGGTAACTAATCTCGGTGGGAAGATTCTCTCTGAGATGACGGTAAGTGACGTTGAGGCCGTTCTCGGCGGTGGCTTTTCCATGTCAACGATCACAGGAACGACGATAAACGCGGAACGCGTGGTGCTATGTGCTGGGCTGGGGTCTTCAAAATTGGCTCCTCAACTTGGGTTTAAAACCATTGTGCGTGCTCAGCGTGGTGAACTTTTGATCACCGAAAAAATTGGCGATCGTCTGCCGTTTTTATCGAGTACGATACGTCAAGTTGACGAGGGTGGTATCCAAATCGGCGGCACAAAAGCTGACGTTGGATTGGATAACAGTGAAACTCTTGAAGTGATGTGTGGCTTGGCAAAACATGCGGTTTCGGTGCTTCCCATGCTTGCGGACGTGCGTGTGATCCGCGCATGGGGCGCATTGCGCGTTCTGTCGCCAGACGGCTACCCAGTCTACACGCAATCCGCTGAAAAGCCCGGCGCATATCTAGTCACCTGCCATAGCGGGGTAACCCTTGCACCGCTCCACACAAAAGGACTGGTCGATTGGATTGAAAACGCATCAGGCGCACCAGATTTGGAGGCCTTTGATGAAGCGAGATTCTCGATTTAAGGAACGACAAGAAGGCGTCGAAACCGTTCAAATGACACTGGACGGAGATATAATGACGGCACAGATCGGCGATTCGGTGGCGGCTGCAATACTCGCCTATTCAGCCAATCCAAGCAGACACACGGCAATGGGATCTCCCCGTGCCGCATATTGCATGATGGGCGTGTGCTTTGATTGCTTAGTTGAGGTCGACGGGCGCCCGAATGTGCAAGGCTGCATGACGTTAGTGCGAGAAGGCATGGTCCTTCGCCGGCAAAACGGTCTGCGGCCAATTAGTGGTGTGCAGGCTGATGACTGACGCGGATCTCATCATTATCGGTGCGGGGCCAGCCGGCATGGCTGCTGCAATCAGCGCTTCAGAAGCGGGTGCCAAGGTCATACTTTTGGACGAGCAACAATCAGCTGGCGGGCAAATATATCGAAATGTCGGCAGTAATCACGACGGACGTTCGTTCTTAGGTGAAGAGTACTTCGAAGGTTTAAAGTTAGTCGAAGCGCTTTCTAGATCGAACGTGAAATGCGAATTCGGAACCACAGTCTGGAGAATAGAAGACGATCTTCGCGTGGTATGGTCGCGCGACGGTGTCAGCAATATTTCCTCTGCACGCCACGTATTGTTGGCAACTGGCGCGCAAGAAAGGCCAGCCCCATTTCCTGGATGGGAATTGCCAGGCGTGATGACAGCGGGCGCCGCACAAATACTTATGAAAAGTTCCCGATTGCTTGCTAAAGATGCAGTCCTGGCGGGCTCGGGACCCTTGTTATATCTTGTCGCGGTGCAATTGATAAAAGCAGGCACGCCTCCGATCGCTATTGTTGAAACCCAAACGATGAAAAACGCGTTCAAGGCGTCTCGTTATCTGCCGCGTGCGATGCTGGCATCTAAAATGCTGGCTAAAGGGATGGAACTATTGCGCTACATCCGGAAATCGGGAGTTTCTAGATATACAAGCGCCAAAGATTTCCAAGCCGTACAAAATGACGACGGGCAATTGACGTTTTCATTTAGGACCCGGAAGAGGGTTCATCAATTAGTTACTCCGCTGGTTCTGTCGCACCAAGGGGTAGTTTCTTCTACTCACATTAGTCGTTCTTTGGGGCTAGCGCACGAATGGAACTTGTCGCAACAAGCGTTCCTGCCAATAGTTGATAAGTGGGGCCGGACAAAAAATTCGAGAATTCACATTGCAGGTGACGGCGCTGGGATTGGCGGTGCGCGTGCAGCAATCGCCTCTGGGCGAATTGCAGTGTTGGACATGTTGTTCCAGCTTGGAAAACTTAGTGATGACCAAAGGAACCAAAGTTCAACAGCGGATCGCGCTTTGTTAAGGCAGTCATTGGCAATCAGACCCTTCCTTGATGCCTTATATTATCCGCCAAAGGAAATTCTTGCGCCTAGTGGAGAAACGCTTGTGTGTCGTTGCGAAGAGATCGGGGCATCGACAATTCGCCAGACCCTAAATCAGTCGGGATTGGGTCCGCGCCAAATTAAATCATCGACCCGTTCGGGAATGGGGCCGTGCCAAGGACGAATGTGTGAATTGCCAATCCAAGGCATTTTATCGTCCTGTGGGAAAAAACACTTATTGCCGAAAGTTCGCACGCCGATCAAACCTATAAGCCTAGGAGAGCTGGCCAGTCTTGCCGAGCGGCCGAGTACGAAATCCTAGAATGGGTTTACGCTATTTTAGCCACCTCATTACTGTCCACCGTGATCGAGCCGCAATCAGAGACCGAAATAGACTGGCCATGTTCTAAACCCTGAATTCCAGAGCATTTCACGAGCATCATCAAACCTTTTTCGCGAGCTACAATCGCCATGTGGCTCAACCATCCGCCGACTTCGGACAACACGCCGCCAGATTTTTGCACATAAGGGCAGCCAATTTGGATCAATCATTTTGCAAACGATGATGTCGCCATCCGTAAATCCAGCAAATGCTTGTTCGGGAGCAATTCCAGACGCTACCCTAAACACCGCTCCGGAAACGCTGCCAGTACCAGAAACACACGTTCCACCTAGCGCGCCTGACGTTTTTTGTACGAGAAGACTTGGTGCCGAATAAACTTCAAGATCGTTAAGGGTAATCCTAGAAGAGGGGGGCGGAATACTTAACAAAAATTCGCGTTTTCGCTTTCGGGATTCCAGCTCGTCAATGAGATCTTTGGATGGGTTTTCTGAAAGCGATTGTATTTCGTCGAAAGTCATATGAAAAACAAGATCACCCAATTTTGTGGTTTCAGAAAGGGCGATGAGTGCGCGTCTTAACTGGTCAACAAATCTCAATGCCTCATGTTTTGCCTGCTCTTTTAGGTCCTGAAATGTGATCGCGAGCGACACAGGATCGGTATCATTTCTGAGTCCAGGTATCACCGGCATTTTGTCAGTGTGTTGAGCAAAAGCGAAGAGAGACGTGGGGTCCTCGCGGTATCGTGGCGCACTCAATTCATAGTCAATGCCAGCGCGATGCCCCATAACCTTTAACAAAGCCACTTTTGAGATGCCGTCGCCCCCGCCACCGTATTTGGCCATTAGCTGACTCGGGGCATTGGGCAAGCGGGATGTAAGTAAGCGATGCCTTTCACCAGAATTATTTTTAGTTGCAGCCTGCGCCTCGCTCATCAGAAACCCAGCTAGAAAGTTAATTTTTTCTGCCTCAACGTAGGCGTTGTCGGTGAACTCAAGGACGATTTCACAAATAATTTCCAACAATTCTTTGTGTGGAAGTTGGGTGTAATTTGTTGCAGACAGGCGGCAAATTTTTCGCCTAATTTGCGATATAGAATTGGATTGAAAGTCAGCACGAATGTCTGGGGCGATTTTGCTTAGCCGCTTCGCACCCATTTTGCTTAGCGAAACGGTCATGGTTTGCTTCAAAGTGCTGTTAATAAAGGTGCGACCAAGTACCAGTTTCATGTGCCCGGGAAGGCCCTCCGGCAGTTTGTACGGCACACCAAGACTACGGCTTGCTAGATCCAAGCTTCCGCCCGGCGACCAGAGGCGGGACATCAAATCAAATGAAATTGTCGTCGGCTCTGGCAGGACTTCTGACAATTCGTCCTGTTCAAGAATTGTAGTATCGGATGGAGAGTCGGAATGTTGCTTAAGTAGTCTCGCCAACTCAGATTGCTTTAAACGATCTGCTTCAGAGGCTCCCTTCACAGCCGTAATATCCCGACTTTGAAGTATATAGAAATTGCCACCCTTATATGCCCACTCTATGTCCTGAGGTCGACCAAAAATCGATTCAATTTTTTGCCCGAGCAGAAGCAATGGTTTGAGATCCAAAGCGTGTTCACTATCGTCGGCGGGCAACAAGCTGAACCGGCCAAACGCCGCAGAGGTTGGTGTGACGAGACCAGATACAAGGTTTTCACCACAGCCTTGGACATACTCGATTAATTGAAATCCGACGGTAGCTGGATTTTGCGTAAATAAAACACCCGAATAATCCGCTGAAATCATTTGTTGAACCAATATGTTGGCGCCAACATTATGTTCGGGTGCATCTGAATAAGCGCCAACACGATCGCCAGAAAAGGACGCGATAACTGTGTCAATTGCGGTGGGAAGCGAGGAATGATTAACATCCAGTACGCTTTCAAACACACCCGCAAAACTACTGTTTGATCCATCTTCAACGCTGGACGAGCTTCTTACAGCACAATGGACCTCACTCATTGATTTCCACACCAAATTGGCAAGCCATTCCTTATTCAACTGGGATGACGTGGAATACACACTGATAAAATCGGGAGAAAGTACAACGCCGTTGGGGACAGGCAACCCGCTGGCTTTCATCATAGAAAGTCTAAGCGACTTATTTCCTGAATTCGCCAATGATTTAGCGTCGCTCAAGGAATGAATGCCGTATTTTGCCCTGCGAGCAGACTTCTCAAATAACTTGAGTTTGGTCCAAGTAAACAAACTGTTGAATTGACCTGTTACAAATGACCTTTGCAGTAACAATAGAGCTAAGCTTGCGCATAGATACACCGCCCCGGCCATTGTCAATTGAGTAGCCACTGCAAATACAATCGGCGTAGCGAGTAACCACCATAGCAAGCCCTGAATTCTGGATTTGGCAGCAACCCATTGGAGATACGTACTTGCAAGAAGGGCAAATATCGCCGGCATCAAAAAAGTGGGATCAGGTAACCCAAGATCGCGACTGAAAAGTGTTTCTGGATAGACATTGGCGGCCTGCTCAACCGCAGATAAGCCAAGCATCATCACCGGCAAAAATAGTAGCCCCAACAAATTTCGCACAGGTGTGATATTATGATGTTCGTAAAAATTACGGATAGCGCGCGCTTTTCTGGTTGGATCAGACTTTAACTTGCGCTTTATTGCGGCAAATTCGGCGCGATTGCTTTTAGTTACAAATTGGTCTCTCTCTGATTTTAGTGCGATGGGCAGAACGATGATCCGCGATACTACGGCCAATCCAAATATGGCGAACACAAGGTGACTGGATTGTGAAACTCTAATTAGAACTGAGGCGAGTAAATTAACGCCGCGATCCCACAGACCTGCTTCGCGGCCTTCAAGCCATTCGACAACATGTGGTTTAGGAGTTTGGGGGATAAAGAATTCCCAGGGCGTAGTGTAGCGCCCAACAAACGGAATACCAGCTTTGGTCAACTCGTAAGCGAGGACCTGACCAATAAAGCAGCTACGGCGATCATAACACGCTACTACAGCAGGGATCTTTGGTAGCGCTGAGATGCGTTGACTTAGCTCGAAAGTCGGCAACGCACGAAGGGGAATATTTACCGCATTTGGTAAATGCCCGCCATCAAAGTCACCAGGGTAGCGTGCGTCAAGAACTTGAACTTCACCGGTACTTAAGTGATCGGAGAACTGGTGAGTGTTCAGAAGAACGTTGTCATTTTTGAAGGATGGTAGAGCTCTAAGCTCCGATAAATCCGAAATTTCCAGGTCCGATATCTGCCGACCTTCGACAAGCCATTTTTCAATTCCCCCAGCGATGAACTTGCAATCGATCCCAAGGGCGGCAAGCTTTTCACAGGTTTCGCTACTTCGGTTCCCGTTGTGGCAAAATAAGACTACTGGACGCCCAAGAGAGCTGATATTTTGCAATGAAATGTCCGGAAACCTAATATGAGTCGAGTGTGGGAGCGTTCCCATAGCGTGCTCACCAGACTCTCGAACGTCAATAAACATAGCATCATTTGGCCTCTCAAAAAGATCGGCGGCCTGTTCTGTTGAAATCGCTAAATGACTGTTTCTCTGATTAGAAAAACTGGTTTCGATTAGATTATCGTCCTTAATGCTTGTCCCGTTGAATTGTGCTGGACGAACCAAAGTATCTTGTAGGCGGGACGCTTCGCGCGATGCATAAAGGTCATATTGCCAAATATTTAAAAAAGTCAAAATGATACATAAAGCACCTGTTATGAGCATTGTGTACTTCGCAATTTTTGAGGTTGTACCTGAAGTTGTTACTCCAAATCGTTTAGCGGTGTATGCTGCGGCCCCTGTAAGGGACGCAAAAGCGATTCCGAATATTTGAGACAAAGAAGAGACTGATCCAATTATCAACTCTGGCGAAGGTATCGCCACGGCAGAACTTGCCGGCAACATCAAAAAAGCAAACGAGATCGCAATGCCAGATGTGTATTTTGACAGTGCAAAATGTAACAAGGTTAAGAATTTCCTTTTTCATAGGCCGCTTAAGAATTTAACAACGCGTCCCACAATGGAGTTAATTTATTTTTAAAAAGCAGTCGGTTGGATGGAAAATTGCCAAACCATTGAGCGGTACGTTGCAATGCCTCAAAAATATAGAATGCCGATTAGCCAATTGTTAGGAAATTCCTGACAGGTGTTCCCCGTTGGTCCCAGACGGTGTTTCATCAAATTGGAGAGTACAATGAAAATTAGGCTACTGCAGAAACGTGCTCAAAAGATTCTATTTATGCTGTCCATGGTTCTCTTTTCGGCAAGCTCTGCAGTTGCCGACATAGAGTTGATATTTGGTACTTATGCTGCGGACAAACCATCCACAACCGTGAAGAAATTCAAGCCATTCTTAGATCATCTTTCAGCGGAGATGGGGCAAATCTTGGGTGAAAATGTAAATATCAAAATGAAAATTTCAAAAGAGTATGAGCAAAGTATTCGAGACCTAGTCAATAATGTCGTTGATTTTGCTAGGTTCGGACCGGCCTCATACATTACGGCCAAAAATATAAATCCAAAGGGGCTGACCCAGATAACGCGAAAAAGGTGTTATCATGGGAAGCATGCGGAAGAGTCGCTTAAGTAAGTATAAACAGGGTCGCCTGGTCGAGCATTTTGTTGCCGGAACCACGGCTCGAACTGCGGCCAGTTTATGTG
>JAQWQJ010000042.1 GCA_029244725.1 Paracoccaceae bacterium
TGTTGATTTGCGTTGAGAACTGACCCAGTATTTCCACCGAGAATTGACCCACCCGTGTTTATGTATCAGCGATTATTTTGCGGTCAATGTTTGCGTCTCCTTTCGCTTTGTTTTTGCAGCCTCTGAGCTAGCTTTGAAGCGGTAACTGTCGTTACCAGTCTCGAGGATGTGGCAGCGATGTGTGAGGCGATCTCGCGCAATGCAATTTTTGATCAAATATCAGAAAACCAAGGACACTTTTCGCCGGATAAAATTTCTACTGAAATAAACCCACCTTAGTGAACTCTCTGGAACTATTTCCTTCTTTAACGAAATAGGCATGTTTGTTCATTGCAGACGCCACTTCGCTACCTTTCACATCTCCCAATACCGTAAGCGCGGTCGCCCAAGCATCCGCTTCCGCACATGTTTCCGCGGCAACACAAACCGTCAAATTTATCTCTGAGACTGGGCTTCCGGAATTTGGGTTGATCGTGTGAGTCTGGTTCTGTGGACCAAGAATACATGAGCGGTATCCGCCGGATGATGCGAGGGCCATGTCAGTACAAAGGATTGTCCGCGCGGTCTTGCGTTGATCTAAGCTTGGCGCTTCGATTGCTATCTGCCAACCCTCACAATTTGGCGGGCAACCCCGACACACGATTTCACCGTCTATTGAAGCAACAAAATCAGTGAACCCACAATTCGTAAGAACATCAGCGAGTTGATCGACACCGTAGCCCTTGGCAATGCCGCACAGATCAATTTTTCCATCGCAAGTCTTCTTCACTGCTCCCTCTTGCAATTCAAATAAGTCGTTGAATGCAGGGATAATAATGGCAGGTGCATCGTTCCCTTTGGCCGAATACCCCGCCGCCTGAACGGCAGGCATAACTGCTGGATTAAACGCGCCATTCGTCGCCAAGTTGACCCGAAGGGCTACATTCAATACCTCACCGGTCTCTCGTTCAAAGGGTACAAAGTCGTCAACCTTCGCACACTCAAACCGGTTGATGAAGGACCCATCAATCCAAGGCGACATCTGCATGTCGACGCGGGAAACCGCGCGTTGCAACAACTCAAAAAGCTGCTCAGCCAATACGGGTTTCTGAGCAAGAACCACGCTCCAACGCGTACCCATGGTATCGCCAGAAAGCGTGAACAAATCATCAACATCAGTAGACATCTTCAACAAACCTCTTCTGAGATTTAAGATCAGCCAAAGTGATTTTGAGTGGTGAGAGGATATCAGAAAGAATATTGGAAACATCCTTGGCCATCGCCTGCCCTCCGCAAACCATAATGTCCGCGCCCTGAAGAATTTGCGTACGCAGATTTCCTTCGTCGGCGAGTAGCTTGGATTGGACATAAACCGGGTTCTGATCGCGCGAAAACGCTGTGCTTAGGGCTGTAAGATCTCCGCGGTCTTTCATTTCATCTAGCGTGCTTTCGTAGAGAAAATCGGATAGTTTTGAGCGGCCTCCCCAATACATATAAACTGGACGTCTTCCCCTCAAACCACGAAGAAATCCCATTAGTGGACCAATTCCGGCCCCAGAACCGATCAAAATCAGCGGCTTTTGGGAATGTTTGACGTTGAATTCAGGGTTACGCTTCACAAATGCGGTTACTTTTTGCCCCGCTTCCAAACCGCTCAAAAATGAGGAACAACGTCCGTTAGGTTGCTTTCGTACACAGATCTCAAGAAACCCGTCTGAACGTGATGACGCCAACGAATAATACCGAGGAATGTCACAATCGGGAGCAATAATTCCAACAAGATCACCTGCGTTGTAATTCCCTAAACCACGCTCTGGTTTGGCAAATCGCAAAATTGAAACAGGTGCATCAACACTAATGCCATAAGTCTCTTTTGAGGCCAAAACGAGCGTGCGTGTCGAGCTCGGCTCAAGCGATACTTTTAAGTTCAGATCACAACCGATGCATTGCCCGACTTGATTACCCCATTCATTAAATGCCTGCGCATTTTGGCGGTCTATCAGCGTCAGCGGTTGTAGCATTTCAAGACCATCGCGTTCGATCTGAAGTGCAACCCTTTTGGCAAACGCACAAAAACCTGGATATTTCCGATCTCCAAAACCGACGACCGATACTTTGATGTCTCGACTCGTAGAAAATTGAAAGGGGCTGACCCAGATAACGCGAAAAAGGTGTTATCATGGGAAGCATGCGGAAGAGTCGCTTAAGTAAGTATAAACAGGGTCGCCTGGTCGAGCATTTTGTTGCCGGAACCACGGCTCGAACTGCGGCCAGTTTATGTG
>JAQWQJ010000043.1 GCA_029244725.1 Paracoccaceae bacterium
CATAAACTGGCCGCAGTTCGAGCCGTGGTTCCGGCAACAAAATGCTCGACCAGGCGACCCTGTTTATACTTACTTAAGCGACTCTTCCGCATGCTTCCCATGATAACACCTTTTTCGCGTTATCTGGGTCAGCCCCAAGAACAGTTATGAGCATTGTCTTTTGCATGATTGAGATCAAGGCGCAGCGAGCCGCGTATAAGGATAATTAACAGGGTCAAAAATTGGAGGACATCCGAATGCAAAATTTTTCTGCCAGATTGTTGCTGTTAGCAGCACTGGTTTTGACATCACTGTCCGCTTGTACCGCCGTGCCGCTCCCCTATTTGAATGGCCGGTCCGTCTACAGTGAAAATTGTGTCGCGTGTTCTAGAAGCGCAGTTGTCGGCGATGTCCTATGGCCGGCTAGCCTTTCGTAGTCCCACCGACCTTGCGCCCCTTGGCTAAAACATATCGGTGTCCAAATCTAACAACATCTTAGAGAGTGCCAATCTAAACGCGGCATCCAACGCTAGGCTTCTGGGTTCATTTGTGACGACGCCGCTTTCAAATTCCAAAATCTTATTCAAAGTTATGTAATTCATGATGTCGCCCTGACGCTTGGTGGAAAGTACAGTTTGACTGGCAGTTTCATTGGCAACAATTTCACCAGTTGCAACGTCCACCAGGCGCAAGCTGACAGTGATGACGTCCTTTTGAACTCGCTGCAAAATTCCAATGTTCTGAAGCCGAAACCCGGTGCCGCCAGAAATTACATCGCTGTCATGCCCAACGATGGCACCTGTCACAATGTAGTCGGCGATTGTCATTGGCGCTAGCGTGCTTGGCAGACTAAGTCGGTCATATGGCGCTGTTGGCGCAATCTGTGCGCGTAATGAAAGTTCATGCCGCTTCAGGTCGTCCATTGCTTGGTCAAGGCTTGGCATATTGTGCAACTGGGATGGGGTTGCGTTCTGGAAGTCTGCCATCAATTTTTGCCGAAGGCGTTCTATTTCTTCATCAATACTTTGATGAGCAATTTGGTTGGCCTCTTGCTCGCCAAGCGCGTGTTCGCGTTGACGCAAATCATCCGCCTGAGCCATGGCCATTCGGCGCTCTTGCAGAAGTGGTTCAATGCTATCGCGCTCAACGATCGTGAACCACGTTCCATTACCGACTTCGCTCAGGGCCTCGACCACAAAAGCGTCTGCGGCTTGCGTGACGGCCTTTGAGAATTCCGCAAAGTTTTCGGTCTTTAAGTTTGCCCCCGTTTTGTCTGGGATTGCATAGACAGCCACCGTAAACGGCGAGGCACGCGGAGCAAAATCGGATAGGGGAGCGTATGCCGTTGATCTTTGAGCAACGTTGTCGCCCAGTGCAATTTCGGGTCCGGAGACCTCTGGGCCATTGAATGTGCATCCACTAAGCGCAACTAGACAAGCCAGAATCCAGAACCAAGCCACTTGCATTAGAAACTAGGGACGACAATTTCGGTCGTGCTGATCCCGTCCGTAAGGGTAACGACCACATCGCCTCCGATTGTTTGGTAGTTAACCTCCAAACCACCAACCAAGAACACTCCGTCTGGCGCATCGTCCTGTCCGAAAATCTGGCTGCTAATTTCAGTGGCTAGGCCAGACAAAAGTCGCCGCTCAAGATCCTCGGTGAATTGAGTGATTGTATCGCTTTCGCTTGCTACGGGCTGTTTCTGAGATTCCAATAAGTTGAGAAAATGACTGGCGGTCATCGGATCTCCGCCAAAGGATGGGTTGTGAAATTGAAAGCTAAAGTCCGTTGCGAACAAGGGTCCGGCCAACAACCCAATTATGAGTGAGCTCAAAAAAGTTCGAAGCACGGCGACCCCCTAGAACTGCGTTAGGCTAATGCTGTGGGAATTGCCAACCATGCTGATCTGAAAGCTGTTTCCAATGCCGTTCTGGGTCAAATTCAACAGGTTGTTGTCGCCTACCTGTGTGACTGAAGCGTAAGCATCTTGGCGGTTTTGCGTGAGTGTAACGCCGTTCTGATTGCCCTCTTGCAGAACGTCTGCCGTGTTCCCACCGATGCCAGCTTGGGTCAACGTGATCGCATTGAAGTCGCCAAAGCTTGCGATATCTGCCGAATTCTCAGGTGCGAATGGCGCGATGATACGCTGGTTCACTGTGTGTGTATTGCTGTTGCCATGCATGCTAAGCGTTAAGTCAGCGATGCCCGTTTGATAAACTGAGGCGCTGTTTGATGAGCCAACTTGGTCAATAGATGCACTCTGCGGTCCCGTTGATATGGTGCTGTAATAGTCTTCGTACTGATTGATAGACGCATAGTTGCTATTGCCGTTTTGAAATATCGATGCATTTTTTTCACCACCAAACCCGTTGAAATCGCTTTGATTGATCGCTGAGGTGTTCTCGACGCCAAACTGGCTGGATTGCGCGATATCCATATCGCCCCATTGCTCGACCGTGGTGACGTTCAAACTTCCACTCTGGGTCATGATCGCTAAATTCTGATTTCCCATTTGAATACTGATCCCCGTGTTTTCTTCGCCCATTTGATCGAGGTTCAGGGTGTTGAAAGCGGCCTCTGAAATGCTGCCGAAATTGTACGCAAAGCCATCGTCATAAGTGTGCACATTGTCTTGGCCCTGCTTGAAATTAGCAAAATTGCCCGCGCCGTTTTGAGAGACATTCGCGATATTGTTGACGCCAACCTGCTGCGCCGCGTTATAGTCCCACGGGTAAATGTAGGCGCCGCTGTCACTCGAAAGCTGGCCAATTTGGTTGTCGATGCCCGACTGGGTTGCATTAAATCGGTTTACGGTGCCCTCGGTCGAATAGATGACATCTGACGCAAGAGCATGTTGAGCAATCACAAACGGTATGAATGAGGCGGTGGCAAGAATGGAACGGCGCATTTAGATCTCCTAAAGAGTGATGTATTCTAAAGATGCAATTTTTCTTAAATTTGGGTTACTTGTCATGCGATGGGAGGCGGTTATAGTGTCGATATGGCCGGTAAGTATCTAATTTTGAACGGTAAAAATTTTCAATTTTGAGAGAACTGCACACAGTCAATTTTTAATTTTCTTTCCAAACCAGTTAATTTCCCAAAGGAAATTTTGGTAAATTAGGTTATGGGAGGATTTGATTCTATTTGTCGAAATTATTTCACGATCCCACCATGGGATTGCCCGCAATTATTAATCATAGTGTAATAGAAGTTAGTTTTAGATTTCTGAGTTTATAAAGGATGCGTAATGCCTAAACTCTTTCCGGTCATTTTGTGCGGTGGGTCTGGAACCCGCCTTTGGCCTCTTTCTCGTAAAAGTTTCCCCAAGCAATTTGTTAAACTCGTTGGCGAAGAAACGCTGTATCAAGCCAGCGCAAGCCGGCTGACAGGCACTTTGGCAGGCGCTGAATTTCAGCCGCCGGTGATTATGACCAATGCGGATTTCCGTTTCATTGTCGTCGAGCAACTTCAAGACATCGGCATAGATCCGGGCGCCGTTATTATCGAGCCTTCGAGCAGGAATACTGGACCAGCGGTTTTGGCAGCTGCAAAACATGCGGCTAAAGAAGATCCCGATGCCATGGTGCTAATTGCGCCTTCTGATCATGTGATGAACGAACCGGCATCCTTTCGAAAAGCTGTTGAGCGGGGAATTCAGGCGGCACAGGCAGGCAATCTCGTGACCTTTGGAATTCAGCCGACAAAGCCTGAAACGGGCTTTGGGTATCTTAAGTTGGGCGATGCACCTGACGAAAACGGTGCTGCCACGCCTTTGGATGCGTTCGTGGAAAAGCCCGATCCTGCGACAGCGCAAAAAATGATTGATGATGGCAACTACCTTTGGAATGCCGGGATATTCCTTTTCCGCGCCAAGGACATTGTAGCGGCATTCGAAACCCATGCTGCTGAATTGACAGGTTTGGTTGAAAAGGCAATTGAGCAGGCGCAAACGGACCTCGGTTTCCTACGTCTTGCAGAAGGGCCGTGGAACGAGATTGAAGATATCTCAATCGACTATGCTGTTATGGAAAAGGCCGAAAATTTGTCGGTCGTGCCTTACAGTGGAATGTGGTCTGATTTGGGAAGTTGGACCGCAGTCCACGAACTTTCTCAACCTGATGCTGACGGTGTTGCGACTGCGGGCAATGTTACAGCCATCGATTGCAAGAATTCGCTTTTACGGTCCGAGAATGAAGATCAAGAGCTTGTTGGATTGGGTGTTGAAAATCTAATTGCGATTTCGATGCCAGATGCGGTTTTGATCGCAGACATGTCACGTGGGCAGGACGTTAAGCAGGCCGTGAATGCGCTTAAGGCAAAGGGTGCCAGTCAAGCAGAGCTGCTTCCCGTTGATTTTCGCCCTTGGGGTCATTTTGAAACACTGGTGCTTGCTGACCGTTTTCAGGTCAAGCGTATCGTCGTAAAGCCAGGCGCAGCCTTAAGTTTGCAAAGCCATCACCATCGCGCAGAACACTGGATTGTTGTCCAAGGAACGGCCAAAGTCACGGTTAACGAAGACATAAAGTTACTTAGCGAAAACCAGTCCGTCTACATTCCGCTTGGCGCGGTTCACCGGATGGAAAATCCCGGCAAAGTCGACATGGTGCTAATTGAGGTGCAAACCGGATCGTATCTCGGTGAGGACGACATCATTCGCTACGAGGATGTCTATGCCAGAGGGCAAGGCGCCAAAGGCTGATAATAAGAAAAGGCGGCGGATTGATCCGCCGCCGAAAGTCTTAGAGCGCGGATAGATCCTGCGCCATCTGACGGCCATCACGGCCTTCGGAAAGCTCAAACGATACTTTCTGGTTGTCTGCCAAGCCGGTCATTCCCGAACGCTCGACTGCAGAGATGTGTACAAACACGTCTTTGCCGCTATCGTCAGGTGCAATAAAGCCATAACCTTTAGTGGTGTTGAACCATTTGACTGTTCCAGTGGGCATTTCAGATATCTCCTAATCTGATTACGCCGTCACAACGTGCAACGACATGGTAAATCCGCTTCTCAGCGTCGCCCGAAAGTGAGTAGTCAAGTACGGTCGTCTGATTTTCGAAAGTTCCGAGCGCACAGTACACCAGAATTCTAGAAGTCTTTTAAAATCGACATTTTTCCCACAAAAAGTGCATAAGAAATTGAAAACTGTGTGAGAATTACCATGAAAATATACGGAATAAGTACTTGCGACACGTGCAGAAAGGCAAAAAAAGCCTTCCCAAATGCTGAATTCATTGATGTTAGAAGCGATGGATTGCCGAAAAATGTGCTGTCTGAGGCACTAAGGTGTTTCGAATCAAACTTGCTAAACGCGCGGTCTAAAACTTGGCGGGATTTACCGGAAAATCAACGTGTTGGTTCACCCGCGGAGTTGATATCCGCGCATCCATTGCTGATGAAACGGCCGCTAATTCACTGTGATGACCGATTATACCTTGGGTGGACAAAGGATGTTCAGGCATCGCTTGGAGTGTATGCCTAAGCGTAATTATTTGAATCTATGTTGTAGCTTGCGTCGGCTTTGAGCCTGTAAACAAGCGGTCAAGTGAGAGCGGTCCAGCGCCCTTGATAACAAGAACCAGCAGGGCAAATACCCAAAACGCCCTTTGATCCAAGATGATAGCGTCAGGGAACCGATCAAAGAATGCGCCCAAAGTGCCTTCGTGGGCAATGGTCCCATGCCCATAGAGATCTGTCATGCTTTGAACGACGATGAAGCCGATCATTCCGAGCGCAGAAAGCCGGGTCAGAAGCCCTAGAATTATGAGCGCGGGCAGGATGAATTCGGCCCAAGTTCCGGCGACAACAACAAGCCAATGAAAGGCCGACAATTGGGACGTGTCGTAATCAACGGACTCCATTACTTTTGGAAAGATTTGCGCATAAGCACCAACCGATGGCTGGAAAATTCCCAAAATGCCATCGCCAAGCTTTGTCAGACCCGAGGCCCAAAAGTAATTGAGCAAAGCTGACGCGAAAACGAGTCGTGCCAGCGTCGGGACAAGCCAATCTAACTTTTGCAGACCTTCGGTTAGGCCATTGGTCCAGTTGAGAAGTTTGATCACGATATTATCCCTTTGTATCTATTTTTGTTATTGCGCCACCGGCCAGCAAGCATTGAAGAATGCGCCCGAAATCATGGCCCTCTTCGATTGTTTGGGCGGCGATCAATGCGGTCTCTAGTGTCTCGCCATTCGCGAAGGATTGCAAAAGTGCAACGTCTCCTTTCGTGATCTCTTCCGGTGAAGGATCAAAATCAGGGCGGGTTATCAAAACGCACTCAGCCTTTGGTGTTGGCTTAGGGGCGCCGACGATAGAATTGAAACGCCAAATGCCCAATATTGGCCAGGCAGATGTGCATACCTGAACGGACGGCGCGATTTGGAATGTTGAAGCCAGAAGTGAAGTTTCGTCCAAAGAGGCAAGAACAGCAGGATCAATCGCAACACTATTCGCTGCGTGATAGGACCGGCGCATTGCATATTCCATCTCGGCCACATCACCGAGGTACGCTAGCTTTGCTAATCCCGGATGAGTTCGCAAGAAGTCAGGAAACTCTGCGCCAAACATCATCATCAACGGCGAAGAGGGTGGGTGAGCTGCTTGATAGTCACGTGCAAGATTTTTAAAATTTTCCTGTCCAAGAAGCTTGTGTATGACGGGAAATCCGTCGGACAAAGCATCCATCAGAGAGGTCGTGACGTTATTTCTGTAAACGTTGAAACGACTTCCGGCAGGCGCGCCTTTGTCGTTGGTCAAACCGGTAGGGATATCTGCGCTAGGATTTCGTAAGGCTGCGTGAAAGGCGGTTTGGTCAACAATCATGCGTACACTCGATCCAACGCTTTTTGAGCGCGCACCGTTTCTGCTTGTAATGTGGGCCAATCAGGCACGTCGTTGTCCCACTCAACGAGGATCGGCAAACTTCCTGATTTATCCAACGTATAGTCTAAAAGCGTCCAAACTGGGTCCGCGACTTCGCGGCCGTGACTGTCGATAAGCAACGGTGCGCCGTTATCGTCTGTATCTTCGTCATGTCCGCCTAGATGGATTTCGCCGACGCGCGACAATGAAAATGCATCTATATACGCATACGGATCCATGTTGAGGTTGGTGGCTGAAACGAAGACGTTGTTTACATCCAGCAACAGACCGCAGCCGGACCTAGACGCGACCTCTTCAAGGAACTGAGGCTCCTCATAGGTGCTTTCGGCAAAGGCCAGATAGCTTGATGGGTTTTCCAGAAGGATCTGCTGCCCCAATAGGGATTGAAGCTGGTCTATATGGTCGACCACACGGGTAAGCGTACCACTCGTATAGGGTAGGGGCAGCAGGTCGTTCAGGAAATGGCTGTCGTGAGAGGACCAAGCAAGATGCTCAGAAAAACTGGTTGGTTGCAGCCAATCACATAGGGTTTTCAGGCGGTTAAGGTGGTCTTGATCCAACGCGCCTTCGCCGCCGATGGATAGACCGACACCGTGGACCGAAATCGGAAACCGTTCGGATAAAAACTGAAGTTGCGCCAGTGGTCGTCCACCGTCGCCCATGTAGTTTTCAGCGTGAACCTCTAACCAGCCAACGGGATCTGCATTCTTAAGAATGTCAGCGTAGTGCTGAGCTTTGTATCCAACACCAGGTTGGCAAGGTAATTGCGGAAGTTGATCGAACATGGACAGCCCAACAGTATTTTGATGGATTGCCCGTCCTACGATCGCAGGACGGGCAAAGAGTATTATGCAGGGATATCACGCTCTAGCGCATCCAGTGAACCCATACGTGCTGAACCGTCGTCTGCAGCTGGCAGTTCCATATCTACACATGTGCCTGCGTCAACGAGTGTCCAAGCGTTGCCTTGGTAATCAACTGTTGATGAACCGGCGCATGTAGTGCCTGGGCCAGCAGCACAATCGTTTTGGCCTGCTAGCGAAACGCCGAAGCATTTTTCTTTTTCGGCAGCGGTAGCAGTTGTTGCGTGACCAACGAGTGCAGCTGCAACAGAAGCAGCAACGGCAACAGATTTAAGCGTCTTGGACATGGGTAACCCTCTCTGAGAAATATCATCCACCGAAATTGGCGGTGAGGGAAACTTAGCGCCAGTGGTAGGCAAACGGCCATTCACGAGACTGTGCTTCACGCGTGCGTTACAAGCCGTGAAATCAAAGCGGTCAAAACCGTTTATTCCGTTGAAATGTGTCAGGGCGCGGGGGAAAGACCCACCACGCCCTGACACAATTCTTACCAGATTTGTTACAAAAGATCCGGCGGTGTTGATTCAACTGCAAGAGATTTCACGATCTCGTCCATAGTTGTTACGGACGTTTGCTTTTCTCCTAATCGCCGAACCGAGACTGTTCTTTCGTCTATCTCTCTCTTACCACAAGCAAGTATGACCGGCACTTTGCCGACCGAGTGCTCGCGGACCTTGTAGTTAATCTTCTCATTTCGCAAATCAGCTTCGGCGCGGATGCCCGCGGCTTTCAGTGCAGCAACCACTTCTAGGCAATAGTCATCAGCGTCTGAGACGATCGCGGCGACGACCACTTGGCGTGGCGCCAACCAGAACGGCAATCTACCAGCGTGAGATTCTATCAGTATACCGATGAAGCGTTCGAAAGATCCAAGTGTTGCACGGTGCAACATAACGGGGCGGTGCTTGTCACCGTCCGCGCCAATGTAGGATGCATCTAAGCGCTCTGGCAGAACAAAGTCGACTTGGTGCGTACCACACTGCCAGTCCCGTCCGATTGCGTCGGTTAGAACAAACTCAAGCTTTGGACCGTAGAACGCACCTTCACCCGGGTTCAGCTCTGGTTCGATACCGGCGGCGCGAGTGGCCGATAGAAGCGCTTCTTCAGCCTTGTCCCAGACTTCGTCGGAACCAGCGCGTGTTTCTGGACGGTCAGAAAATTTAACTTTGAAATTTTCAAACCCGAGATCCTTGTACATTTTGGACAAGAACTCGATGTAGACCTTTGTCTCGGACTCGATCTGATCTTCAGCACAGAAAATATGACCATCGTCTTGTGTGAAGCCACGTACACGCATAATGCCATGCAGCGCACCCGAAGGTTCGTAACGATTGCACGATCCAAATTCGGCCATGCGAAGCGGCAAGTCACGATAGGACTTTAGGCCTTGGTTGAAGATTTGCACATGGCACGGGCAGTTCATTGGCTTTAATGCGTTTACGGCTTTTTCGCGAGCATGCTCCTCGTCAACTTCGACGATGAACATGTTTTCCTGGTATTTTTCCCAGTGGCCAGAGGCCTCCCAGAGCTTGCGATCAACGACCTGAGGCGTATTCACCTCAACGTAACCACCTGCGATTTGGCGACGTCGAACAAAGTCTTGCAAAGCCACATAAATGCGCCAGCCATTAGGATGCCAGAAAATTTGACCGGGCGCTTCTTCCTGCATGTGGAACAAGTCCATCTCACGACCTAGCTTTCGATGGTCGCGCTTTTCGGCCTCTTCCAGCATATGCAAATGGTCTTTGAGATCATTGCGGTTCTTGAAAGCGACTCCGTAAATTCGCTGCAGCATCGGATTATCTGAGTTGCCCCGCCAGTAGGCACCGGCAACCTTCATCAGTTTGAATGAATCTGCAGGTACTTGACCTGTGTGTACAAGATGCGGCCCGCGGCAAAGGTCTTGCCAATGGCCGTGCCAGTACATCCGAAGGTCTTCGCCTTCGGGAATCATTCCGACAAGTTCAACTTTGTAAGGTTCGTTGTTGGCTTCGTAGAACTTCACAGCGCGGTCACGATCCCAAATTTCAGTGGTCACGGGCTCTCGCTTGTTGATGATTTCTTTCATCTTCTTTTCGATGAGCGCGAGGTCATCAGGTGTGAAAGCTTCGGCGCGATCGAAATCGTAATACCAGCCGTTATCGATGACAGGTCCGATGGTGACTTTTGTATCAGGCCAAATCTCTTGAACTGCACGCGCCATAATGTGCGCCGCATCGTGGCGGATCAGTTCTAGCGCTTGTGCGTCGTCCTTCATTGTATGAATCGCGAAATCGACGTCCTCGTTCAACGGGATCGAGAGATCAGAATGCTTGCCATTGATCGAGCAGCTAATTGCGGATTTTGCTAACGACTTTGAGATGTCAGCAGCTACTTCCATGCCGGTTGTTCCAGCTGGATAGCTACGTTTATTTCCATCAGGGAGAGTCAGGGATATATCGGCCATGTTGCCGGTCCTCCATCAGTTTGGCGCCTACGAAACGCCCGGTTGCGGTTATGTTATCGAGGGTGTTTTGGCGCTCAACCGGTAAGGTGTCAACAAACGGCGGCGTTTGATTCGAGTATTTTTGCAAAGATAAAGCTGGAACGGGTTTTCATGACACACAGGCCTGTGCAGGATGATTGTAACCAAAGAGGTAATTTATGGCCGAGTTTTTTGATACATCTTCCGATAGGCGGATTGCGTTTCACCGGACCAAAGGAAAAGGGCCTGGTGTCGTTTTTCTAGGTGGTTTCATGTCTGACATGGAGGGCAGCAAGGCGACCCACCTTGAAGATTGGGCGAAACGCCAAGGGCGCGCATTTTTGCGGTTCGACTATTCGGGGCACGGCCAATCGTCAGAGGCTTTTGCTGAAGGCTCGATTGGGGATTGGTTTGCGGACGCTCGAGAGGTGATCGAACAGTTGACCGACGGTCCTCAGGTTCTCGTGGGGTCTTCAATGGGCGGCTGGATATCGTTGCTTTGCGCAAAGTCGATTCCAGACAGAATTGCGGGGATGGTGACAATAGCCGCTGCGCCTGACTTCACCGAAAACGGTTTTTTCGCTGGTTTTTCTGCTGCGGAGAAGGCGCAGTTGGAAACCGAGGGCGTTGTTTTGGTGCCGTCGGATTATGGTGAACCATATCCAATCACGAAGCGACTGATCGAAGACGGGCGGGATCATTTGGTTATGAACGATCCACTAAGCTTTGATTTTCCTATTCGCATGCTCCAAGGCACCAAGGATAGTGCGGTTACACGAGCAACGGCTCTAGGCCTGTTGGACCATCTCGATGCAACGGATGTGCGTCTATCGTTTGTTGCGGGCGGCGATCATTCGCTTTCGACGCCTGACAATCTGAGAATGATTGTCCAAGCGATCGAAGACGTGCTTACAAGGGTTTAAGTGCTGAGCAAGGTAACGATGAAATTACACCGTTGCCTTGGCTTTTGGTTTGCGAGGCTTCTTGGCGGCGACTTCCACCTTAGGGCCTGAATTTGAATCGATGAATTCAAGAACCAATGGGCGAATATTGTTGCGCCAGCTTTTTCCTGCGAAAATCCCGTAGTGACCAGCACCCGGCTCGATGTGCGAAGCCTTTTTGGAGTCTGGCAAACCTGTCAGCAAATCCAATGCTGCAACGCACTGACCGGGGGCAGAAATATCATCATTTGCCCCTTCGACGGTTTTAACAGCAACGGTCGTGATTTTTCCAATGTCGACTTTCTTGCCATCGACCACAAATTCGTTCTGGGCAATTTCTCGACCCTTAAAGATGCGCTCAACCGTAGACAGATAGAATTCTGCAGGCATGTCCATGACGGCCAGATATTCGTCATAAAAGCGATTGTGCGGGTCGTCGTCGAAAGATTCATCTTTCATTACGCGGCTGATTTGATCGTTAAACGCTTTGCTGTGTTTTTCGACATTCATTGACATGAATGAGGAAAGTTGCAGCAACCCCGGATAGACCAAACGACCTGCGCCTTTGTATTTGAAACCTACGCGTTGGATCATCGTTTCTTCAAGTTGGCCCATATTAACACGCCGACCAAAGTCAGTTACGTCAGTTGCAGCAGCATCTGGATCGATCGGCCCGCCTATCAATGTCAATGAACGAGGCTGGGCATCAGGGTCTTCTTCCGCAAGATATGCAGTTGCAGCAAGCGTTAGCGGTGCGGGCTGACAGACTGCGATCACGTGGGTATCAGGGCCAAGTTCGCGCATAAAGTCGACCAGATAGAGCGTATAATCCTCAACGTCGAATTTACCCTCTGACACTGGAATGTCCCGTGCGTTGTGCCAGTCAGTCACATAAACTTCGCTGTCTACAATAAGCGACTTTACGGTTGAACGAAGCAGCGTTGCGTAGTGTCCGGACATAGGAGCGACGACAAGAATTTTGCGTTTCTGGGTTTCGCGACCAGAAACCTCAAAGTGCAATAAATCGCCAAAAGGGCGCTCAACTACCAATTTTTTCTGAACAAGATGATCTTTTCCGTCTGGGCACGTGAATGTGCGAATGCCCCACGACGGCTTTACGACCATCCGCTCAAACGAGCGTTCAGTAACTTCGCCCCAGGCCTGCATCCATTGCAGATAAGGGTTGGGCGCAAGCGCGAATGCAGGATAGGCACCCATCGTCTTGGCTGTCGCGCCAAGCCACTGGTTGGTGTTTCGAAGCGTTTCCATAAGATCGTAAGTTGCCATATAACGCATATTTCGTGCTTCCTTCGTCGGTTAGGTCGATGTGTCGCGTAACGTCACGAAACGGATGTTTTGCGAAACTAACCGTTTAGTACTATGCTGCATAGCAGAAATTCTAAACTGGATCTTTGAATATGACAACGACAGACAATGCCGCAGGTCAGGAAGTTGAAAAACTGACCTACAATATTCAAAGAATTGAAGAGCTTTCCTCGCGTTTGGCGTCTGCTTTATCGAACAAGAAACCGTTGAATTCTGCCCTCCAGGCCCCCGGTGGGGATTTATTCATGAAGGCGATGTCGGCGTATTGGGCCGAGATGGCGTCGAATCCAACAAAGATACTTGAAAATCAGCTAGAGCTTTGGGGCAAGTCACTTCAACTTTATGCCGATGCGCAAAAAGTGATTTCACAGGGTAATTTCGAAACGCCCGAGATCGAAATGCCCACAGACCGCCGGTTTTCGAACCCGATGTGGAAGACCAACCCGTATTTCAACATGATCATGCGACAGTACCTCTCAAACTCCGAGTCTATCCGCGACGCGGTTGAGGAAATTGAGACGATGGAGCCGATTGAAAAACGACGGCTTCGCTACTTCACTGATCAGATCATTAACATGATGGCGCCGACAAACTTTTTTGGGACCAATCCCGATGCTCTTGAGCGTGCTGTTGAGACCGAAGGTGAAAGCCTGGTCAAAGGCCTTGAAAACCTTATCACCGACCTTGAGGCGAACGACGGAGAGCTGCTGGTAAAGCTGGCGGACGAAGGCGCCTTTGAGATCGGAAAGAACATCGCGACGACACCTGGCAAAGTTGTTTATCGCAACCGGATGTATGAGCTGGTTCAATTCACACCCAAGACCGAAACGGTGCACGAGGTGCCTTTGCTGATCTTCCCGCCGTGGATCAACAAGTACTACATTCTCGACCTCAAAGAAAAAAACAGCATGATCAAGTGGTTGGTTGATCAGGGATATACCGTATTTGTCGTAAGTTGGGTGAACCCTGACACCAGCTATTCCGAGACAAGTATGGAAAGCTATATCGAAGAAGGTTTTCTTTCGGCGATCGATCAAACGAAGGCGATATCAAAACAGCCTAAGGTTAACGTTGTTGGCTATTGTATCGCCGGCACGACGCTGCATCTGACTTTGGCGTTGATGAAAAAGCGAAAAGACAAATCGGTCAAATCTGCAACGTTCTTCACTACATTGACGGATTTTTCGGACCAAGGGGAATTTACGCCATTCCTTCAACAAGATTTTGTTGATGGAATCGAGTCTGAAGTTGAGGCGAAGGGCATTCTCTACTCTCGCATCATGTCGAGAACTTTTAGCTTTTTGCGTTCAAATGATCTGGTCTACGGTCCGGCGATCCGAAGCTACATGCTGGGCGAAGCTCCTCCTGCGTTTGATCTTCTTTATTGGAACGGCGACGGTGCAAACCTACCCGGCAAGATGGTGACCCAATACCTTCGTAAGCTTTGCCAGCGAAATGAGTTCGCAGAAGGTGGTGTCGAATTTTTCGGTGAAAAGCTGAGCCTTAGTGATGTGGATGTTCCTCTGATGTCCGTAACTGCTGAAACTGACCACATCGCAGCATGGAAAGATTGCTACCGTGGATTTCAGCAAACAGGTAGTAAAAATAGAAGCTTCATTGTTTCGGAATCCGGCCACATTGCAGGCATCGTCAACCCACCCAGCAAAGACAAGTACGGCCACTACACCAATGACGACCTATCACTTAGCGCAGATGACTGGCTTGCGCAGGCCGACTTTCACAAAGGGTCGTGGTGGCCCTTATGGGAAAAGTGGCTGAACGGGCGTTCGGGCAAGATGGTCCCCGCGCCAGATTTTGGTGATTCTGATCATCCTGTCATCTGTGATGCGCCCGGGACTTATGTGATGGTCAAGGCACCTCAATAAAATCAATGGCTTAATAGCGCATGCTGCAACGCAGCAAAAAACTTCTTGAAATGCCGCATCGCGGCATCTATATACTTTTGCAGATGCAGAAAAACCGGGGTGGGCCCGGATGCAACAAATGGATTAGACAAATGACAAACGCACAAGATTTCAACACTGTTCTCAAAGACATGATGGGTGCATTCCCAGTAGACACAAGCGCAATGGACGGAGCGTACAAAAACGCTGCTGCATTGAACGAGAAACTGACTACAGTTGCTCTTAGCGCTGCTGAAAAATCTTCAGAGATTTCTTCAAAGTGGACACAGGACACTCTTTCTAAAGTCGCTGACATTTCGAAAGCAAAAGACGAGCCAGCAGACTACGCAAAAGCGATGACAGATTTCGCTTCAGCCTCTGCTGAAGTTGCTGCAGAAAACATGGCTGCGTTCGCTGAAATCGCTAAGCGCGTTCAGATGGAAACAGTTGAGTTGATGATGTCTGCAGGCAAAGACCTGGGCGAAGACGCAGCTGCTGCAGTTCAGAAAGCTACTAAAGACGTGACGACTGCCGCTAAGAAAGCTGCAAAAACTAAATAAACGACGGAAATCCTCCGGCTCCTCCTCCCTAGCCGGAACATTCCTCAGGGCAGATCTTCGGATCTGCCCTATTGTTTTCTGCAGGCGCAAATTCAAAAATGCTGCGCAGAAAAACCGAGCTTTCCTTTTTTGCCGCACTGCCGTAACATTTTTCTGCACCGCTGCATTTTCGGGGAGGAAAACTCTGTGGCTAAACAAGATCCATTACTGATTAAACGGTATGCTAGTCGTCGCCTTTATAACACCGAGACCAGCGACTACGTAACGTTGGACAATATTGCAGGCTTCATCCGCGATGGCCGAGAAGTTCAGATTATTGATCTAAAGTCAGGTGATGATCTGACACGCCAGTATCTACTGCAAATAATCGCCGACCACGAAAGCCGTGGAGAAAACGTTCTGCCCATTAATGTCCTGAACGACCTGGTTCGCAGTTATACGACCCAAGCAACAAGCGTTGTACCCCAATTCCTTGCCGCCAGCTTTGAGTTGTTTCGCGATGGCCAATCCAAAATCGTTGAGAACATGTCGACGATAAGCCCAATGTCGTCCATGCCTGGTTTCGACGCGCTTCAGGCACAACAGGAAGCGTTCCTGAAAGCTATGACGGGCGGCTTGGCGCAATTTTCTGGGACGACGGAGACGACCGACACGCCCAGTGAAGAAAGCGATGAAGGTTTAGCTGACATCAAAAAGCAGCTCGCTGAATTACAGGCGAAACTTAGCAAACTTAGTTAGTCCGATTTAATGCAGCCCAATAGGGTTGCGCTTTCTGCTGTCGAGTTCTTCGTCGTGCTTATGACGAAGGCTCGACGTCTTCCACATCTCACGAATATTGAGCAGGGCTGACGACGGCAATCTCGAGTCTATCTAGGCGATGAAACGCAATTGGATTGCGCCTTCCATTGCGCAACACAGCCGTTTTGCCTCGAAGCGCAGGGATGTGCTACATTCATCCCCCAACATTAATTCGGATCGACTAAATGGTGTATGCCTCAGAACCCAAGGCGATCACGCAACGCAAACCAAGACATTCCCAAAACCAAAAGTGGATATCTGAGCGCCATGCCTCCGGGGAATGGGGCAATGGGCACCGAACCTTGCAGATCGAAACCTGTGGCTTGGCCATTGATGGCTTGGGCGACAAGCTGACCTGCATGCGTAGCAGAGCCTACACCATGACCGGAATACCCCGATGCATTGAAAATATTTGGCGCGACGCGTGCCAAATACGGCATGCGGCGCATAGTGATGCCCAAAGTCCCGCCCCATGCATAATCGATTTTTGCGTTGGCGAGTTGTGGGAATATTTGAGACATCGGTTTGCGCACATTTTCCCCGATTTCACGCGGAAAGCGGTATGCGTAACTTTCAGTGCCGCCAAACAACATGCGACGATCATGTGAAAGCCGGAAATAGTTAATCACGAACTTCGTGTCGGCTACAGCAACATCCTTAGACAGTACTTCATCGGCTAAGTCGCCAAGCGGTTCAGTCGCGGCGATGTAATTGTTGATAGGCATAACACGGCGCGCGACTTCGGGCACGAGATCCCCAAGATATCCGTTTGCTGCAAGAACAAGCTGATCGCATGTTACGCTTCCAGCGTTTGTATGAACCGCAGGTTGTGGGCCACGGTCAATTTTGGTGACTTTGCTGCCTTCATGGATTGTTACACCGGCCGCAATCGCCGCCTTGGCCAAACCAATCGCATATCGAAGAGGGTGAAGATGTGCCGATCCGGTATCGAGATAACCACCGTGGTATGCGTTTGAGCGGCAAAGTTCGTAACCCTGATCTTTGTCGAGAGGGGTAAGCTGATCATAACCGTATGCACTCGACAAATGCTCGGCTTCGTCGTGCAACTCTTGCATTTCTGTTTTGGTCAGACCCAAATGGGCAATTCCGGGCTTTAGATAACAGTCGATCTGATGTTTCGAGATCAGATCTTTTACCAGCAGTTTTGCATCTTCGGCCAGATCCCAAAGTAGTTTTGCCTTGTCGAAACCCAAACTACGTTCGAGCTGATGTTGATCATTGCGTTGACCGCTTCCAAGCTGGCCGCCATTCCGACCAGATGCACCAAACCCAATACGTTGGGCCTCAAGCAGGGTAACTTTGAATCCCATCTCGGCGAGATGAAGCGCTGCCGACAGGCCGGTATAGCCGCCACCTATGACGCAGACGTCAACACGTTCATCACCAGTAAGCGGGTGCTGCGCCGGCAAGAAATCGGACGTAGCTGCATACCAACTGTCTGGATATTCCCCGTCCTTATCGTTCACATGAAGCAGATTCATACGTCACACGTTCAATAAAAGGTGCTCACGCTCCCATGGGCTAATGACCTGAAGAAACTCATCATACTCGGCGCGTTTCACAATCGAATAGACACGTGCGAAGTCGGGGCCCAAGACTTCGTGAAGCTCTTGCGCACCATCAAACAACCCAAGCGCTTCGCCGAGAACCCGAGGAACGTCGCCTTCACCTTCGTAGGCATCACCCTTAAACTGAGCTTCGGGACGAATGTTATTCTTCATTCCCAGATAACCACAAGCAAGGGACGCAGCGATTCCGAGGTAGGGGTTACAGTCCATTCCAGCGATACGGTTTTCTACACGCCGCGCCGAAGGTCCAGAAATCGGAATGCGGATGCCTGTTGTGCGATTGTCGCGACCCCAAGCAAGGTTGATAGGCGCGGCGTGGTCTTTCACATAGCGACGGTAGGAATTCACATATGGTGCTAGCACGGCGATGGCGGCAGGCAAGTATTTCTGCATGCCACCGATAAAGTGGAAGAATGCATCCGTGTCACCGCCTTGCGGGCCTGAAAATATATTCTGAGCAGTGCTTTGATCTAAGATCGAATGATGAATATGCATCGCGCTGCCGGGTTCATTTGCGATGGGTTTGGCCATGAAGGTTGCAAAACAATTGTGGCGCAACGCGGCTTCACGAATGAGGCGCTTGAAGTAAAAAACTTCGTCTGCAAGCTTCACTGGATCGCCGTGCATCAAGTTGATTTCCAACTGCCCGGCGCCACCTTCTTGGGTGATGCCGTCGATTTCAAAACCTTGCGCCTCGGCGAAGTCGTAAATGTCATCAATGACCGGCCCAAACTCGTCAACCGCCGTCATAGAATAGGCCTGACGCGCCGCTGCGGGACGTCCCGAGCGGCCCATCATGGGCTCAATTTCTTTGGCAGGGTCGATATTTCGTGCGACTAGGAAAAACTCCATTTCCGGCGCTACAATCGGTTCCCATCCTTCTTTGTGATATAACTCAACAACCCGTTTCAGCACATTGCGCGGAGCGAATTCTATCGGTTCATCATTCAGATTATACGCGTCATGAATGACCTGCAGAGTCCAGTCACCGGTCCAAGGTGCAGCAGTCGCTGTGCTCATGTCGGGTTTAAGAATCATGTCCTTTTCTATGAAGCCGTCGTCGCCAGCTGCTTCGCCCCAACCGCCAGTGATCGTTTGATAAAAGATCGAATCCGGTAGGTGAAAGCTGCTTTGCTTTGCAAATTTTTTGGCAGGAACCGCCTTGCCTCGTGCAATGCCCGGAAGGTCCGATACGATGCATTCAACCTCGTCCAACCGGCGGTCTTCTAGATAGGCGCTCGCTGCCTCTGGAAGTTTATTGGTCCAATCACTCATTTGTCCTCGCTTTATCAAACACGTCGGCGAATTTGTCCGCCAGAACGGTGTTTGCAGCTTTTTTGCTTAGGTTTTCTGTTGCTCGCGCAAGCAAAGATTTGTCTTCGATTGCTGCCCCGCGAATTTTAATAAGCCCATCGAGGGCCTCGGCCTCAAATTCGGGATGTGCCTGCACTGTGAATATTTGGTCATCATAGGCAATGGCCGCATTAGCGCAAAAATCGTTCGAAGCTACGACTTTTGCGCCTTTGGGCAATTCAACAACTTGGTCTTGATGCCAAGCGTTCAGTTTAAGCGTTTCCCCCTCAAACGAATAATCCTGTATTCCAAGCGCCCAGCCATCCGCGTATTTTTCGACTTTACCACCGAGAGCTTGGGCAATGACTTGATGCCCAAAACACACACCGATCATCGGTTTGCCAGAAACGCGGATATCTCGCACCAGTTGTTCAAGTTTGGGGATCCAATCGAGCTCCTCATACGCACCATGTTTTGAACCAGTAATAAGCCATCCGTCAGCCTGATCGGTGCTTTCTGGGAACACATCGTCGACGACGTTCCAAGACACGAATTCATATCCTCGGCCACCGAGAAGTCGGTGAAACATCTGTTCATAGTCACCAAGGTCGCCCAGAAATTCATCTGGAAGGTGGCCGGATTGTAAAATGCCGATCTTCATAGATCACCTTTTATTCAAGTTTATCAGTTTGGCTCATCATGACGCGTCAACGTAGATTTTCCATAAATCGTCGCGGGGGACATCCGCCATCCGTCGTAGTTCTTGGCGTTTTGTATTGCACAGATTTTCGATCAGAAGACCTGGGAAAATGCGTCGCACAATTTCGCTGCTTTCGAAGTCATCAATAGCTTTGGACCAATCTCCGGCCAATTGAGGAAGCTCTTGTTCATAGGCGTTGCCCGTCAAGGGTTGAGGCGCAACCATCCGGTCTTCAATTCCAATCAATGCTGCGCCGAGGATAGCCGCGATGACAAGGTAGGGATTGATGTCGCCACAAGCGACACGGTGCTCAATTCGGCGGGCCTTGTGTGAACCACCCGGGATGCGAATGGCTGCAGTGCGGTTTTCGTAGGCCCAACCCGCGCCCGTGGGTGCATGCGCACCTGCAATCATACGATCAAAACTGACGCCATGGGGAACAAACACCAACGTTGAAGGCGGCATCGCAGCGACGCATCCCGCTACGGCATGGTGCATTAGGTCTGTCCCCTCAGGACCGCCGTTGTCAAAGATGTTCTTGCCGTTGCCATCAACAACTGAAAAATGCACATGCATCCCGCTGCCTGCATCATCAGCAAAAGGCTTGGCCATGAAAGTAGCAGCCATTCCGTGTTTGCGAGCAATACCTTTTGTCAGGGCTTTGAACAAATGGGCATCATCTGCCGCGTCCAGGGCGTCTCGGTGAAGCAAATTAATCTCAAACTGGCCTGTGCCCGCTTCTGAAATCGCAGCCTGAGCTGGAATTCCCATAGCTTTGCAACCGTCATATAGATCGGTGAAGAACGCATCAAAGGCGTCAAGCTCGGCCAAATCAAGGGTAGCGTCCCCTGAAATACGGCGCCCAGTGAGCGGGTTTCTGGCAGATTTCAACGTGTTGCCAGAGTCATCTACCAGATAAAACTCCATCTCGGTCGCGGCATGAACTTGCCACCCACGACTAAGATAGCGTTCAAGAACAGCCGCAAGCGCGTGACGGGGATCGCCGTCAAAAACACTTCTGTCTTCGTTGTACATGCCCATTGGAACAAGCGCAGAAGGCGTTGCCAACCAAGGCATTGGCAACGGGCCACGCCTTGTCGGCAGCAGAACACCGTCTGCATCCCCTGTTTCGAACACAAGCGGGCTGTTTTCAATGTCCGCCCCTGTGATGTCGATATTGAGCGCCGAGAAGGGCATTCGTGCGCCGCCGTCGGCGAGTTTATTGAAATCCTGTGAAGGCATGCGCTTGCCACGCATCTGACCGTTCAAGTCAGGCGCTGCAATTCGAATGGTACTAAGAGATTTAAGATCCATGAGTCACACGACAAATATTTTGATCAAATTTTCACAGGGCCGCATAATTGTCCAGATAATTGTGCCTGAAACGTTTGCGGTACTATGTATAGAAAGAGAATGGAGAGATCCAAATTATCGAAGATTGAGTCCATTTTTTTGCCGCATTCAGCGCTTAGATTGCCTTGGATCACAAAAAAAGACTCTGCAACGGAACCACCAAATGCACAAACTTTATATCTTAAACGACTTTTTGCAAGACGAAGATGGGGCCGCAACCATTGATATGGTCGTTCTTATGGCTGCTGGTGTGGCGACTACAGTAGCGATGACCAACTCGGCGCGAGATACCGTATCGTCTTTGGTCGATGGCATTCAGATATCGTCGTCCGCGGTCAACACCAGCACCTCATTTGGCGGCGCAACACCTTCAAACGGTGGTGAAGGCTAACGCCAGTTTCAGGTTACGCACTAATCACTCGGCCGCTTTAACCTCAAATCCCTTTTGGATCATGTCACTGGGTGCAACTGGGTATTCGCCGCTAAAGCAAGCATCGCAATATTGCGGGCAAGAATTATTGCGACCTTTGGCTTCACCCACGGCACGATACAGACCATCTAGTGAGATGAACTTAAGACTGTCGACCGATAGGTGCTCGCACATTTCGTCTTCGGACATCGTGGCCGCCAAAAGCTTATCACGCTGAGGCGTGTCTACACCGTAAAAGCATGGCCAAGCTGTCGGTGGCGAAGCAATGCGGAAGTGGACCTCGGCTGCGCCTGCATCAAGGATCATCTGCTTGATTTTTCGGGATGTGGTGCCACGTACAACAGAGTCGTCGACAAGGATGACCCGTTTGCCTTTGATCAATGCGCGGTTCACGTTCAATTTCAAGCGAACGCCCATGTTGCGAATTTGCTCGGTCGGTTCAATAAACGTGCGGCCCATGTATTGGTTGCGCACAATGCCCATACCAAACGGGATGCCGCTTTCATGTGCAAAGCCAATAGCCGCAGGTGTTCCGCTGTCAGGAACAGGACAAACAAGATCCGCATCAACGGGGTTCTCGCGTGCGAGCTCGACGCCAATCTGCCGGCGGGTTTCATACACCGATTGCCCACCAATAATGCTATCCGGGCGTGAGAAATAGACATGTTCGAAAATGCAAAAGCGCGATTCTTGCAGACGGAAGGGGTAATGGCTTTCAATGCCCTTTTCCGTAATCACAACCATTTCACCCGGCTTGATTTCGCGGACATACTCGGCACCGATAATATCGAGCGCACATGTCTCAGATGACAACGCCCAGCCATCGCCGATTTTACCAAGCACAAGTGGGCGCACACCAAGAGGATCGCGAACGCCGATCAGTTTAGTGCGGGTCATTGCAACAATTGAGAACGCGCCCTCGACCCGACGCAGCGCATCTTCCATGCGCTCAGGGATGTTACGCTGAAGCGAACGAGCCATAAGGTGAATGATGCATTCGGAATCAGATCCAGATTGAAAAATCGATCCACGTTCGATCAGTTCACGGCGCAGAGAATTCGCATTCGTGATGTTGCCGTTGTGCGCAATCGCCGCGCCACCCATCGAAAATTCACCAAAAAATGGCTGCACATCGCGGATGGCAGCCCCTTTAGAACCAGCAGTTGAATAGCGCACATGACCGATCGCTAGTGGACCCGGGAGGGTCTCCATCAGCGATGCTTTGGTGAAGTTGTCACGCACATAGCCAAATCGTCGGGCAGAGTTGAAACCGGCGACAGCGTCGTGGCTGACGATTCCGCCAGCTTCCTGTCCTCGGTGTTGCAGCGCGTGAAGCCCGAGAGCAACAAAGTTGGAAGCATCAACGACGCCAACAACGCCAAACACGCCGCACTCCTCTTTCAATTTATCGTCGTCAAAAGGGTGTGCCGGGGGCATCTGCAAGGACAAGGGCAGCTCCGAATCCTGAAGTGAGTGTGTAGGCACCCTCATAGTGCCACGGATCGTGTCTGTCACGAAGGTTTCACAAAGAAAGTAGGATGTGTGACCGAGTGTCCCGCCTTGAATTTAAAACATCGCGCACCTCGCGCAAAGTCCCTTCAGCTATAGTCGTCGGCCCATCTATCGCCCTTTGTAAGCTTGCGCAAACGCGAACTGCGCCCTTTAAGTTGCGATAGATGTATTTCACATAGAGGAATTCTGCTTTTGAAACAGATACTAGGGCACGATTAACTAATAATGTGTCTTGGTGTCCAACCCTTGAAAAGCGGATCACGTCAAACCCAAGTGCTTTCATACGTGTAAGGCAATCGGTGACCTCAGATGCAGGGGTAATCCCACAAAAATCGTGAAACTCAATCGTGATTTGTGGAATTTTTCGTAAAAAATCATCCGAGCACGCCGCAAGCATTGGGATCTCTGCGCCTTCGATGTCAACTTTCAGAAGGTCGATTTGGGCGACGCCAGCATGAATGGCGAAGCTTTCTAGGTCCATACAAAGGACGCTCGTGGTTCCGTTAACGCTATGTGTGCTTGCGTCAAAAATTGAGGACGACAGTATGTCGGCCGAAAGGTTTAGTTCGACCGTACCGACATGATCATGCAAAGCGATATTGTATGATTTTAGGCTATCGTTTTTTTTCAGTTCCTGAAAAATTTGAGGGCTTGCCTCGGCGCCGATGCAAACGACACCATGTCGATGCTTCATTTTGCGTGAAAAATTCCCGAGATTGGCCCCAAGGTCCAATACGACGCTACTTGACCCGATGTTTCGAGACATGAAGCTATGAAATTCGACCAGATCAATTAAGGACACAATAAACCAAAAGTAGTTAGGGACTTATAGATCGTCTCAATTTCTACGGGGTTCTGTCAATCAAATAGGCTTCGTCCGCCGAAAATTAGCCTTCGCAGGCCCCAACGAGTTCTTCGAATTGAGATGTAACCCATCCCAAAGCTTTTTCCGGATCGCGCTCTTCTACTTGTTTTGTAACGTTTGAAAAAATCTTTGCCGAACGACTGTCATCGACCACAGCGACTGCTTGATTGCTCATGATGGTGTCATAAGCAAAGAACGCGACCGCAACTAAGATGACACCTCGAAGAGCACCAAACAAAAAGCCTAAGCCTTGATCCACGCCGCTGACCTTAGATTTTTGAATGAGCGTCGAAAAATATGGCGTGATAAGAGAGACGATTACCAAGGCTACGGCAAAAACCGCTGCAAATCCGGCGACCATCGCCAATTCGCAGCTATCGGCCAACAAGCTGCCAACCACAGGAATTTCACCGACCAACGGCTCAACAGTAGGTGCGAAAGCAAAGGCGACAAGTGCGGCGATGACCCATCCGAGGATAGCAAGCGCTTCCCGGACGACGCCACGCGAAAATGCCAAGATTGATGACAGGATAATGACGATCGCAACGACCCCATCAATCAAAGTAAATCCGTCCATGTCTCTCTCGCCTTGCTGTCCGCGCTATCCTGCGCCGAAAACCTCACCTACGAAGCCTGTCAAATCACCCATTTGTCTCAGGGCTAGACCTGCTCCTCGTCCCGTCTTACCCCCCGACGGAACCATTGCGCTGGTGAAACCAAGTTTTTGCGCTTCTTTCAACCTGTTTTCGGTCTGACTAACCGGCCGAAGTGCCCCTGAGAGGGATATTTCGCCGAAAACTACACAATCTGCAGGCAAAGCGGCATCTTCTCGCGCACTTAGCAGGGCTGCGGCAACCGCTAGGTCTGCTGCTGGCTCAGTGATTTTCATGCCGCCTGCCACGTTCAAATAGACGTCTAGCCCAGCAAAAGGGATACCGCATCGTGCCTCTAAAACGGCAAGGATCATCGCAAGTCGCCCGCTGTCCCAGCCCAATACACTGCGTCTCGGTTGACTGTGCGGCGACGGCGCGACCAGCGCTTGAAACTCACATAGCACCGGACGGGTACCTTCGATGCCGGAAAACACAACAGATCCGGGAGCCGGTTCGCCACGTTCAGATAGAAACAGCGCTGATGGGTTCGTCACCTCGGCAAGACCAGCGCCAGTCATTTCAAAGACGCCGATTTCGTCGGCAGGACCAAAGCGGTTTTTGACGGCACGCAGAATGCGGAACTGATGGCCGCGCTCGCCTTCAAAATAGAGAACCGTATCAACCATGTGCTCAACCACGCGAGGCCCCGCAATTTGGCCCTCTTTCGTGACATGACCCACTAGGATCACAGCAGTGCCAGTTCGTTTGGCAAAAGTTGTTAATTCATGTGCAGAAGCCCGAACTTGGGAAACACTGCCTGGTGCGCTGTCCACAGTATCGAGCCACATGGTCTGGATAGAATCGATAATCGCAAGGTCGGGCTTTTCGGCCTCTAGCGTCGTTAGGATATCTCGGAGATTGGTTTCAGCGGCCAACTTTACCGGTGCATCGGCCAACCCAAGTCGTTGAGCACGCATGCGAACCTGTGCACTGGCTTCCTCGCCGGAAACATAGACGGTTCTGACGCCATGCTGCGCAAATTTAGCAGCTGCCTGCAACAGCAATGTCGACTTCCCAATTCCCGGATCACCGCCGACCAAAATGGCCGAGGCATTGACCAATCCCCCACCTAGCACACGGTCCAACTCGCCCAATCCCGAAGTGTTTCTGGGCGGCGGCGCTTCGTGTGTTGCGAGATCATGCAACGGAACCTTCGTCCCACGCTTTGCCCCAAGTGATTTCTTCGACGGGCCAGCAGATAGCGGTTTTTCTTCGACAATAGAATTCCACTCGCCGCAGGCATCACAGCGCCCTGACCATTTGGAAAAGGAAGAGCCACAAGCGGTGCATGAAAAAGATAGAGTTTTAGCCATGGCGAAGTGATGCCTTAAGCCAGTCTGGCTGGCAAGTACTCCTATGTCGATCCAGTCAGATCAGACTTAGCCGTGCATAGACTTTTTGCGATCGCGGGTTGTTGCAGTCGCCTCTTGAGACCCATCATGAAAAGTCCCAAACCAACGATCCCATGGCATTTCTTGGTTGCCATAGTTGCACTCATAATACCGATGATGAAGCTGGTGATAGAACGTTCCCAGTGCCAGCCTTCGTTTATCCTTTATCAACAGGTCTTCGTAGCCAGTGTGGGTCATCGCCGCGCCCGGACCTTGATAGATAACGTGGAAAATTAGGTGAATCGGGTGGCTTGCGACAACCCAGTGAACGCAAAACGTGGTCAAATAAATGAAATGCTCGACCGGATGCATGGCAAACCCAGACCATGGACCAATATTCACGTTGCGATGATGCAGCGAGTGAACGCGCTTGTATAAAAATGGGACGTGCAACAGCCGGTGAACCCAATAGAAATGGAACGCTGACCAAATAGGAAGCAACATGAGAGCCAGAATAAACCACACCGGATTAGACGTGAACGTGATCGTCGGTATGTATCCGTTTGCCATCAACCACATCGTCAAGGATTGAAACGCGGTCAACTGAAACACACCCGAGCCTAGCGACCAGAACATGTTGTCCTTAACCTGATCCGAGAAGTTCCACAGCATGTTGTTTTTCGCTTGTGGGCGTCGATCAAACTTAAGCCGATTGCCTTGGGTCTTACGCGTGTAAAAATACCAATGCAGACCGCCAGCCACGACCGTTATCAACAGCAGGTTTACGATCCAGATTTGGAGCACCCAGCCGAATGCGAAAGTTTCGGTCGTCTCTAGCGAGGGATAGGCAAATAACCATAGAATTATTGCTAGAACCAGCATCATCATCCGCTCGGACATAGTCAGCCAGTTTCGGCCGAGCCAACTGGCTAGAAACCTGGGATTGGGCGGCCATTTGAATATCGACGGGTCCTGCAATGGCAAGTCTGGATGATAGTTCCATGCAGCATTTTGACCTGTTTTTGGGGCGTCCGACATAGCCAATCCTCGTCTAGATTTTGGCGTTATGCTGTCGGTCCGACATCTTTGGTTCTAGCTTATGCGCGACACTGAAAAGGTCGGAACCAGTGCAATCGCTCAGCCCAAAAACGCTGCGGAACCAAACATTAAAACGGCTAAAACGATTGTACCGCCAAACACTAAGCGATCTTCTTTTGTCGGCGGTCCCGCCCAAATCAGGCTGGCCGTCCAAAATGTGATGGACAGTAACGTTGCTGGCAGCATCACCAAACCAAGCCCCGGTGTTTCGAAACGTTGGGTAAAGAAGACGTATAGGGCACAAAGTCCGACGATGCCTGAAGTCAGAGCTGCGCCAATGCTAAGCAATTTACCGTGTGTTTCTAAGTGGCGTGCTTTGCGAAAAAGTAACACAGCAACATACACCCCGATAAGGCCGTAAAAGAAGAATGGGTAACCAGTCATAAGACCTCAATGCGGACAATGTCTTTGACTTAATAGCAGATTTCAGGGCAGCCGTATATTAGCGGCCAAAAGCCTCATGTCTGTCTGCGCTCAACGAACGGCTTCGATAGGACCGTCAGCACGACCATGGATAAACTGATCCAAATGCGCATCGCCGGACGTGTCGATGTCGCCGACGGGACCTATCCAGCGAATTTTGCCGTCGTGTAGCATCGCCACTTGGTCTGCAATCGCGCGAACCGAGGTCATGTCATGAGTAATCGTTATTGCTGTCGCTCCCATCTCGGTGACGATTTCACGAATTAGCTCGTTGATGACACCCGACATGATCGGGTCGAGGCCCGTTGTCGGCTCGTCAAAGAAAATCACCTCAGGGTCGGCACAAATTGCGCGCGCCAAGCTGACACGTTTTTGCATGCCACCGGAAAGTTCGGCTGGAAACAGGTCAGCGGTCTCAGCGGTCAAACCAACGCGCCGAAGCTTTTCGATGGCAATCGCCTTCGCCTCGTCTTTAGGGCGTTTTAACGATCCACGTAAAAGCCGAAAAGCGACGTTCTGCCAGACCGGTAAGCTGTCAAAAAGCGCGCCGCCTTGAAACAGCATCCCGAATTTTTCAAGAAACGCTTCTCGGGTTTTAGGCTCTAAGATGTCACCGCCGACTGTGATTGTGCCCTGATCTTGTTTGACCAATCCCAGAACGCACTTCAACAACACTGATTTGCCTGTGCCTGACCCGCCGATCACAACAAGGGATTGGCCTTTTGGGACCTCAAGATTGATCCCTTGTAAAACCTTTTTTGAGCCGAAAGACTTATGGACATCCTGCAAAACAATCATGCTGAAAAGAACGCTTCGGTTAGAATGAAGTTCGCTGCAAGTATAAGAACTGAAGCACTTACGACTGCGGCTTTGGTTGCCCGCCCTACACCTTGGGCGCCTCTGTCTGAATTCATGCCGTGATAGCACCCCATCAACGCCACGATGAATCCGAATGCTGCGCCCTTCACAAGGCCAGATATCACGTCCCAAGTTTCAAGATAGCTGACTGTGTTTTCAAGATAGGTTGCGGAATTGAACCCAAGGCGTGTGACTCCAACAACGTAACCGCCGAAAACGCCGATACTATCGCCCACCGCAACAAGAATAGGCACTGAAAGCGTTGCAGCCAACAGGCGTGGCAGCGTTAGGTATTTCATCGGGTTTGTTGAAAGGGTTGTTAGCGCGTCAATCTGCTCGGTTACTTTCATCGTGCCGATTTCTGCGGCGATTGAACTGGCAACGCGCGCTGCGACCATCAAGCCGCCAAGCACCGGACCAAGTTCACGCACCATTCCGATGGCGACGATCGACGGCACTACGCTTTCAGCCTGAAACCGAGAGCCGCCAGCGTATATCTGTAGGGCAAGCGCCCCACCCGTAAAAAGCGCGGTCAATCCGACGACGGGTAGGGAAAGCCACCCAATTTGCAAAAGCGCCTGTAAGAACTCTCGTGGATAAAACGGTGGGCGAAATAGATGACTGACTGCATCGGCGGTGAAAATGGCCACCCGGCCTACAGATGCTTGCATCGCAATGACTGACCGCCCGAGAAGGGCCAATGGGGAAGCGATACTCATCCCTTGTACACCCGCTTATATCGGCCACCGAGAGATGTTAGGATCTCATAACCGATTGTCCCGGCTGCATCGGCCAACATATCGACGGTTTGATTTTGGTTAAGAATGGCAAGGCTTTCTGGAGCTGTATCCAAGTCAGTCACGTCCACGCCGATCATATCCATTGAAATACGCCCAACGACACGGCATTTTTGCGCACCATCCCAAAGATACAAGTCCGAACCCATCGCGCGGATCAAACCATCCGCATAGCCTGCGGCAACGGTTGCGATCGTTGACGGGCGCTCCGCGGTCCATGTGTTTGAATACCCAACGGTCTCGCCTGCATCGACTTGGCGGGCTTGAATGACTGGGATGTCGACTGTGACGACAGCTCTGGAAGCTTCGAAGGGGAACCCGCCGTAAAGTCCAACGCCAGGACGCGTCATGTCAAAGTGATACGCTGACCCAAGAAGCGTTCCGCCGGTGGCGGCCAGACTGCGACGAATTTCTAGCCCGTCAGTTAATTTGCGAAACTCTGCCAATTGCTGTGCGTTCATTGGATGGATGGGCTCATCTGCGCAGGCAAGGTGGCTCATAACCAAGGTCGGAGACTTTGCCAGCACATTTGCGCGAACCGCTAACCAATCGTCAGCTTCCAGTCCAAGTCGGTTCATGCCGGTATCTAGCTGAATACCGAACGGATGATCCGGTAGGGTGTTGAAATGCCGCTCGATCTGGTCGGTAGAATTCAGCATCGGTATCAGGTTGTGCTTGGCCAAAACTTCGAAATCGCCGGCCATGTGCCCTGAAAACACGTTGATAGCGGCTTCGCCACCGACTGCAGCGCGCACTGCTATGCCCTCTTCTGCGGCGGCTACGAAAAACGTACGCACGCCTTCTTCAAACAGGGCTTTGGACACTCGGGCAGCGTCTAATCCATAACCGTTGGCCTTAACCACGGCAGCGGTTTCGACGGAAGCTGCCGATTCCATATTCAAAGCCTGCCAGTTTTTGGTCAGGGCGTTCAGATCAATTGTCAGGGTCGCAGTAGCCATGCCCCTTGTTGGGCAATGGGGCAGAAAGGGTCAAGGGGAATTGATTGGACGCGTCAACATGCTATGACCACTCCCAAGTTATCGGAGCCGACAATGTCCACGCGAAACGAATTCAATATTGCGCTACAATTTTTGACCCGTCTGCCCGTTCGAGGTGACGTTGAACACAGCGACGAAGCTTTTGCTAGGTCCTCGCGATTTTACCCAGCAGTTGGCCTATTGGTCGGCGCTGTCGCTGCAGGGGTGTATTTCGTATCGAGCATTTTCTTCCCTTCTATCTTGGCCACCGTACTTGCGCTGCTAACGGGCGTGGCCGTCACAGGTGCTTTGCATGAAGACGGTCTGGCCGACACGTTCGACGGGTTGATCGGCGGGCAAAGCAGAGATCGAACACTGGAAATCATGCGCGATAGTGGCATCGGAACCTACGGTATCCTTGCCCTAATATTTGCGTTCGCTCTGAAATTGACTGCGATCTCTGAAATGTGGGGATGGGATGCATTTTGGGCGATCATCGTTGCACATTCCATCAGCCGTCACGCGATGGTCGAAGTGATAGGACGGTACGACTATGCGCGCTCTGACAGTGCGAAGTTCTCAAAGCCTGACGTTAGCGGCGAGGATCTGACCTACGCGCGGCTTTGGGTGCTTGGGATTCTTGCCGGTTCCGCGTTGTTTATCGGCATATGGGCAACGCTTGTGGGTGTTGCTGTTATGGCCGCTGTCGCGTCAGGGTTTGCGCAGACCTATGTTCGCAAGATCGGCGGCTATACAGGCGATTGTTTGGGCGCGACCCAGCAAGTAGCCGAGGCTGCGTTTCTTCTTGGGGTCGTTGCTTGCCTCTAACGTTCCTGCGCCACACTACGCCTGATGTGACTAAGGGCATGTGCTACGGAGCAACGGATCTTGGCCTTGCCGCTAGTTTTGAGTCTGAGGTTGAAGTGGTTCTGGCGGAATTACCTCAACCCATTTCAATTGTCTCAAGCCCGTTGCATCGCTGTCGAATGTTAGCTGAACGCGTTGCTAAGGCGTCAGGTATAGATGTCGAAATCGTCGATGGCTTGCGTGAAATGGATTTTGGGCGTTGGGAAATGGTGCCATGGAACGACATCCCGCGCGACCAGCTTGATACTTGGGCAGCAGATTTTCTTGGGGCAAGACCGCACGGTGGCGAGAGCGTTCGGCAACTGCAGGACCGGGTCTCAGAGACGCTCAGCCAAATCAAAGACAACACACTTATCGTTACACATTCGGGCGTAATCCGAGCGGCTGCGACTTTGTTTGGTCACCCAGAGGGTTGGGATGTAGACGTCAAATACGGAAAGTGGATTACGTTGACAGCGGGCTAACATAAGCCAGCTGAATATCAATAGTCGTCTGCACCTTGTTGGAACGCGCGGACAAGATTGCCGAAACGTGTAAATTGCGCCTCGAAGCTTAGTTTCACAGTGCCAATTGGACCATGACGTTGCTTGCCGATGATAACTTCTGCCATGCCGTGAACAGCACTCATTCGGTCTTGCCATTCAGCCATTTTATCAAGGTTATCCGACGAAGGTTCCTCGCGCCCGACGTAATATTCCTCGCGGTAAACGAACATAACCACGTCGGCGTCTTGCTCAATCGAACCAGACTCTCGTAGGTCCGAAAGCTGAGGCCGCTTGTCGTCGCGGTTTTCCACCTGACGAGAAAGCTGTGAAAGAGCGATGACAGGAATTTCCAGTTCCTTCGCAATTGCCTTCAAACCCATCGAGATTTCACCAATTTCTTGAACACGGTTTTCCGACGAACCGCGAATAAGCTGGAGATAGTCAACGATCAATACATCCAGACCGTGGGTTCGTTTTAAGCGCCGCGCCCTTGCAGCAAGTTGCGAAATTGGGATCGCCGCAGTGTCGTCGATATAAAGTGGGCAAGCCTCAAGCGATTTCGCTGCTTCTACAAACCGACGGAACTCTTCTTCGGTCATGTCCCCTTGGCGAATTTTGTGGGATGAAATTTCAGATGCCTCGGCCAGAATTCTGCCGGCCAATTGCTCGGCGCTCATCTCAAGCGAAAAGAAACCTACAACACCGCCATCGATCGCCCCTTCAGAGCCATCTGGTCGCGTGCCCTTTTTGTAGCTCTTCGCTATATTGTAAGCGATGTTCGTGGCTAACGAGGTTTTGCCCATAGAAGGGCGACCCGCAAGGATTAGAAGATCGGATTTGTGTAGCCCGCCAAGCTTGGAATCAAGGTCAATCAATTGTGTTGGAACACCAGCTAGGCCGCCATCCCGCTGATAAGCTGCGTTTGCCACATTGACCGCATCAGTGACCGCCCGCAGAAACGACTGAAAACCTTGTTCAGATTGACCTTGCTCGGCCAGTTTGTAGAGCTTTTGTTCGGCTTCAACGATTTGCTCGCTCGGTTCACTGTCAACGTTCATGCTTGCGGCGCGATCAGCTATATCCTTGCCCACGTCGATCAACTCGCGCCGGATCGCCATATCATAAATCATTTGGGCATAATCACGGGCGGCGAACGATGAAATCGCAGCACCGGCCAAACGGACAAGGTACGCGGGACCACCGAGTTCTTGAAGGCCCTCATCGTCTTCAAGGAAAGCCTTGAGTGTAACGGGTGAGGCGAGATTGTTTTTAGCGATTCGCGCGGCCGCAGTTTCATAAATACGTTGATGAACAGGTTCGTAGAAATGATGAGGTTGGATAATCGAAGCTACGCGATCGTAGATATCGTTATTGGTCAGGATCGCGCCCAGAAGCTGTTGCTCTGCCTCAACAGAATGCGGAGCCGGTTGTGCCTGTTCAACACTTGGTGCGGCCGGATTAAATACCGAAATCTCGTTCATCTTGTCCCCGTTTCTTATCCAGTTCAGATAGCGGACCTGACGCGTATAGGCCAATTGTATGTTTCTGTGCAAAGCCTGTGGATAACCCAATTACTGGGCTATTTGGTAGGCATACGCTCTATACGGCCCACATATTGTAGCAGAATTAGGAAGCTCTGCTGATTTTTTTCACACAGGGTTAACAATTTGATGTCGTTGGGCTTGGCCTATTTATGCGCTTCTTGCCAACCGCGTGGATCGTTCAAAAACTTCTCAACTTCCGCCAAGGTACTATCAGAAAAGGCTTTTTGAGCTTTAGCTTCTGCCAGCACATCCCACCAAGTACACAAATGATGCAATGCGACGCCGTGATCGCCTAGCGTCTGCAGGGTCTCTGGAAAAATGTCGTAGTAGAAAATGACAGCTGTATCGTGACAAGTCGCACCAGTTTCGCGAATCGCGTCAACGAAGCTGAGCTTTGATCCGCCATCGGTGGTTAAGTCTTCGACCAGAAGCACGCGTTGACCTTCGGTCATTTCGCCTTCGATCCGTGCATTGCGCCCGTACCCTTTTGGCTTCTTGCGCACATATGACATCGGCAACGCCATGCGCTCGGCTACCAACGCGCCGAATGGGATACCGGCAGTTTCGCCGCCGGCAATATTGTCAAATGCTTCAAAGCCAGCGTTGCGCATAACCGTTGCGGTCAAGAAATCCATCAGCGTGCTTCGAATGCGTGGGTAAGAGATCAGCTTGCGGCAATCCACGTAGCTCGGGCTTGGAAGACCAGACGCCAAAATAAATGGTGTATCGGTGTTGAAATCCACAGCTTTGATTTCGAGCAACATTCGCGCTGTTAGCCGGGCGATTTCTTCCTTGGAAGGGTAAGATGTTGGGATCATTGTATCTCTCTTTCAGCTGCGGTTTTAGGCGGTGTGGAAGATGCCTCTAGCGGGAACATTTTAAGACAAAAGATTTTCAGGCGACGGACCAATGGACCGGGAAGCCCGGATCGAAGACCGTAACCTCGCCATCAGGCGTTTGGATTTTTGCGGGGAACTCGACAGCGTCGCCTTTGGTAAGCGTGATCGTGTCTGAGTTTTTGGGAAGGCCATAGAAATCTGGGCCGTTCAAGGATGCGAAATTCTCTAATTTGTTCAGTGCGCCTTCTTCCTCAAAGACATGGGCCAGAAGGCTCATCGTGTTGGTGGCAGTAAAGCAGCCAGCACAGCCACAAGCTGTTTCCTTGTTGGCGTCGGTGTGCGGCGCACTGTCGGTGCCAAGGAAAAACCGAGAATCCCCAGATGTCGCAGCTGCCCGCAATGCGAGGCGGTGAAATTCACGCTTTGCAACAGGCAGACAATAATAGTGAGGCTTGATCCCGCCGACGAGGATATGGTTGCGGTTAATGATTAGATGGTGTGTCGTAATCGTCGCCCCAAGGTCTTTCTCATGGGCCTTAACGTAATCCACTCCATCCTTGGTCGTAATGTGCTCCATAATCACGCGCAAACCAGGGATAGCCTTGCGGATTGGATCTAGAACGCGGTCGATGAAGACAGCTTCGCGGTCAAAAATATCGACATCGGCGTCTGTGACTTCACCATGAACACATAACGGGCAGCCTATCTCGGCCATTTTGTCGAGTGTAGCGCGGACGTTATCGAAGTTTGCCACGCCTGAGGCTGAATTTGTTGTGGCGCCAGCAGGGTAAAGCTTAACAGCCTTGATAAGACCTGAAGCATGAGCCGCGGCAAGCTCTGCTGGGTTCGTATCCTCGGTCAGATACAGCGTCATAAGCGGTTCAAAGCTCGCACCCTCAGGCATAGCTGCAAGAATGCGATCCCGATAAGCAGCCGCATCGTTGGCGTTGATCACCGGTGGCACGAGGTTTGGCATAATGATCGCACGACCAAAGTGGCGGGTGGTTTCAGGTAGCACTGCTTGCAGCATAGCGCCCTCGCGCAAATGCAGGTGCCAATCATCGGGGCGGGTGATCGTAAGGCTTTGGGTCATGCGCCAGCGATTACACAATCACCAGCGCAGGTTCCAGTCAAAACCGATTCAAGAGTTATTCAGCGGGGATTGCTGGAAGTTCTGGCAATTGGATGCCTTTCGCCAGCAGATCATCAAGCCGCTTTCTGAAAAGCGGACGATTTGCACGTCGGACTACAGATCGGCAAAACAACGCAGTCAGCCGATCGCGTTCAGCGATTTCAAGACGTCGCAGCATGTTGTGAAGATATGGCAAATACCGGCGACGTACCCGGAAGGCGCGATAGAAAACATCTTCATCCAGAACGCCTTCGCCAGCCTCTCGGATCAATTCCGGTAGGATCGACATTTGCAAAAGATGTTTCTCAAGGTGGTATCCTAGATGGCGCATCCGCAATTTTGTCACATTAGGCTTCGTAAATAGGGCTGCATGCATGGAATCTTGCATGACTTCGGGGTCGAAAAAGATATATGCAGTATCCGCAGCGTCGATCATATCTGGTGCGTAACCGTAACGATGACTGAAATCTACTTTGCGCATATGCTTGTAGCGAACGTCCCAATTGGCGACGCGTGCGTCCAAAGTTGCCTGGGGGCGCAGTGCAACAACCTTGGATCCAGGCGACGCAACAGAAAATGCTGCAGCGGCATAACCACAAGAGCCTTCCCCATAGAAAACAACGTTGTCGAAATCCTCAAAAAAGCCATCGTCGACCAAGCGATCAAAATATCCAATTACGCGCGGATCACGGAACCACGTGTCACCTTCGCTAAACAGAGTTAGGGCAGACCATCCGTGATCGCCAACTAAGTGATAGGCCATCGGCCTTGCATCCGGTCGCGAAAGCACGCTGTCAACGTTTTCGAATGTAACGACAAGAGTTTTGCCTTCGTCAAAAAAGGCAACGGAATGATTGTCGCCTAACGGCTCAAAATATCCGGTTTCCTCAGACAAGTTTTCAAGGGTTTCAAACCACTTGTCCTTTTCCAGATCCGAAAGATTTTCGCGAAAAGCGCCATTCGACATTACTCAAGTTCCCTAACAAAAATACTAAACTCACACTCATTGTGATCTCTGGATAGTTAAGAAATCGGGCAGAAATGCGCTGAAAGCAGGGGGCTTTTGAGATAAGTTTTCGGTGAATTAGTCTTGACCTAGGGTCAATTCTCTCAGTCTGTGGGAGCGAATGATTTCCGCTTTTTCCCTTGAAATTGAATGGGTTGAGGGGGTCATAAGCAGACGTCCAAATAAGGCGCGGTTGGGTTCCTTAAGCATTAGTTTTTGGAAGCGTTCATGTCGCCACGCAACTGCCTTAGAATGTGAAACTTGAAGCGTTTGGTTGCCCAGTAACGCGGTCAGAATTTCCGTTTTGTCCGCAGAAGTGCATTGGATAGTAGCGTCGGTTTCGTCGTTAAAATTACGTTCAACCCAATAATCCATCCCCAATTTGTCAGCGTCATGAACTGCGCGACCACGATCGGATTTCAAAACGAAGCTCTCCATTGCGCCAAGCGGATAGTGGTTCAATTGAGCCAAGCCGTAATTGTCTTGGCCAAAGTCTGAGAATATGCGCTTGTTGCGAAATGGCTTTCCAAGTTCACGTCCAGACCCATCAAACCAGCGCATGTCATCGGATTGTGGTTGCCGTGGGCGATGAACGCCTAGCTTGGCATAGCTGCCATTGTTTTTATAAAGTGTTTTGAACATTGCGGCGCGCCACGGCCAATGAAGAACAGCGGGCGCAGCCTTGGTGAAAGTTTCGGTCACAGGTTGATCTTTGAATTCGATCACACCCCCGTTTCCAAACAACCGCCAAGTCAGCGTGATCGCGTCGGCTTCCGGTAAGGCGTTTATCAAATCCGCGATGCTGTGATCGTCCGTATGGACGTTCACAAATTCGTCGACGTCCAGCGGTAAAATCCAATCAGCCGCTTTGACCAACGAAAGTTTCTCGGCCGACTTCAAGGCAGTGAATTGGATACCTCGTTTATCATAAGGGCCGTCATTGCGCACATGGGTCAGCCATCCCATCGCTGCCAGCTGATCCAACATCACGTCAGTGCCATCCTGACAGTCGTTTGAAAAAACAAGGAAATCCGTCACGCCAACCGCCCGATGATGTGCCAGCCATTCCAGCAGAAAGGCGGCCTCGTTTCGGACTGTGAGGACGGCAAGAATGCGCATCTAGCTGTCCATATCCAAAGCTAGGGCATAGGCAACACGTTCGGTTTCGGTCAATTTTAGTGTTAGCGCCTGTTGGTACAGGTCTTCGAATTCATCCATGTTGTGCAGTTCGGCGGCTTTATTGCGGTGCCACTCACGACCGAAACTATGCCATTTTTGTAGTTCAGAATCCGTAATCAGCCTGTCAAACTCCTCTTGAAGGCGTGGCATGTTACGTTTGATTGAGACGTCTTTATTGTCCGACCAATCCATGCGGATCCAATAGTTTATCCCGATCGACCGATCTACGTGAAGCGCACGCCCTCGTTGCCGCTTTACCAGATAGCTTTCAGCAGAACGAAGCGCATAGTGGTTCAGTTGAATTTGATCGTAACCAATTGATTTTGTCGAGCTTCTCCAACCTTTGTCAGCGGCTTCACGCGTCATGTCGCGGCCTGATCCATTGATCCACTTAACCTGCTCGCGAAAGCCTTCATCAAGTTTATTCGGGCGGTGGCACGAAATTTTCTCATATGCGCCGATGTTTTTGAACATCGTTTTAAACCCCCAAACTGTATGGGGTTTCGGGCAAAATTTCGGAGCTGCGTGGTCGAATTGATCGATTACAAAATCGTCGTTTAACTGGGTAACCCCGTTGTGACCAAACAGACGCCATGTCATCGCTACATTCGTGACATCTGGGTAAAGGGCAAGAAATTCGGGCAGCGTGCCGTTGCCCATTCGAATGTTCATGAACTCATCGACGTCGATGTGGATGACCCACTCAGCATTTTTGATCACGTCTTCTTTCAATGCTTGGTTCAACGCATATTGTTGGGGCGAATTGCCCTTCCACTTGTCGTTGTTCCGGTGTTGAAGGATGCCCAATTCTTGCAGCCGATCCAGGATTTCGCTGGTACCGTCAGAGCAATCGTTTGTGTAGATCAGAAAGTTATCAACGCCAATTGCGCGATGATAGGCAACCCACTCGAGGATATAGGGCGCCTCGTTTTTCATGCAGCCTACAATGACATTGCCACTGTTGCCTTTGGGTAGGTCACGTGCAGTTATCGCGCCATAATTGGGTTTTTCAACGGCTTCGTCGTCAGTGCCGATATTGTTGTGCGGTTTAAAGCTGCTTGTTTGCAGCATCTGAAAGTTCTTTTTCGCTAAATCGGGCATGATTTCGCGCGCAGTTTGCGTCAGTCCGTCAGCTTCATCGCCGTTATGCTTTTTTGACCCAACGGTTTCTAGATCACGCGCTTTTTCCTGCTCCTCTTTAGTTGCACGCTCGATGCGACGTATGAACGACAGCAGGTATTGCGTCGGGCGATAGCCAAACTTTGGATCCGCTTCTTTCCAGTCGTCGGCCATGGGCGGAGGGCTCATCGCCTCGTCAGTTAACGCTGGATATTTGGCGACCAAGTCAGCGTTTTGGTCGGCAAAAGTTGTCGAAATTTCGGAAAAGCTGCCAGCATCAAGCGGGCAGCCGTCGATGGAAACATCTTTGATAAGGCTATTCCAAAGCTTGCGTGGAATTATCCGACCCAGCTTGGTCAGTTTGATGAGCTCAATATTTAATTGACGGGCACGGGTTAGCGCGGCCTCAGCCGGTGGTTCAGAGTTCCGGGCAGGGATGTATTTTCCGAAAATCGCCTCAATGTCAAAGGCTTCTGCGATTTCGTCGGTCAAGGAAGCAGAGTTAAACAGAGCCTCGTCATAGGTACGTAAGTCGACGGAATCTTCGCCAAAAACCTCTTCCCAGTTGCGAACCATTGCCGAGTAATCCAACCAAAATGCGGGTGCTTGGATCTCAGCAAATTGCGCGTTAGCCGGGTCGATCTGCGGAGCTTGCGCTAGGGCATCGCTCCACCAATCTTCGCTCTCAGCCAATGCCATTTCCGTTGCCAGCGAAGAGGTGCGCCCCATCTGAACTTGGTGCGCGTAATAGCGCGACAGGACTTTCGATTGCTCTTCGACATGGGCGATCACGCGGATGTCTGACGAATAGCGAGATAGGAATGCCTTTATTCGCTCAAGTTCGGATTTGCGGTGTATTGAGCTGCCCAATTGAGAGGCCGAGAGGATCACCGTGTGGGGCGCATGTCGCGCGATCTCGTTCGAGAATTCTTGAGTGATCTTATCGCGAAGCAATGTTTGCTTCTCAGGCGTGATGAACCCGCGATTGAAACGCAGAACATCAACATGTTCAGGGTCTGTCATGGCCATAAAGAGACGCGTGTGGTTCTTAGGACCAAGCGATTTCGGGAACAAAACACCACGGGTAATTAGGTTGTCGCGTTTGTCGTCCAATGTTTCTTGAATACGGTCTGCGCCCAAGCTGTCAGGGCCGATGTGAAGGAATATTCGCATCAATCTACCCCCTCTGCTGTGCGCCGGGTGTTCTCGTTTGCGATGCCCCACCAAGGCAGCTCAATACCAAGGAACTTGCCGATCTTTTCTTTCGGTTCCTCGTCTTTTATGTCGTATTCGAGGAAATTGGGGTCTCCGGCAAAGACGCGTCGGCAGAAACTATAATGGCCTTCTATCCAACGAATGCGGTCCTGATCAGTTCCGCCGTAACCCTCGGGCATACCTGGGATTGCCGAATTTGGTAGTCGAAATGAGCCGAGGTTTGACCATCGCCCCATGCTGTCGGACAACGAAGCCGAGTCGCGATGCGTCAATATGAACTTGGCATTCGGGTGATTGTCTTTAATCGATTGCAACAAGCCCCAGTCGGTCTGAGGCCACAGGTTTAATCCGTTTCGCACGATATCGATTTCGGTGAATGCGTTAAAATCAGGCAAGCGGGCAAGCGGATCACCCTCTTCGAAATAGCCTTCATACATCAGCTTACCGACAAATCGACGCGCGAGTTCGTCATTTGGCGACTGCCCTTTACGGATGCGCCAATCAGCAACTTTCAAACCCGCTCGCGCCAAAGCCTCGCCAAGTGTCGTCGTGCCGGATTTCGGTAGGCCGAGGTTGATGACTTTGAGATCGCTCATGCCGCACCCTCAAGCATCGCGATCAACTCAAGTTCTTTGGGCGGCAATGTGGGCAAAGATTTTAGACGCTCGGCTAGGGCCGCATAATCTGGATCGGCCATCAGTCTGTCACGAGTTTCCTTGTGGGCCGCAACCGCTTCGTCATGCAAGCGGGCTATCTCAGGATCAGATTTTAGGTCTTTCAATGCATCGCTCAGATCAGGCAGGTATCGATGGATCGACTGATCTTCCCACCCTTGATCATTGCGTTCACGCCAATAAGTGTCGTCAAAATTGCGGTTCTCTCGGTTCACGTCGCCGCGGTCATTTTTAACCAAATAGCTATCAAGCGACCGCAGCGCGTAATGGTTCAACGTCGCGAAATCTCGTCCGCCTTTGGCAGGGAACTTTCTAATACGGCGCTTGTTCTCGGCCATCTTGAACTTGAACGGGACTTCACGCCCTGATCCATCTGTCCAGTCAGGCCGACGGTTCTTGGACAAGATCGAGCGAAAAAATGGACGATGTGCACCATAATAGTGCAGCGGAAAATCTTTGCGGATCAGGGTTTTAACCTCTTGCGCGGTTTCGTCGTTCCAAATGTCGGGATTGTGGGTCAGATTGAATTGCCCAAGGGGCTGACCCAGATAACGCGAAAAAGGTGTTATCATGGGAAGCATGCGGAAGAGTCGCTTAAGTAAGTATAAACAGGGTCGCCTGGTCGAGCATTTTGTTGCCGGAACCACGGCTCGAACTGCGGCCAGTTTATGTG
>JAQWQJ010000044.1 GCA_029244725.1 Paracoccaceae bacterium
CGGTGTTCCAAAGGCCCAATTTGGACTATATTTGAAGGAATGTGAGTGGCGTTTTAACAACAGTGACCCGTCAGTGCAATTATCACAGCTAAGACAATGGGTTAAGAAGTATTTGAACTAGTTATCTGGGTCAGCCCCTAAGAAAAAGCCCGGGCGGCCCCGCAAGACGGCAAAACCCAAGTCGCCACCATCGATTTATGATCTCTATCTGCGCTCCAAACTCAATCTCGATGACTGGTGCAAAGAGCAAGGGGTTGATACCGACACCTTCTCCAAGGGATTGGGAAAATGGCGGCAGCAACAACGACAGCAAATTGCGAATGCAGCAAAGGAGAGACGCAAATGAAAACGCTTGCCCTCCTCACCCCTCTCTACCTCTCGCGCTTGAAACCCAACGATAAGGAATACGCCGTTCACGATGCAGGCTGCGATGGTTTGGCCATTCGCGTACAACCAAGCGGAACACGCGCTTGGATCACGTGGCATCGCGCAAACGGAAAGACCCGCCGGATCACGCTCGGCCACTATCCCCAAATGGGATTGGAACACGCTCGCAATGCTCGCAGGAACGTACAGACATCCGGAGAAAGTCCGGAATTTATCCGCCCTGTGACCTTGAGCTTCGCGACCCTTGTCGAGCGGTTCATGGCAGACAAGTCCAAAGTCTATAAGCCGGAGACCCTTTATTGCATGCAGACCTATCTCGACAGTCAGTTGCTTCCTGCCTTTGGCAATCGACCAATAGGTCAGATCACATCCAAGGAAGTGGCCGAATGGTTTTACCGCTATTCTAAAACGCGCCCCGGCGGGGCCAACCAAGCGATTGGACACTTCGGCACGATTTGGAACTGGGGGAGGCGTGAATGTCATCTGCCTCAAGAGCTTCCAAACCCTGCGACACCCATCAGGCGTAACCGAAAGGTCGCGCGTGGGCGCATGCTCTCATCCGAGCAATTGGCTGACTTGGGGCAGGTCCTTCACAACCCGCCCCCTCGCCTTCGACAAAGTGCGAAGGCAGTGTTGCTGATCCTTTTGACGGGTTGTCGGCGCGGAGAAATCCTGAACCTCAAATGGAAAGACGTGAAGCGGGACCGTATCGCCCTCTCAGAGGCCAAAACCGGCCCGAGGGATGTCTGGCTTAGCGAGATTGCCAAAGACCTGCTGACGGAGCTCAAAAGACGCTCCCAGAGTCCCTTTGTCTTTCCAGATCCCAATGATCCGTCGCAACCCCGCAAGTCGCTATCCTGTTGGGCAACACTGCGTGATCTTGCGGGCTTGCCAAAGGACATTCGCATTCACGATCTCAGGCACACCTATGCATCTCATGCGGTTCTCTCTGGAGAAAGCCTTCCCATCACTGGGGCGCTGGTCGGTCACAAATCCCTTAAGAGCACGGCACGCTACACCCATCTTGACCCCGGCCAAGTACTTAAAGCCGCCGAGAATGTGCAGAAGCAGATTGCAGAGTGGATATTCTGAAAGGCTTGCATGAAACCGCAATGATGCGATATTACATCAAAATCGCATCACTCACCTTCACAGCAGGGAAACCAACAATGGCTGGAACTCGCGCAAGCCTTTCGATCTCAACGCCGAATGAAGAATGGATCCAATCCCAGATTAACAGCGGTGAATTCTCAAGCCGCAGCGAAGTCGTGAACGATCTGATCCGCCGCACGCGTGAAATCGAAATAATCCGGGCAAGATTGATCGCTTCTGAACAAGCGGCTTTAGATCGTGGATGGGTGGAAGAAACACCTGAGCAATTGCTGAGCGGCTTCAAGGCAAAGGCTCAGCGCGATGGCAAACTATAAGCTTTCTCCAAACGCAAAAGATGATCTCGAACGGATCTGGTTTTACGGGTTGGAGCAATGGGGACAGGCAAGAGCTGACCAATATCTGCAAGAGTTATTTGAAGCGATCGGAAAGATCGCGGACTCCCCTTACCACTATCAAGCAATCGATCACATCCGACCCGGATATAGGCGGTGTGTGTTCAAAAGCGATACGATCTACTTTCGCATCGGCGAAGAGACGGTTGAAATCATAGCAATCCTTGGGCGACAGGATCGAGCGAAGTGGGTGTAGTGACAGTGGTACACGTGAGCTTTGGATATGATTTGAATCCATAAAGTGGGAAATAATTTAATTGCGATTGTGAAAGCGTTTTTTGTTCCCGCCCTTTCCCAGAAATTTTAATTGGGTTTTTCTGTCAAAGAAACATAATCAACCGTTTCAAGGGATAGTATCCATTGAAATATCCCTCTTTCATTCCGCAGCCTGATTGGATTGAATCGGCAAGGGTGGAAAGTCACTTAGAGCTGATTGAGTCGGATAATTTTCAGAAAAATAGTTTGAAAGCTGATCTGCAAAGTCTGCGAACGGACGCAAAGACAAAAGGTGTTTTGGCATAACAAACACGGCTTCTCTAACATGTTCGCGTAGTCGATAAAATTTTATCCTGCTTCGCGCTTGATCTGCCAAGTTGGGTATCAGAGACAAAGGACTGTGACATGTGGCAGTTCCCCCAGCCACAAAATCTACAGCCGCTTGATGCGTCATGCACGAAAAAAAGGGCACCGCATTAGGTAGCTCAGAACGAAACCAATTTTCCGAACGATCATGCCAAGGGATGCCTGGACCAACATCGACGTATCGGTTCAATGCTTCGAATGGTTCAACAGCAGGGGCTCGTTCGTTTAGTGTTGCGGCCACGGCTTCATCCGGAATTTCGCGTGGTACCACCCATACGATTTCGTCACTAAAAAGCTGCTGCATGTAAAGCGACGCCTTATATTTTTCGACACTGCTTTCACTTACTACCCCGCAATTGATGCGATGTGAGTTGATCATTTCCACGACTTCGTCAGATGTCAAAGCCCACACGAACTCGAAACTGGAAAACTGACCGATATTTAGTGTGATTTGTGCGGCTTCTTCAAGGAAGTGCCCCCGCAACGAAGGGGTTGTCCCAAAGTGCAACTCCAGCTGTTTGTCCCCAAACACAGCACGATGATGCGACTGGGCCTTATCAATGCGTCCTAGGACATCTTCAGCGGTGCGAAACCAGAATTCACCAGCCTGTGTTAACTGAATCCCTTGTGCCCGCCCTCTTCGAATAAGCTGCGTGCCTAAGATTTCTTCCATTTTCGCTAACTGTTGCGAAATTGTGGGCTGCGCCAAACCAAGCGATTTACGCGCGTTGCTTATTGCACCTGATAGAACAACCGCTCGGAAAACCTCTAATTGCTTCAGTGTGACTTTCATGATTCCCTCAAATCTCAATATAAAGAATTGCAAAGTTCAATGAAGTTTAAAAGACTTAGTTTTCAACGGCTCCGTTGGTAAGCTGAATCATCAGACGCATTGGAACATCGTTTTGAAGGTTTCACTTTGCCATCTGTTGGACCATTTGAGTTGGGTAAGCTCCATTAAATGATTGAAACTGATGGCTGCATTTGATCCAGCCGGGGACTGTCTGATGAGCTTTCTTAACGCACCTATCTCAATGTGGTTCGTATCTGAACAACGTGCGGCAGGCGTTAAGTGATCGGCTGAACAAGCCGCGACCACGACCGCCGAAAACTGCGTTGAATTGGGTGTAAACAGGAAAATGTAACCGTTTGACCGCATGAGCAATGGACTTGAACATAGCAACCCTGCCTCGTCATTGTGGTGGCAGACGGGGCACGGCTATGACCAATTTGAGAAAAGCCAAGACTCATAATGGCTTGGCACCAATTTGGAAGAACATGCAAGAAATGCAAAGCAATACACACTTGGAAGTAATATGACTTTCACACACCCAAATCGACAAGCGATCTTGGACAGGGTTTTGTAATATTTAAGGGGCTGACCCAGATAACGCGAAAAAGGTGTTATCATGGGAAGCATGCGGAAGAGTCGCTTAAGTAAGTATAAACAGGGTCGCCTGGTCGAGCATTTTGTTGCCGGAACCACGGCTCGAACTGCGGCCAGTTTATGTG
>JAQWQJ010000048.1 GCA_029244725.1 Paracoccaceae bacterium
TAAACTGGCCGCAGTTCGAGCCGTGGTTCCGGCAACAAAATGCTCGACCAGGCGACCCTGTTTATACTTACTTAAGCGACTCTTCCGCATGCTTCCCATGATAACACCTTTTTCGCGTTATCTGGGTCAGCCCCTAAAAAAGATAAGAGTCGGGCATGATTTGGGTAAAATGATTTGCCAGTCTCGACGAAATATTTTGCCAGATTTCTCAGGTCCAGACTTACCGGAGAAAAAGACCTGGTCTTTCCGCTGCGTACTCCCAGTCACCATGCTTAATGTCGCGCCGATCCCCTTCAGACCGCGAAGATGCATTCGTTCAGGTGGTGTGGCCTTTGTCCGTTCCTTTCGCGCCTGTGACCTGAATGTAGGGAAATGGAATGGGATCTGTAGTACAAATCACTCTCTCATATCATCGAGGTTGTGAAATTGTGAAAACCCGCCCATTTTGGTTTGACCTCACAACCGTTTCTCCTCTTATATATCTGATAATAATAGATAATATAAAATTTATTTCCTGATGTGCGGACCGTAAAGTAAGCACATTCCGAACTTTTAGACTTCATAATATGAATTAAGAGACGACAATATCAAATTGATTTGCAAATACTCCGCTTATACTCACACCTAGAGGAGAGAGGAAAATGAAATTGAAACCTGATTCGCATGAGAATTATGAAGTCAAACCAGGTGATAATTCCGTGGTTCAGCCGAAAGGTGAATCCCCTTTGACAGGCGGGGTGCGTTACATTCAATCCGTAATCCGTGCATTGGATATCATCGAGGCAATCACCGCTGAGCGCGAAGGGCTAGTTCTGTCAGAGTTGGCTGACCGGGTTGGATTGAACTCGTCAACTTGCCATCATTTGATATCAACGCTCGTTTCGCGCGGATACCTTTTGAATCTCGGAAGAAGTCGCGGATACGTCCTTGGCCCAAAAATCCATGAATTGGTCAACTTGGCTGATCGCGAATTTGACCCAAGTGAACTTTTGAGAGACGATTTGAGAACGTTTGGCGAGCAGATTGGCCAAGGTGTTCAGCTCGCTGTTCTTGCGGAAACGTCATTGTTAACCAAGCTTAGATTTCCTGCCCCCGATCGAGAATCTGCCGCGTTAGAGCCGGACGAGTTGATCAAAATGCATGCGTTGCACGCGACGGCGACCGGCAAGGCGATCCTTGCATGGCTTCCAGAAATCGAACTGGTGCGCATTATCTCTGCCAATGGTTTGACCCGATATACTGCAAAAACAATTACCACGCTGTCGGGTTTAGTTGATGATCTTCGCTTGGTGCGGCGTCGCGGGTTTTCGGTTGATGACGAAGAACTGAAAGACGGGGTTGTTTGTATTGGAGCCGTCTTGCGCGACCCAGGGGGCGCGATTGTTGGATCAATTTCGACAACGGCCCCAGCAGATAATATGACTGCCAGTTATCGGGCCGACATGGCGAAGACCATGGTGGCAGCAGCCCTAGAATTTTCGAAACGACTGCGCAATGCAAAGCGTTAGCGCGCACCCTATAACACGAAATGGAGTAAGACATATGGCGATGCCAAAGAATGTAACTGTGAGTGCGGATTATCCGATCCCTGAGAAAATGAAAGCATGGGTTCTTGGTGGACCAGGCGAATTATCTTTAACAGACAAAGCTGTTCCAGCGCCTGAGAAGGCCGAAGTTTTGGTACGCATCGATGCGGTCGCAATCTGTGCGACTGACTTGGAAATTATCTACCACGGCCCTCCCGCCGAAATCCAAGGTGGGCTGCCGTTCAACAAAGAATTCACCCCCGGTCATGAGTACATGGGAACTGTCGTGGCGCTAGGGCACGGTGTTGACGAATACGAAATCGGCGAGCGCGTAACTGTTGAAATCCACGCAGGCTGTGGTCAGTGCAAACGTTGCCGGGCCGGAATGTACACGGCGTGCCATAACTACGGAAAAAACTACGGTGACGTTGACAAAGGTCACCGAGCTAACGGCTTCACCACAGATGGTGGATTTGCAGAATACGCAGTGAACAACATCAACACGCTTGTGCATGTTGCTGACACGATGACGGACGAAGAAGCTACTCTGGTCGTGACCGCTGGCACGGCAATGTACGGTTTGACAGAGCTTGGTGGATTGGTTGCCGGTGAAAGCGTTGTTGTGACTGGCCCTGGCCCGATTGGTCTGATGGGCGTGGCTGTCGCCAAAGCCCTTGGCGCGCAGCCAGTCATCTTGACAGGAACCAGAGACAATCGTCTTGAGATTGGCAAACAGCTTGGTGCAGACTACGTGATCAACGTGCGCAACGAAGACGTTGTTAAGAAAGTCCGCGAATTATCCGGCGGTAAAGGCGTGGACTACGTTGTTGAATGTGCAGGCGCACCTGATGGCGTAAACCAAGCAGCTTTGATGCTGAACCGTGGCGGTAAAATCTGCCTTGCAGCGTTCCCGGGCAAGCCTGATGAAGTTGATGTCGCCTATTTGGTGCGCAACAATATCTACATGTACGGCATTCGCGGCGAAGGCAAAACAGCCACCCACCGCGCAGAAGCTTTCATGCGTCAAAAGCGCTTTGACGCAACCCTTATCCATACCCACACGTTCGATATGACCGATCTGCAAGAAGCGCTTCGATATGCAAAAGACCGGGTCGAGGACGCGATTAAAGTTGTTGTAAAAAATAAGCACTCAGTAGCCCGTCAAGTCGCGGCTGAATAAGCGCTACCGAAAAGGAAACGAGACATGCTGACTTGCGACACTTATCATATGCCAACCAATCTGCGGGACGCTTTGGAGATTTGGTCTGGCGCGCCGGAAGGCAGCAGTCTCATTTCTGGGGCGACAGATATTTTGCCTTGGGCCCGCGAAGGGCGGGCCGGGGACGTTCACATCCCATCTTTTGTGGACGTAACTAAAATCAAAGAACTCGATGGTCACACTGTTGCAAACGGCCGAGTGCGGTTAGGGGCCAATACAGTCTATCAGGATTTTCTGACCGACGCCTCCCTACGGCACTTGCTGCCTTGCATGCCTTATTGTGCGATCTGGTTTGCGGATGATCAAATCCGCGAACAGGCGACATTTGCGGGCAACCTTGCAAATGCCTCTCCGGTTGCGGATGGCACGCCACCTGCTGCAGCCCTCAACGCGTCCCTGGAATTGGCGCGATTAGATGGCGGGAACATCAAGACAAGGCAGCTGACAGTGTCAGACTTCATAGTTGGACCGGGTCGCACGTTGTTGCAACCGGACGAGATTATTACAGCCGTTTCGCTGGATGCAGTGGCCGGATATGGCGGGTCATTTCAAAAAGTTGGCCAACGTCGTTCACTTGTGATTTCGGTGGCCTGTTGTGCTGCCCTTGTTAAGGCCGACAGCACGGGTAGATATTTTGATGACCTGCGTCTTGCACTGGGTGGGGTTGGCCCAAGACCGATGAGGTTGACAGCAATTGAAGCCCGCTTGCGCGGCGAACGAATTTCGCACCGTACCATCGACCAAGCCGCAAAATTAGCGGCTGACGAGGTCGCGTCAAGAAGCCGGCAAGAGTACCGCCGTGACGTTGTAATTGGGTTCGTTAAGTCCGCCCTAGAAGAAGCGTTGGAAAACCAGCCCGATATTGATGTGACTTATGAAGACCTTGGGGAGACAGAAAATGCCTAAGCTAAAAATTGAACTAGATGTGAACGGCCGCAAGATTTCGCGGGAAACCGATGCTTATAAACGCCTTCTTGATTTCCTTCGCGATGACCTGAATTTGACAGGCACCAAAGAAGGGTGTGGGGCAGGGGAATGCGGTACCTGTTCGGTGTTCGTTGATGGCAAACTGGTGAAATCTTGTCTTATGCCCGTCGCGAAAGCCTCAGGCACAAAGATCGAAACGATCGAAGGTTTGGCAAAGCCGGGTGATCTCACGCCGATGCAAAAAGCTTTTCACAAGACCGGAGCCAGCCAATGCGGATATTGCATCCCTGGCATGGTCATGGCGGCTACTTCAGCGCTGCGGCAAAATCCAAATGCCGGCATTGAAGAGATCAAGGAGCGTCTTGGCGGGAACATTTGTCGCTGTACCGGCTACACCAAGATTTTCGAAGCTGTTGAATTAGCAAAAGCCGTGATTGCAGGCGACATGCCCGAAGACGCGTTGAACGAAGATGCGGTAGGCGACTCCTACATTGGTCACAACGTGCGTCGCCTCGATGCGCCGTCCAAGGTTTCAGGCCGTCTTCGTTATGCGGCCGACATGAAAATGCATGATATGCTCCAGTTGCAGGTTCTGCGCTCTCCGCACCCGCATGCCAATATCGTTTCAATAGATACGAGTGCGGCCGAAGCAATGGACGGTGTTGTCTGCGTGATTACTTCGGCTGACGTTCCTGATGACACAGATGGGTTTGGCGTGTTTGTGCATGACCAACCGATCATGGCACGCGGAGTAGTGCGCCACGTTGGTGAAGCGGTGGCGGCTGTTGCAGCAGAAGATCTGGTGACAGCCCGTCGCGCGTTGTCAAAGATCAAAGTTGTGTACGAAGAAATTGCCGGTGTGTTTGACCCCGAAGATGCGTTGAAAGACGGCGCGGCGATTGTGCATGACTACGCACCCGACAATGTCGTCAAACATATCCCCGTTCGAAAGGGAAATGTCGAGGCAGGCTTTGCCAATGCAGACATCATTCTTGAGGATGACTTTTCAACCCAGCAAGTTGAACATGCCTATCTCGAACCAGAGGCTGGCATTGCATATGTGGATGCGGATGACGTGATTGTGGTGATTTCACCATCTCAGAACATTACCCATCACCGGCACATGCTCTCGCACATTCTGAAAAAGCCGATCAACAAGGTACGCTTCATTATGAGCCCTGTTGGCGGTGGCTTCGGCGGTAAAGAGGACATGATCTATCAAGGCATGCTGGCGATCGTGGCGATGAAAACCCATCGTCCGGTTCAACTGAACTTCACTCGCGAAGAAAGCATCATCGCTTCTGCCAAACGCCATCCATCGCGAGTACATTACAAGATGGGCTTGAAATGGAATGGTGAAATCACCGCAATCCAGTTCAATATGCTTTCGGATGGTGGTGCATACGGAATGTCCAGTGAAGGGGTGATGCGCAAGGCCGCAATCCTGTCCTGTGGCCCTTATGAAGTCCACAACCTCAGCGTTGATACGACTGCGGTTTACACAAACAACACTCCGTCCGGGGCCTTCCGCACCTTTGGCGGTATGCAAGCGCAATTTGCGACTGAAAGCATGATGGATATGGCGGCAGAAGCCTTGGAAATGGACCCATTTCAGATCCGCCGCATCAATATGATGAAGATTGGCTCACGAACGCATACCCAACATACGCTGACGGCGGCTTCACTGGACAGATGCTTGGACGCTGCAGAAAAAGAATCCCGCTGGGAAAATGGGACGCCAAATGTGCGCGGAGACAAGCGTTCAGACTTGGGAGGCGATGATACAAGAGCGCCTTGCACTTTGGGCGCACGTTTCACGAGCGGCAAAAATTCTGACAAAGAGAGGGTCGCCTGATGGAACGGAAACTTCAGGGCCGCGGTATGGCGGCAAGCTGGTACGGAATTGCACGAACGGCAACGATTGACCGCGCTGGCGCATGGGCTGAATTGGATGATGGCGGCACAGCGAAGATCGTAACCGGCGTTACAGAGATTGGCGAAGGCATCCTGACACTGCTAGCACAGGTCGCAGCGGACGAACTCGGGATCAAACCATCCGAGGTTACGATCGGTGACAACGACACGGCTCGATCACCCGAGGCTGCTCACGCAGGGGCAACCCGTCAAACCTATATGATCGGCAACTCGGTTCATCTGGCAGCACGTGAAGCAAAGAAGCATTTGTTCGAACAATTGGCTGATCACTGGGACGTTGAAATAGATACGTTGCAGTCCTTCGACGGGGAAGTTTGGTCTAACGATACCAACTTGCGGATCACGATGGAAGAAGCCGTGGGCATTTGCAAAGCGCGCGGTGTCGTACCTGTTGGGTCAGCGTCATTTACGGCGTATGGCACAGGGCTTGATCCCGTCGATGGGTCTGGCAGCCCATGGCAAACTTACGTGTTTGGCACGCAAGTCGCTGAGGTCGAAGTCGATACCTATACCGGTGAAGTTCAAGTGTTGGGCATTTGGGCGGTGCATGATGTTGGTCGTGCTATCAATCCGCGCGGCGTTGAAGGTCAGATCGAAGGCGGTGTGATCCAAGGTCTTGGGCAGGCATTGATGGAGGACTACCAAACCGTCGATGGGCACACAACGACGCATGGGTTTGCCAAGTATATCCTCCCAACGTCGCTCGATATTCCGCAGATCAATTGCACGATTGTCGAAGACCCGGACCCTCTTAGCCCTTTGGGCGCAAAAGGGATTGGAGAGCCGGCTTTGGTTCCAACAGCACCCGCGATCATGAACGCAATTTATGATGCAATTGGCGTGCGTATGAAATCTTTGCCCGCGACACCTGAGAAAATATTGAAGGCGCTAAAGGACAAAGTTCCTGGGCGTGAAATGTACGTTCAGAACGCACGAAAACAACGAGCACAGGCACATAGAACCTGAGCCAGACTAAATCTGAGGGCCCTCGCGTTGGACAAGGACGTGCTGGTCAAAATCACATTAAATGGGAGAAAAATATGAAATATCCGATGAAATTTAGGGGTCTATTTGTGGCCGCCGCAACGGCAGCAACGATGGTTTTCGCTGGGGCTGCCAAAGCAGATTTCCCTGAGAAACCGGTCGAAATGACGGTCCTTTTTGGGGGAACTGCGAACACGATTGCACAACTTCTGTCCGAATTGATGTCCGAAGAACTTGGACAACCCGTTGTGCCGGTCGCGCGCAAAGGTGGCGGTGGTGCAGTGGGATATACCCATCTGCAAAATGCTGCGGCCGACGGTTATAACATCGTTTGGAACTCCAACTCGATCAGCACAACCTATCACACTGGCCGCATTCCATTTGACTACACGGCCTTTACACCGATTGCGCGTGTTTCAACAGAAATTCCAGCTTTAGCTGTGAATTCGTCGACTGGTTGGACTTCACTTGCAGATTTGACTGCAGCCGCAAAAGCAGGCGGTAAACTGAAGATTGGTATTTCGGGCAAAGGCTCGTTCACGCACCTGACATCAGCCGCCTTGTTTGATGCGATGGGTATTAGCGACAAAGTTGTCTATATATCTTATACTGGCGGTAAAGCCCCGATTGAGCTTTTGGCTGGTCGCATTGATGCGGCAATCCAATGGCCCGGCCAATTTGCATCCTACGCTCAGGCCGGTGATTTAACTGTTTTGGCGGTTACGGGCGCTGAACGCGCGAGTGTTCTGCCTGATGTGGCAACTGCGCAAGAACAAGGCGTGGACGTCAATATCACGATGTGGCGCGGATTGGCCGCCCCAGCGGGAACTCCGCCTGAGGCTATTTTGGTACTAGAAGCTGCTGCAAAACGTGCCGTTGAGAATGACCGTTTCACCGAAGCATCCAAAAATATCGGTTTTTCCAAAGCTTATCTTGGAGCAGAAGATTTCGGCAAAGTTATCGCAAGCGACGATATCTTTTACGGCAATCTTTTGGACGATCTTGGCATGGCAAAGTAAAGCCAGCTGAAAAGGAGAACAGTCAATGACCGATCAAAAACGCAGCTTTGTTTTGGGTAGCCTTTTATTGCTCCTAGCCGTTGTTTGGACTTGGTTGGTCATTGACACTATTCCGCCGGGGTTCGGAGAAGGCGATATCGGTGCACGAGCCTTCCCGCTTATTTTCGGAATTTTCCTCGGCGTTCTTTCGTTGCTTTTGCTGATCAATGTTGTGCGAAGCAAGCCAGAATGCGAGCCGGATACTGATCCTAATGACAGCTTTCAGGGGGTCATTCATTGGCTTCCCGCTGGCCTTATCCTGATTGAGATATCTGGCTACGGGTATCTGCTTAACACCTGTGGCTTTGTCATCGCGACCCCGATTGTCGTGCTGTTTGTAATGTTTGTAAATTTACGTATTCGCTCAGCTAAATTGCTGTTTGGTATGTCCATTGGGCTTACTCTGGCGTGTTGGCTGATTTTTGAAAAAGCCCTTGGCATTTATCTTGCCAATGGAAGCTGGATAAATATCGGATAAGCATGATGGAACATTTTTTAGATGCCTTTGGGCTAGCATTTACACCGATGTCCATTGCAGCGATTGGGCTTGGCTCTTTGGTCGGACTGATCTTTGGATCAATTCCGGGCCTGACTTTCACGGTTGCCCTTGCACTCGCATTGCCTATTTCATTCAGCTTGGATGCGGTTCCGGCTATCGGGCTGCTGCTGGGCACATACATCGGCGGGATGACAGGTGGTTCCGTCTCGGCGATTTTGTTGGGTATTCCCGGCACGCCATCAGCCGCGGCTACCGTCCTTGATGGACACCCTATGACCAAAAACGGTGACGCGTCCCTTGCTTTGGGAACAGCCGTCATCGTGTCGGTGTTTGGAGGAATATTCAGCCTTGTTGTTATGATCGTCTCGGTCGATCTCGTCTCAAAGGTCGCCATCGGCTTTGGCCCTGCCGAAATTTTCGCTCTCGTCCTATTTGGCTTCTCAACAATCTGCGGATTGTGCGGTCGATCATTGACCAAAGGCCTCATCAGCGGCGTGCTAGGCCTAATGATTATGACGATCGGTTTGGATTTGATCGAAGGCGTGCCGCGCATGACTTTCGGGAGTGTCAATCTCTTGCAAGGCGTGAATTTATTGGTGGCAATGATTGGTCTCTTCGCCATTCCTTTTATTATCGAGGCGTTTAGCGAAGACGCTCACCTGCCCAAAACGCCTAAGAAAATGGCGAATGTGCGTCCGGAATTACCCTCTTTCCGCTTGGTGTTTCGCAACATTTGGTTGATGATCCGCTGCTCGCTGATTGGTACTGGCATCGGCGCTATCCCTGGCACGGGCGGGGCGATTGCATCTTTCCTTGCCTATGATCACGCAAAGCGGTTTTCTAAAAAGCCCGAGACTTTTGGCAAGGGAAACATCGAAGGCGTCATTGCACCAGAAACAGCCAATAATGCTGTGACAGGCGGCACTCTTATTCCGCTGCTTTCGCTGGGTATTCCGGGTGATCCCGCGACAGCTATCGTGTTGGCGGGCCTTATGATTCATGGGCTTGTTCCAGGTCCCGCCTTGTTCATGAACCATGCGTCCGAAGTCTACGGTATCTATATTGCAGTCGTCCTTGCTTATATGTGGGTGTTGGGCTTGCAGCTTTTGGGCATCCGCTTGTTTGTTCACGTCCTAAGGGTGCCGCGCGAAATCCTTGCCGTGGTGGTCTTAGTGCTTTGCGTCATTGGAGCCTATTCCATCCGCAACTCGGCTTTTGATATCTATTCGATGGCCGCCATCGGTGTTGCTGCCTATGTGCTTGTGGCTGTTCGCATCCCCATCACACCGATTATTCTGGGAATGGTTCTAGGGCCAACCTTAGAGAACGAATTTCGCACCGCAATGATGCTGTCTGAAGGTAAAGTGGACATCTTCTACACTTCTCCAACAGTTGTCGTTTTCTTCATACTGGCCGCGTTGGTGATCGGTCTTCAGGGCCTCAGTGAATTGAGAGCAAAAAGTAAAACCAAACAGAAAGTTGAAGTTTCAGATGCTTGATAAAGTCCTCGAACCCGAGAAAATAGAACAAGATATCCGGGCACGCGCATCAACGATCGCAGCAAGCGGATGCGTCGATTCTCTCTTAACGCAAGACAACGGCGGCGTGCTGGTTCTTAGTCTTTCAGAAGCGCTCGTGGTCGCAATGCTCAAGCAAGAAGTCACGCAGTTTTACGCGATCTTCGGACATGGCTCGACTGACCTCGGGGAAGTCCTGCGAATTTATCACGAAGAAAAGGTAGTAACAGTTGTGAATTGCCGAAATGAGGTCGAGATGGCCCATGCTGCAACGGCTTATGCTTGGGTTTATGGCAAGACACCTGCTGTGGTGACGTCGATTGGGCCAGGTGGATTGCAAGCCATGGCGGGCTCGCTTGCGGCAGCGTCCAATGGGGTTGGTGTTTATCATATCTATGGGGATGAAACGACCTGTGGCGAAGGTTACAATATGCAGCAAATCCCGACGACGGAACAAGGCATGTTCGGCAAAATTGGCGCGCTTATGGGACAGTCTTATACACTTCACACACCAGGTGCTTTGCGCGAATGTATGCGTCGCGGAACGGCTTGTGTGCATCATCCTTACAAGGCCGGTCCGTTTTTTGTAATGCTGCCAATCAATACGCAGCCCCAAATCACGCAGGTGAACTTGGCGACACTACCACCGCGCCAAACAGTGCCCGCTTTGGCCCCTGCCGAAGCAAGTGTTTTTGAGGAAGCGGCCACATTCATGCGGAGCCGCGTGAAAATTGTGATTAAAGCGGGTGGTGGAACACGGGCCCATCACACAGCGCTGCGCGAGTTCGCTCAGAAAACCGGCGTACCGGTGGTTCTGTCACCGGGATCATCTGGTGTCATGTTGGATACCCACAAACAAAACATGCATGTGGGGGGATCAAAGGGATCAATCAGTGGCAACTATGCCATGCAACAGGCTGAAGCTGTTATATTTATTGGCAGCCGTGGCGTATGTCAGGCGGATTGTTCCGGCGTCGGGTACCCCAACGCTAATGCAGTGTTGAATATCAATGGTGACTTTGACGACCTTTCTCACTACGCGAATACAACTGTTCTGCCCGGAGATATCTCGGCGGTTCTAGAAAAGCTTATGTCAGCTCTTGGGGATGATACGGGGGCGGAAAATCGCAAGGCTTGGCTAAGCGATTGTGCGGCCAAGAAAGACGAATGGACTGCGTTCAAAAAGGTGCGCATTATGGCTGAACCTTTGGCGGATAAGGTCTGGCAACAGCCCGTTCTGACGCAGCCTGTAGCGCTTCATACCGTGTCGTCTTTTGCCAATAAAATGGGGGCCATCAAGTTTTTTGATGCGGGCGACGTTCAAGCAAATGGTTTTCAGATCGTTGAAGATGATGCGCCGGGTCAAACCTACACAGAAACCGGAGCGTCCTTCATGGGCTTTTCCGGATCTGCATTATTGGGTTCTGCCTACGTCAAAGATGCCAAATACGGCATCGCCTTTACAGGGGATGGATCGTTCATGATGAACCCTCAAATTTTGATCGACGGGGTTGAACATGGCGTGCGCGGTATGATCGCCTTGTTTGACAATCGCAGAATGGCGGCCATCACCGGCTTGCAATACGACCAATATGGCAAAGAGTTCAAAACCAATGACTCCGTCGCGGTGGACTATGTCGCTATGGCTGGGGCAGTAAGCGGCGTCAAAGCCATTCATGCGGGATTTACCAAAGATACGCTAGAAAGTGCGCTCAGCGAAGCCTTCGCCCATGACGGCCTTTCGCTTGTTCACATCCCTGTCTACTCGGGCCGCGATCCAATCGCTGGCATGGGGGCCTATGGGTCGTGGAATGTCGGCAATTGGGTCGACGACGTTCAAGCCACATATCTTCAAACAAGAATCTAAGGAATATCTTATGTATGATGATCTAAACCTCTATATCGATGGTGAGTGGCGTGCGGCTTCGGACAAGGGCACCAAGTCGGTCACTGATCCTGCAAGCGAAGATCAGTTGGCGACTATAGCTGCAGCAACAGAAACTGATATCGACGCGGCACTTAAGGCAGCTGAACGTGGCTTTGAAGTTTGGCGCAAGACCGGAACTTGGGAACGCGCAGCGATGATCCGCAAGACGGCAGACCTTATCCGCGGACGCGTCGATCAAATTGCGGTTGCTATGTCGCTTGAGACAGGAAAACCTCTGGCAGAGGCCAAGGGTGAAACCGGCGCAGCAGCCGATCAGTTTGAATGGTATTCAGAAGAAACCAAGCGCATTTATGGCCAGATCATCGGGTCACGCAATCAAGGCAGTCGCATGGCCGTCATTTTGCAGCCTGTCGGTGTGGTTGCCGCATTTTCCGCATGGAATTTTCCTGCACTTTTGCCTGCGCGGAAAATTGCAGCAGCCCTTGCAGCAGGGTGTTCGATCATCATCAAACCAGCAGGTGAAACCCCTGCGTCTTGTGCTGCCTTGATTCAAGCCTGCCATGACGCGGGTATTCCAAAAGGTGTGGTGAATTTTGTCACGGGCAGCTCCGGACCAATCGCCTCGCAACTTATCCGCTCGCCCATTGTGCGCAAAGTCACAGTCACGGGGTCGGTTCCAGTGGGCAAGCAGATCCTGGCTCTGGCGGCTGAGGGTGTCAAAAAGGTTTCGATGGAATTGGGCGGGCATGGTCCCGTTGTAATCTTTGAGGACTTTGATCCCATTGAAGCAGCTAATGTTTGCGCGCCAACCAAGTTCCGAAATTGCGGGCAAGTCTGCATTTCTCCAACCCGTTTTTATGTCCACGAAAACAACTATGATGCCTTTGCCGGCCGGTTTGCCGAAATTGCAAAATCGCTCAAGATTGGTCGCGGCATGGATGACGGTGTTCAGGTCGGGCCTATGGCTAACAAGCGCGGCTTGGAAACGATCCAATCCATGACCGAAGATGCGCTTAGTCGTGGTGCTGAATTGCTGGCAGGCGGGAAAGTTCCCACGGGCTTCAACAGAGGTTACTACATGGAACCAACCGTTATTGGTCGCGTGCCAGACGATGCAAAAGTCATGAATGAAGAACCCTTTGGCCCCATCGCACCTATCACTACGTTCACGGATTATGATGATGTTATGACCCGCGCCAACTCGCTGCCTTTTGGCTTGGCGGGATACGTTTTCTCGAACAATTTGTCGCTTGCAACGCGCGCTTATGAAGACCTTGAAGTTGGTATGGTTGGCGTGAACGAGATGTTGTTGGCGACTGCTGAAGCCCCATTTGGTGGGGTTAAAGAAAGTGGAATGGGACGAGAAGGAGGGGCGTTTGGGATTCAAGATTACCTTGACCCGAAATACGTAAAAATCAAGCTGTCGGAGACAACACATGGGTGATGAAAAAGCGAAGGGCCTGTCACGCGGCTTGACGAATTACGGCGACAAGGACTTTTCGGTTTACCTTCGAAATTCTTTTGCAGCATCTATGGGGTACTCACCCGAAGTGCTTAAAAAACCAATCGTTGGGATTGCGAACAGCTTTTCGGGTTTCAACAACTGCCATCGACATTTTCCAGAATTGCTTGAGGCCGTCAAACGCGGCGTTTTGCTGGGCGGCGGTTTGCCGATTGAGTTTCCAACGATTTCGCTTGGTGAGGTGTTTCTAAGCCCGACCAGCCTCAAGTTTCGCAACCTTATGTCCATGGATACCGAAGAGATGGTGCGCGCGCAGCCAATGGACTCTGTCGTTTTGATGGGCGGATGCGACAAGACCGTGCCCGCGCAATTGATGGGGGTGGCGTCTGCTGACCTTCCGGCGGTGCAGCTTGTGGCCGGTCCGATGATGACATCGCGGTACGGTGAGGAACGACTGGGGGCTTGCACAGATTGCCGCCGGTTCTGGGGCAAGTATCGCGCCGGTGAAGTTAGCACGGCTCAGATCAACGACATCGAAGGCCGCCTTGCCACAACAGCCGGCACTTGCGCGGTGATGGGCACAGCTTCAACGATGGCTTGTATTGCCGAAACTTTGGGCATGTCGCTGCCCGGAACGGCGGCGATCCCCGCGGTTCACGCGGACCGTTTGCGCGCCGCAGAAGCGTCAGGTCGCGCGGCGGCCCGAATGGTAACTCACCCGATTAAGCCAAGCGAAGTCATCACTGAGAAATCGGTTGAAAACGCCTTGCGCATGTTGCTGGCTCTGGGTGGCTCGACAAATGCGATTGTGCACCTGACCGCTGTGGCCGGGCGTTTGGGCATTAAAGTGTCGCTGGAAAAGATGAACGAGTTGTCGGACACCACGCCGGTTTTGGTCAATCTCAAACCTGTTGGCGAACATTATATGGAAGACTTCTTTTTTGCTGGTGGAGTGGGCGCTGTTCTGCGCGAACTCAAACCGCTTTTACATTTGGACACGCTGACTGTTGCAGGAGAAACCCTAGGGGATCGGCTGGAACGTGATCCTGGTTACGTCGATCATCGGGTTATTGCAAAGGCTGAAACTCCGTTGGAACCGCAAGGTGGATTGGTGGGCCTGTTTGGCAATCTCGCGCCTCGCGGTGCTGTTCTGAAACGCTCCGCTGCCGATGAAACGCTGTTTGAGAAAACAGGTCGGGCGGTTGTTTTCAGCTCGCTGGATGACTTGTCAAACCGCATAGACGATCCCGATCTCGACATCACTCGCGATGACTTCATGGTATTGCAGAACGCGGGCCCCAAAAGTGCGTCTGGCATGCCAGAGGCCGGATATCTTCCCGTTCCCAAAAAACTAAGTGAGCAGGGTGTGAAAGATATGGTGCGTATTTCGGATGCCCGTATGTCGGGCACTGCATTCGGGACGATCATTTTGCATGTCGCCCCTGAAGCGTCGATTGGTGGGCCTCTGGCTTTGGTCCAGAATGGTGACATGATCAAACTGTCGGTCAGCGGTAAATCTATCGAGCTTTTGGTGAGTGTAGAAGAGCTGGCGAAGCGAAAGTCTGAATGGAAAAGCGAGAACGTTCCGCCAGAGCAAAGGCGCGGATATGACAGGCTTTATGCAAGTGAAGTATCACAAGCGGACGAAGGATGCGATTTTGCGTTCCTCCAACCGATTCCAGCGGAATACCTGCCTAAGAAGGAGGGTGAGTTATGAAATTCGGCGTTCCAAAAGAAAGCGATGTTGGGGAAGCCCGGGTCGCCTTAACCCCTAATTCTGCCAAGTTCATCAAAAAACTTGGCCACGAGTGCTTCATACAATCAGGAGCAGGTGTTGCCGCGCGGTTTTCGGATCAAGACTATGTCGATGCGGGTGTAACTGTTGTGAAGTCGGCAAAAGAGCTTTGGCAAGGGTCGGATTTTGTCGCAAAAGTTCGCCCCCTGAACGAGAATGATGAAGCGCTGGCGCAAAGTGGGCAAACTGTGATCTCGCTTTTCTATCCAGCGCAAAACGAAGGCCAGTTGGAACGCACCCGCGCAGCTGGACTCAATATAATCGCGATGGACATGGTGCCGCGTATCAGTCGTGCCCAGAAAATGGACGCGCTGTCTTCTATGGCCAATATCGCAGGTTATCGGGCCGTTATCGAAGCCAGTAATAATTTTGGCCGTTTCTTTACTGGTCAAATCACGGCGGCCGGTAAAGTACCGCCAGCCAAGGTTCTGGTCATCGGTGCAGGTGTTGCCGGGCTGGCTGCCATAGGCGCCGCGACCTCTTTAGGTGCCATTACTTACGCGTTTGATGTGCGACCAGAAGTTGCCGAACAAATCGAAAGTATGGGGGCCGAGTTTGTCTTCCTTGACTTTGAAGAAGCCGCTCAAGACGGCGCGACAACAGGCGGATATGCAGCGCCTTCAAGTCCAGAATTTCGAGCCAAGCAGTTGGAAAAATTCAGGGAACTTGCCCACGAAATTGACATTGTTATCACAACCGCATTGATCCCCGGACGCGATGCCCCAAAGCTTTGGACGGCTGATATGGTCGCGGCAATGAAGCCCGGCTCGGTCGTGATTGATCTGGCCGCCGAAAGGGGCGGCAATTGCGATCTGACCGTCAAAGACGAAAAGATCGAAAGCGAAAACGGCGTGACCATCATCGGCTACACCGACTTCCCAAGCCGCATGGCGACCCAATCATCCGAACTTTATTCAAGCAACATTCGCCACATGCTGACGGACCTGACCCCTGAAAAAGACGGTCAGATCAATCATAACATGGAAGACGACGTCATTCGCGGGGCAACGGTTGTTTATCAGGGCGACATTACGTTTCCGCCCCCTCCCCCAAAAGTGCGCGCGATAGCGGCGCAAAAACCGAAAATCCCCGCGAAATCTGCTAAAGAATTGCGCGCAGAAGAAGCGGCAAGCCGCAAACAGGCAAGTCGCAAAAAGGCCATGCTTCTTGTATTTGGCGGACTGCTGATGGCGGTGATTGGGATGTATGCGCCGGCGGAATTTATGCAACACTTCATTGTCTTTGTTCTGTCTGTTTTTATTGGATTTCAGGTGATCTGGGGCGTCGCGCATTCGCTTCACACGCCTTTGATGGCTGTCACAAATGCTGTGTCGGGCATCATCATTCTAGGGGCGTTGCTCCAGATCGGAGAGGATGTGCCAATTGTTAGAGTTCTGGCCATCGTTTCGGTGGCAATTGCAACGATCAACATTGTTGGCGGCTTCATGGTGACACGTCGCATGCTGCAAATGTTTCAGAAATCCTGATCGGAGATAAGTCGTGTTAAATTCAGAACTTCAAACGGCTGCGTATATCGCAGCAGCGGTCCTTTTTATCCTATCACTTGGTGGACTTAAAGATCAGGAAAGTGCCAAAATTGGCGTCTGGTACGGCATTATCGGTATGGCAATTGCTGTTGCCGCGACGGTGTTTGGACCGGGCGTCGTGCTGGATTCAACCTTAGCTGTAACGCTTGCTATTGGCGCAGTGACCGGTGCAATCGTGGCACAGCGGGTCGAGATGACAGGCATGCCGCAACTGGTGGCAGCGCTTCATTCATTCGTAGGTTTGGCGGCCGTTTTCATCGGGATCAACTCGGCTCTTGTGCCGCCTGAAGGTATGGCGCGCGCGGATCAGATTATTCACGAAGTGGAGATTTTCTTAGGTGTCTTCATTGGCGCAATTACCTTCACTGGATCAATCATTGCCTACGGAAAGCTTGCTGGGCGCATTGACGGCAAAGCGCTTATTCTGCCCGGTCGCCATCTGCTGAACCTCGTCATGTTGGTTGCATCCATCGTGCTGCTGGTGATGTTCGTTGCAGGGCATGGAAAGCCTGACGTGATGTGGACGCTCTACGTGATGACGGCGATCGCTTTTGTCATTGGCGCGCATCTGGTGATGGCCATTGGCGGCGCGGATATGCCGGTCGTTGTGTCCATGCTGAACAGCTATTCCGGTTGGGCGGCGGCGGCGACGGGCTTTTTGTTGGGCAATGATTTGTTGATTGTTGTGGGCGCATTGGTCGGGTCGTCTGGAGCAATTCTATCCTTCATCATGTGCAAAGCGATGAACCGCAACTTCCTATCAGTTATCTTAGGTGGATTTGGCGGACCAACTGGCCCTGCTCAGGAAATTGAAGGTGAGCAGATTGCGATTGATTGTGATGGGGTTGCCGCAGCGCTTGATGATGCAGGCAGCGTTGTCATTGTTCCCGGATACGGTATGGCGGTCGCCCAAGCCCAGCAATCTGTTTCTGAATTGACGCGTCGTCTTCGGGCACAAGGCAAAACCGTGCGCTTTGGTATTCATCCCGTAGCTGGGCGCTTGCCGGGACACATGAACGTGTTATTGGCAGAAGCGCGCGTGCCGTATGATATTGTACTGGAAATGGACGAAATCAACGACGACTTTCCCGAAACTGATGTGGTGTTCGTCATTGGATCAAACGACATCGTCAATCCCGCGGCCCTTGATGACCCCAACAGCCCTATTGCAGGCATGCCAGTTTTAGAGGTTTGGAAAGCCAAGCAAGTGTTCGTTTCAAAACGAGGGCAAGGGACCGGATATTCCGGCATTGAAAACCCGCTGTTCTTTAAAGAAAACACGCGCATGTTTTATGGGGATGCGAAAGCTTCGTTGGATCAGCTTCTGTCGGGGATGTCGTAATGGCCTTGGACAAAAGCGCCGATTGCGACCCAAGCTTTCGCCTGGATACGCAAAACATTTTTCCGAGAAGCGCACGATATAACGCATCACAAGCGGCACTTCTGGAAACAGCGCTGGCAAAAAACGAAGGAACGCTCAGCGAAGACGGTGCACTTGTCGTCACGACGGGAAAGTTCACCGGACGCTCACCTGACGACAAGCACATCGTTTTGGAAGGCAGCTCCCGCGATGACATTTGGTGGGAGGGCAACCGAAGTATGACTAAGGTTTCATTTGAGGTGCTTAAGGCTGACATGCTTGACCACCTCAAAGGGCTAGATGTCGAGGTGCAAGACCTTGTGTGTGGGTCGGTTCCAGAACACGCAGTCAATATCAGGCTTGTGGCCGAATTTACGTGGCACGCACTTTTCCTACGCAATTTGATGCGCTATCCAAATCCAAGTGAAATTGCATCCTATGTGCCAGAATACACGATCATCAACACACCGGGCTTTTTGGCGATCCCGGATCGGCACGGCTGCCGGTCAGAAACGGTCATCGCGGTTAGCTTGGAGCAAAAGCTGGTCCTGATTGCTGGCACAGAATATTCAGGTGAGAATAAGAAATCAGCGTTTACGATCCTCAATCATCTTTATCCCGAAAAGGGCATCCTACCGATGCATTGTTCTGCGAACCACGCTGTGGGAAACCCAAGCGATACCGCGGTGTTTTTTGGACTTTCAGGCACTGGCAAAACCACGCTTTCTGCGGATCCGGATCGCGAGCTGATCGGCGATGATGAGCATGGATGGTATGACAAAGGCGTCTTCAATTTCGAAGGTGGATGTTATGCAAAGACCATTCGTTTGTCTGAACAGGCCGAGCCAGAAATTTGGAGCGCGGTTCATAAATTTGGGACGGTCCTTGAGAACGTGACGCTTAACGAAAGCACCCGTGAACTTGATTTGAACGATGCATCGATCACCGAAAACACGCGCGCAGCATATCCTTTGTCAGCCTTGCCCAAGGCGAGCGTGGATTCTAGCGGCGGCGTTCCCAGAAATATTTTCCTCCTCACGTGTGATACCTTCGGAGTGACGCCACCCATCGCGCGCCTTTCCGCTGAAGAAGCGCGTGCCTTGTTTTTGTTAGGTTTCACTTCAAAAGTGTCTGGCACGGAGCGAGGGATCACAACGCCGACGCCAACGTTTTCCACGTGTTTCGGAGCACCCTTTCTGACAAGGAAGCCTGAAGTCTATGCAGACATGTTTGCTGATCGCTTGGCAACGACAGACGCCAAAGTCTGGCTTTTGAATACCGGGTGGACGGGCGGGAACTATCTCTCGGGAGAGCGAATGCCAATAGGCGTTTCTCGCGGCCTTTTGCGCGCAGCGATCGCTGGACATTTTGACGATGTAGAATACATGAAGGATCAGATCTGGGGGCTTAATGTGCCTGTTTCTGGACCTGCAGAAACGATGCGATATTTGCACCCAATCCAGACGTGGGCAGTTAATAAGGAATTCTGGTCGTCAGCTCAGGACCTGAAAGATCAAATCGTCCCCAAACTGGTTGAGCTGGGCCTAGGCAGGGTCATTCGGATTTCGAATGAGACGTCTAATTAGCGATGGCACTAAACGTTGTGCCGAATTGAGGAGAAAACGATGAAACACATTGTATATGTTAGCCAAGCTACCAAAGCGTTTTCAACTGATGAACTTGCCAAGTTGCTAGAGCATAGCCGCGACCACAATTTAGATGACGAAATTACGGGTCTTTTGGTTTATCGGTACAACGATGACTACGAGCGTGGTAATTTTTTACAAGTCCTTGAAGGTTCTCAAGAAGCCTTAGATGACGTTTGGAACCGCATTTCCAACGATCCAAAGCATCACACCATCATTGTCCTTGAAGAAGGGGCACAAGACGCCCGTATGTTTGGCGATTGGTCGATGGGATTTCGTAATGTGGATGAAAATGACTTGGCAAAGTTCCCGGGGTTTTCAGAACTAGGAAGCGATGAATTCTGGCAAAACGCCAACAAGAAGGCATTGCCTAATGCGCTGACGACCCTTCGAAGCTTTTACGATGGGCTTTGATCGAAGGTCTTCCATCGTCACGCACAGAAAAAACGAAGCGCGGATCCTCCTCAACTTTCTGGAAAGCAGGGTCTATAGGTTAGATGTCTAACGAAAAGTTCCCTTTAGACCTCGCACCCTTGGGTGTCTTTTTGACCAGTGAAAAAAGCGGTGTTCTTGCTGTTATCATCAATGTTGAGGGGCCATCTTACAGGCCTGTTGGCGCGGTGATGGCAATTTTTGAAGACGGCAGTTCAACAGGATCGCTTTCTTCTGGCTGTGTTGAAGCTGACATCAAGTTAAATGCGCAATACTGCCTGAAGTCCGGAAGCCCATCGGTCGTGAAGTATGGCCGTGGATCGCCCTATCTTGACATCGTTTTGGCATGTGGCGGCGGACTCGAAATCTTGTTAATCCCGTCTCCGTGCCGAGAGGTCATAGGGAAAATTCTTAAAGTTGTTGTTTCTGACCGACAAGCCTGCGCGTTCGAAATTAACACAGACACCGGGAAAATTGTCCTAAGTTCGCAGGGTGCTATTGGGCTTATTGGGTCGACTTTTAGAACGGTCGTTGTCCCTGAATTGAGGTTTTTGGTATTCGGACAGGGTCCGGAAGCCGTTACTTTCGCCGCCCTTTCGCAGGCGACCGGATTTGGAACAACGCTGCTTTCACCGGACCCAGCGACCTTGCAATCTACTCGCGGGTTGTCATGTGAGACTTTTGAATTGACGAGGTCTAGGGTGCCTAATTCTATCTCTGTCGACTCGAGAACCGCAATCGTGTTGTTTTTCCACGACCACGATTGGGAGCTTGGTATTTTGGCTGATACCCTTGCGACCTCGGCGTTTTATATTGGAGCACAAGGCAGCCTACGCGCCCGAGATAATCGGCTTGCTGCGCTTTCTGAGCAGGGTTTTGGAGAGGTCGATCTGGCCCGACTCCATGGGCCGATTGGATTGATCAATTCCGCAAAGGATCCCAGAACATTGGCGATTTCAGTCTTGGCCGAGATCGTTTCATTTGCAGTCGTTACTTGAAGCCGGACACGAGATTGCAGCTATTAACCATTATCGATCATGCGATTTCATGTGAATTGAGATGCCGCCATCGAATTTTGCGACCGCCGCTTCCAACTTAGGCGCCCGTTGCATCGCTTCATCTTCAATTCAGCCTTCCATTTGTGTCCCGGATGGAGCTACGTAGAGTCGCGGAATCGGTTAATCTAAATCATTTCAAGAGTTGGCGCGGAAGCTATATGCTGGGCCGAGTATCGACGGCAGCGAGTGCTTTTAAGTCACCTGGCATCTGGGGAGGGGCACCCCACATCCAATGAAAAAACATCCGAAATCACTCTATGGCCCTGAAGGTCCAGACAGAAAGTGGATAAAATCCTTCGCAGATTGGTACAACGACGAACACTTACATAGCGCGATCCGCTTCTTCACGCCCAACGCGCGCCACGGCGGAATTGATCGCAAAACATTGGCAAACCGCGCCATTCTCTATGCAACTGCTCGGGCGCTAAATCCGCAGCGCTGGGCAGGGAAAACCCGAAACTGGCAACCTGCCGGACCAGTCTGGCTCAACCCCGAAAACGAAATTAGCGTGCCTGAAATTAGAGACGCTGCATGAAATCGGTGGACAACATGTTTGACAAACACCGGGACGGAGCATTCTTCTGGCCACTGCAAAAGGCTCTCTTCAACCTGCTGCCTAGCCAGTGGCGTTGTCTACGGAGTCACATTTGGTCACCCGCCACTTCGAGGCAGTGCCCGTCGTGCAGCCATCTTCTCGGCCTATCGCGCTCGTCGCCATACCGCCTGCAGCCAGCAAAACAATTCGGGCCCGCTGGCGCAGGCGATATTCGGTTCTCGTGGAGCGAACAAAATCTTCCAGCACAGTTCGCTCATTTTGCGTCAGTTCAATCGCAGTTGCTTTTGGAATGTTTCTCATCCACCAAGTGAATCACGGCGCGTGCATCAGTGATAGTGGGTACTAACATGAACGACTGTGGCCGAGCCCCCAATTCCGGCCGCTCCACGCGCGCGTCATGGGCAGTTCGATCCGCGGCCCCAGAGAACGTTCGCCCCCAGGCCCGTTCCCTCCGCCAGTACCTACCTCCAAGATACCCGATACGAATGCGACGCTAGAAAGTGCCGACTTATCCGAGGGTTACGTGGTGGGGCCTGACTCGCAGACTGTCACATTGATCCATTCTGGCCGCGTATGTGCCATCAGTCTGGGTTGGCGATTTTCGCGATACGAGGTTGGGGTGGGGGTCTTAGAGAGTCGCGATCAATGCGCGCTGTTCAGCCCAGTTTGTTGGGATGACATGGCGCAAGCACCAATCTGAGGTAAAGCCGAATGGCTGCGTTCCGTTTAGGACATCACGAATGACGTCAGGCGCGAGAAATGCCAGATCAATCATCTGCTGGATGCGTCGCTTTGACGTTTGATCATCTGCAGCGATTTGCGCGAATGTCTTGCCGGACTTGATCTGCTCGAACCATTGATGCGCCTTGGCAATATTGTTGATGAGTGTCTCGTCACGCCGACCTGGAGTATCCGCAAAGATCAGTTTAGTTTCCACACCGCGTTTGCGAAGTTGGAATGGCGTTGTGATCGTCAGCGCCTCTGGCTCGACGTCAGCTTGAGCGCAACCAACCAAGGCTGCGATTTGTGTGGGATCGACGACGATGCTCATCGCGCCAGGCGTTAGATCAATTCGTTCAACAAATTGGAGCCATGTCCGAGCATCTTTGTCGGCGCTGATCCTTTGTCTCGCTGTGCCGCTCATCTAGACCTGACCGGTCATTGAGTAGGGGAAGTGGTGTGCCAGAGATGGTAAGTTGGAGACCCAAGCCCGTCTGCAAAACAGGCGGAACGAGGAGAAGTTTTTCGGGCAGATAGTTGCACGATGTAATCGATCGATTACTCTTGAGGAGAGAACCCATTTCACTGAGTAAGAAAGATCGAAACTATGAATATGAAAATGATTTCGTATGTAGACGATACCCCGAGCATAGACATACACGATTTCAGGCCAGTCCCTGGCGCAAGGTTCGTAATCAAAAACCCTGAGCAGGTTAGAATTGGCGTTACATGGACAGACTGTACCTTGGGAGGCAGACGCCCTTGGTTTCGTTGTCCACAATGCAGTCATAGATGTAAGAAATTGTATCCGTTTGTGTGTCGCAGTTGTTCGAAGCTGCGTTATCGATGCAAATCAGAGAGCCCTCGCGACCGAGCAATTAGAAAAGCGATCCGCCATCGCGAGAAGTTTGGGCAGGTCGATGGGGGGCTATTAGTCCCATTTCCACCCAAACCCAGGTACATGTCAGAAGAAAAATACCAGAGAGGGCTGGATGAAAGCCTACGACTCGACGCAATTGCGATTGGGCTATTTGAGGTGCCTAAGAAGTCACGCGGGGGGAACTAAAGGGGGAATTAAATCTAAAAATAGATAAATAATCATTTTTTACAATGACTTATAAGGGTGACTGGCTGGGGTGGTAGGATTCGAACCTACGATACATGCTACCAAAAAGCATTGCCTTACCACTTGGCTACACCCCAACAGTGACGTGCTAATTACTCAAGACTTTTGTCGTCCGCAAGACCCGAAATCACAAAAATTGGTCTTCAAAGAAGAAAAGAAATTTAGCGGTAAACTTCGTCTTCGCCTGGAAACTCACGAGATTTTACTTCGGATGCGTAATCCTTGACAGCTTTTTCGATCATGCCACCTAAATTGCCAAATACTTTGACAAATTTTGGTGTCCATGGATTGAGGCCTAGCATGTCTTCAAGGACCAAAATCTGTCCGTCGCATTTGTTTGATGCACCGATTCCGATGGTAGGAACATTTATGGATTCGGTAATTTTGACCGCGAGAGGCTCAACAACGCCCTCGACAACCACTGCAAAAGCTCCAGCGTCTGCCACGGCAATTGCGTCGTTGATATGCATTTGCCAAGTGTCTTCGTCGCGCCCTTGCGTCTTGAAACCGCCAATCGCGTTGGTTGCCTGTGGGGTTAGGCCAATATGACCCATTACAGGAATGCCACGCTCAGTTAGGAAACGGATGGTCTCAGCCATACGCGCACCACCCTCTAACTTCACGGCTTGGCATTGAGTATCCATCATGACCTGAGCCGCATGCCGAAAAGCTTGCTCGGGGCTTTCCTCATAGCTGCCAAAGGGCATGTCCACGACGACCAGTGCACGCTTGGTGCCACGTACTACGGCTTTACCGTGCATAATCATCAACTCTAGTGAGACGCCGATGGTGCTTTCCATGCCGTGCATAACCATCCCAAGGCTGTCGCCGACCAAGATGAAGTCCGCGAACTTGTCGACCACTGCCGCGGTGTGTGCGTGATACGAAGTTAGCGAAACGATAGGCTCACCGCCTTTGCGGGCGCGCAGCTCTGGTACGGTTATCCGGCGGGTTTTGGTTGGGACACTCATGGTGGGCTCCTTTAGGGAGAAATTACGCGTTGGTCGATCAATAGCACAGGACCAACCTGAACCGAGATCATAATGGCGGTTGGCCCGTCGATTGGACCGTCTATTTTAGCCAAGCTTTCGGCCGCAACAATATCGCAGCCCTCTAACTTGGCGCGCGGCTCTTTTGAAACAAGGCTGGCGATCTGGTTTTGAAGTTCAGTGACCGTTGGGCGGGTAGGGGCCATAGCTTCGGCGTGGTCCAGCGATTGGCTTAGTATCAAAGCGGCCTTTCGATCCTCATTCCCCAGCCGCACATTGCGCGAAGACATTGCGAGACCATCACGTTCGCGTACAGTCTGAACGCCGACGATCTCTATGGGCATGATTAAGTCGCGGACCATCCGCTTAACGATCTGTAATTGTTGGTAATCTTTTTCACCAAACATCGCGAAGTCGGGTTGTATGATGTTGAAAAACTTGGCCACTACGGTTGTTACACCACGAAAATGGCCGGGCCGAACAAGACCGTGAAGCATGTTTGCCATGTGTGTGGTTTCGACAATGGTTTCTGAACCTTCAGGATAAATCTCATAGGCCTCAGGGGTAAAGACAACATCAACGCCCTCGGCCTTAAGCATCGCAAGATCGCGGTCTAAATCACGTGGATAGGCTGCCAAATCGTCGGATTTTTCGAACTGGGTCGGGTTAACAAAGATCCAGACGACGACACGATCACCAACCTCGTGGGCCTTGCGTACAAGTTCCATATGGCCTTCATGAAGGAAGCCCATTGTCGGAACCAAGGCGACAGATTCGCCCTGTAAGCGGTAACTCGCAACGACCTTGCGGATCGAGGCAACAGATTGACAGACTTGCATTTTAGCCCGCTTCCTTGTGTTCGTTCACCATGTGATACTGCGACAGCATTCCGGCCACAACAGGAAGAGGTCGGTTTTGCGCCAACTTCGGTCGGCTGGACCGCACGTCATAAATCAAGGACAGGCATATTCCGGCCAAACAACTTTGGGATTCTGTGGACATGAAAACACAAGTGAAAGCTTTGGTCGTAGGCGGCGGTGCCGTTGGAACCTCAATCGCTTACCACCTCGCGAAGGCGGGCTGGGACGACGTGATGCTGATTGAACGGGACGAATTGACGTCCGGTTCGACATGGCACGCAGCCGGACTTTTGCCGCTTTTCAACATGTCCTATGCCACGACCCACATTCACCAGTACTCGGTTGATTTCTACAAAACACTGGAAGAGGAAACTGGCCTCAACGCTGGTTTCGCCGTCGTTGGCAATCTTCGCATGGCACAGACTGATGAGCGTATGGACGAATATATGCTTTACGCTTCGACTGCAGAAACCTGCGGCGTAGATTACGAATGGCTAACCCCTGACCAAATCAAAGAGCGTTGGCCGCTGATCCGCACGGACGATCTGAAAGGTGCGATTTACCACACAGAAGACGGCTATATTAACCCCGCTGATGTGACCATGGCGATGGCCAAAGGTGCACGTCAGCGTGGTGTCGACATAGTGCGTAAAATGCAGGCGGATGCGTTTCATTGGACGGGGACCCATTGGGAAGTCACCTGTACTAAGATGGTGGAAAAAGGCGGCAACCTTGTGCCAAGTGATGAGCAGATCGTCATCACTGCTGAACATGTCGTGACAGCGTCGGGCAACCACGCGCAGCGCACAGCCAAGATGCTGGGCATCAAGATGCCAGCAATCCCAGTTGAGCACACATTCATTGTCATGGATAAAGACCCAGAGCTGGTGAAATGGCGCGAAGCCGGTAACCCTGAGCACCCAGTTGTCCGCGATGCGGATGCGCAATCGTATGTACGCGAAGAACGTGGCGGCTGGATTTTGGGCATTTACGAAAAAGACGCACCTGCGCGCTTTGATCATGGCGTGCCAGACAGCTTCCGCGCTGATCTATTCCCGCTCGATATCGACCGGATCGCTGAGCAATATATGGCGATGACTGAGCGTGTACCGTCCTGTGCAGAATCCGGCCTCAAAGATGATTTCAATGGCCCAATTTGCTACACGCCTGACGGCAACCCATTGGTTGGGCCGGCCCCAGGTCTTCGCAACATGTGGTTGGCCGAGGGTTTCTCGTTCGGAATTACCGCAGGCGGCGGCACCGGGTATTATCTCGCGCAAATGATGGTCGACGGTGAAGCCGAGATCGACATGGCGTCGCTTGATCCCAAGCGCTACAGCCAAAACTGGATGACAACTGAGTTCGCCGCGCGCAAAAACGAGGAATGCTACGATCACGTCTACGTTCTTCACCACCCTGACGAGGAACGCCCTGTCGGCCGCCCACTACGGACAGCGCCCGCTTATGATCGCCAAAAAGCACGCGGAGCACAGTTTGGTTTCGTAAACGGTTGGGAACGCCCGAACTACTTTGGCCCGTTGGACGCGGACGATAATTTTGATCACGACGCACGCAGCTTCCGCCGTGGCGGGTGGTGGGAACACGCCAAAGCCGAGGCCGAGGCGATCCGCAACGGCGTTGGTGTCATTGACGCGACGGCCTTTACCAAACACGTTGTTAAAGGACCGGGCGCGACCCAGTTCCTCGATTGGTTCACCTGCAACAAGTTGCCAAAAATCGGTCGCATCAACCTGACTTATGCGCTTACCGATGCTGGCACGACCCGCACTGAATACACCATCGTGCGCAACGGCGAGAATAACTATTACCTCGTTTCGGCAGGAGCCTGGACCGAGTATGACGCCGATTTCTTGCGCAAAGCTGCCGAAGATAAAATGGATGAGTTCGGCTACATCGAAATTCAAGATGTCACGTCTCAGTGGGGCGTGTTTGCAATCGCCGGGCCAAAGTCGCGTGATGTTCTGAAAGAGATCATTAACGACGCTGACCCTGAAACTGCACTGTCAAACAAACGGTTCCCATGGTTGTCTGCGCGTCAAATTGAGCTTGGAATGTGCCCAGTGAACGCCATCCGAGTGGCCTATACGGGCGAGCTTGGCTGGGAACTTCACCACCCGATGGAAATGCAAAACTACCTGTTTGATCTGCTCGAAAAGGCTGGCGCTAAGCATGACATGAAGTGGGTCGGTGCCCGCGCCCAAAACTGGCTTCGTCTTGAGAAATCGTATCGCGCGTTCGGCAATGAGCTGGGCCGTGATGCAACACCGCTTGAGGCTGATCTGCCGCGTTTTGTGGACTTGTCAAAAGACTTCAAAGGAAAAGCCGAGATGGAGGCCAAAGGCATCCGTTCAACCTGCGTGACCGTTTTGATCGACGGACCGTCCGACGCTGACCCTTGGGGCCGTGAGGTTCTTTACGCTGACGATGGAACGCGCATTGGTCGTCTGACATCTGGCGGCTATTCAGTGCATTTTGGCAAGCAGATTGGGATCGGCTACGTTAAGCCGGAGCATTCGGCTGTTGGCACGAAAATCAAAGTTAAAATGCTAGACCAGCTTTGGGATGCTGAAATTCAGCCAGATAGCCCATATGATCCAAAGAACGCGGTCATTCGCGTGGACGGTTAAGTACGGCTGAGGGGGTTTCGACCCCCTCACGCGCTTCCCGAGGTGTTTCGTGTATGAGAAAGGGAACATAACATGCTGAATGGAAGTTGCCACTGTGGGGCGGTCTCGTTTGAGATTGGCCAAACGCCAGAGTTTCTGCTCAGCTGCAACTGTTCAATTTGCCGACGTCTTTCGACACTTTGGGTATATTCTGACAAAGTTCCCATCACTCTACATGCGCCGGAAGATAGTACGATTGCCTATACTTGGGGCGACAAGATGCTGGCTTTCCATTCGTGCAAAACATGCGGTTGCACCACCCACTGGGCTAGCCTGGCCGATGACAAGATTGTCGTTAACAGCAGGCTTTGCCCGCCCGATCAGATCAAAGATATTCGCATTCGTCATTTCGACGGGGCGGATAGCTGGCAGTTCTTGGATTAGAATGGTTGGTTCAGGTCGTTGACTTTGTCGCGATCAGGGCAAGATTGTTCGCAGGCATTTCGATCACTTCGTCGGGTATCAAGCCCGAGGTTTCAATCCATTCAAGCATGTCGAAATCGTCCTTATAGCCAAGCTTTGGATTGTGGCTGATAATGCTTGCGTGGAACGCTTCATCGCCTTCACTTGTCAGTTCACCAGCGCGCATAAAGGGACCATAGATAATCAACTTTCCATTTGGTGCGAGAGCATGAGCGCATTCGTTTAAAATGACGCGCATATCGTTTTCAGAAATCAGGTGAAACAGATTACACATGTTGATTGCGTCGACCTCTACCGTTTTGCCCCACCCACTTTGGGCGGCGTTCAGCGTCGCTGGTGGGGCGATATTGGTAAGGCCTGAGTGCAGGATCCAAGCTTGGATTGATGCGATGCGTTCAGGGTCCATTTCTGTAGGTTGAAACCGCCAGTCAGGAAACGCTTGCGCGAAGTGAACAATATGTTCGCCCGTTCCTGATGCAATCTCCAAGTACCGCCCGTGATCGCCCAAGCGCGATTTCAAAAGGGTTAGGATTGGTTCTTTATTGCGGGGCGTTGAAGGTGCGAATTGGCGGCCATCGCTGCCGGTCATGGCATTACTCGCTGTTTCGGGTACGGATTTTTCATTCATGAACTGAACCTGTTAGGCGAAAGACGGGTGATAGTTGATTTGTCTAACTCTGACGCGCGCCCCAAAATCAGATCCGCTGCCAGTTTGCTTGCCGCTGGCGAAGTGAAAAAGCCATACCCCCCTTGTCCCGCCAGCCAGAAAAAAGCGGAATTATCTGGTGCATGTCCGATCACTAAATGCCGGTCGGGTGAGAACGTTCTGAGACCGGCCCAGTTAGATTGCACGCGGGTGACTTCCTCGGTCACGACGTCTTGGTAGTCCGATATTCCTTGCGCAAGGACCATATCGTCAGCCCATGCATCGTGGGGTGTCGTCGGGTGTTCGTCAGCAGGGGAGATGCATAGCGATCCTGCATCTGGTTTAGCATACCAACCCTCGTTGACCCCAAAGAACATGGGCCAAGGCGCTGTGTCATGCCCACCGGGGGCAGGAACGCGGGCAACAGATCGGCGGCAGGGAATAAAGCCAAGCGGGGCGACGCCTGCCAATTTTGTGACCTCGTCAACCCAAGCGCCTGCAGCGTTTACGATTAGGTCGACCTCAAAGTCCTCGGTTTGAGTCGAGACAATCCAGCGGCCTTCGAAACGGATTTTTGTGGCTGAGGCCTTGCAAACAATACGGCCGCCATTCGCGCGGATCGTTCTTGCATGATCTTGCATCAGCCGATCTGTATCGATGTCCCAAGCATCAGGCTGAAACGCGGCGTTGGTGACCACTTTGCGGTTTAGGATTGGGACTTTCGCTAGGGCCTCGTCGATAGTTATCGACTGAAGGTTCATCTTGATTGCGTCGCGGGCAAAAGCATCCTCTTCGCCCTGTTTGGCGATCACCATTAGGCCACGCGGCGACAAATAATCCGTGTCGCGAATGAAAAAATCGCCGCTAGCCCGCGCCAAGGCAGTCGTGGTATCCGAACCGTAATTCGCTTCGTACAAAGCCATCGAGCGACCAGAGGCGTGATAAGCCAAAGCGTCCTCGGCTTCTAACAGCGTAACGCTTGCATGGGGCGCGAGCGCTGCACCGACCGACAAACCGGCAATGCCACCGCCGATGATTAAAATGTCAGTCATGCCTCTTCAATTCGATCTGTGGCGGGCGGCGGAGCGATGGATAGATCTGAAATACGCTTTCGTAGTTCTGACCCCATTTTATAATTGAGTGCCGCCAAGGATGGGCGAAGTTGCTGGACATCGCGCGCCGATATTATTGGGTCGGGCGATGAGGGATGGGTCATAGCCCAAGCGACGGCCAAAGTGATTGGAGATACGTTTATGTCATGGGCCAAGCTGTTCAGCGACTTGGCCGTTTCATGCATCCAAGCCTGTGCGTAGCGCGCAGCATACCGGTCATCGGTTGCCAGACGACCACTGGGACTGGCGCGGTTGTATTTGCCCGTCAATAAACCACTGCCCAACGGTGAATACGTTGCAGCTTTGATACCCTGATCCTGACACATCGGCAGCAATTCTACCTCGGCCTGACGTTTCACCAACGAGTACATTGGCTGGACGATGTCAATTTGCGTTCCGCAAGATTGCGCTGCGTATTGGGCCTTCATGACTTGCCATGCTGCAAAATTGGACACGCCAATATAGCGAATTTGCCCCTTATTTTGGAACGACGCGAGTGTCTCGAAAGTCTCCTCCAGGCGCGTATTTGGATCAAACCGATGTAAGTAAAGTATGTCGACGGCGTCTGAGCCCAAGCGCCTACGTGTATCCGCAAACTGTGACTTTAGATTTGAAGCCCCAGAGCCACCTGTGTAGCCAATCTTGCTGGCGATTATCAGCTTGTCGCGTATAGGAGACGCCAATTTGCGCAGCATTTCTTCGGATTTACCGTCGTTATAGACGTTGGCTGTATCAAAATGGGTGATCCCCGCTTCAATGCACGCTTCAAACATTTCGGTCGCGGCAATTGTGTCTGCTTTGCCGCCAAATTGCATTGTACCATATACCAAACGGCTACTCATGGTGCCGTCAAAACTCGTGATGTGTTTTTTCATCCTAAGACCGTGCCATGGCTATTCTTGGTTCTCAAGGCGTGATCGTGGATCGCAATACACAAGAGACGCAAAAATGTCGTTTGCAGGCTTGAGTTGTCAAATAAATACAGGGCTTGGAGAAATGAAAATGGGCGGCCCGATTGGGCCGCCCATCTACATTTAATTCAGCAATAACTTACTGAGGAATGCTGCCGTCGATACCTTCTACATAGAAGCTCATGCCTGCCAGTGTTCCGTCGTCTGCAGTTTCACCTTCTGCCAGCCAAGCAGAACCGTCCTGCTTGTTCACTGGACCAGTGAACGCGTGGTACGATCCATCAGCCAATGCATCTTTCAATGCCATAGCTTCGGCCTTTACGTCTGCTGGAACTGCGTCAGAGATTTCACCGATGCCAACCATGCCTGGGCCGATACCGTCCCATGTGTCCATGCTTGTCCAAGTGCCATCCATTACGGCCTGTGTACGTGCAACGTAATAAGGGGCCCAGTCGTCAATGATCGAGCTAACACGTGGGAAAGGAGCGTACTCGCTCATATCCGATGCTTGACCGAATGTGACAACATTGCCTGCCTCGGCTGCAACCGCCTGTGGCGCTGTCGAGTCTGTGTGCTGAAGGATTACGTCAGCACCTTGGTCGATCAGTGTTTTAGCTGCGTCTGCTTCTTTTGCAGGATCAAACCATGTGAACGCCCAGATGATTTTAAACTCTACATCAGGGTTCACTTTCTTGGCGTGGATGAAGGCAGAGTTGATGCCACGAACAACTTCAGGGATCGGGTAAGACCCGATGTAGCCAACGATGTTCGACTTGGTCATGTGACCAGCAATCGTACCCTGAACAGCGCGACCTTCGTAGAAGCGTGCCGAGTATGTGGATACGTTGTCAGAGCGCTTATAACCTGTTGCGTGCTCGAACTTTACGTTCGGGAATTTCGCCGCAACATTAAGCGTTGGATCCATATAGCCAAACGACGTTGTGAAGATCAGGTCAGCACCTTGAAGCGCCATCTGTGTCATCACACGTTCAGCGTCTGGGCCCTCTGGTACGTTCTCTACGTAGACAGTCTCAACCTTGTCGCCAAAGGCTTCGACAACAGCCTTACGGCCTTGATCGTGCTCATATGTCCAGCCGCCGTCACCGACTGGTCCGACATAAACAAAGCCGACTTTGGTGTCTGCAGCCATTACTGGCGCAGCCAAGCCGAGTGCCACTGCGGCACTGGTCAATAGTTTGGTAAATTTCATGAGTTTTACACTCCCCAGGTTTGGTTGTTGGCCTCTAATTCGAAGCATGGAAGATCCGTCCAAGCGAAGCCGGAGCACGACTGCGGTCGGCGGACATAAATACTAGCACGAGAATGGTTATCAGATATGGCGACATGGACAAGTATTCCACGGGAATTCTTGCACCTGCAGCCTGTGCATTCAGCTGAAGAACGGTAATTCCGCCAAAAATATATGCACCGATCAGCAAACGCCAAGGTTTCCAGCTGGCAAAGACTACTAGCGCCAGGGCGATCCAGCCCGCACCGGCCGTCATGCCTTCGGTCCATTGCGGGACGCGGATCAAGCTGATGTATGCACCGCCCAAGCCCGAACAGGCCCCGCCAAACATAATCGCGATAATGCGCACACGGATTACTTTGTAGCCAAGCGCATGGGCAGCGTCGTGGTTTTCGCCCACAGCCCGCAAAATCAGACCGACGCGTGTGTATTTCAACGTCGCCCAAGTTGCAGCGATCAACAGAATGCCGACATAAACCATGAAGTCATGCGAAAACAGGATCGGCCCAACGACCGGCAATTCGCTTATGAAGCCAAGATTTACATGCGGAGTAGAGGGCGGCTTAATGCCAACATAGCTTTGTCCCATCAACGCAGACAGGCCCAGTCCGAACAGTGTCAAAGCAAGACCTGAGGCCACCTGATTTGCCAGCGCATATTGCGTCAGTATGACAAAAAGGAACGACAGTGCTGCGCCAGCAACGGCGGCAATAACGAAACCGAACACCGGCGATCCGGTTTCAACGGCCGTCGCAAAACCGGCGATTGCACCTATGATCATCATCCCCTCGACCCCGAGGTTCAGAACGCCGGCTTTTTCAGCAACAAGCTCACCAATGGCTGCCAGCATGATCGGCGTCGCCGCCACCATGAGTGACGCGATAAGAAGTACGGGATTAATAGCTGAGAGATCCATCACACGGCCTCCTTTTTACCAAATCGGATGCGGAAGTTCGTCAACATGTCTACTGCCAGAAGGAAGAACAGCAACATGCCTTGGAATACTTGGATTGCAGCGGACGGCAGGCCAAGCGTTAGCTGCGCAAGCTCACCGCCAATGTATGTGAGTGCCATCAGCAATCCGGCTAGCAAGATACCCAACGGGTTCAATCTGCCCAAGAACGCCACGATGATCGCGGTGAAACCATACCCGACATTGAAGTCGATGCTGACCTGACCTGCAGGCCCTGCGACCTCAAACATACCGGCCAGGCCTGCTAGCGCCCCTGATAGGCCAAGGCAAATCATGACGAGCCGGGCCGTGTTCACACCCGCAAACCCCGCCGCACGTGGTGCCTCACCCGTTAAGCGGATTTGAAAGCCCAGTACGTGACGCCCAAGCATGATGTAGGCCATGATAACGGCGATCAAAGCTGCAACAACACCCCAGTGCATGCCGGTGCCAGCAAAGACTTCAGCATTAAATGCAGACGGGTAATGCTGTAAATTCCTCGACCCGGGAAAACCAAAGCCTTCAGGGTTCTTTAACAACCCAAGCGACATCGCGGCCAAAAGCTGTTCGGCAACGTACACCAACATCAGAGACACTAGGATTTCGTTGGTCCCAAAACGCACTTTCAAAAACGCGGGGATCATCGCCCAAGCCATGCCTCCAAGCGCGCCGCAAATGATCATCAGAGGGAAGATAAACCAAGCTTCCATCGGGTAAAACGCCAGCGCGACTGCAGCGCCACAAATTGCGCCAACGATGTACTGGCCTTCTGCGCCAATGTTCCAAATGCCTGCTTTAAAGCCAAGCGCCAAACCCGTAGCGATCAAGATCAACGGTCCAGCTTTTACTAGCAGTTGGGGGCGCGAGTAGGATGCAAACTCGCCAAACAATGGGTCCCAGAAAATCGTGCGGATCGCCTCGATTGGGTTTTTGCCCAAAACGTAGAACAGTAATCCTCCGGCGATCATCGTAGCGACCACGGCCACAAGTGGCGTAATATAGCTCCAAACCTTCGAAGGCGAAGGACGACGTTCGAGCCTCAGCATGACACCCACTCCTTTACCTTTGTCCAAATACTCAAATCGGAACCTTTCAAAACACGATCACGCATGTGCATGTGCTGCCTCCATGTCATGAGCGCCACCAAGCATCAGCCCGATTTGGTCCACCGTTAGGCCCGCCATCTCGCGGCTTTCTGATAAACGACCCTCGTTTAGGGCGGCAAAACGATCCGAAATCTCGGTCAGTTCGTCCAAATCCTGTGAAATGACAACGACAGCTGCGCCGCCTGCGGCCAAATCCAACAGCGCCTGGCGAATATCCGCAGCAGCCGAGGCATCAACACCCCACGTTGGTTGGTTCACAATCAAAACGTCAGGATTTTGCATTATCTCTCGTCCGATCACGAACTTCTGCAGGTTTCCGCCGGATAAGGCGCGCGCCGCAGTTTCAGTCCCAGGTGTTCGAACGTCGAATTTCTCAATAATATCAGCCGCGAATTCACGGGCTCCGCTCCAGGAAATGAAGCCGTTCGATAATAACCCCTTACGGATCGCACCGCTTAAAAGGGCATTTTCGGTCAAACTCATCGCGGGTGCGGCGGCATGACCCAAACGCTCTTCTGGGGCTGCCAGAATACCAAGCTTGCGCCGAGCGTTTGGCCCCAATGCACCAACTGATTGGCCGTTGACGCAGATCGTTTCGGCGTTTGTTGGAACCTCGCCTGAGATCGCGGCCAGCAATTCGTCTTGCCCATTGCCCGCAACACCGCCAATCCCAAGGATTTCGCCTGCACGCACAGACATCTGAACGTTTTTCAGTGACGTGCCAAACTGATTGGGCGAGGCGACCGATAGATCTTTGATCTCAAGAACGACGTCGCCGCCCTTGTCGGCTTTGCGCTCAGGTGTGTGAAGCGTGCTGCCAACCATCATCTCGGCCATGTCGCGGGCCGATGTCTCAGAAGGCACACATTCGCCAACGTTCTTACCCAAACGCAAGATGGTCGCGTGGTCGCAGAGAGAACGGATTTCTTCGAGCTTGTGACTGATATATAGGATCGCTGTCCCTTCTTGGGACAACTGCCGTAAAGTAGTGAATAGGATTTCCACCTCTTGCGGGGTCAACACACTGGTGGGTTCGTCCATGATCAACAGCTTGGGGTTTTGCAGCAAACACCGAATAATTTCTACCCGCTGGCGTTCGCCTGCGGATAGATCACCGACTTGATGGAACGGCTCAAGGGGCAGTCCATATTCTTCGGACACTTCTTTGATGCGCGCTGCCAAATCACGCTGGCTGGGCGGGTTCTCCATCCCCAGCGCGATGTTTTCGGCAACAGTCAGTGCGTCAAACAGAGAAAAGTGCTGAAAGACCATCGCAACGCCATGCTGACGCGCAAAAGACGGATTGATTGGTGCAAATTCGGCTCCATGCAGATGCATTTGGCCAGAGTCTGGCTTAACCAGCCCGTAAATCATCTTCACAAGCGTTGATTTGCCAGCTCCGTTTTCGCCCAAAAGCGCATGTACTTCCCCGGGTTGGATCTCAAACGAAACATTGTCGTTAGCTACGACCCCTGGATAGGCCTTTGTTAGACCTGAAATTTTTAGCAAAGCGTCTGTCATGCCACCCTGTCTTTTCTAAGTTCACGTGTGAGGCCGTTTGACAGTAACGCAGCGGTTACGCCTACGGCAATGGCTTGGGGGTGTTTCCCCAGCGACTTTTGCCCAATCGGGCAGGTGATTTCATTTATCTTTGTGGCATCGTGGCCCAGTTGCGCCAATCGACTGCGAAAGCGTGCCCATTTGGATTTCGACCCAATTAAACCGGCAAACGAAAATCCGTGACCTAAAAGGCGATGACACAGTTCAAGATCCAAAGCGTGTGAATAGGTCAGAACCAAATGTTCCGCCGTCGCCGGAGAGTGTTTCACAAATTCTGATGGGTCCGCATGGTAAAGGACGTTGATGTCACCAGCGACTTCATGCGGAAATCGTTCGCGGCTAGTATCAATCCAAGTCAATTCAAGCTCCGGAAACGGATGCATCATCCCAACCATCGCCCGCCCAACATGACCCGCGCCCCATATCCATATCTGGCGCGTTGGTTTCGCAATGGGCTCAATGAGCCAATTGTCCAATAGTTGTGGCTTTATCTCAGTGCCTTCGCGCCTAGAGTTGGACAAAATGCGTGTGATAGCAATAGGTTGCGCGCCTTCACCGCGAGCCCAAACATTGCCTTCAATCTCAGCGATACGTTTGGCATCGTAAACTTCGGTCACCAGTGTAACGGCGCCACCGCAGCATTGCCCAAGCTCTGGCCCAAGTGCATGGCGGCTAATCCGATCCCCATCCAAAGCACGTTTTGAGGCTTCCCACTCTAAGGTACCGCCGCCAATCGTGCCTTCTTGCCCATTGTCCCAAACAATCATGGACGCACCCACTTCGCGTGGCGAAGATCCTTTGACCTCGGCAATTACGACACGGGCAACACGCCCGTGAATGGCGATCAACTCAGATATGCGGCAAAGTTCAAACCCCATTGCGCACCCGATTCACAGCAGCCAACACACGTTCAGGCGTCGCAGGACCATCGATTGACGGATAGACATCTCCGCAGGCAGAGATCGCATCACTGATTGCCATCAACGCTGAAATCCCCAACATGAATGGAGGTTCGCCTACGGCTTTTGAACGATGGATCGTGTTCTCGCGGTTTTCATTCTCAAACAATGCGACTTTAAAGACATCAGGTCGATCTGAACACGCAGGGATTTTGTAAGTCGAAGGCGCGTGTGTGCGTAAGTTGCCTGTGTCATCCCAAACCAACTCTTCGGTGGTAACCCAACCAGCGCCCTGTACATAGCCACCTTCGATTTGACCGATATCCAAAACAGGGTTCAAGCTTTTGCCTGCATCATGCAGGATATCTGCGCGCAAAATACGGTTTTCGCCAGTAAGCGTGTCGATCACTACTTCTGTGACGGATCCGCCATAGGCGAAATAGTAAAATGGCCGGCCTTTGCCCGCGATCCTGTCCCATTGCAAATCAGGTGTTTTGTAGAAACCCGTCGCAGACAATGAAACACGCGCTTGGTAGGCTGCCGACGCCGCCTCAGCGAAGCTCACGCGGTGCGATCCGGCGATCACGTTGCCGTCCGAAAACTCAACCGCTGAAGCCTCACAGCTATGTTTTTCAGCCAGATGCGTCGCAATCCGCGCGCGCAATTTCTCACAGGCTACCCGAACGGCCATTCCGTTCAAATCCGCCCCGCTAGACGCTGCAGTCGCCGAGGTGTTGGGAACTTTGGCCGTGTCGGTTGCCGTGATCTTTATCTGATCGACCCCGATCCCGAATACACTAGCCGCAACTTGCGCGACCTTCTGGAACAAGCCTTGGCCCATTTCGGTTCCACCGTGGTTCAACATGACTGAACCGTCTTGGTAGACATGAACCAATGCACCGGCCTGATTAAGGTGGGTAAGTGTGAAAGAGATACCGAATTTAACTGGCGTCAGGGAAATGCCGCGCTTCAAAACGGGATTGGAGTCATTCCAGTCTGCAATCGCGGCGCGACGTGCGTGGTAATCCGAACTGGCCTCAAGCTCTTGCGTCAGACGCCCAAGGACAAAGTCGGTGACCTTCATTCCGTATGGGGTTTTGTTAAGCTTCTGATGCGATGTTTCCGCGGCAGAGCCAGTCGGCTCAGACAAACTGTCCGCTTCATCGTAGTAATTTGCACGACGCACAGCCAAAGGATCCATGCCCAGTTTATGGGCTATATGATCCATAACCCGCTCAATCCCGATCATTCCCTGTGGGCCGCCAAAACCGCGGAAGGCAGTCGCACTTTGGTGGTTGGTTTTCAAGCGATGGCTTTCAATTCGGATATTGGGAAGGTCATAGGCATTGTCTGCATGCAGCATTGCACGGTCTGCCACCGGCAAAGACAAGTCCTGAGCCCAGCCGCAGCGCATATAGTGTTTGAACTCAATCGCACGAACGCGGCCGGTGTCGTCAAATCCAACATCATAAGAAACGCGAATATCGTGCCGCTTACCAGTGATCATCATATCGTCATCACGGTCGTAGCGCATTTTGCAGGGCTTGCCGGTCTGGATAGCAACTACGGCGCAAGCAACTGCCAAAGCGTTACCCTGACTTTCCTTGCCACCAAATCCACCACCCATGCGGCGGGTCTCAACGCGCACTCCGTGCATCGGCAGACCCAAAGCCTCGGCCACTTTGTGTTGGATTTCTGTCGGGTGTTGGGTCGAGGCATGCACAAGTACATCGCCATTCTCTTGCGGCATCGCGAGCGAGGCTTGACCCTCAAGATAGAAATGTTCTTGACCGCCCACGTCCAATTGGCCCGTAATCCGGTTTGGACAGGATGAGAATTCTCCTAATGCGTCGCCACTTTGCCAAATGCGTGGACCATCCTCAAACCTGCTATTGGCAGTCATTGCAGCTTCGACAGTTAAGATCGGTTCGCGGGTTTCATATGAAATTTGCCCAAGACGGGCGGCCTTTCGAGCTGCAAGATGACTTGTCGCGACCACAAGAAATATTGGCTGGCCGAGATAGTGAACTTCGCCCGTCGCCAACAAAGGCTCGTCATGTATTGACGGTGAAACATCATTGGCGAATGGTAAATCTTCGGCCGTAAGAACTGCAACAACGCCTTCGGCGGCTTGAACCGCTGAAAGGTCTACGCTTTGAATTCGTGCAGAAGCGACGCTCGAGACGCCAAACGCAAGGTGCAACGTGCCGGTTGGCGTGGGAATATCGTCGACGTAGCGTGCCTGTCCGGTGACATGTAGTGGACCGCTATCGTGGGCTAGGGATTTGTGGACGCTCATGCCGTCACCTCAAGAACCGAAGTCGCGGTGCCCTGGTCTTCGTGCCAGACCCGCCATAGCATGTTTTGCGCAGCCTCAAGCCGGTAGTCCGCAGACGCCCGCATGTCTGACAACGGCGCAAAGTCTTGGCCAAAGGCCTCTATGGCGCCTGCAACGGTTTCGGTATTCCAGACACGATTGGTCAACGCCGCTTCAACTGCCGACGCACGTTTTGGAATGCCAGCCATGCCGCCAAATGCGATGCGTGCCGACGAGACTTTGTCGTTTTCGACAATGATATTGAAGGCGCCGAGCACTGCAGAAATGTCTTGATCGAAACGTTTCGAAAGTTTGTGAACACTCAATGAGTGTGCTCGCTTAGGAATGCTAACACCTTCGACGAATTCGCCAGGCTGTATATCTTGCTTACCATAGTCGACGAAATAATCTTCAAGTGGCAAATCACGACGCACGTCGCTTTTGCGAAGATGAAGCGTTGCATCAAGCGCGATCAGCGCAGGCGGGGTGTCTCCGATGGGCGAGCCGTTGGCGATATTGCCGCCGATCGTTGCCGAGGCGCGAACTTGTGCAGACGCGAACCGGCGCAACATTTGCGCGAATGATGGCGCGTGGGATGTTAGAGTGGTGCGCAGTTGCTCAATCGACACCATCGCGCCAAAGCGGAACGCATCATCGGTTTCAGAGATTTCAGCGAGGTCCGAAATCTGGTTCAGAAATGCAATCTTGGGCAATGCGCGTAGTTGTTTGGTCACCCACAGCCCGATGTCCGTGGCGCCAGCGATCAGGGTAGCATCCGGATTGTCCGCATAAAATTCGGCTAGTTCATCTCCGGTTTGCGGAATATACACAGGACCCTCGGGCGCTGGCTGTGCCTGAATTTCAGTAGCTATCTTTGGTAAAACAAACGGCGTTTTTTCGAGCCAATCTGCCTTGGGTGCGGCCTCGGCAAGTTCAGCGGCCTTGATGATAGGAGCATAGCCCGTGCAACGACACAGGTTGCCTGCAAGTTGATCATCGTGGTCGGACCGGCCGTTTTGGTGTGCAGCCGCCATCGAAGCGATGAAGCCCGGCGTGCAGAAACCACATTGGCTTCCGTGCAGATCAATCATCGCCTTTTGTACAGGATGAGGTGTGCCATCTGGGGCGGAAATACCTTCGACGGTGCGAATGGCCTTTCCGTCTATCTGGGGCAGAAACAAGATGCAGGCATTAAGCGCCGCCGTCTGGTTCTTGTCAGTCACAACAACTGAACAAGCACCGCAATCGCCTTCGTTGCAGCCTTCTTTGGTGCCGATCAGTCCGCGATCATTGCGAAGCCAGTCGAGTAGAGTTTGTGTCGGCTCAGGATCGGTCAGCCGGACAGTCTCTCCGTTGAGAAGAAACGCGATATCCATGATTTGCTAGCCTGCCGCGTTACTAAAATTGCCCCTCCCAGTGCAGATCTTCGATGCGACGTAGAAAACCTGCGGGCGTTTTTGTGATTCTAGGAACGCCTAAAAAATGCGACTTGGCAAGAAATTGTTTGCAGGCAGATCAAATTTCACATGCGATGGAACTGCTCAGAGCACTGATTTAACAAGAAAATGCGATCCATTTTCAATAAAGTCCGAAAGGTGCTTTTGTTGGAAACTTATTAGTGAGCGCAAAGAGAATCCGGTTTGCCTTGGTCTTTCGGCTGACTAAAGTGGCGGCATGAGCAAGCCTACCCGATTCATTCATCTCCGCACGCATACTGAATATTCGCTTCTTGAAGGCGCCGTAAGGGTCAAGAAATTGGCGGGCCTTTGCGAGCACGCGGATATGCCTGCTGTGGCGGTCACAGACACGAATTCCATGTTTTGTGCACTCGAGGCCTCAGTCACATTGAGTGGTGCAGGGATCCAACCCATTATCGGCTGCCAAGTTGAGCTTGCCTATCAACCTTCCATGCCAGGAGAGCGACCCAAAGCCCCGGCACCTGTCGTCCTATTGGCTCAAACCGAGACTGGGTACGAAAACCTCATGAAGCTTAGCTCATGCCTTTATGTGGATAAGGGCGATCAATTACCTCAGGTCACGCTTGATGAGTTGCAGACACATTCTGACGGTCTGATTTGCTTGACCGGTGGTCCCACGGGACCGATTGGGTTGTTGCTGCAAGCTGGTCAACGTCCCGCTGCGGACCTGTTGATGGATAGACTACAGTCTATGTTCAGCGACAGGGTCTATGTTGAGCTGCAACGCCACCCCGTAGACGGCGGTCAACCCGATGCCGAGCGTTTGACCGAGCGCGGGTTTGTGGAAATGGCCTATGCCAAAGACATTCCGCTGGTCGCGACCAATGATGTTTATTTCCCGAAAACTGATATGTACGAAGCGCATGACGCACTGATTTGTATCTCGGAAGGTGCTTATGTTGATCAACAAGAGCCCCGACGAAAGCTGACGCCTCAGCATTATTTTAAATCGCAGGAAGAAATGGTGACTTTGTTTGCCGATCTGCCCGAAGCGATTGAGAACACGGTTGAGATCGCCAAACGTTGCGCCTTCATGACCTATCGCCGCGACCCGATTCTGCCAATTTTCGCCGAGGATGAGGTTGCCGAACTGCGCCGCATCGCAAACGAAGGTCTGAAAAAACGGCTAGACGTGATCCCCCACGCCGTAACGGTTGAGGAATATCAGGAACGGCTAGATTTTGAGCTTGGGATTATCGAGGGGATGGGGTTCCCCGGTTACTTCTTGATCGTTGCAGACTTCATTCAATGGTCCAAAGACAATCACATTCCGGTCGGACCGGGCCGTGGTTCGGGCGCGGGGTCCTTGGTGGCCTATGCTTTGACGATTACTGACTTAGACCCTTTACGCTATTCGTTACTGTTTGAGCGGTTCCTGAACCCCGAACGTGTATCGATGCCAGACTTCGATATCGACTTTTGCATGGATCGCCGGGAAGAGGTGATCCAATACGTTCAAGAGAAATACGGCCGCGACAAAGTGGGGCAAATCATCACCTTCGGTGCTCTGCTGTCCAAGGCCGCAGTCCGCGATATCGGGCGCGTCTTGCAGATGCCTTATGGACAGGTCGACCGGCTGTCGAAGCTGATCCCTGTTGAGGGCGTGAAACCGCTGTCGATCGCTGACGCATTAAGGGAAGAACCACGCCTGCGCGAAGAAGCCCGCAATGAAGAGGTCGTGGACCGGCTGCTGAACTATGGCCAGCAGGTTGAAGGGCTGCTTCGCAATGCCTCGACCCATGCGGCGGGCGTTGTGATTGGCGACCGGCCTTTGGACGCTTTAGTGCCGCTGTATCAAGATCCACGCTCGGATATGCCGGCGACTCAGTTCAACATGAAATGGGTCGAACAAGCGGGTTTGGTAAAGTTCGACTTTCTCGGACTGAAAACGCTGACGGTTATTCAAAACGCGATTGACCAAATTCTTGCCTCAGGGCGCCCAATACACATCGCGGCAGACGGGACTGAGCTTTATGAACCGATTGAGGGCGCTGAGAACGAAATAAACGCAATCCCGCTGGATGATGAACTGTCCTATAAGCTCTACGCAGCTGCAAAAACGGTTGCTGTTTTCCAAGTGGAAAGCTCGGGCATGATGGACGCGCTGCGGCGCATGAAACCCACCTGTATTGAGGATATTGTTGCGCTTGTGGCGCTTTATCGCCCGGGCCCGATGGAAAACATCCCGACCTATTGTGAGGTCAAAAACGGGCTAAAGAAGATCGAATCCGTGCATCCGTTGATCGACGATATTCTGGCCGAGACTCAAGGCATTATCGTCTATCAGGAGCAGGTGATGCAGATCGCGCAGGTCATGGCGAATTACACGCTCGGCGGCGCGGACTTGTTACGCCGTGCGATGGGTAAAAAGATTAAAGAGGCGATGGATGCGGAGCGCCCGAAGTTTGAAAGGGGTGCCGCTGAAAATGGCGTTGCGAAGAAGAAAGCCTCTGAGGTTTTCGACCTGCTTGAGAAATTCGCCAACTACGGTTTCAACAAATCGCACGCTGCGGCCTATGCCGTGGTCAGCTACCAAACCGCATGGCTAAAGGCGAACCATCCGGTTGAATTCATGTCAGGTGTGATGAACTGCGACATTCATCTTACCGACAAACTTGCGGTGTATGCCGAGGAAGTCCGGCGCGGTCTGGAGATCGAGATTGTGCCGCCATGTGTGAACCGCTCTTTGGCGGCGTTCAGCGTGAAGGATCAGAAACTGGTCTTCGGTTTAGCAGCACTCAAAAATGTTGGTGCCGAAGCGATGCAGTTGATTGTTAGCGGCCGCGAAGACAAGCCGTTCGCCACGCTTTTTGATATTGCCCGTCGGGTCGATCTGAAACGCATAGGTAAACGACCCTTAGAGATGTTGGCACGTTCCGGAGCATTTGATCAGCTCGACTCAAACCGACGCAAAGTATTCGACAGTCTGGACGGCTTGGTCGCATATTCGGCCGCGATCCATGAACAGCGAAACTCGAACCAAGTGTCGCTTTTCGGTGAAGCAGGTGAAGACTTGCCAGAGCCCCGCTTGTCGCCAGTCGGCGATTGGTTGCCGGCAGAGCGGCTTGAAGAAGAGCACAAGGCCGTTGGGTTTTACCTTTCGGGCCACCCGCTTGATGATTATCTGCCCGCCTTAAAACGCAAAAAAGCACTGACGCTTGAGGAACTCCGCCTCAAGGCTGAACGCGACGGCGCAGCGCTGGGTAAGGTCGGGGTGATCGTTACGGGTCTTCAAGAGCGTAAATCGGGTCGCGGTACGCGCTTCTTTCGCATGAACATCTCGGATCCGACAGGTCAGGTGGCTGGCATCGCGATGTTCCCAGATGATGCAGATAGTGTTCGGGCAGTCTTTGATAAAACCAATCAGGTTGTGATGACGCTTGAGGCCAAGTTCAACGAAGGCCAGTTCGATCCAGTCGGCCGGTCCGTTGCGCCCATAGATGCGGTTGTCGCGGATGCCGGTGTTTCTGGGCTTCGGATCATGATCGACGAATTGAGCGCCGCCCAAACTGTTGCCGAATTGCTGGCCCACGCGAGCCAAGCCGCTGTGACAGCAGGCAAAGGTCCAGTCTATCTTCGCCTATTCAATCCGTCGCTTCCGGGCGAAGTCGACATGGATACTGGCATGGAGTTCCCAGTCACGCCACAAATCAAGGGCGCACTCAAAAGCTTGGACGGTGTTCTGGGTGTAGAAGAAATATGAGCCTTCGGCCCATGCCTGCGGCGCGAGTATTTGTGTAAAGATAAAATCGAAACTGTGCTTAATCTTGCGTGAACTACCTCGGGGGAGTCCCGCAGGGACGGGGGCAGCGCCCCCAATCTACCTTTAATAATGCGGCGGTCTTTCATCGCCCAAGACTACGGCAACCCCGTCTGCTGCTTCGCGTTGCGCCGCGCGTTCGAGCAACATTTGCACCTTGTGGGTCAAAAGCGCGATCTCGCTGTCCTGACGGGCGATGATGTCGGACAGTTCCTCGACTGATCGGCTCAGGTGGGCGGCGGTTTCTTCAAGCTCGGTGATGCGTGTATCCATGTGGTTCCGATAGCACGGGCCAAAGCGCCTCACCAGCCCATGCTTGCTTGCCCCTAGCGCGTGGCTCGGCTAAACCCCGCGCGAACCCCAAAGCCCTAGCCGGATATGCATTATGGCCAAGCAAAAGAAACAACCCCGTCCTAAGGCCGCAACGCCTAAAGGATTTCGCGACTACTTCGGCAATGAAGTGACTGAGCGCAGCGAAATGCTGAGCAAAATCGCTGGGGTTTATCATCGTTACGGTTTCGACGCGTTGGAAAGCGCCGCCGTCGAGACCGTTGAGGCGCTGGGCAAGTTTTTGCCTGACGTGGACCGTCCCAATGAGGGTGTTTTTGCTTGGCAGGACGAAGACGACACGTGGATGGCTTTGCGTTACGATCTGACGGCACCATTGGCGCGCGTTTTTGCACAGCACCGTAACGATCTGCCTACCCCCTATCGCCGGTTCGCGATGGGGCCGGTTTGGCGCAACGAAAAACCAGGCCCCGGTCGTTATCGTCAGTTTTATCAGTGTGATGCGGATACTGTTGGCACGTCCTCGATGGCTGCAGACGCAGAAATTTGCGCGATGTTGTCGGATACTCTTGAGGCGGTTGGCATTGAGCGCGGTGACTATATTGTGCGGGTGAACAACCGTAAGGTGCTGAACGGCGTGCTTGAAACGATGGGTCTAGGTGATGATCAAGCGAAGCGTGACGCAGTGCTTCGCACAATCGACAAGTTCGACAAAGTCGGCGAGCGCGGCGTCCGTGACCTTCTTGGTAAGGGGCGTTTGGATGCGTCGGGTGCGTATATCGATGGCGTTGGGCTGAGTGATGAGCAGGCTGAACCCGTCGTCGCATTTCTAACTTCAAAGGCTGATGATGTTGACGGGACCTTTGCCAATTTGCGTGTAGCTGTTGGTGGATCAGAAATTGGCCTCAAAGGTATCGAAGAGCTTGAGCAAATTGCCTCGTTGCTAGGGGCGCAAGGATACGCGTCTGACCGCATTGTTATCGACCCCTCGGTCGTTCGTGGTCTCGGTTACTACACAGGCCCCGTTTATGAGGCTGAACTTACCTTCGAAATTCTAGATGAAAAAGGCCGCAAACGTCAGTTCGGCTCTGTTGCAGGCGGCGGTCGTTACGATGACCTCGTCAAACGCTTCACTGGCCAAGAGGTTCCGGCCACTGGCGTTTCCATCGGTGTGGATCGTCTTCTCGCGGCGCTTCGTGAAAAGGGTCGCATTCAATCGCAAACCCAAGGGCCTGTCGTTGTTACGGTTATGGATCGCGAACGGATGGCCGACTACCAGACCATGGTTGCTGAATTGCGTAACGCGGGCATTCGTGCCGAAGTTTACCTCGGTAATCCAAAGAATTTCGGCAATCAGTTGAAGTACGCGGACAAGCGGAACTCTCCTATCGCAGTCATCGAAGGCGGCGATGAAAAGGAAGCTGGGATCGTGCAGATCAAGGATCTCTACCTCGGGGCGAAAATCGCTGAGAGCGCGAGCCTTGAGGAATGGCGCGGTAACCCGAGCCAATTTGAGGTGCCTCGCGATCTATTGGTCGCGAAAGTTCGTGAGATTTTGGCCAACCAATCTGGGGCCGGACAGGACTAATGGTCAACCGGACGGAAACCCGGGCCGAAGCCCTTCGGCTGAAAAGCATCTTTGAAGCTGCAGGCGCGCAATCTGTCGAGATGGATATTCTGCAGCCTGCTGAAGTTTTGTTGGACCTTTACGGCGAAGACATTCGCGGCCGCGCCTACGTGACCTCTGACGCGCTTTGGGGCGAACAAATGTTGCGGCCGGACTTTACGGTGCCGGTTGTTCAGATGCATATGAACGAGGGCGCAGAGCCGGCGTGCTACACCTATGCCGGTGAGGTATTTCGCCAGCAAGAAGACGCACCTAATCGTGCTAACCAGTATCTTCAGGTTGGGTATGAGGTCTTTGATCGCGCGAACTCTGCTGTGGCCGACGCTGAGGTGTTTAGCCTGATCCGTCAAGCGCTGGGTGATCTGCCACTTCGCGCAGCGACCGGTGATATCGGATTGCTGATGTCTGCCGTTGCCGGGCTAAAAACAACTGAGGCCCGTAAGGCAGCACTTATGCGCCACATCTGGCGGCCACGTCGTTTTCGATGGTTGTTGGATCGCTTTTCTGGACGTCTTGAGGTGCCTGAGACACGCGCTGCGCTGCTGTCTGCCGATGATCCGCACCTAAGTGGTGGGCCGATGATTGGTTTACGCAGCAAGTCCGAAATCGACGCTCGAATTGACGCTCTACGCGAGGATGCCGCGGTTTCGTTAATCTCTGATGCTGAGATTGACCTAATAGATGCGCTGCTTTCCGTCCGTGAAAGCTTGCCCGCCGCGTTAGAACATTTGCGCGATATTGCGGTCGACATGCCGTCAATTGAACCTGCAGTAGAGCGCCTTGCGCTTCGCATGGACGCGATGTCAGATAGGGGCGAGGATTTAGAAACCTTGGACTTTGAAGCCAGCTACGGGCGCACGTCCATGGAATATTACGACGGGTTTGTTTTCGGATTCTACGATCAAAGCCGCGCCGATCTGCCACCTGTTGCAACTGGCGGCCGATACGATGCTTTGACCAAAGTTCTTGGAAAAGGCGATGCCATTCCAGCTGTCGGCGGTGTGATCCGCCCAGAGCTTCTATTGGGGCTGGAAAGGGGCGAGGCATGACAATCAAGTTGGGAATTCCGTCCAAAGGGCGTCTCATGGAGAAGACGTTTGACTGGTTTGGCGAACGCGGCGTTTCCATGTCCCGCACTGGTTCCGACCGAGAATATGCTGGCGCCGTTGAAGGTGTTGAGGGCGTGCAGCTAGTCCTACTTTCAGCTGGGGAAATCCCGCGTGAGTTGGCGGCAGGGCGTATTCATTTGGGCGTCACCGGCCAGGATTTGATCCGAGAGAAACTGGCCAATTGGTCGGCGCGGGTTGAGGAACTGGCAGAGCTTGGCTTTGGTCATGCTGACCTGATTATCGGGGTGCCGTCAGCTTGGGTTGATGTGGATACGCTTGATGACCTTGATGCAGCGTCTGCCGCGTTTCGCAGTGCACATGGCTTTCGTTTGCGGATTGCCACTAAATACCACCGTCTGATCCGTGACTATCTGCGTGAACATGGTGTGGCCGACTATCAGTTGGTCGACAGCCAAGGCGCGACTGAAGGCACAGTGAAAAACCTGACCGCCGAGGCGATTGCCGATATCACTTCAACCGGTGAAACTTTGCGCGCGAACCATTTGAAGATCTTAAAAGAAGAGCCTGTTCTACGCTCGCAAGCGACGCTGTTTCGCAGTCGCGTCGCCGAAGTGGATGCAGCCGGGCAATTTGCGCTTACGACGTTGAAAACAAAGCTCGGCGTTTAATAGTTATCTGGGTCAGCCCCTTCAGTATTTTGAAGAACTAAAACAATTTGTAGCTAACGAAGACGGCGCGATCACTATTGACTATGTGGTTTTGCTGGCAGGTACGATCGGGTTGGCAGTCGCTGGAACCACGGTCGTTCGGTCGTCCACGGCTGATGTTAGCGGGCAGGTCGGCACAGCCGCAGCTGACGTTGAAACAACATCATCTTTCTAACTAAGAGAAAACATTCTTGATTTGAGGCGGGGACAACCCGCCTCATATCAGGATTTTTCAGTGGATACGCTTACTGGCCGTGGTCTTCCGTTTTCGTCGATGGCGACAAAGGTAAAGACTGCCTCGGTCACTTTCTCACGTTTTCCAATGACGCCTCGGTTCGCCCATGCTTCGATACCAACAGCGATTGACGTCGTGCCGATCCGGATGATGTTGGTATAGACACACAATACATCTCCGACTTTTACGGGTTGGATGAACTTCATTGCGTCTACGGCAATGGTCGCCACGCGACCCTGTGCGGTCTCGCGGGAAACTATGCCCGCAGCGATATCCATTTGCGATAGTACCCAACCGCCGAAGATGTCGCCGTTGACGTTTACATCAGACGGCATAGCGACCGTGCGGAGGGTAAGGTCGCCCTTTGGGGTGTCTTCAGACATCTTCTTTTCCTTATAGTACGCCGATATCGGCCAGTTCGCCGGCCATCTCTGGCGGCAATTGATCTTCGTTGTCGCGACCTTCAGTTAGGTCAGGCGGGGCGTCATCGGGGTTTAGGTAACGCCATCCTTGAAATGGGCGTTTGGGCGCTTGGACGGTGCGATAAAGTTTGGGTTCCAGCACAAAGGCACAGCGGCGAATGCCGTCCTCGCCGATCACCTCATCAAACCGAATTAGCTTTTGGCGACATTGGATGACACCTTTGAACACCCAAAAAATACTGCCCCCATCAACGATGTCTGCTTCGCGTTTTGGCCACATACGAGTGATGTGCCGCGGCAAGCCATCGGGGCCCTGTGCCCGGGGGTTTTGATGCCACTCAGACAGGCCTTCAACGGTTTCCGTGCCCACGCTTAGTTTGATGATATGTTGTTTTGCCAATTCCGACCCCAGATTCCCTACCAATAGTATTGGAATCGGGGCGAGCTTCAAGGTATTGTGGCGTGTCTACAAAAATGAGGGATACACCTATGAGCCGCTTTGCTGCCCCGATTGCGGAACAGATCTGGGATATGAAATACCGCTTCAAACAGGCGGATGGCACACCCATTGATCAATCGGTCGAGGACAGCTGGAGACGGATTGCGCGCTCGCTTGCCTCTGTCGAAAAAGAGCCCACAATTTGGGAAGACAAGTTTTATCAGGCACTTGAGGATTTCAAATACCTGCCCGCTGGCCGGATCACTGCTGGTGCTGGCACTGAGCGCCGTGTGACATTGTTTAACTGTTTCGTCATGGGCACGATCCCAGACAGCATGGGTGGCATCTTCGATATGCTGAAAGAGGCCGCGCTGACGATGCAACAAGGCGGGGGAATCGGTTACGATTTTTCAACTATTCGCCCCAAGGGCGCGGATGTGATGGGCGTGGCGGCGGATGCATCTGGGCCGTTGTCGTTCATGGACGTCTGGGACGCGATGTGCCGCACTATCATGAGCGCTGGCAGCCGTCGTGGCGCAATGATGGCAACGATGCGTTGCGACCATCCCGATATCGAAGATTTCATCACCGCCAAATCAGACGCAGCTCGATTGCGGATGTTCAACGTCTCGGTGCTGGTGACGGATAAATTCATGGAGGCCGTCAAGGCCGACGGTCAGTGGAAACTTCAGTTCAACGACAAGGTTTATCACACCGTCAACGCACGTGATCTGTGGAATAAGATCATGCAGTCGACCTATGATTATGCTGAACCCGGTGTGATTTTCATCGACCGGATCAATGACGCCAACAACCTCAGCTATGTCGAAAGCATCGCCGCGACGAACCCGTGTGGCGAACAACCTTTGCCGCCCTATGGTGCATGTTTGCTGGGGTCGATCAACCTCGCGCGGTTGGTGCATTCGCCGTATGAGGACGGCAAGGCGCATGTTTGCTTGACGGCTTTGAATGATCTCGTGGCGACGGCTGTTCGAATGATGGACAACGTGGTTGAAGCGTCAAAATTTCCACTGCCGCAGCAAGAGCAAGAAGCCCAAGCCAAGCGCCGGATCGGCCTTGGGGTTACTGGACTTGCGGATGCATTGCTGATGACGGGTTTGGAATACGGCACTGATGAAGCGGCCGCGAAAACTGAGGAATGGATGAAAGCCATCGCGCGGGCGTCCTATTTGGCATCAGTGGATCTTGCCACGGAAAAGGGCGCATTCCCCTTGTTCGATGCTGAACCGTACCTTTCATCAGGCAATATGAAGCAAATGGATAACGACGTCCGCGATGCAATCCGTGAGCACGGTATCCGCAACGCGCTTCTTACGTCAGTCGCGCCAACCGGCACGATTAGCCTCTATGCAGGCAATGTTTCATCGGGGATCGAGCCTGTATTTGCCTATGCCTACACCCGCAAAGTGCTGCAAAAAGACGGCTCGCGCACCGAAGAAGAGGTCGTCGATTACGCAGTGCAGATGTGGCGCGACAAGTTTGGCGACAAGCCTTTGCCGGACCACTTTGTTAACGCGCAAACCCTTGCGCCAACTGCGCATGTCAAAATGCAGGCGGCGGCGCAAAAATGGATCGACAGCTCGATCTCTAAGACGATCAACTGCCCCGAAGACATCAGCTTTGAAGACTTCAAAGACGTCTACATGCAGGCGTGGGACAGCGGCTGTAAGGGTTGCACGACCTACCGTCCGAATGATGTCACTGGCAGTGTTCTAAGTATCAGCGAAGAGAAATCAGCGCCGGAAGTCGTGGCCAAGGACGATGACGAACCGATGCAGCCGCATGGGGACGTGATTTATATGTCCGAGCCGCTGGACAGACCACAGTCGCTTGAGGGATCAACTTACAAGCTGAAATGGCCGGATTCTGAGCACGCGATTTACCTAACCGTCAACGATATCATCGTTGGTGGCCGACGCCGTCCGTTTGAGGTGTTCATCAACTCAAAGAACATGGAACACTACGCTTGGACGCTGGCGCTAACCCGAATGATCTCAGCAGTGTTCCGTCGAGGTGGCGACGTTTCCTTTGTCGTGGAAGAACTGAAAGCGGTGTTTGATCCGCGCGGTGGTGCTTGGGTGCAAGGCAAATACATCCCGTCGATCCTTGCAGCTATTGGTGGTGTGATTGAGCGCCACATGGTGGCAATCGGATTCCTAGAAGGCGAGGGGCAGGGGCTAAAGTCCGACCCGCAGGCCGAAGCGATGGTCGTCAACACTGATACCAAACCGCGCGGCAAGGCTTGCCCAAGCTGCGGACAGTTCGACCTTCGAATGGTTGAGGGCTGCATGACGTGCGCCAGTTGCGGTCACAGCAAGTGCGGTTAAGCGTACGTTAAGACCTATTGCCCCAATGTTGCCTTAATTCGGCGATATCAAAATTCAAAATGGTGGGATGTGTGGAATTTGACTCACATCCGCCCAATAAGTGCATTTTAGCGTCGAACGCCCTTTTTCCCTTTGGGTGAGAGTGGTATTTGACGAAAAAAAGATGTGTTGAGGATGTAGTAATGAGGAACCTGTTCGCAGTTCTGATGGCTGGCGGGCTGACCTTTGGGTCAATGGCCGCCGCTCAGGGCGTGTCTAACGGCCTCACTTCAGCTTACTTTTCTCAACCAGCTTATGAAGGCCCTGCGACACGGGTGAAAATCGGCTACGGTCGTATGATCAATAACGATTTGATTGGCGAACTTCGTGATCGTTGGCAAACGGCATCATATACGTCTAGCCGAGTGATGGGCAATGATTGGAACGGAGAGATGCCGTCCGATATTGGGTCGCTTCTTGAATACCGACTGCAGACGAAGATTATTGCACCCGGTGACGTGGAAAACCCTGTTCCCAATGATCGCTTATATTCAACATCAGTCTCGTTAGGTGCACATACCCACTTTTCGGTGGGACCGGGCGAGGTAAGCCTGGGTGGTGATGTGGTCATCACGGGGCCAATGACAGGTTTGGCTGATCTGCAATATTTCGTGCACGACATTATCAATCGTGACGTTCCATCGGCCTCAACAAAGGCAGATATGATCCCTAATGGGTTCCACCCTGGGCTTGTCGCTGAATTTGGCAGGCCGATTGCCCTTAGCAATGCAGCTGAAATTCGCCCGTTTGCCGAAGTGCGAACAGGCGACGAAACTTTGATCCGCTCGGGCGTCGATTTCTATTTCGGTGGTATTGTTGATAACGACCTTCTTGTGCGTGATCAGGTGACGGGTCAGCGTTACCGAACTGTGCGCGGCGACACTTTGCCGGGCTATGGCTTTATCGTCGGCGGTGATTTTGCCGCCATGGGCAGTTCGATCTATTTGCCAGATCGCGGGCCTGATATGACCGATCAACGTACACGATTGCGCGCAGGCGTTATGTGGCAGGGCGATGCGAACTCGGTATTCTATGGAATGACTTGGCTCAGCAAAGAATTCGACACGCAGGAAGAATCCCAGTTTGTGGGTTCTTTGCGCCTCAATTTCGAATTTTAAACCTAAGCGCGAATCAGGGGCTTCTCAGGATGAGAAACGTCTGGTAACCTACGGTTAATAAAAAAACTAGGGGCTGACCCAGATAACGCGAAAAAGGTGTTATCATGGGAAGCATGCGGAAGAGTCGCTTAAGTAAGTATAAACAGGGTCGCCTGGTCGAGCATTTTGTTGCCGGAACCACGGCTCGAACTGCGGCCAGTTTATGTG
>JAQWQJ010000049.1 GCA_029244725.1 Paracoccaceae bacterium
CACATAAACTGGCCGCAGTTCGAGCCGTGGTTCCGGCAACAAAATGCTCGACCAGGCGACCCTGTTTATACTTACTTAAGCGACTCTTCCGCATGCTTCCCATGATAACACCTTTTTCGCGTTATCTGGGTCAGCCCCGAATATAGTTTTGCGCGTCATGCAACCCTCCTTTGGATTGATGTGGCGGGCCCGCAGCGGCCGTGTTGGTTATCTCATTCCCGAGGACCTGTATGTACAGGTGGGCATCGGGTAAGCGGACCAGGATCCGAACAGAGCCAATTCCCTCGGAATTGCTTAAGGCCACCGGAATGCAACCGAGTCACGAGAAGAGCAGAACCCGCCAAGACATTAGTTATGCCTTGATTGGAACACGAGCAAGGGGCTTGCTGTTTGTTCTCGATTTGTTCATCATGCGGTGATGGTCGATCCAGAGGATATGCAGCCGGGCCAATTGCTGGCCCGAGGCGTTTGCCGTCATCTTTCCACGCATGGAATGGTGACGGTCGAAGAACTTGTGCCAACCTCAGGTTTACGTGTGGACGTCATGGCGCTGTCACCAAAGGACGAGGTTTGGGTGATAGAATGTAAGTCCAGTCGCGCTGATTTCCAGTCAGATAATAAGTGGCAAGGCTATATCGAGTGGTGCGATCGCTATTTCTGGGCCGTTGATGCGGATTTTCCAACGGATCTACTGCCCCCTGAAACCGGCCTTATCATTGCCGATCCCTATGACGCTGAAATTATTCGGCCCGCCCCGCTTGAGAAAATGGCTGCAGCGCGTCGCAAAGTCATGATCCGGAAGTTCGCCTTTCATGCAGCACGGCGATTACGAGATTATCGAGACCCCAAACTTTGAGGAGTGCGCCACAATGATGGTGAAGTTTTATTATCCCGACGGTGATTGGTGCTTTCGCGCCATTCAGACGGTTCATGCAGTCTTTCACAACGATGAAGGCAAACTTATCGCGCGCGCCGAACGGGGCGACCGCAATGGATACTACGAATTTGAGATTACTGAGTTTGAACTGATAGGTCCGGGCGAGCGCCACAAATAGGCGTTAGCTGCCAACGACCATAGCGGCAGCACGCAGCTCTTCAGCGATTTCTTCGGCTTCTTCAGCAGTGAAGTCCATCGGGATTTCAACGCCCTTGGCCTCGATAAAAATCCGAACCATACCTTGATCGGTCGGACCTATTTGAAGGTTCGCCTCTACGTTGCTTTCTGAGTTGATACCCATTTGACTATCTCCGCCTGTTAGGCTCGGGGGTAGCCTCTTGGTTTGGAATTGGCAACCCACAGCAAGGCTTATGAAGTCGCATCAGGGCATGACGCTTACCGTCGGTATATTATCGTATTGAGTATTTACTTGATTTGAGCGCGAAAGAAAATTGCGAGGTTGGTCAATATCTAGTCACAAATGATCTTTTCCTCCCAAATGTGGGGGGCAAAGGGCAATTTTTTGTTGACTAATCGAAAATCCGCTGATGTCATTTAGGCGCGGATGCATGTTTTGCGTTCGCTAATGCAGTCCGGAATAGGGCGCAATCATCACAAACGAAGAGGGAAGAGTATGCTTGATAATGTAAAAAAGACGATTGGGTCACTGACCGAAATCGGCATCGCACTGTTGGCTTTGGCCGTTGTTGCATCGCTGTTGGTCGGCACCACAAACATGGCGTTCTTAGGTGACGTTGTTGGCAACATCACCGCGTTAGTTACTCAGCTTGGTAGCGCAGGCCTTGCTGGCTTGATCTCACTAGGTGTCGTTCTCTGGCTATTCCAGAAGTAAACCATCAGCTCATCCAGCACTAAAAACAGGTAGACCAAAATGGACAAATTCGTTTCCTTAATGGGCACTCTCAGGACCATATTTCGGCAAGTTACCGAAACAGGGTTCGTGTTCGTGGGATTTGTTGTTTTGGTCTATTTGTTGCTGGGTGAGCAATCCGGTGACTTTGTAACATCAGTCATCGCAAATATCTCAGTGATGGTGAATATCATCACTCCTCCAGTACTCGGAGCCATAGGACTGGGGATCGCGCTTCTCTATCTAACGAAGCGAAAATAGAGCCCATTTTTCCATTGACCCTTCTGCACGAAACGCATAATTCGTCCACCAAGAAGCAATTGTGCCGCCTTAGCTCAGTTGGTTAGAGCACTGGTTTGTGGAACCAGGGGTCCCCCGTTCAAGCCGGGGAGGCGGTACCATTTCTCAACTACAACGTTGGTTGCTTTTAAAAGCAGAATTAGATTCGCGCCTTGCCTTCGGGTGTAGTGATTTACGTGCAAAGTCGATCAATTGTATGTAGTTCGGGCGAGCACATTCACAGCTCACATCTTAGAGATCCATATTGGCAAGTATTCATCTTATCACTTTTGGCGGCGGCGGTCGAAATTTCGAACGCGCTGCGCGTCGTCTTGTTCGTCAAAGTTTAGGTTTTCCTGAAATTGTCACTGCCCGCGCTTTTGGACCAGATGATTTGGATGATGACTATAATGAAATGTTCCCAGATTTCGCGCAGCGTTACCCTAGGGGATACGGACTTTGGTCTTGGAAGCCGTATTTGATCTGTAGACATTTCGAGAATATTCCGGACGGAGAGTACATTCTCTATTTAGATGCGGGATGCGAGTTGAATCATGACGGACGGAGTCGATTTCAGGACTACTTGGACTTTGCTCAGAAAAATGATGTATTCATTATTCAACTTGAAAGTAAAAACATCAAATGGACGAAATCGGACGCTAGATTGTTTCCAACGCAGACATTCGAAGAAGAAGACATTTTGCAATCGGGGATTTTGCTTTTTAAAGTTTGTAAGCGAACGAAGAACCTGGTTTTGGATTGGTTGCATATCTGCGCACTGGACGATGGGTACTTACTCAAGGATGTTGACGGAGAACCACAGTCTCCGAGGTTCATAGAGCATCGCCATGACCAATCTTGTTTAACAGCAGTGGCTGCCAAATACGGAATTAGGGGTTTTCATGATGAAACCTGGTACCCAGTTTCGCCTATTAAGGCATTCCTCACAAACACCTCTGATAAGCCAATACTGGCACTTAGGAACAAAGATGGAGTATCGTTTCTTCCACTTATTCGATTTTTGAGTTGGTTTCTAAAACTCAAAAGAGACTAATATATTGGCACGGTTTTAATCAGCGCTTCAGATGTAGAGTCAAAAATCAAAATCTGCTGATCGTCGGTCACGATTGCATACCAACCGTCGCCGCGGGTGAATGCCGTGGCCTTGGCGCCTTGGGGTAGGATGATTTCATCTGGTAAAGGTGGTTGTGTTACCTTGAAGCGGATGACAAATAGCGCAATCAGCACTATGAACCCCACAATCATCACAACGCTCAGCACCGTGACCAGCACGCGCAGCATTCGAACAAGTGCCGGATCGACCTCCGGCTGAGGGGAATTGTCCATGACCTCGACCACTCTGGAATTCATTATCGGGGCAAACCCGCCTGCGCGTCTTGATAAGGCGCTTTCTCGGGATGTGCCAGAGGAGGCTTCACTGTCGCGTACGCGATTGGCGCGTTTGCTGGAAAGCAACGATGTCTTGATTAATGGTGTCGTTGAGATCAACCCCAAGGCCAAAGTGCGCGAAGGGGATGCTGTCTCAATCACTGTTCCCGTCGCAAAAGAAAGTCATATTGGACCCGAAGATATTCCACTTGATATCGCGTTTGAGGATGACGATCTTATAGTTATCAACAAACCCGCGGGTATGGTCGTACACCCCGCACCAGGTAGCCCTTCTGGTACATTGGTTAACGCGTTGCTCCACCACTTTGGTGGCAATCTTTCTGGCGTTGGCGGAGAGAAGCGCCCCGGTATTGTTCACCGTATTGATAAAGACACCAGTGGTCTGTTGGTTGTCGCTAAATCTGACAAAGCCCATCATGGCCTAGCCGCTCAGTTTGAAAAGCACACAGTCGAACGCAATTATAAGGCGGTCGTCTACGGCGTCCCCGATGCCAATGATCCCCGTTTACGGGGCGTCAAAGGTGTGAACTTTGAACAAGGCAATATCATGCGTATCACTACGCAACTTGCCCGCCACAAAACGGATCGCCAAAGACAAGCAGTGCTTTTCAACGGAGGCCGTCACGCGGTCACGCGGTCGCGAATTGTTCAACCGTTCGGAAATCCCGCTGCGGCAGCATTAATTGATTGTTGGCTTGAAACGGGCCGCACACATCAGATTCGCGTGCACATGGCACATGTTGGTCATGGGCTCATCGGCGATCCAGTATACGGAGGCCGAAGAAAGCTTGCCGTTAAAGCTTATTCTGCTGCTGGCCTTGAAGCTGCTCGATCGTTCCCTCGTCAAGCATTGCACGCTTCGATATTGGGTTTTAAACACCCAGTTTCAGGCGATATGATGCGCTTTGATGCGGAGCTGCCACAAGATATGGCAAATTTGGTTGATTTACTTGCCGAGTGAAACAATCAGCACGTCCCCGTGAATTGGCCTGTTAATTAGCATTTCTGACATTATTTATGAAATACTAAAGAAAATTCAGGCGAAGGCTTGAAAACCAATGTTACAAACCTTAACTTTCATGTTAAGCCTGTAAACATCAGGTTTGAGAGGGAAATGAAAATGAGTAATTACAAGAATCTGCCGGCTCCTACCCCAGAGGGTGGTCTGAACCGTTACATGCAGGAAATCCGCAAGTTCCCACTGCTTGAGCCTGAGCAAGAATACATGCTGGCAAAGCGTTGGGTCGAAGAACAAGATACGGATGCTGCGCATCAGATGGTCACTTCGCACCTGCGCCTGGCCGCCAAGATTGCCATGGGCTATCGTGGCTACGGACTGCCGCAAGCAGAAGTTATATCCGAAGCCAACGTCGGCTTGATGCAGGCGGTCAAACGATTTGACCCTGAAAAGGGCTTTCGCCTTGCGACCTATGCGATGTGGTGGATCCGAGCGAGTATTCAGGAATACATTCTACGCAGTTGGTCCCTTGTGAAAATGGGCACAACGAGCGCTCAGAAAAAGTTGTTCTTTAACCTGCGCAAAGCCAAAAATAAGATTGGTGCGTTGGAAGAGGGCGACATGCGTCCTGAAAACGTCAAGCGCATCGCAACTGATCTCGGCGTGACTGAGACTGAAGTTATTTCGATGAACCGCCGAATGTCTGGTGGCGATGCGTCTCTGAACGCGATGATCGGTTCAGATGGCGAAGGTTCGACCGAATGGCAGGACTGGTTGGAAGACGAAGATGCTGACCAAGCCGGTGATTACGCCGAAAAAGACGAAATGCAAATTCGTGTCGCAATGCTTAACGATGCCATGGACGCTTTGAATGACCGTGAAAAAGACATTCTGACTCAGCGCCGCTTAATGGATAAAACGGTGACCTTGGAGCAATTGTCTGGCCAATACAAAGTCAGCCGCGAGCGTATTCGCCAGATCGAAGTGCGTGCTTTCGAAAAGCTTCAAACACGCATGACCGAGCTTGCACGCGAAAAGGGAATTCTTCCCGCACAATAATTCTAGGGGCTGACCCAGATAACGCGAAAAAGGTGTTATCATGGGAAGCATGCGGAAGAGTCGCTTAAGTAAGTATAAACAGGGTCGCCTGGTCGAGCATTTTGTTGCCGGAACCACGGCTCGAACTGCGGCCAGTTTATGTG
>JAQWQJ010000052.1 GCA_029244725.1 Paracoccaceae bacterium
CACATAAACTGGCCGCAGTTCGAGCCGTGGTTCCGGCAACAAAATGCTCGACCAGGCGACCCTGTTTATACTTACTTAAGCGACTCTTCCGCATGCTTCCCATGATAACACCTTTTTCGCGTTATCTGGGTCAGCCCCCAACCCAAAACAAAGAAAGCTTTACATGAGACCAAGCGAACTTGAACGCGGCCGCGAAGAGCTGATTGCAGCCCGCAGGGAAAGCCGCCCTCTTTACTGGTTTGTTGGCGTGTTTAGCTTTTTCACCAACCTGCTGATGCTGACAGGTCCGATTTATATGCTTCAGGTGTATGATCGCGTGTTGGGCAGCCGGTCCGAGGCCACGCTTTTAGCTTTGACCATTCTGGTTGCGTTTCTCTATGGCACAATGGGCATTTTGGACTACACGCGTGGTCGGGTCATGGCGCGTGTTGGTGCGCGTTTCCAAGACCGCTTGGATCGCCGCGTGTTTGAGGCGGCGCTCAAGATGTCGTCACCGCAATCCCCGCAGAACGTCGCAGCGACAGCGCAGCGGGATCTTGAGGGCGTTCAGCGCCTTATGATTTCACCCGCTTTGATGTCGGTTTTTGATATCCCTTGGACGCCGGTCTTTTTGGCGGGCATCGCGCTATTCCATCCGTGGTTAGGCATACTCGCGCTTTCTGGTGGAACGGTTTTGATTTTGATCACTGTTCTGAACCAAATTTTGACCAAACGCCCTATAATGCGATCCAGCATTGCAAGCTTTCGATCGGATTCAATTTCCGACCAACTTAGGTCTGAGTCTGAAATGGTGCAAAGCCTTGGCATGCGCGGCGCAGCATTTGAGCGTTGGCAGAAAGCACGCGCCGAGGCACTGCAAGAGACGATAAATTCTAGCGATTTAGCCGGCACATTTTCGACCACCACCAAAACGCTCCGCATGTTCTTGCAATCTGCGATGCTAGGACTTGGCGCATATCTTGTATTGCAAAATGAATTGACGCCTGGTGCAATGATTGCTGGTTCCATCCTGATGGGCCGCGCCCTTAGCCCGATTGAGCAAGCCATTGGACAATGGGCCGTCGTGCAGCGAGGAACCAAAGGTTGGTCAAATCTGGTTGAATTGCTTTCCACGGTTCCCGAGGGCGCCCCGCGCACTCAGCTTCCGACACCAAAAGCCAAGCTTGATGTGCAGGCACTGACGGTTATTCCACCGGGTCAGCAACAAGCGACCCTAAAGAATGTGGTTTTCAACGTGCAAGCCGGGCAAGCCGTCGGCGTCATTGGGCCCTCGGGATCGGGTAAAACGACGTTGGCACGCGCGATCACCGGTGTTTGGCGTCCTGCAGGCGGGAAAATCCGTTTAGATGGCGCAGCGCTGGATCAGTATGAACCCGATACTTTGGGAACGCATGTTGGCTACTTGCCCCAACGCGTTCAACTTTTCGACGGCACAATCGCGGAAAACATCGCGCGCCTAAACGCCAATCCAGATTCCGAAAAGATCGTTGCGGCGGCCCAAAAAGCTGCAGCGCACGAAATGATCCTGAAGTTCCCAGATGGGTATGACACACGGGTCAGTTCTACCGGAGGTTTGCTATCGGGCGGCCAACTTCAGCGCATTGGGCTTGCCCGTGCACTCTATGGCGAGCCGGTGATACTGGTGCTTGATGAGCCTAACTCAAACCTCGACAACGAGGGGGGCGAGGCACTGAACCAAGCTATCCGCTCAATGAAAGCCGAAGGAAAGTCCGTGATCATCATGGCGCACCGCCCATCAGCCATCAAAGAGTGCGACACGTTGTTGATGCTAGAAAACGGCACGGCAATGGCATTTGGACCGAAAGACGATGTCTTGCGCGGCATGGTCAAAAATCACGAAGCCATCCAGAAGGCCTCAATGGGAGGCGTATCATGAGCGATAAAAAATGGTCCGCCGGATGGGCCCTGACCATCGGCATAACGACTCTTTTTATTCTTGTTGGAGGCTTTGGCGCATGGGCCGTTAAGGCGCAAATCACCGGCGCAATTGTGTCGACCGGCAAAATCGAAGTCGATCAAAACCGTCAGATCGTTCAACACCCAGACGGCGGAGTGGTTCAAGACATCCTTGTTGAAGAGGGCGACACCGTTGAAGAAGGCGCAATCCTGATCAAGCTGGATGACACGTTGCTGGGGTCTGAGTTAACGATCATCGAAGGTCAGTTGTTTGAAATGATGGCGCGCCGCGCCCGTCTTGAGGCTGAGCGTGATAGCGATTTGGGCGTTGATTTCGATGACGAACTGATGGCGCTAGCCAAAGACAATCTCGACGTTCGTGATCAGATGGCCGGTCAAGTCCGTTTGTTCCTTGCCCGTGCTGACAGCGTGCAAAAAGAGATCGAACAACTCGGTAAACGACGTAATCAGATTACGGATCAAATTATCGGTATTGATGCCCAGATGGACGCCATGTCGATCCAGCTAGATCTGATCCACCAAGAATTAGAAAACCAGCAGACCCTTTTGGAAAAGGGCCTCGCGCAGATCGCCCGCGTGTTGAATTTGCAGCGTGAAGAAGCAAAGCTTAGCGGAACCGTTGGCGAATTGACGGCGCAGCGTGCACAAGCCGAGGGCCGAATTACCGAGCTTGAAATCGAAGTCCTTAAAATCGAATCCCAACGTCGAGAAGAAGCCATCACACGGCTAAGGGATCTTCAGTTCCAAGAGCTTGAACTGGCCGAACAGCGCCGCAGTCTGCAAGAACGCCTTTCAAGGCTAGACGTTCGCGCACCTGTGTCAGGGATCGTTTATGGCATGCAAGTCTTTGCCAAACGTTCAGTTATTCGACCGGCTGATCCGGTTTTGTATCTTGTGCCCCAAGACAAACCGCTGGTCATCATGGCGCAAGTTGAGCCGATCCACATTGACGAGCTTTATATCAATCAAGAAGTCTCTGTGAGATTCTCTGCCTTGGATTCCCGCACGACGCCGGAATTGTTTGGCAGGGTCACTCAGGTGTCCGCCGATGCGTTTGAGGATGAGAACACAGCGTTCAGTTACTACCGAGCAGAAATTGAGCTCAACGAGGGCGAAACTGATCGCCTGCCAGAGGGCACGATCTTGATCCCCGGAATGCCCGTTGAGGCATATATGCGAACCAACGACCGCTCACCGCTTGAGTATCTTATCAAGCCGCTTGCCGACTATTTCGCGAAAGCTCTTCGTGAAAGCTGATTTCCCTTTTCCGTGGCGGCGCGTTTGAGTAGCGTCGCCCCAAAATGAGGAGACCCCCAATGAGTACTTTTGAAACCCGCCTCGCCGAACTCGGCGTGACATTGCCAAATGCGCCTGCACCGGCTGCGAATTATGTTCCATTCGTTACCCAAGGAAACACGGTTATCGTTTCTGGTCAGATTTCAAACGGACCAAACGGATTTATCACCGGCAAACTTGGTCAAGACATGACAACCGCCGAAGGTGCTGCCGCTGCGAAAAGCTGCGCAATCAGCCTTTTGGCGCAAGTCAAAGCAGCCTGTGGTGGCGATTTGGATCGTTTAGTGCGCGTTTTGAAGCTGACAGCGTTTGTGAACTCGACCGCAGATTTCACGGAGCAGCCGCAGGTAGTGAACGGCGCATCGGACTTTTTAGTTGAAGCTTTAGGCGATGCAGGTCGACATGCCCGCTCTGCCGTCTCAGCTGCTTCATTGCCGCTTGGTGTTGCAGTTGAGATCGAAGGCATGTTCGAGATCAAATAGTGCTGCCCAAAATCTTCTTCGACAAGCCCTTCGCCCATCGTGGTTTGCACGATGTCGGCGATGGGCGTCCTGAAAACTCGCTCGCGTCTTTTCGCGCGGCGATTGCTTTGGGATATGGGATCGAGCTTGATCTACAGATTTCAAAAGACGGGCAAGCGATGGTCTTTCATGACTATGACCTGCAACGCCTGACCGGTGTAGGTGGCGCGGTTTGCCAACGGGCAGCCGACGAATTGGGTGCCCTTCCGCTAATCGGCGCTGACGAGGGGATACCGAAGTTGGTTGAGGTCCTTGCATTGGTGGACGGGCAAGTGCCGCTGCTTGTGGAAATCAAGAACCAAAACCTGCGTTTAGGTGCAGAAATCGGTGACTTGGAAGAAACAACCGCTGCGGTGCTGAAGTCCTATAATGGTCCTGTCGCATTGATGTCATTCAGCCCACACTCGGTGATGTGGATGTCAACGCTTTGCCCAGATACTCCTCGGGGGCTTACCACTTGTAATTTTGACAAAGAAGATTGGCTTCTAGTCCCTAACGAACGACGCGAAGAACTAGCGACGATCGCGGATTTCGACGCCACGGGTTCTTGCTTCATCAGTCACCAGAGGGACCAGTTGGATAGCCCGCAAGTCCTTGGCTTAAAGTCCAGAAACATCCCCGTTTTTTGCTGGACGATCCGCGACGCCGAGCAGGAGCGCAAAGCCCGACAGATAGCCGACAACGTGACCTTCGAAGCCTATCTACCGGCTTGACCATTCAACGACATATCTGAATTGTTGATCCAACAGAAAGGCGTGTTTTGGCCGATAGCGTAGAAATTCAAATCCACGATAGCTTGGCCACCGTCGATCGGCATCAGTGGGCTGCTTGCGCTAGCCCCGAGGCATCATCTGGCAGACCCAATGACCCCTTCACTACATATCGATTCCTCAAAGCGCTTGAGGATAGCGGCTCGGTCGGGCCACGGACCGGTTGGCAGCCTAAATATCTAACGGCTCATCTGGGCGACCAGATGATCGGCGCCGCACCGCTTTACGCCAAAGGCAACAGTCAGGGCGAGTACATCTTTGATCACAACTGGGCCCATGCGTATGAACAAGCAGGCGGCCGTTACTATCCTAAAATGCAAATGGCTGTACCGTTCACACCGGCATCTGGGCGCCGTTTTTTGGTCCGGCCGGAACACGCCGAGCTCGCACAATCGGCCTTGGTTCAAGGGGCTGTGCAGTTCACGGACAACAACAACCTATCTTCGTTGCACATAACTTTCTGCACCAAGGAAGAAAGCGACGCTGGCACCCAAATGGGGTTAATGCCGCGTAAAAGCCAGCAGTTCCATTGGGTGAACAACGACTATCAAGACTTTGACGCGTTCCTGACTACGTTGTCCTCACGCAAGCGCAAAAACATCCGCAAAGAGCGGGCTCAGGCCCAATCATTCGGTGGGCAAATCCACGCACTGACTGGCGACGATATTCAGCCCGAGCATTGGGATGCATTCTGGGTGTTTTACCAAGACACTGGCATGCGCAAATGGGGCACGCCTTATTTGACGCGTGAGTTTTTTGATATTGTGCAAGAAACCATGCGCGATGACGTTCTTCTGGCCCTCGCTGAGATTGATGGAAACTTCGTTGCCGGTGCGCTGAATTTCATCGGGGCGGACGCCGTATATGGCCGCTATTGGGGTTGCACTATGCATGTCCCTTGTCTGCATTTTGAGCTGTGCTATTATCAAGCCATCGACTTTGCAATCAGCAACGGTATGCGATTGGTCGAGGCCGGCGCCCAAGGCACTCACAAGCTGGCCCGTGGATACATGCCGGTTGAGACCCATTCGCTTCATTGGTTCCGCGATCAAGGTTTTGCCAAGGCGGTCGCCCATTACCTAAGCGAAGAGGCCGAGGCGATAGACGAAGAAATCGAAGTGTTGACCAGTTATGGCCCTTTCCGCAAAGATCACATCGAAGAACAGGAGTGACCTATGCGCAGTGATATATTGACCGAAGATGAACGGGCTGAACGGCTTCAACCGTTATTAGACAATGGCTGGGCCATGTCCGGCGATCGTGATCAGATCGAAAAGCAATTCACGTTCACCAATTTTCGGATCGCTTTTGGTTGGATGACGGTAACAGGGATGGAGGCTGAAAAGATGAACCACCACCCCGATTGGACAAACGTCTGGAATAGAGTGAACGTCAAACTGACGACCTTTAACAAAGGCGGCCTGACGGATTTGGACGTGCGTTTGGCGAAACGGATGGACAAGCTGGCCGAACAGTTCAGCGGTTAACTTATAACGTCCCGTACAGCCAAAGCCCCGTAAATTGGCGGTAGGATCATTCGACGTCGCTTGCCAAACGGCAAACGGGTTGGCCGACCCTTCATCACTGTCGGAATCGCGGCGTCTTGTCCCGAAGCCATGGCCGCCAACTGCTTGCCAGCATAGGTGCCAATCGCGATACCGTTTCCATGCCAGCCAAACCCCGCAAATGCGTTTGGCATGTCGGGAATGGCGCCGACAAAGGGCACATGCTTACGGGTTAAGCAAACCAGCCCAGTCCAGAACCAAGGTGTTTCAACATGGCTCCAAGCCGGAAACATTTGTTCAAAATCGCGTCGGATCAGCTGGTGCATTTTACGATCCATATTTGGGGTCGCAGTGATGCCTCCGCGCATTCCAAACATCATACGGTTATCCGGCAAAAGCCGGAAATAGTGCAACAATTCGCGGGTGTCATATACCATCTGCGACGACGTCCACCCCTGCGACTGCAGCTCAGCATCCGTCAATTCGCGTGTCACAATGATATTAGACTGGACCGGCATAAAGCGTCCCTTCAGCCATTTAGGGACATCATCACGACTGTATCCGTTGGTCGCAAGGATTAGCTTTTTCGCGCGTACTTTGACTGAAGGAAGCGCCAATTCGTATCCATCGGAACTTCGTGAAATGCCGTGAACCAGAGAGTTGCTGTAGATTTTTGCGCCTGCCCTCTTGGCCGCTTCAGCAAGACCTAAAACGTATTTGCGGGGGTGAAGACCAAAACCAACGTTTTCAGTTCGACCACCTAAAAGCGAAGCGTTGCTCATCCCGTATTCGGCCAAGTCCTGAGTTTCGATGAAGTTAATTGTATTGCCTTTTTCACGATCCCGCGCGGCCCGCTGCATCAACCGGCGATATGCACGAGGTGAATGCGCAAGCTGGGTTTCGCCGTCTGAATGAGTGTCCGCCAAGATTGCGTGCCTTTTCATCAGAGCTGCAACCAGATCAACGGCATTTTCTTGCGCGCTGTCCCATTCATCCAACCCATCTTGCCCGAAACGCGCGCGGATGGCGCTGTCACTGGCCATCGCCCCACCGAGGCAACAAAACCCGCCACTGCGTCCAGAAGCGCCCCAACCGGGCGCATGCATATCGAAAACAGCCACGTCGATCCCTTGCTCGGCAAGATGCAATGCCGCCGACAGGCCTGTGTATCCCGCCCCAATTATCGCGACTTCTGCAGAAAAATCCGCCTTTGCCTGTGGCCAAACAAGATCACTTCGGGGGTAATCCTCAGCCCAGAAACACCCGCGAAGGCTGGCGGCCTCGTATGCGCGATCCTCAAATATCAGGCTCATGTTCTCGACTTTCTTGCCAAAGGCAAATTGCACAGCACAACGCTTGCGTCGGCATTTCATCTAGTTTGCCCAGAGACGCATTAATTGCCAGTTTTTTGATCAAAGCTGGTGCAAATTAGAAAATCACATACTTCGCCAAGCCATGTTGATCTCAACGGGGATCGAATGCAAACTACACCAAGCCCCGCCAACTGGATCAAACCCAAGGACCTGACAACTTGGACACTCAGCCCAAAGCCTCGCCCCCTGCGCATGAAATCGTGTACGGAAAACTACGAGAGCACATCCTGTTCGGCGACCTGATCCCTGGTCAAGCGATCACGATCCAAGGCCTAACCGCAATGCTGGACGCCGGAATGACACCCGTCCGCGAGGCTTTGCGCCGCCTAATCTCGGAAGGCGCGCTTGTTTTCAATGGGAACCGTCGGGTGTCGGTGCCAGTGCTTAGCACCGAAAATGTCAACGAACTGCTATTCGGACGCCAAGCGATTGAACCGCAACTTGTTATTATGGCTACACAAAATGCAACGCCCGCAGATTTGGATGCCATCGAGGCGATCGATATCGCCCTAGACGAAGCGATCGAAATCGGAGACGTAAAAGGGTATCTGCGCAAGAACTATGAATTTCACCGTGCGCTATACGATTTAGCAAACGCGCCGATTTTGGCATCTTTGGCCGACACTATGTACCTGCGTTTTGGCCCCTCACTTCGCGTAATCTCGGGTCGACTGGGTACGCAAAGTCTTCCTGATCTTCACAAAGCTTGTCTTTCCGCGATGCGGGCGGGGGATGCGCACGCGGCGGCAAACGCCATAAAACAAGACGTCGTTTCAGGCATGGAACTGATGAAACGCAACCTTACGGAATCGCATCCGTAGTGGGATTCGATTGACACCAAATAATTTGATCATATTCTGAGAATACCAATCCTCAGAGCATCAAGGGCAGTGTCATGAACCAGATTACGAACCACCTTCCGACCGCGGAACTCCAGGCGCTGGACGCTGCACACCACATGCATCCTTTCACTAGCAACAGTGAACTGTCCGAAAAAGGTGCGCGCGTCATTACCCGTGCTGACGGCGTGACGCTAACGGATAGCGAAGGCAATCAGATCCTTGATGCTATGGCTGGGCTTTGGTGCGTGAACATCGGCTATGGCCGTGATGAGCTGGCGGAAGCAGCCGCGCGCCAAATGCGCGAGCTGCCGTATTACAACACCTTTTTCCAGACGACGCACGTGCCTGCCATCGCGCTTGCGAATAAGCTTGCTGAACTTGCGCCGGGTGATTTGAATCATGTGTTCTTTGCTGGCTCTGGATCAGAGGCCAACGACACGAACCTTCGTATGGTGCGCCAGTATTGGAACTTAAAGGGCAAGCCCGAAAAAAGCGTTATCATCAGCCGTTGGAACGCCTATCATGGCTCGTCTGTTGGTTCCGGTAGCCTCGGTGGGATGAAGGGCATGCATGCCCAAGGCGGAATGCCGATCCCTGACATACACCACATCGACCAACCCGATTGGTGGTCCGAAGGCGGAGATATGTCACCAGAAGACTTTGGTCTAGAGCGCGCGCAACAGCTTGAGGAAGCTATCCTCGAACTCGGAGAAGATCGCGTTGCGGCCTTTATCGCAGAGCCTGTGCAAGGTGCGGGTGGCGTTATCATCGCGCCTGATACTTACTGGCCTGAAATTCAGCGGATTTGCGACAAATACGAAATCCTGTTGATCGCAGACGAAGTTATCTGTGGGTTTGGGCGCACAGGAAACTGGTTTGGCTCTCAAACCATGAATATCCGTCCTGACATCATGACAATCGCCAAGGGGCTCAGTTCCGGCTACGCACCAATTGGCGGATCTATGGTCAGCGACGAAGTGGCCTCGGTCATAGGCAGCGATGAATTCAACCACGGTTACACTTATTCCGGTCATCCGGTGGCCTGTGCCGTCGCGCTCGAAAACCTTCGGATCATGGAAGAAGAAAACGTCGTCGGGTATGTCCGCGATGTTGCCGCGCCCTACTTGAAAGAAAAATGGGAATCTTTGACCGATCACCCCCTTGTTGGCGAAGCCAAAATAAGCGGAATGATGGCCTCAATCGCGCTGACGCCTAGCGAAAATACGCGCGCAAAGTTCGCATCTGATGCAGGGACTGTTGGCTATATTTGCCGCGAGTTCTGCTTTGGTAACAATCTGATTATGCGCCACGTTGGTGATCGAATGGTGATCTCACCGCCGTTGGTTCTAACGACGGATGAGATCGACACATTAATCGAACGCGCCCGCAAATCGCTGGATCAATGTTACGCGAAACTCAAAGAAGACGGGCTGTTGGTCGCTGCCTTTTAGGCAATGATCTCTGCCAACATCGTCTCTCCACCTGAGATATCGCAAACGCCGCGCTCAACTTCGGGATTGTAGATTTTTACAATCCCGTTTTCCGCGTACAGCGCATACCGCTTTGATCTAGCATGAAAACCAACTGCAGGGGCATCCATGGTCATGCCAATTCCGGCAGTGAACTTGCTTTCAGGGTCAGACAGAAAATTGATCCCTGTCGCCTCGCCGCCCGTCGCTTTGCCCCACGCATCCATCACCCAAGGGTCATTGGTTGCAAGGCAGATGATCTCATCAACTCCGTTGGCCTTCAGCTCATCAACCACGCGCATAAAACTTGGAACATGAGAAGAAGAACAAGTTCCCGTATACGCACCGGGAAGACCGAAGATCACAACATTCCGGTCTGATAACAGTTCGCCGTTGGGAATTTGAACGACAGCTCCATCCACGAGTTTTGCAAAATTAACACTCGGTAACTGCATGCCTGTTGAAAGCGTCATCTGTATTCCCCTTGATGAATTGACTTCTAAAACCCGAGTTATAGTGTCGGCACAATTGCGGGCAATGCGAATTGGGAAAAAAGTACATGAAACATGTGGTTGTCATAGGCGGAGGCCAAGCAGGTTCTTCTTTGGTTGCCAAGCTGCGTAACTCTGGGTTTGAGGGACAGATTACTCTCGTAGCTGAAGAACCCGCTCCGCCATATCAGCGACCGCCTCTTTCGAAGGCATATTTGCTTGGGGAAATGGACGTTGAGCGCCTATTCCTTCGGCCTGAAAGCTTCTATGCCGACAACAACATCACATTGCTGTTAAGCCAACCCGCTGGCGAGATTGACCCCAAGGCCCAGACCGTCACCGTTGGGGAAGAAACGATTTCATACGATGAGCTTGTGCTGGCCACAGGCTCTGCGCCGCGCCAATTGCCAGCGGCCGTTGGTGGTGAGCTTGACGGCGTTTATACCGTCAGGACGTTGCAAGATGCCGATGCAATGGAACCCGAGTTCTGCGAAGGCGCCCGTGTATTGATCATCGGAGGCGGTTACATCGGCCTCGAAGCGGCGGCTGTAGCTGCAAAAAAGGGTTTGAAAGTCACGCTGGTTGAGATGGCAGACCGCATCTTGCAGCGCGTTGCATCACCCGAAACATCCAATTATTTCAGAGATTTGCACAAGTCCCATGGCGTTGATCTACGCGAAGGCGTTGGACTAGATCACCTGACCGGCGAAGGCCGTGTCAATGGGGCCAAACTGACGGATGGCACCACACTTGAGGTTGATTTCGTCATTGTTGGCGTTGGAATTACCCCTGTGACTGACTTGGCCGAGAAGGCCGGCGTTGCGCTTGAAAACGGAATAAAGACAAATGCGCAGGGCCAAACCTCGGACCCGCATATTTGGGCCGTGGGCGATTGTGCGTCATTCCCGTTTAAGGGCGAACGTATCCGGTTAGAAAGCGTCGGCAACGCGATTGATCAGGCCGAATTGGTGGCGCAGAATATTATGGGCGCAGATATCGACTACGTCGCTAAACCTTGGTTTTGGTCTGATCAGTATGACACAAAACTACAGATCGCGGGTCTGAATTCGGAGTACGACAACGTCGTCACGCGCCTTGGCGAAAAGAGTGTGTCGTATTGGTATTTCAAGGGGCCTGACCTGTTGGCCTTGGATGCAATGAACGACCCACGCGGCTATATGGTTGGTAAACGGCTAATTGAGGCCGGAAAATCCCCTTCCCCTGAGGCAATTGCAGACCCAGAAACCGACCTGAAAGCGTTGTTAAAAGCGTGAGGATTATTGCTGGCGAATTTCGTGGCAGAGCCTTGGCTGCAGTCGGTAAAGGGGACGCTGGCGCGCACCTAAGACCGACAACGGATCGCGTAAGAGAGAGCCTTTTCAACGTGTTGGTCGGCGGGTCATATGGTGATCCGATCACCAACGCGCGGGTGTTGGACTTGTTCGCTGGTACAGGCGCGTTGGGGCTTGAGGCATTGTCGCGGGGCGCTCAACACGTGACTTTTGTAGACGATGGACGCAAGGCGCAAGACTTGCTGCGCCAAAACATTGAGCTTTGTCGTGCAAGTACCAGCACCAAGATTTTTCGAAGCGATGTCAAACGTTTGGGTGCGAACAAGGGCGAACCTTACAACCTGATCTTCCTGGACCCGCCTTATGGAAAGGGTCTTGGGGAACAAGCACTTGCACTTGCCTTCAAACACGGCTGGGTCGCTGACGATGCCCTTATCGTCTGGGAGGAAAGCGCCGAAATAGAAGTTCCTGAGCAGCTCGAACTTTTTGACAAAAGAAAATACGGCGACACCCGCATCTCTATCCTCGGCGTGATCTGAGGTTGACGAGATTTTAAAATTGTATGCCTAAACGTGGCACTTGGTGGGCTGAGCAATCAAGTTGCGCCGTGAAGGTGGGTTTGAAACCCACCCTACGGAGCGATGTCTAGCTTTAAGCGCGCTTAGCTTGTGGGGCTATGCTTGACACATTCGACGCTGAATTGTTTTTCACCAACGCTGCCAATCCTTCCAGATTGCTGTTGATGGTTTTCCCCATGAAGAACCTCAGCATCGTTTGCCCCATAAGCCAGCCGAGTGGCCCGTTTTTCATCCCAAAATCCATGCCCCAAACGACACGGGTTTTTGAGCCGACAGATTCGAGACGGATAAAGGCCGTTGTGTCTTTCATCGGCAGTCCAACCATTTCGCTCATACGCACAATGTAACCTCGGTTGACGGTCCATTCGGTGACCTCTTCGATAAGCGAGCTGCCGTTCGGAAAGTTGTTGCGGCGCTTGGAGCCGACGCCATCTTCACCAGTGGTAAGTGCATCAACTTTGCTGATGCCTGTGCAGAATTTGTCGATTTCCATATAGCGGCTAAGGGGTTCCCACACTGCTTCTGGTGTGGCGTCTATGATTAGGTTTCGTTCGATATGAATCATGGTGTTTCCTTCGTTCCATCTGTTTGCTGACATCTTAGTATCCTTGCCCTACTGACACCGTTATGTCAGCAGTGTGTCAGCAGGAGAGAAAAATGTGTCGCACCGAACGGTTGTTTCAGATTATCCAGATATTGCGGTCAGCTGGATCGCCGATCACAGGAAGGCAACTTGCTGACGAACTTGAGATATCTTTGCGGACTTTGTACCGCGACATGGCCGAACTGGCCGCCCAGCGCGTACCTGTCACCGGTGAGGCAGGCATGGGGTATGTGCTGGACCAGGGCTACGACATGCCGCCCCTGATGCTAACCGCGGACGAGCTTGAGGCAGCGGCCTTGGGGGCTGCAATGGTGGCGGCCCAAGGTGATCCATCATTGGCGCGGGCAGCAAGGGACTTGGTCTCGAAACTATCCGAGGCAATACCTGCCGAGTTACAGCCAGTCATTTTGGACAGCAGCATTCGAGCAATATCAATGCGCGAAAAGGTTGATGAATCGTTTGATGGCACGTTGCTACGACACGCAATTCGTAAGCGGTTAAAGCTTCGGTTGGGTTACATAGATCAAGAGGGTCGTGTTTCGGACAGGATCGTATGGCCGATGCTGATCGCGTACCTAAATTCAGTACGCTACATCATTGCGTGGTGTGAAACGCGGAATGATTACCGGCATTTCAAGATGGATCGCGTGCAGGGGATCGATGTGCTTGAAGACAAATATCCAGCCCGCCGCGCAGAGTTGATTAAAGGTTGGGACGATTTAAACGCTCGACGATCAAGCAACCAACGGTCCCGTTGAAAAATAGACCCTACAATTGCATTTAGTGGAGTTATCGAAACGACGCATGATATTCCGCGTTAGGGCGTTGATCCGTGGCCGAGGCGACACGGTTGCTCATGTTGTAGAAACCAGCAACGCTTGCGATGTCCCAGATATCACGGTCCGAGAAACCAACATCCCTTAGCGTTTGGCGGTCCGTTTCCTCAATCTTATGGCTTGCTTCTGTGATTTTCTCTGCGAAATCCAGCATCGCTTTCTGGCGTGGATCCAGTTCAGCAGCGCGGTAATTCATCACCAACATTTCACCAAGCTGGGGGTCACCTGAAAGTTGTCGTACAGCAGCGCCGTGGGCTGTCAGGCAATAATAGCATTTGTTGATTGATGACACGACCACGGCGATCATTTCACGTTCAAGTTTGGACAGACCGCTGTCAGCCAGCATCACGTCGTTATACATAGCAGTAAACGCATTCAGCTTGTCGATATCGAACGCATAGGCCTGTAGAACGTTCGGGATCATGCCCAATTTTTCCTGACAGATGTCGAAGTACTTCTGCGTGGCCTCTGGCAAGGGGTTGACCATCGGCAAATCAAGAGCGGTCACTTTGGTATCGGTCATCACATAGTCCTCATCATTTCTGACGATAGTGATAGCCCCCGATATGCTTCATGCCCAGTTTGAAATAGAGATTGTTCGCAGCGTCATTTGCCGCCGTGCAAATGACCGACATATGACTGGCACCGTTTTTTTGTGCCCAAATCGAAGCGGCGGCCATCATCTTTTCCGCCATTCCTTGCCGTCGTTGGTCAGGCAGGATTTCAAGAGCGTGCACCATGGCGATGCCGTCGTGAATGGCGACAAAGGCGATGCCTGCGGGGCTGTCATTCCAGCGCCCTAGGATTGAGGTCTTCGGTCCCTTCACGCGGTCCATCACAGACCAGCGACCAGCACAAATGCCGCCTTCGGCCCAGATGTCGTAACCAATAGCCAGCGGCGACCAGACCGCGAAGGTGGAGACTCTAGGGGGCACGTTCTTGGCAAGATCGCTGACGGGGATGCAGTACATGTTTACTGGATCAATGACTGAGTAGCCTCGGTTGGCTAGGGCATCGTCAAGGCGGCTTTCGCCCTCGCGCAGCATGAAAAGGCTTGATTGGCCCAGTTTCTCCATGCCGTCTTCGGCATCCGTGATGTCATCGCCTGTCCAGTTCGGATGAACAGCGGTTGCCGCCGACACGCGCTTGCCCCCTCCTTTACCCTCGCGAAGTAACAAGGGTCCGCAAGGAATTTCGCGGGCCGCGGGCCACGTCTGCTCGACGACCTCATAAAGCGTTTCAGCGTCAGGCATCATTGCGGAAACATCTTAACAAGCTTCACAATCGCTGCGTCGACCTGAGCGCCATCGGTGCCTCGGATCACGATATTGGCCCCAAAGATACCGTCCTTTTGGAAAGGGTATGACCCGATGGAAAGCGCAGGGTTGGCCTTGGCCAGTTCAGCGAGTGGGGTCGCTATGTCCCCTTCGCCCTGCATCAGGCGGATAGATTGGCTTAACAGTGGCTGTCCACCCGTCAATTGCGGCAGGACGGTTGCGACCATGGCTTGGAACACTGCTGGCACACCGGCCATGACGTGCACGTTCTCAATGCTAAAGCCCGGTGCAACGCTGACAGGGTTATCGATCAGAACTGCACCGTCAGGGATACGCGCCATGCGTAGGCGCGCGTCGTTCAGTTCACGGCCCGTTTCTGCGTAAAGGTCTGCCAGCAACTTTCGGGCGTCAGCACGCACGTCGATAGGTCGATCAAATGCAGCGGCAATGCAGTCAGCGGTGATGTCGTCATGTGTTGGACCAATGCCTCCGCTGGTGAACACGTGATCGAACCCATCGGATAGCGCTTTGGTCGCCGCTATGATTGCGGGCGCATCGTCTGACACCACACGGACCTCAAGAAGGTCGATGCCTATTTTCGTCAGCTCGCCTGCCAGATAATACATGTTGGCGTCGCGGGTGCGTCCGGACAGGATTTCGTCTCCGATGACCAGCATTGCGGCGGTTGGGTTGGGCATTCCGGTCGTCCTTGTTTGAAGATTGCCAAAGGTATAGGCTCGAGACATGCAGTTTCAAACCCCCCTTATTCCGGCACGGCTGATACGCCGCTACAAACGCTTCCTCGCGGATATCCAACTTGAGGACGGCCGTGAGGTGACCGCGCACTGTGCCAATCCGGGCTCGATGATGGGGCTGGCTGAGGCTGGGATGAAAATTTGGGTCGAACCGAATGACGATCCCAAGAAGAAGCTGAAATACGGCTGGCGTTTGGTTGACCACGAGAACGGGCATTTCACGGGCGTGGATACGGCAGTTCCGAACCGTGCGTTGAAAACCTCGTTGATGGCCGGCGAAGTGCCAGAGCTGGCTGAATACGATCAAGTATTGCCCGAGCAGAAATACGGCGAGAAAAGCCGGATAGATTTTCTGCTGCGCGGTGACGGACTGAAAGACGCCTATGTTGAGGTGAAGTCTGTGACATTGTCCCGTCAAGCTGCCTTAGCCGAGTTTCCCGACAGCGTGACAGCGCGGGGGACTAAACACCTCGGCGAATTGGCAAAGATGGTGGATCAAGGGCACCGGGCGGTGATGCTCTATTTGGTCCAACGCACGGATTGTGAGGCGATGACTTTGGCACAAGACATCGATCCGACCTATGCGGCGGCATTTGAGTCGGCGACGAAAGCGGGCGTTGAAGTGCTCTGCTATGGCACACGGATTTCGCCAGAGGGTGTCGAGCTGGGGCAGAGGCTGCCGTTTCGCTAAAGTGGTTTGTGAATATTGATGGATTTGAAACTAAGTCTAAGAAAAGCGGATAACCGCGCTCGGGACCTTGCCCCAGTGCTGCACATCAAACGAGACATATGCGGCGGTTTACCAGTCAAGAGGTTAGAGAATTTGTCGTTAGCCGCGTCGGTTTTTTACATGCAAGTTGCTGAAATTCTGTCAGATAAATGGGAACGACCAGTCAAGTTGTTTGATTTTGCAATTGGCCAAACACCAAAAATTTGGGTGCTGACGCATTCGTTGAGGAATAATGATCCAAATAGGTACAGCCACGCGCGCCATTATTATTAGTCTCGTCGCATTGGTGCTGTTCGATCTAATGGGTTTGATTATCAAACACCTGTCGCCGCAATACTCTGCTGCTGAACTTTCCGCCTATCGCAATATCTTCGGTGTTATACCAACTGCAATCGCTCTTTGGTCCTCGCGTGATTGGCATAAAAGCGGGCGCAAAATCCGCGTTCGGCAGAAATTTCTCGTTTGCTTTCGTGGTGTTATCGTCACGTTTGCCCAACTGATGTTTTACCTTTCACTTGGACGGATTGCTTTTGCGACGGCATCAACCATCACCTATTCTGGCGCTCTTTTTACAACAGTTTTTGCAGTCTTGATACTTAATGAACGGGTTGGCGTCGTACGCTGGGGCGCGGTACTTGTTGGCTTTGTTGGCGTTTTGATGGTGATGGGATTTGGCGGCGGTGATTTCACATGGGATGCGGTCCTACCCCTCGGCGCAGCCGTTCTTTACGCTCTGACAAGTGTTACAGCGCGCCTCGTTGATGACGACGTACCAACGGCCTTGATTAACCTTTACTCAACTTTAATTGCAGTCGTTGGTTCTGGCCTGATTGTCCTTTTCTTTGGCGGTTTTTCACCGTTGCAAAGCCTGACAGACTTCTTTTGGGTATTGGCGATGGGCAGTATTGGGGGAACTGCAGTTTTGTGCCTGATAATCGCCTATAGAATGACGGAGCAGAGCAACCTAGCGCCATTCAGCTATTTCGGCATTCCTATAGCATTCTTTTTTGGCTGGCTGTTTTACGGCGAGGCGCCAATCAACGACCTCTTTCCAGGTGCACTTTTGATAGCGATAGGCGGCCTAATGGTCATTTGGAGAGAGCGTCAAATTACACGCAGGGCCAAGGCTTCAGCCGGATCGTCATAAAAGGGACCGCTTTTCGCGTTGCCAATTGTCCCTACGGTCTCGTTTACATCAACACGCACTCCCTCTAGCCCTTTCCCAAACAAAGGTTTATGTGATCCCCCAACATATCAGGCACGGAGAGATCTGTTGAACGACCACAAGGGCCGCGTCACACGCGACGGGATTAGAATTTACGAAGACGCGGATTTCGCGGGGATGCATGTGGCCGGTAAAGCGACGGCCCAAATCCTTGATGAAGTCGCTGAACTTGTGTTTCCAGGCCAGACGACCGGTGCAATTGATAAATACATAGAAGACCGCGTCAGCGAGATGGGTGCGACCTCGGCCACCATTGGCTATCGCGGCTATAAACACGCCAGCTGCATAAGCGTGAACCATGTAGTTTGCCACGGCATTCCGGGTGATAAAAAGCTGAAAGACGGCGATATCATCAACATCGACGTCACCGTAATTATCGACGGGTGGTTTGGCGATTCAAGCCGGATGTATGTGGCAGGCAAGCTGTCGCGTAAGTCTGAGCGTCTGATCCAAGTGACCCATGACAGCTTGATGAAGGGGATTGAGGCCGTAAAACTGGGCAATACCTTTGGGGATATCGGGCACGCGATTCAAAGTTACGTCGAAGCGCAACGCATGTCAGTTGTACGCGATTTCTGCGGACACGGTCTTGGGCGGGTGTTTCATTCACCTCCAAATGTGCTCCACTACGGTCGTCCTGGTACTGGGGCTGTTCTGGAAGAAGGCATGTTTTTTACCATCGAACCGATGGTCAATTTAGGCCGCGCGGAAACCAAAGTCCTTGCTGATGAGTGGACTGCCGTGACGCGCGACAAATCGTTGAGTGCCCAGTTTGAGCATTCTATCGGTGTGACTAGTGACGGGTTTGAGATTTTCACGTTGTCGCCAGCGGACAAATTCCACCCCACTTATTGATTGCGACGACCACGAACGAAAGATTGTCATTCAGACATTAAACTTTCGAATTTTCTTCATGAAATCTTTTGGCAAACCCGCTGTTGCTTATCGTCACCTGTTTTCTTATGAAGTTGACGCTGCGTCGCAGCATCGACAATCAGACGATCAAAGGGAACGTGTTCATTGAACCTTCTAAAGACTACTGTAATCGCCGCTGTAGTTGGCATGACCGCAACCGCTGCATACACTCAGGAAGTAACGCTCCGTTTTCAGCACTTCGTGTCTCCAAACTCAGCAAATCCTAAATATTTTATCGAACCTTGGGCCAAAAAGGTCGAAGAGGATTCGAACGGTCGCATCAAGATCGAAATCTACCCTTTCATGCAACTCGGCGGCGCAGCGCCTGAGCAGTACGACCTAGTCCGTGACGGCGCAATCGACGGTGGTTGGATTATTCCTGGCTACACGCCGGGTCGCTTCCCAGAGATTGAGGCGATGGAACTGCCGTTCACAACCACCAAATCGGGCGAGCAAGCGTCGATTGCTGCTTGGCGTTTCACCGAAAAATACTTGCTTGATGATATGTCCGACGTGCACGTTTTGACCACACACATGCATGGTCCTGGTCTTGTCCACAAAACGGGCGCTCCAATCGAAACAGTTGAGGATTTCGCGGGTCTGAAACTACGCGGCCCATCGCGCCCAGCAACGATGTTGCTTGAAAAGCTCGGCGCTACACCTGTTGGCATGCCGGTGCCCGCCTTTCCTGAAGCGCTGTCAAAAGGCGTCGTTGATGGTGGCGTAATTACGTGGGAAATGTCTCCTTCGCTGAAATTGGACGAATTGACCGACAGCCATACGGACGTTGCCGGCGAAATGGCGCTCTACAACCTGTTCTTCATCTGGGCGATGAACAAAGACAGCTACGCCGCTTTGCCTGACGATCTAAAGGCCGTCATCGACGCGAACTCGGGCGAGTTTGCAGCGGCTTGGGCTGGGCGCGCGCACGATATCGGCGATGTAGACGGTCGTGCTTTGATGGAGGAGTCAGGTAACCAGATTGCCGAGATTTCCGCAGACGTAACCGCTGAAATGCAAGCATTGGGCGACGAAGTCACGGCTGAGTGGATCGCAGATATGAACACCAAAGGCTTTGATGGGGCCCAGCTTGTGGCTGACGCTAATGCCATCGTTGCTGAGGTTTCAGCGGAAGCGAAGTAACCCAACAAACACCATTTGAAGCGGCCTGTCAGTTTTGATGGGCCGTTTTTTATTCGAGACCCAAGATAGGGGCGATCTCGTTCATCTGGCCAACAACATGATCGCAATATGGTCGCAACGCATGGCGCGGGGTATCCGCCGCAAATCCAATCGTAATCATGCCTGCCGCCCGCCCTGCTTTGCAGCCAGAAGGGCTGTCATCAATGAAAGCCGTGTTCACTGAGCTTACGTTGAAATGCCGTGCCGCAATGCGCACCAATTCTGGGTCGGGCTTTGAAACACCGTAGGTATATGCCGAGAAAATGCGCCCCTGAAAGCGCTCAAACAAACCGTGGGGCTTTAACGTAATCTCCATCTTCTCAGGCGCGCCATTTGAAACGATGCCAATGGGAATGCCTGCAGATTCGATTTTATCAATCAAATCAAAGACGCCAGGGATCAAAGGGACACCCTTGCCAAGTTCATTGTAGAGCCGCGGATAAAAGGCGTCCGCCCAATTGTCGGGAAGTACTGCACCTCGACGTTGGGCTTCTTCACCAGCTTTGCGAAAAGTACCGCCTTTGAAAAGCTCATAGCTTTCCTCGCGATCCATCTTCAAACCAAAGGACTGTAAGTCACCCCACAGCACATCAATCGCGATCCGCTCACTGTCGACGATCACGCCGTCACAATCAAAAAGAACAAGCTCAGGTCTCATGGCGTATGGGTATCGCCCTGCGTAGCGTCATTCAACCGAGCAAAAGAAAAAGGCCGCCACGATTTCTCGCATGCGACCTTTCCACGAGGAAAAAGAATTGGGGGTATTCGTTACCAGTTCGACGGGTTCTTGTCGGCAAAGCTATGGACAAGAAAGTCGATAAAGGCGCGAACCTTAGGCTGGGTAAATTTGCCCGGAGGGTAGACTGCGTAAATGCCTTGGGTTTCCTGAGGAAGCTCTGGCATGGCGTCTACTACAAGGCCCTTCTCCATAGCGTCCGCGTAAAGAAAGCTAGGCAGATAGGCGATGCCGAGACCGGAAATCGCTGCGTTCAGAAGTGACTGACCGTCGTTGACCGAGAGCCAACCCGCAGTGCGAACCTGACGACGTTCACCGGAAGGAGCAGTCAGTTTCCAGACGTTGCCAGCGGACTGGTTCGAATAGTGCAGCAATTTATGCTCATTCAGATCGTCGATTTTCTCGGGGCGTCCGTATTCTTCAAAATAAGATGGCGCGGCGATCATACGTTTGGTGGTTTCGGTCAATTTGCGGGCCCGCAGAGAACTGTCTTCCAGTTCGCCCATGCGGATCGCCATATCGAAACCTTCACTGATAAGTTCAACGAAGCGGTTGTTCAGAACCATGTTGACCGTAATGTCTGGGAAGTCACCAAGGAAGTCGCCCAATATCGGACTGAGGTGGTTCACACCGAAATCTGTCGCAACTGATATTCTCAGCAGTCCAGAAGGCGCTGATTGCATCGACGTCACTAACGAGTCTGCCTCCCCAGCGTCATTTAGAACGCGGCGGGCACGGTCATAATAGGCCAAGCCAATCTCAGTTGGGCTGACACGACGAGTTGTGCGGTTTAATAGCCGCGCCCCAAGTCGGGTTTCTAAGCTCGACACATGCTTTGACACGGCCGATTTCGAAATGCCCATGCGCTTGGCAGCATCCGTAAATCCACCCTGATCCACCACAGTGGCGAAGGCTTCCATTTCAGTTAAACGATCCATCCTAATACCTCGAAACTAATTCTCGGGATCAGATATGTCGGCGAAATGGGGCATGATTGGGACCTGGTGCGGACAATATCGGGGTATTGCCTAGGCTTGTTCGTGCCATGGAAACAAAGAAACGATGAGATGGTTTGTTGCCTTGGGCGCTACAAAAGCGCTGTAGCGGCGGCAATCCACAACGGTCAAATGATTGCGGATGGTCATACTTTAAGAGCGCCCTGCGGGTTTAGAACTGGCCGGCGCTTACGCTTCTACGCGCTTTCTTACAACGCCGCTGCCAATCGCGTGCCTTGATTGATCGCCCGCTTTGCATCAAGTTCCGAGGCAACGTCAGCGCCGCCGATGATATGGCAGGGCGTGCCCGCAGCCGCGAGTGCGTCAGCTAATGTTCGTTCAGGCAATTGTCCCGCGCAAAGAACAATGGTGTCAGCCTCGACCAAAGTCGGGTTCTCGCGTGTTTCGCCAAAGCTGATGTGCAGACCGCTATCATCGATGCTTTCGTAATTCACGCCGCCGATCATTTCGACGTCTTTCATCTTAAGTACAGCGCGATGCACCCAGCCGGTGGTCTTACCCAACCGACGACCGAGGCGTTCATTCTTGCGCTGCAAAAGCGTGACTAGACGGGCGGGGGCCTCGGGTTGTGCGCCCTCGGGTGATAAGCCGCCGCGTTGATCTTCGGGATCGCCGATGCCCCATTCCTCTTGCCAGCGTGCGCGGTTTAGCGTTGTGCTTTCACCTTGATGGACAAGATATTCGGAGACGTCAAAACCAATCCCTCCAGCGCCGACGACGGCGACCTTATCGCCTGCCTCGACCTTGCCAGTTAGGATGTCGATGTAGGAACAAACTTTTGCGTTGTCTTGACCCGGGATCGCCGGATCACGGGGCTTGACGCCGGTGGCTATGATAACCTCGTCAAAGCCGGTTAATTCGTCTGCGGTCACCCTTTTGCCAAGCTTCAGCGTAATTGAGCTGGTGGCAACCATGGTTTCGTACCAGTCGATGAGAGTGTGGAACTCCTCTTTGCCAGGCACTTGTTTGGCGTAGTTGAGCTGCCCACCGATCCTATCTGATCCGTCGAACAGAGTGACGTTGTGGCCACGCTCTTCGGCCGTCAGCGCTGTAGACAAGCCAGCCGGACCCGCGCCAACGATGGCGATAGATTTTCGCGCCGTCGCCTTAGTGATCAGCAATTCGGTTTCCGAACACGCACGAGGGTTCACCAAGCAAGAGGTCAGCTTGCCCGAAAATGTGTGATCCAGACACGCTTGGTTGCAAGCGATGCACGGTGCAATCTCGGCTCCGCGTCCGCTGGCGGCTTTGGCAACAAACTGACTGTCGGCAAGGAAAGGTCGCGCCATGCTGACCATGTCAGCGCAGCCATCAGACAGGACGTCCTCGGCGACGTCGGGGGTGTTGATACGGTTCGATGTGATGACCGGAATGTCCACCTTGCCCATCAACTTTTTTGTCACCCAAGCAAACCCTGCACGCGGAACGCTTGTCGCAATTGTGGGAATGCGGGCTTCGTGCCAACCGATACCGGTGTTAAATATTGTAGCACCTGCAGCTTCAACCGCTTGAGCCAGTTGCACAACCTCGTCGTGGGTTGAGCCATTAGGGATCAGGTCAATCATCGACAGGCGGAAGATTATGATGAAATCTTCACCAACGGCTTCTCGACAACGGCGGACTACTTCGACCGGCAGGCGCATGCGGTTTTCATATGAACCGCCCCAACGGTCGGTGCGTTTGTTCACATGAGTCACGAGGAATTGGTTAAGGAAGTATCCCTCGGACCCCATGATCTCGACGCCGTCATAGCCAGCTTCGCGCGCTCGGGTGGCGGCGGTAACCATGTCGCTTATCTGTTTCTCGATACCTTCTTCATCAAGTTCAGTCGGGGCAAACGGGCTAATCGGGGATTTTATGGCCGAGGCGCTGACGCATCCCTTACCATAAGCGTAACGTCCCGCATGAAGGATTTGCATGGCGATCTTGCCACCCGCGGCGTGGACACTGTCGGTGACGATCTTGTGGTTGGCGATGTCCTCGTCCGAGAATAATCCAGCCGCCCCGGGAAAAACACCACCCTCTTTGTTTGGGGCCATGCCGCCTGTGACGATCAAGGCCACGCCACCCTCAGCACGTTCAGTGTAGAAACGCGCAACGCGCTGCCAGTCCTTGGTTTCCTCAAGCCCTGTATGCATCGAGCCCATTAGGACGCGGTTTTTCAAAGTTGTGAAACCAAGATCAAGCGGGGCGAGTAAATTGGGGTAGTCAGACATTGGGCGCTCCTTTGACTGCAGCATTCAGAAGCCCTGCGCTGCTGTCACGCGGAACCTAGCGTCAGAACTTGCGAATACTTACGTTGACGTGAGGTCGACTAAGGTAAGCCTACATCGTTTCCAAACAATGCCGCCTGAACGCGCGTTTTAGCATATCAAGCTCTGCCCGCAGCAGATCCATCTCGGCGCGGATGTCGTCACCCAGCGCTTCACCAGAGATCAGGGTGAAACTACCAACTTCTTCATCTGTTGCAGCGTCAGTCACCAGAAATGTCTGCACTCCGTCGCATATTGCTTCCAGTGGTACAGGAACTTTGAGTTCCCATTGGCCTGTGGTTTCGGTCTGAGTCAGTGACACTCCAAGCAGGGGTTTCTCCAGATGGGTCACGATCAGGTCGGGTGCCTCAGACGCAGTTGTCCGAACAATTGCAGTCCATACGCCCTCAAATAGGCGCTTCGGAGTCAGGGTCACAGCTGAAGTGCTCATTCTCAATCTCCTAGAACTCGGCGCGGGGTCGGCGGGATAGGGTCAGGTCGCGCAAAATAACTTGATTCATTTCAGGGCCTTCGAAAATCAAATCGATCCAAGCATTCTCAACCCGCTTTTCGTTCAAGCGCGTGTATCCAAGATCAAACTCGACCATGACGTTTTGTTCGTTCAACGGCAGCTCGCGCACCATTTGTTCAGAGTTTGGACCATGGCGCACGTTCAGACGGGCAAAAATCTCGAGCGGCTTCTCCATCTCGACAATCGTTTCCAGCCGGATCAGATGTCGACGCCCAAGGCCATCTACGGCCTCTTCCGGAAGATCGATTGCTAGGGACAAAAATGAACCGTCAAACCTGAAAACGTCCATCCGGAGGCCATAGGGCGCTAAATCTTCTTCCCGGGTATTGCGAAGCTGGCGAAGCGTAAGTTCAGATTCGACGCAATCGTGAAATAGCGTCACCTGCTCGCCCATTTTCGTTTTGCTGTCGACCGAGGAAAGCCCGGGCGAAGTTAGCGATCCGCGAAAAATCTCAGGCCGCCATGCCCAATCTGCATCGTAAGGCTTTTGAATGGCCGTCGATCCGATCAACGGCAACGCCAGTCTATTGTCGGCAACATGGATCAATCGGTTCAGGTGATAGCGCAACACACGTGCACGTGTTCGCTGACTGCGCAGCTTGCTTAGATCAGTCGTGTCTGCCCGCAACGCCATTCGGTTCCACATGCGTAGCAAGGCCGAATAAAACCAGTCTGCGATCAGTATTTTCTTTGAGTCTGCCATATAGAACCGAGTGGGACCTGAAACTTGTGAAATAATCTTGGGGCTGACCCAGATAACTAGTTCAAATACTTCTTAACCCATTGTCTTAGCTGTGATAATTGCACTGACGGGTCACTGTTGTTAAAACGCCACTCACATTCCTTCAAATATAGTCCAAATTGGGCCTTTGGAACACC
>JAQWQJ010000053.1 GCA_029244725.1 Paracoccaceae bacterium
AAAACCAAAAACCACGCCAAACAGTGAAGCTGACATCTAATCATCGGCCTAAACCTATAGATGCGATATCCAGACGTCCGTTCGTCGAAACAAACCAAACCGCCCACATATCTCTTCAGATACCAATCATTTCAAACAGCATTCAGCGACAAAAACCCAACAGATGCGCCCTAAATTGTGTGGCGCGCCCGTCCAGTCTTACCTCTGATTTTCTTAGAACCTAGTCACTAGCGTGTCTCTGTCCCGTCCCGTGTCTGCCTGAGCAGCGCCGGTGAGGTGGGTTCTAAGGTTACTGGTAGAAAGCTGCAAGAGGTTTTTTCGACCAAATGCAAAAAAATTTCCAGCACCCCAAAATCGTTAAGTTTCAGGGTATTTGCACTGCTCATTGGACGTTTGCCGCCCATTGAATTCACGCTAGCACGACATCTCTCACTTCTCATAACACTTTTATTGGATGTGATTTCGGAATCGCTTGCCCAGAATCGTTAGGTATTCTACGGTATACCCATTCTTTGATGGGAGAACTGGCCTTGCCAGTGCCGAAGGAGCAACCGCCCCGGAAACTCTCAGGCTTCAGGACCGTCTTAGAATACACAAGACTCTGGAGAGTGACGTTATTGCGTCCGCCGAAGGGATAACGATCTCAGGCGAAAGGACAGAGGGGGCATCTTGGATCACCAGCAGGTGGTCTTTTGGTGCCGCGAGAATTCATTTTCAATCGGCTAGCAATACGGAGATGGATTATGTCCAATCTGGCGCGTACGCCGTTATACGATTTGCATTTGGGGCTTGGGGCCAAAATGGTTCCCTTTGCTGGATATGAAATGCCTGTTCAATATCCAGCCGGCGTTATGAAGGAACATCTTCATACACGTGCGAAAGCTGGATTGTTTGACGTCAGTCATATGGGGCAGGTCATATTGCGCTCATCAAGCATCGAACATGTATCGCTGTCATTCGAAGCGATGATACCAGTCGATGTCCTTGGATTGTCCGAAGGACGCCAACGCTATGGGTTCTTTACCAATGCTGACGGTGGCATCGAGGACGACCTGATGTTTGCCAATCGCGGAGATCACCTATTTGTCGTCGTTAACGCTGCGTGTAAAGACGCAGACATTGCACGCATGAAGGCAGACTTGCCGAGCGATGTAAGTGTCGAGGTGATTGAGGACCGCTCATTGCTCGCGATCCAAGGCCCCTCTGCCGCGACAGCTTTAAGCACGTTGAACCCAGCTGTTTCGGACATGAAGTTTATGGACGTCGCAACAATTGAGCTAGTCGGTTGTGACTGCTGGATCTCGCGATCAGGGTATACAGGTGAAGACGGGTACGAAATTTCTGTACCCTCTGACATGGCCGTCGCATTAGCAGAAGCGCTACTAGATCATCCTGATGTCGAACCTATCGGACTTGGCGCACGCGATTCCCTTAGACTGGAAGCAGGCCTTTGCCTTTATGGACATGACATCGACGCATCGACATCGCCTGTTGAGGGTGGTCTGACTTGGGCGATCCAAAAATCCCGGCGCGCTGGCGGCTCTCGTGATGGTGGCTATCCCGGTGCAGAACGAATTCAAACCGAAATGGCAAACGGAGCATCAAGAAAACGCGTTGGTCTAAGCCCTACGGGTCGGGCCCCAATGCGCGAGGGTGTCCCGCTATATGCATCTGAAGATGCGACCGAGCAGATCGGAACCATTACATCTGGCGGATTTGGTCCCACTGTCGGCGGCCCTGTCGCCATGGGCTATCTGCCAACGAACCTCTCAAGCGTTGGGACAACGGTCTACGGAGAGCTACGCGGCAAGCGTCAGTCGATCACTGTAGCCGCCCTTCCCTTCATACCTGCAAATTTCAAGAGATAACGAAAAGGACCTACCCAATGAAATACACTGAAGAGCACGAATGGCTTCTGGCCGATGATGACGGCATCGTCACTGTGGGCATCACTGAACATGCCGCGACCTCACTTGGTGACATCGTCTTTGTAGAGATGCCCGAAGAAGGCGCGACCGTCGCTAAAGGCGACGAATGTGTTGTGATCGAAAGCGTTAAGGCTGCCTCGGACGTCATATCACCGCTGGATGGTGAGATTGTCGAAGTAAACTCAGCGCTTGAAGACGACCCGGGTAAAATCAACGAAGATCCAACCGGCGACGCATGGTTCTTTAAAATCCGCACGGCTGATGCATCTCAGCTAGACGATTACATGGATGAAGCCGCCTACAAAGATCTGATCGGTTAATCCCGAGGGCAGAGAAAACCTCTGCCCCCCTACCCTTTTTCCTGCAGCACCTGCTGAACAAGAAAGCTATTGCTATGCCGTTTACGCCTACGGACTACCTGCCATACGACTTTGCCAACCGCCGACACATTGGCCCGTCTCCTGTGGAGATGGATCGAATGCTTGCGGCGCTCGATGTCTCCTCACTGAACCAGTTAATTGACGAAACCGTTCCTCAGTCCATCCGACAAGAAGCGCCGCTCAATTTTTCGCGCCCAAAGTCGGAACGCGAGCTGCTGCATCATATGCGCCTAGTGGCGAGTAAGAACAAAGTCCTGACCAGCCTGATCGGTCAAGGGTACCATGGAACTGTGACGCCACCGGCCATTCAGCGTAACATTCTGGAAAATCCGGCATGGTACACGGCATACACCCCATATCAGCCTGAGATTTCTCAGGGGCGTCTTGAGGCATTGCTTAACTACCAGACGATGATCAGCGACCTGACTGGGCTTGAGGTAGCGAACGCGTCACTTCTAGACGAAGCTACGGCTTGCGCCGAAGCGATGACCATGGCCCAGCGCGTCTCAAAGTCCAAAGCCAAAGCGTTTTTCGTCGATCGTGACTGCCACCCACAAAACATTGCAGTCATCCAGACTCGTGCGGCGCCATTGGACATTGAAGTTATAATTGGCAACCCAGACAAAATGGATGCGACGCAAGTATTTGGCGCAATCTTCCAATACCCCGGCACCTACGGGCACGTCCGCGATTTCACCGATCACATTGCAAAACTACACGCGAACAAGGCTATCGCAGTTGTTAGCGCTGACCCTTTAGCACTGACCCTACTTAAAGAGCCCGGCGAAATGGGGGCTGACATCGCGGTTGGCACAACGCAACGGTTTGGCGTCCCAATGGGCTATGGCGGACCGCATGCTGCGTATATGGCAACCAAAGACGCCTACAAACGCAACATGCCAGGTCGCATCGTCGGTGTTTCAATTGATAGCCACGGGAACCGCGCATATCGTTTGTCACTGCAAACCCGCGAACAACACATCCGTCGCGAAAAGGCGACATCGAATGTGTGTACCGCCCAGGCACTTCTGGCAGTTATGGCGTCGTTCTATGCGGTGTTCCACGGACCTGACGGACTAAAAGCTATTGCCCAGCGAATTCACCGCAAAACCGTGCGTTTGGCAAAAGGCCTCGAGGCGGCAGGCTTCAAGGTCGATCCTAGCGCTTACTTTGATACAATAACTGTCGACGTTGGTCCTCTGCAGGCTGCCGTTATGAAGTCTGCGGTGGACGAAAAAGTTAACTTACGCAAAGTTGGCGAAACCCGAGTTGGCATCACTTTGGACGAAACAACGCGCCCAGACGTAATCGAAAACGTATGGAGAGCGTTTGGTATTGCGCGAAGTGACGATAACTTTGCCCCAGAATATCGCGTTCCTGCGGAAATGCATCGAAAATCCAAGTACCTTGAGCACGACGTTTTCCACATGAACCGGGCTGAGACTGAGATGATGCGCTACATGCGTCGCCTCGCTGACCGTGATCTGGCCCTTGATCGCGCGATGATCCCGCTAGGTTCTTGCACTATGAAACTGAACTCTGCCGCCGAAATGATGCCGGTTAGCTGGCGTGAGTTTTCTTTGCTGCACCCGTATTGCCCAAAGGATCAAGCGCTCGGCTACGCTGAAATGATTGATGATCTATCGGCAAAGCTTTGTGACATCACTGGGTATGCTGCCATCTCGATGCAACCAAACTCTGGCGCGCAAGGTGAATACGCAGGCCTGCTTTCGATCTCTGCCTATCACCGTGCCAATGGACAAGGACACCGCGATGTTTGCCTTATCCCAATGAGCGCACATGGCACCAATCCTGCTAGCGCCCAAATGGTTGGCTGGAAGGTAGTTGTTGTTCAGTCGGCTGAAAACGGCGACATTGATCTAGATGATTTCCGTGCCAAGGCTGAAAAGCATTCTGAAAACCTTGCGGGCTGCATGATCACCTATCCATCTACCCACGGCGTGTTTGAAGAAACCGTCCGCGATGTGTGCGAGATCACCCATAGTCACGGTGGACAAGTCTATATCGACGGCGCGAACCTAAACGCTATGGTCGGACTGTCCCGACCGGGCGACTTGGGCGGAGACGTCAGCCATCTGAACCTTCACAAAACGTTTGCCATCCCGCATGGCGGCGGCGGACCCGGCATGGGGCCGATTGGCGTGCAATCGCACCTGATCCCTCACTTGCCCGGTCATCCCGAAACAGGAGGCGAGCAAGGCCCCGTCAGCGCAGCACCTTTTGGCTCAGCCTCAGTATTGCCAATCAGCTACGCTTATATCCACATGATGGGCGGCGAAGGTCTAACACAAGCCACCCGCGTCGCAATCTTGAACGCAAACTACATAGCCAAACGCCTGGAGGGATCATACGACGTTCTCTACAAAGGTAAGCAGGGTCGCGTAGCGCATGAATGCATTATAGACACCCGACCATTTGCAGAAAGTGCAGATGTCTCGGTCGAAGATATTGCCAAGCGCTTGATGGATTGCGGCTTTCATGCCCCAACTATGAGTTGGCCGGTGGCTGGCACATTAATGATCGAACCGACCGAGTCTGAAAACTTGGCCGAACTCGATAGGTTCTGTGACGCGATGCTCGCCATTCGAGAGGAAATTCGGGACATCGAAGAAGGCCGAATGGCGCCGGTGAACAACCCACTTAAGAATGCACCTCATACTATGGAGGATCTCGTTCGGGATTGGGATCGCCCGTATACGCGTGAACAAGGTTGCTTCCCGCCCGGTGCTTTCCGTGTCGATAAATATTGGCCACCCGTGAACCGTGTCGACAATGCATGGGGGGATCGCCACTTAGTTTGCACATGCCCACCAATGTCAGATTACGCAGAAGCGGCTGAATAGCAGCTTTGACGTCCCTGATCCCAAGACCCATATTGGTTTTGGGGTCAGGGAGAAGACACAATGACAAACAATAAATCCGAAGGACAAGTACTTCTCGAAGGCGCGTATGGCTTGACGACGCCCGAGGACAACGTGACTTTCTATCGAGATTTCTCTGAATCTTACGATTCCGATTTCGCAGACGCATTGGGTTTTACTTTGCCTGCGCAAGTCGCCCAGGCTTATATGCTTTCTAGAATCCAAGGCGACGTGCCAATCGCTGATCTCGGTTGCGGGACAGGTCTTGTTGCCGATGCTCTTGGCGATTTAGCTGCCGATATTGACGGTTTCGACATTTCTGTCGAAATGCTGGAAAAGGCGGGCCTAAAAGGCATCTACCGCGATCTGTTCCAAATCGATCTCACCAAGTCGGTCGAAGGGCATGAGGATGTATATATGGCAGTCTTATGTTCAGGCACATTCACCCATGGACACCTCGGACCAGACGCAATCGATATGGCGCTGCTTCTTGGCCAAACAGAGTGTCTTTTTGTGCTTTCAGTTAATCTTATCCATTATGACACGCTTGGGTTTGGCGATAAGTTTATGTCACTCATTGAATCCGACGCGATTAAAGACTTTCACAAGGAAGAGGTTGCCATCTACGCAAACTCAGATCACGACCATTCAGCTGATCGTGCTTTAATTGTAAGCTTTCGAAAAACGTGACTTTAGTTCAACGGTTTGGATAACCGAACCTGAACAGTCTCAACGCCAGGATTCAGTGCAAAAATCTCGGCGTTTGAACGGTGATCATAGCTTGCTGCCAAACGCCATCCAGCCGGAAATTGGTAACCAATCTCAGCGCCGGACCTAAATTCAATCGGCCCACCAAGATCAGGTCCAGACCCCTGCACATAGATGCCGGTCATCGCATGCACCTCTGCGTAAAGCCCAAAGTCACCTGTCTTCATTGTATAGGAATGACCCGCACCCGCCCAAAAATCGCCTAGCGACGAATAGGACGCACCGTAGATTGCCTGAAATGGACCATTCGCATGCGGACCATCATAGCGAACGTATACCTCGCGCCCGATGACATCACCTTGGAACTGAAGCGAGCCTTGAGACAACGAAATCCTGTCTTGAACCTCATGCTTGGCCAAACACTCGCTCTGGCAATCAGTGTAAGCCTCTTTCATGCCCAGCAATAAGGTCAGGACTGCAAATGTACCGTTCATGGTAACTCCTAAATCAATGCTCTGTTCTTGACGGGATTCAACCGACATGTCCAGTTACTCCATTGCAAAGCCGCCGTTGCCTATCAGTGGGATTCTTGTAGGTTTAAGCAAAACTCATTTTCGACTGACGACGGATCGCTTCATGTCCCCTGCCCCATCCCTGGACCATTCGGCCACGCGCCCTAAGATCCTGTATTTGACAACACTGTATCCGGCCGCCTCGCACACCTTTATCCAGCGCGAAATTTCGGCGTTGCGAGAGTTGGATATGGATATCTGCACAGCCTCTATTCGCAGACCCGCAGATGAACACATGATTGGCCAAACCGAACATGACGAAAGGGAAAATACCTTTTACGTTCTTGGAAATGGTGCATTCTGGAAGACGATCAAGGCGCATGCCGTACTGAAATTGACCAGCCCTATTCGATACTTTCGGGGTTTGTCATTGGCGCTAAGATCATTCCGACCGGGTATCAAAGGCTTCTTGAAGCAAATTGCTTATTTCGCCGAGGCTGGGATTATCGCCCGTCAAATGCGGCAAAACGGCGTTACCCATCTTCACAATCACTTTGGAGATCAAAGCGCGACCGTCGCCATGCTGGCGTCCCAGCTTAGTGGCATCCCATTTAGCTTCACCATCCACGGACCGACCGAGCTGGACGATCCGCTTGGATGGGCTATGGACAAGAAAATTGCACTCTCAAAGTTTACGGTTTGCATTAGCGAATATTCTCGCAATTTCGCGTCCAGGATTGCGAACGAACAGCATGATGAAAAACTGTTCATCATTCACTGCGGTGTTTTCCCTGAAGTGTACCAAGACACCGCGCAATCACCGTCGGATGGATTGAAACTCGTATTTGTTGGCCGTCTTGATCCAATCAAAGGCGTGCCGATCCTTTTTGATGCTTTGGAAAAAGTCCACGCAACCCGATCTGACATCACCTTGGACATCGTCGGTGGCGGAAGCCTTAGAGAAGAGCTTGAGGCCCGCGCATCAAATATTCCCGGCATCACATTTCATGGCTACCTGTCCCAAGACGCGGTCGCACGCAGAATTGAAGCATCCGACTGCCTTGTCCTGCCTAGCTATGCCGAAGGCTTGCCGGTTGTCTACATGGAAGCCCTCGCCTCAGCCCGCCCAGCCATTGCAACTGACGTGGCAGGAGTTTCCGAATTGATTGCAAACAATGAAACTGGGTTGCTCATCGAAGCAGGTGATTCTGACCAATTGGCACAAGCCATCCTGACAATGGCAAATAACCCCGAAAAGCGGCGGAAAATGGGTTTAGCAGGCCGCACGAAAGTCGCTGAAGAGTTCAATATACGCGAAGAAGCCAAGCGCATGAAATCGCTTTATATTCAAGGAACCGCCACTTCAAAGCGCCCCGGCAAATTTCTTGACTAAAAGACGCAATTTTTTGGGTTGAAGTGAAAAAACCGTATTGATCTCATTTCTGCACAATGATAGCCGACCGCTAGTGCCCCTATAGCTCAGCTGGTAGAGCAACTGATTTGTAATCAGTAGGTCCGCGGTTCGAGTCCGTGTGGGGGCACCATTTAATTCCGAAAAATATATTAATCACAGTATTTTAGGGATTTGCCATGCAATTTGATCCCCCAATTTATCCCCCATGCGAAATTTATAGCCTTGCACACGCCCCATAATGCCGAACGATATTGGCAGGAAAAATGACCTTGATGTTGCCGATTGGTTATTCACGACCAATATTGAATTCACATGAGGTCCAAAGTTCAGTGGCATTTCGTTTAGCGTGTTCCCTAGCCATGTCCCACCCAAAACTAGTTCCGTTTAAGGCAAGATGTAGCCTATCAAGAATACGAGTTGTGTATAAAAAAAGCCTATTTTCATCGCCATATTGTAGTGACACTGGTCGGTGTTTATTGCTTAGATCCAAGTTCAGATTGTGAGCAATGTAACGGTCGCGAAATTCGCGCACCCCCTCGTCGACATATCTTCGGGCAATAAAATCCACCATACGCCGGGCGCTCTTCACCCGCACTTGCACCTTCCAGCTTTCTTCTTCAGCTCTTGATACACGCTCTGCCAACCAGTGTTGTCTGAGCATTTCGCTAACATCGGGATCTTCCTCTGGTGTGACATATCTAGGCTCTGCCAAACTAGAGTGATAAGCATATGTATCACTCACGAAGCGATCAACGACGGCCGCGTCATCAATAAGAGCAATTAACGAAAGAATGCTTTCTCGGTCCTGCGAGGGCTTATCCCAAAGAGCAGACAATCTAATCAGAAAATAATAATGCATGCTTCTTTGGAGTTCGTTGAAAGCATTTGCGGCATATGACTTTGGGATTTGTGCCGCCAAAGTGTCTGTGTAAAGAACAATTGCGTTATTTTCAGCTGAAGCCATCAGAGCATTCGCATGAGAAATCAGCTTGCTCGTAAGCGATTTGGCTCGCTCTACCCGCTCTTCTACCGTCATTCGAGTGACAAATGGCTGGGGCACGTCATACTCTCTTTTTGAAAACTAGGGGCTCTCTACTTTGCGCACGGCACTGTATTCCAACGTACCCAAAAACGCGATCAAGCGTTCGACATCAACTTGGGTCAAAACACTCTGACCAACAGGTTCAGTCAGCCACACACGTAGCTGCTGATAAATTTCTAAGCGTTGCGCTTCGCCAATGTCTCGATGATAGTCATTTGAAGGATTTGGAGACAAAGAAGTCTGTGGCTGCACTGCTGACATGGAACTTGCTCCAGTAATTGATTCCTAACCAATATAGAACATGGGGCTGACCCAGATAACGCGAAAAAGGTGTTATCATGGGAAGCATGCGGAAGAGTCGCTTAAGTAAGTATAAACAGGGTCGCCTGGTCGAGCATTTTGTTGCCGGAACCACGGCTCGAACTGCGGCCAGTTTATGTG
>JAQWQJ010000054.1 GCA_029244725.1 Paracoccaceae bacterium
CACATAAACTGGCCGCAGTTCGAGCCGTGGTTCCGGCAACAAAATGCTCGACCAGGCGACCCTGTTTATACTTACTTAAGCGACTCTTCCGCATGCTTCCCATGATAACACCTTTTTCGCGTTATCTGGGTCAGCCCCATAATCTTTACTGAAAGGCGGTTGGCTTACAAAGCAGCAATTTGACAGAGCGACGCTAAGTCGGCCGCAATTTCGGAGGTTTTGGCAACATTCGAAAAGGACTATTCAACCGAATGACCTGCGCCAGATTGACGACCAAATCCCCGCCAGTAGCTTTTGAGGCTGTCCCGCCAACCTCAGAATAGACACTCATTAACACCAGATAGCCGTTCACGGTTGCTACGCCTTGCCAGTTTTTGGGATCGCCGCCGGGAATATAAGTGTCCCCGCCTGATGCCAGATGCACAAGGCTGACGCCTTCGGTTGATTTGGTATCCAATACGCCTTTATCGCCAACCATAGAGGCCAAGCGACTAGAGCTGGCCAATCCATCTGCGCGTTCCTGCGAAACCGAAATCACGATGATTGCATTGTTCACGGGACCAAACGCCTTGCCGCGTGTAATGACATTGCACCCGCCCATGACAACAAAGCCATCTTGCGGTTTGCTAATGCCCGTCTCAACGCAGAACCCAGAGGGCGCTGCGATAGTAACATCGCCACCGTGCACATCGACCGACCGAACGGCGTCATCCGTTGGCCCAAGGCTTACGAAATCTGCGCCCGTACAGGCACTGAGTAAGATCAAGACCGCAAGGGTCGCTATCTGTTTCAAAAATCTCTCATCGTGTTGTTATCCAGCGCGCCGTTTTTTGCTTTTTTGATGGCGCTAAGCTGCTTCTCCCAATGTCTTGGGACAACGGAATAATTGACTGTGCGCTTTCAGACAAGCCTGATCCGCCGACTCTGGATTGCAACTGATCGCAAGGCCGCTTATTTAGGTCTGTAACAACGCTCTCAGGGAACTGCGATGAACTGGATATCAAACTACGTCCGCCCGCGAATTAACTCCATTTTTTCACGGCGCGAAGTGCCCGAGAACCTTTGGAAGAAATGCGATGAATGCGGAACCATGCTTTTTCATCGCGAATTGGCAGATAATCTAAACGTTTGTACTAATTGCGATCACCACATGGCGATCACACCGCGTGCACGATTCGAAGCGCTCTTTGATGGCAGCATTTTCGTCGAGGTCGACGTACCCGAGCCCTTGACTGATCCACTGCACTTTAAGGATCAGAAAAAATATCCCGAGCGGATGAAAGCGGCCCAAAAGAAAACCAACGAAAAAGAAGCGATGTTGGTTGTTGAGGGTGAAATTGGACGCACACCGATCGTAGCGACGGCGCAGGACTTCTCGTTTATGGGCGGATCAATGGGCATGTACGTCGGCAACGCGATTATCGCAGCTGCTGAACGTGCCGTTGAATTGAAGCGTCCGCTAGTATTGTTCTCAGCCGCCGGGGGCGCGCGCATGCAAGAGGGCATCCTGTCCCTGATGCAGATGCCGCGCACCACAGTTGCCGTTCAAATGCTGAAAGAGGCCAAGCTTCCTTACATTGTGGTTTTGACGCATCCAACGACTGGCGGCGTAACCGCATCCTACGCAATGCTAGGGGACGTTCAGATCGCTGAACCCAATGCACTGATTTGTTTCGCAGGCCCACGCGTGATTGAACAAACGATCCGCGAAAAGCTGCCCGAAGGCTTTCAGCGCGCTGAGTATCTGTTGGATCACGGTATGTTGGACCGTGTGACCAAACGCACCGAGATGCGCGAAGAGCTTATCACCATAATCCGCATGTTGATGGGCAACGGCCCGGCGATCAAAGGTGATCTACCTGCGCCGACACCAGAACCTGAAGCAGACGTAGCGAAGGGATGACCGCCGTTTCATCGGACGTCATCCTCGACAGGATGATGGCGCTGCACCCGAAAATAATCGACCTAACGCTGGATCGCGTTTGGCGATTATTGGAACGCCTGGGCAACCCCCAGAACGATCTTCCGCCCGTCATTCATATCGCCGGAACCAATGGCAAAGGCTCTACCCAAGCGATGATCCGCGCGGGGCTTGAGGCTGCTGGCAAAAGGGTACACGCATATACGTCGCCGCATCTCGCACGATTCCACGAACGTATCCGTCTTGCGGGGGAATTGATCTCTGAGGACTACCTGACCGAGGTTCTGGACGAATGCTATCAAGCCAACGGCACTGAAAGCATCACCTACTTTGAGATCACTACCGTTGCTGCGATCCTTGCGTTTGCGCGCACCCCTGCGGACTATGTCTTGCTTGAGGTTGGTCTTGGTGGGCGGCTGGATGCTACAAATGTGGTTGCGAAGCCAGCGCTGACGATCATCACACCGGTTTCCTACGACCATCCACAGTTTCTAGGCGAAACGGTCGCGGAAATCGCAGGCGAAAAGGCTGGAATCATCAAACGCCTCGTTCCTTGTGTTGTTGCGCGCCAAACTGAAGACGCGATGGATGTTATCGAAGCGAAAATCACCAAACTCGGTGCCCCGATGTTGGCCGAAGGGCAGCATTGGCACGTATCCGAAGAACGCGGGCGTGTTGTATATCAAGACGACAATGGGCTGCTCGACCTACCGCCACCATCACTGATGGGCGGCCACCAGTTTCAAAACGCAGGCGTCGCCATCGCTGCGCTGCGTCACCTTGGTTTTGACGACGCATCCTGTGAGGCCGCTGTAACAAAAGCCGTTTGGCCTGCACGCATGCAAAAGCTAAAATCCGGTCCCCTACTAGAAAGCGCGCCAAATGCCGAATTCTGGCTAGACGGTGGCCACAACGCCGCGTGCGGCATCACCTTGGCCGAAACATTGTCTCGGCTGCCGCAACGTGAAACCCATTTGATCTGCGGGATGATGAACACCAAGGATGTCTCGGGCTATCTTGCCCCATTGGTGCCTTTTGCGGCCAGTCTTACAGGCGTATCCATACCCGGTGAAACGAACACCCTACCCGGCGATGTAACTGCTGCTCACGGTACGAGTTCAGGCATTCCCTCGTCGATGGCCAATTCTGTCACCGAGGCTGTTACTGAAATCACCGCGACGAACCCACAGGCCCGTATTCTTATATGTGGTTCGCTCTACTTGGCTGGCACTATCCTTAGAACGCACGAATAATCCCATCGATTGTCACAAAACGTCTTGGGAGAGCTGTCTAAGGAGGAGTTTGGGTGCAAAGGGCCGATGCTTGTTGCATTCCGGGCGATCTGTATTAGGTGACCAATCAAAGAGCACGTTGGTACGCATTCCATAAAGCGTGGTTTAAGCAAGTGCTAATTTTGACTAACGGAGAGTGAACCATGGATACCCCACAGACAGTGCCTGAACTTATTGTTGCCGCGCAGGACAACGCAAAGGTGCTTCAAAATACAATTTTGGGTGTTCAGGAACAATCGAACGGCCAATCCGCGACTCCAAATCTGGCTAAAGAATTCCACGAGGCAACTGTCGCGCTTAAGCTAGCGGCTATTGATGCGTTCACTCTTTTCGAGGCACGCATGCAGAACCATTTCAAGCGGGGACCGTTTTCGCGAAAACTAGAAGCCGCGCTATTGAAGGCTGGGCACTCAGACCTCGCTGCCAGAATCCATGAGTATTACCTTGTGATCAATGTTCTTAAACACGGAACAGGCGCGAGTTACCGCGAACTGCGCAGCACCTCAGGTGAATTTTTTAAAGTGAACGCCACCGATAGTATCGATCCTGACGACGACCATATTTCGTTAAGCCATGTGGACATTGATGTTCCGGGCTTTTTTGACGGCCTTACGACGACACTTCTCGAGGCTCACGAGTTCCTGGAAAATTGATGCCCTTTGAGTTTGGTTGACGGAAATTCTATCTGGTGCATGGCGAGTGCTAGGTTCCCAAATAAGAAAGCCTTCACATCCCATGTCTGATCCCTGCCTAAAAATCGTTTTGGTAACGCCCGAAATTCCATACAATACAGGCGCCATTGGGCGGACTTGCGTTGCGCTGAACCTTGAGCTGATATTGATCAAGCCTTACGGGTTTTCCCTCGATGAAAAGGCAGTCAGGCGGGCCGGAACCGACTACTGGAAATACGTTAACCTAAGCGAATATGATAGTTGGCAGGATTTCCTGAGTGCACGCAAACCTTCGCCGGAAAGCCTATATTTATTTGAAGAACACGGCGCGCAAACTGTCTACGAACCCGACTATCCACAGGACGCCTATCTGGTATTCGGGTGTGAATCCAAAGGCCTGCCAGCGGAAATTTTAGACGGGATGGAAGATCGAACAGTGCGCTTGCCGATGCTCGATACACGCGTTCGTTCGCTCAACCTAGCAAACGTAGCTGCCGCGGTAATCTATCAAGCCATGCGACCCCAGTTAGGCGGCTGAGCGTGATCGAAGCGCCTTTAAGCGCCCCAATCATCCGCCTGCATCTCACGCAATCGACTGGCCGTACGCTCAAATTCAAACACGCCCTCGCCCTCAACATAAAGCGTCTCGGGTTTTGACGCTGCCGAACAGATCAATCTGACTTTTGCTTCATAGAGCGCATCGATCAACGTCACAAAACGCTTTGCTTCGTTAAAGTTGTTGCGCGACAGGTTCGGGATGTTTTCCAACACTAGGACGTTCACTGCGTCGGCCAGTGCCAAGTAATCCGCCGCGCCCAGCAGTTTACCGCACAGATCGAAAAAGCTTGCGCGGGCGACGCCGTTTCTGAATTGCGGCACCAAGACGTCTCGGCCTTTCACTTTAAGGATCAAGGGCGACGCCTGCCCACCCGTGAAATCCTTCCAGACCCCGTCGATTGCCGCGCGGCTTTCGGCATTGATCGGGGTGAAATAAGTCGGGTTGCCGGACAATCGATCTTGTCGATAGTCCTTCGGGCTTGTCAGTTCCCACACCACCAGTTTTTGGTTCAGTAATTCAATAAACGGCAGGAACAATTGCCGGTTCAGTCCATTTTTATAGAGATCGTCTGGCGCACGATTTGACGTGGTGATGACCACCACACCAGCCTCAAACAGCAGTTCAAACAGGCGACCTACGATCATGGCGTCGGTGATATCGGTGATCTGCATTTCGTCGAACGCCAACACTTTTAATCGGCGGGCAACATCAGCGGCCACAGGTTTTAGCGTGTCTTCTATGCCGTCTGCGCGGGCTTTGTGCATAGCCTCATGGATTTCTTGCATGAAGGCATGAAAATGGACACGAAGCGCCGGGGCTGGACAGTATTCTACGAAAAGGTCCGTCAACATGGACTTCCCGCGGCCCACTCCGCCCCAAATATAGAGACCCTTTGGCGGCGGGGGTGCTTTCTTAAACCACCCCTTTTTTACCGGCTCAGAGAGCGCTACGCGAATGTTTTCCAACTGGGGCAAAGCAGCTTCTTGCGCGGGATCAAGTGTTAGATCTCCTGCGGCGCATCGGGCGTGGTAAATTTCCAAAAGGCTTTGCATATCTCGATTTAGCGCGCGATGGCGCGTCCATCAACCATCGAACCGCACGCTGTTCAGGAAAACCAAGTCGCAGCGTCACCAAGTGTTCTGATTGACTGTTGCTGGAAATCAGCTACCGCTGGTCTGGTTAAGGACACAAAATGCAAAAATCCACTCCATTAATCACACCAGTTTTGATCGCTGGCTGCATCATTATCCTGATCAGTTTTGCCGTTCGCGCCAGTTTCGGCGTGTTCCAAATTCCGGTCGCTCAAGAGTTTGGATGGCTGCGGGTCGAGTTTTCACTTGCGCTTGCAATCCAAAACCTAGCCTGGGGATTTGGGCAACCGATATTCGGCGCGATTGCAGAGAAGGTGGGCGACAGAAAAGCCATCATCCTTGGCGCGCTTGCCTATGTATTCGGCCTGATGATGACCGCGGGTTCGGTCACGCCGCTGGCGCATCAGATATACTCCGTCCCGATAGGGTTTGGCGTCGCGGGCATGGGCTTTGGGGTCATTCTTGCAATTGTTGGAAGGGCATCTTCGGACGAAAACCGATCAATGTCTCTGGCCATCGCAACGGCTGCTGGCAGCGCCGGACAGGTGTTTGGCGCGCCTATTGCCGAACTGTTGTTGGCCGCAATGAGTTGGCAGTCGGTGTTCATGGTCTTTTCGGCCGCAATTATTTTATCACTGCTTGCATTGCCGATGATGAAGGCGCCCGCAGCGTCTAAAGCTCAGCTTGAAGAAAGCATGGGCAGTGTACTGAACAAGGCATTTCGCGACCCGACTTTTGCGATGATCTTTTTGGGGTTTTTCAGTTGTGGCTATCAACTTGCCTTTATCACAGCCCACTTTCCAGCTTTCGTAACCGAGATGTGCGGGCCAATCTTACCAGGCGGCGCTTTGTATTCCATCGGGATTACTTCAACGTCTGTGCTAGGCGCTGTGGCTATTTCGTTGATTGGTTTGGCAAACATTGCAGGCACCTTGGCCGCAGGATGGGCGGGCAACAGGTGGTCTAAGAAATACTTGTTGGCCGGAATTTACACAGGTCGGACCTTGATTGCGGCTGTGTTCATTATGATGCCGATGACACCGACATCTGTAATCATATTTTCCGTTGCAATGGGATCACTATGGTTGGCGACGGTTCCGCTAACCAGCGGTTTAGTCGCGCATATCTATGGATTGCGTTACATGGGTACGCTTTATGGCATCGTATTTTTCAGCCACCAACTCGGCAGTTTTTTGGGTGTTTGGCTTGGTGGTCGAATGTACGATATCACGGGCGATTACACCGCCGTATGGTGGGTTGGCATCGGCGTCGGTGCGTTTTCGGCGATCGTGCACTTACCGATCAAAGAGCGCCGACATGAAGCGATCAGCTAGACGTTCTTAAGGAAGAATTCAGCAATCTCCTTGGGATGAGAATAGGTCAGCCCGTGTTGGGCATCTTCAAGGATCTCTTGCCGCGCGCCACGGTTCCATTGGGCGAGAACGCCAAGCGCCTCAATCGGAATAACCTGATCCTGTTTTGCCCAAATCGCTAAGACCGGCACCCCATCTGCGGCGATCTTTTTGTGTTTACTCTCGAACTCTTCACCAAAGAAATGTTCTTGGCAGGACATAAGCGCCGGCCAATATCCACGACGGTAGGTCTGTTCAATTTGACGATCGCGTACAGTATCGGCACCGATTTCATCATTGATGTATTTTCTAAGCGATCGCCCACCAAACATGAGGCCGAGCCATCTGTTAAGAATTGGCAAGTTGGTCACTCTGGCCAGGCCCCGCTTGCGTTCTTGCGGCATTACAACGCCGCCTGCCCCTATCAGCATCATTTTGTTCACGCGTTCCGGTGATCGGGCGGTATATCCGGTAGCGATCATACCACCCATCGAGTAGCCAAATATAGAAAACTTGTCCGTGACGCCTTGATCGAAAAGCAGTTCATCAAGCTGTCTCAGGAAAAACCCGAGGTTCTGATCTTCGGCGGAATTGTCCGAGTACCCTCGCCCGTAGATGTCGTACGTCAACACCCGCCAACCCTTCATCGACAACGCAGTTGCTAGGCCGACAAATCCAAATGCTGGCGTGCTGAGGCCGTGCACACAAACAATAATCGGTCCATCTTCGGGACCAAACCAGCGATAGTGGGTCACGCCTGAAGGAAGCTCTGCAAACTTCCCCGGCGCTTTGGCCCGGGCTTCTATAGTATCCATCGCATTGCGCCGACTTTCTGCAATTCGAGGTGCTAACAGAAAACCCACCACAGCGAGACCGAGTAATATCATCGCCCAAGTCAAAATGCTCATGTGGCTCTCCATTGATCTAAGATATAAGCGCTGGTCATCAGATCGAGATGCGCACCGCCGCCGTTTTTAAACAACGTGATTTCGTCATCACTGCGTCGGCGTATATTGGCGATGTCATAATAGTCCGCCCCAATGTCATCCTCAGTGATTGCCCCGCTTTCAAGAGGGAAGATCAGCTCTCCAATGTGGTCGACAGTGGTGCTTAGGCTGTCCACAAATACCGACGCGCGCTGCATGGCGGTGTCGTCAGCCTCTCGCATGTCAGGTCGGTATGCACCTATTAAATCAACGTGCTGACCGGGGAGAAGCCATTCGCCTTTGATCACAGGCTCGGACACCATCGTGGCCGATGTGATGATATCCGCTTGGGAAATAGCGGTGGGAAGATCGTCCGCAACGTCAGTATTCGGGAACTTACGTGCAAGTTCCTCGGCCTTAGATTTTGTGCGATTCCAAATGGTGAATTGGGCCTCTGGGAAACCAGTGCCGTAAGCTTGGCGCAGATTGTTTGCGACCTCACCCGCCCCGACGATCAGTATTTTACGACTGTCATGTCGCGCCAATTTAAGTGCCCCAAGCAGACTGTCGCCCGCAGTTTTCCATTTGGTCACCAGCCTGAAATCAAGGTAGGCGGACAGATCCCCGTCAGCATCGTCAAACAGGCTAACGCTGCCGTGGATCATCGGCTTGCCCAAATCGTGGTTGCCCGGAAATACCGTCGCCGACTTTACCAGAACGCCCATGCCATCAATCCATGCGGCGCGCGATAGCAGGGTGTCTTTACCGCGATAGAGTAGCGTATCTTTTATCTCGGCCTTGGGCAGTGCATGCGCATGTTCAAGCGCTTGTGTCAGACCAATCCAATCGAGGATTTGGTCACCTTGATCGAACGGAATAAAGTCTGGTTGGCTCATGCGGCTTCCGCCTTGGTCAGCATTCCTTTGGTCACCAGCTCATCTGCCCAACCCTGAGGCGTTTCGAACAAATGCGCCTGCCAACCGCGTGAGCGGGCCATGGCGATATTGTCGTCGCGGTCATCCGCGAACAACAATGCTTCTGGGGCTACGCCACAATCCTGTTCAAGCATTTCATATATCTTGGGATCAGGCTTGATGACGCCCATATGCCCTGAAATGTAACGCTTATCGAACTCGCCCAAGAACGGATATTGGGTCTCGGCGTAGTCAAAGCTTTCGATGCCAAAGTTGGTCAAAGCAAACACTGGAACACCTTTGACACGCAAAGCCCGCAACAACCGGACCGAATGGTCAATCGCCGGCGAAGCCAGATGTATCCATTTGTCGTGCCACATGCGGATTTCGTCGCGGAAATCAGAATAGACCTCGGCAGTTTCATAGATCACGTCTGTAAAGTTCTCGCCTAGATCGACGCGATCATTCATGCCATGCAGGTCGACGTTGGCGAACATTTCCTTGCGGCGCTCCTCGCCGATGACGGCGTCATAGTAACGCTCGGGCTGCCATTCGATCAGCACATTGCCGATGTCAAAAATCACCGCTTCAGGTGTCATAACTATTATCCGACTGGGGCGGTTATCTGCGCAACCGCGGTGATCTTTTGCTTAGCATCCGTTTGCCAAGCGCCTCGCGCCACAGAAGAACAAGACCCGAGCCAATGATCAAGGCCATACCTACCCAAGAATTCATGTCTGGCCACTCACCGAACACCAGAACCCCCCAAAGGATCGCCAAAGGCATAGCTAGGTATTCAAATGGCGCTGCAAAGGCGGCTTCAGACAAGCGATAGGCCTGCGAGATCAGATAGCCCCCAGCGGCACTACCGACGCCAATGGTCATGAATATCCACCAGTCAGCCATATCAGGGACCGTCCAACTGCGTGTCAGAAACTCAAGCGAAGGGTCAGCGTTGCCGGAAAAACGGCCGTCGCCTAGCGCCAATCCGATTGCGCCGCTTGTCATGATAAAAGTTAGCTGGATATAGAAAAGCATCGTGGCTGCGCTTTCAGTTTTGCCAATTTTGCGCGTTAGGATGTGCAATATGGCATAGCTGGTCGCAGCAATAAGGGGCAGCATGGTTGCAATCTGGAACTTGGCCCCACTGGGATTGACGATGACAAGAACGCCAGCCAACCCGATGGCAACAGCCCCCCACCGCCACGGTCCAACCTTTTCGCCCAAGAAGACGACAGAAAAGACGGTGATAATCAGCGGGCTTATGAAAAAGATTGAGACGGCCTCGGCCAAAGGTAAAACCGCCAGCCCAAGGAAGAACGACATGTTCGCGAACACCACGCAAAAACCTCGGGCAAAATGCATCATGGGTCGCTTGGTTTTGACGACCTGCCAGCCTGTGAACGGCAAAGCGATCAACATCCATAAAGCCATGCCAATAACAGACCGGATAAGGACGACCTGATGCAAGGCGTATCCATCCGACAGGACTTTGATCGCCATATCATTGACCGAAAAGAAAAAAGCAGCGGGCAAAGCGCACAAAGCGCCGATCAAATTCGGTGTCATGGTCTTTGGCGACATAGGGCTCCCTTTCCAGAATTCAGCATGTGAGTGTAATCCAATAAGATCGCCTTCAATTGCGACAAACTTCCGGTCGTTTGTGGAATTGCTTCGGGTCGCAGCTGCAGGTTACACATTAAGCCGAACATTGGTACGAAAGGCACTTCAATGAACAAGAAAACCGTGATGCGCCCCGTTGGGATGCCCCAGTCTGTTTCATCACCCGTTGTTACGCCGATTATGCCTTCTGTTGTTTACGCATCTGCCACACCGGATTCACTAGACGACCAATACGAAGGCCGCGTGCACGGCTACACTTATGCCCGCGAAGGTCACCCAAATGCTGACGTGTTGGCCCAACGGATCGATGCGCTTGAGGGTGCCGATGGCGGAATTGTCGTCGGCTCGGGCATGGCAGCGGTGACAGCGGTTGTAATGGGCCTATTGCAGAGCGGAGATCATATTGTTGGGGGCGATCAGCTATACGGACGCTCTTTGCGACTGATGAAAGAAGACCTTCCGCGCCTTGGGATCGAAACATCTTTGGCAGATCCGACGAATTCAGCAGCGATGGAAGCGGCTATACAACCGAACACCAAACTTATCTTGATCGAACTTGTGTCAAATCCGACCATTCGGATTGCCGATCTCGACGGAATAGCAGCGGTTTGTAAAGCGCGCGGCATTTTGCTGGCTGTTGATAATACATTCACAACGCCCCTAGCCGTAAAACCTTTGGAGCGCGGCGCAGACATTGTCATCCATTCAGTGACAAAGCTGATGGCAGGGCATTCAGATGTCACGCTTGGCTACGTTGTCGCAAATACTGCTGCGCTAAATGAACGGTTACACACTTTTGCTGTCACAACCGGCCTAACAGCCAGCCCGTTTGATTGCTGGCTCGCCGAGCGTGGTTTGTTGTCGTTTGAGCTTAGATTTGAACGCGCGCAGGAAAACGCGACGAAACTGGCGTCGTATTTGGCGGGGCACCCAAAGGTTAAACGGGTGCTCTATCCAACACGTGTCGATCATCCAGATGCTTCACGGGCCCAGGCCGTGTTTCAAGGGGTCGGCTGCAACATGGTCAGCTTCGAATTGCATGGCACAAGGCCAGAGGCCAACGCTTTCACGCTGGGTGCTGAGAACTTAGCCTTTGCCCCAACGCTTGGGGACGTGGGAACGACGCTCTCGCATCCGCCTTCAAGTTCTCACCGGGCGTTGACCGAGGCTGAGCGTGCAGCGATTGGCATAACCGAAGGGTTCTTCCGTGTATCGGTTGGGTTGGAAAGGATCGACGACCTGATTGCCGAATTTGAGCGAGGATTGGCGGCGGTCTAACCCCAAGCTTCGCATTTCAACGCGGCCGTGCAATGATCAAACGATTGTATAAAAGCACGTTTATCATGCTGAGGGGAAATTCATGTCCGTTAAAGTTGGTTTTATTGGTTTGGGCGATATGGGTATGCCCATGGCCCTTCGGTTGTTGGACGCTGGGACAAACCTTGCTGTCTGGACGCGCGATTCCCAAAAACTGAAACGGTTTCAAGACACCTCTGCCGTGGTCGCAACATCGCCTGAGGACATATTTGCACAAAGTGACGTCGTCATTTTGATGCTGGCCAGTGCAGATGCCGTAGATACAGTATTGCAGCGGGGCACCGCAGGCTTTCCTACTAACTGCAACGACCGCGTGATTGTGCAAATGGGCACCACTCTTCCGGCGTATTCTAAAACCCTTGAAGCGGACATTCTGGCTGCGGGTGGGCGCTATGCTGAGGTTCCTTTGTCGGGTTCAAGCGTTCCAGCGGCATCTGGGCAGTTGGTGGCAATGCAGGCCGGAGACCCCGAAACACTCGCTGAAATTGAAGCGGTCATTGCCCCGTTGATATCAGCCAAAGTGGATTGCGGGGCGATCCCAGCGGCGCTTCAAATGAAGCTTGCGGTCAATACCTGCCTAGCTGGCGTCATGTTCGGATTGCTTGAGGGAACAAACCTCGCGCGTCAATGTGGGCTGGATATGCAAGTGTTTCGCCAAGTGATGGAGGCCGGACAAATGGCTAGCCCCGTGGTAAAAATGAAGATGCCAAAACTGGTCGATGAGGATTTTTCTCCGCAAGCGTCCGTCTATCAAACTGGCGCGAATCTGCGGATGATGCACGGTGCGGCGGAAGAAGTCGGCGCGCAAACTCCTCTTGTCGATTCAGCCCTAGGAATGCAGGAAAAAGCAATAGAAATGGGGTTCGCAAACGATGATGTCTGTGCGGTTATCCGCGCCTATCAGGATCTCAACTCGGTTTAGCCACTTTCGCGGCGCGCAATGCTCGCTCCAGCGCATCAAGGAACCGCGAGCGGTCGGTTCTTGAGAACGCTTTGCCACCCCCTTGGCGGAAAGGATCAGCGGCGCGCAGGTCTGTCATAAGATCTCGCATGGCCAGTTGCTGGCCGATATTTGCCTCGGTAAAGCGGTCCCCGTTGTGGCGCAGAACCTCAGCGCCTGACGCCACGCATTTGGCGGCCAGCGGGATGTCTCCGGTAACCACCACGTCGCCTTTGGTCGCGCGATCTGCAATCCACATGTCAGCGATGTCAGGACCGTCGGGAACGATCACGACCTCAACCAGCGGATTTTGCGACATTCGCAAGCCGCCATTACTGACCAGCTTCATTTCGATCTTGTGACGCGTGGCGACCTTTTCCGCCTCGGATTTTACCGGGCAGGCGTCCGCGTCAATGTAAAGGACGCTCATGCGTAAAGCGCGTCCGCGTGAAAGGCGATGTGATCTTCAATGAACGTCGACACGAAGAAGTAGCTGTGATCATAGCCCTTTTGCATACGAAACTGACCCTCTTGGCGTTTACCCGCCATTGCCTGAGACAGGGTTTCAGGCTTCAACAGCTCCATAAATTGGTCGTCGGTGCCAGTGTCGATCAGAACTGGGCCATCAAACCCATGCTCGGCCATCAACAGGCTAGAATCATGCGTTGCCCATTTGCTTTCGTCCGAACCCAGATATGCTGTCAGCTGTTTGCGGCCCCAGTCCGAACCCGCCGGATTGCAGATTGGTGAAAAGGCCGAAACACTGCGGAAACGTCCCTTTAAGGTCATCGCAAGGGTCAAGGCACCGTGGCCACCCATTGAGTGGCCCGTGATAGATTGGCGCTCAAGATCCACTGGGAAGTTTTCGCCCAGCAACGCTGGAAGTTCTTCCGCAATGTAATCCCACATCTTGAAATTCGCGGACCACGGGGATTGGGTCGCGTTTACATAGAACCCTGCCCCTTGGCCGAGATCGTATGCGTCATCGTTCGGAACGCCCTCACCACGAGGCGAGGTGTCAGGGAAAACCAAAGCTATCCCTTGTTCAGCAGCCCAGGCCTGAGCGCCGGCTTTGACCATTGCGTTTTCATGGGTGCACGTCAGGCCAGACAAATACCAAAGGATAGGGACTGGTCCATCTTGGGCTTCTTCAGGCAAAAACAGACCAAAGGTCATATCCGTGCCGGTTGCCGTTGAACTGTGGGTGTAAACGCCCTGTACGCCGCCAAAGCATCTGTTTTCTGCAACTGTTTCCATGAAAGCCAATCCTATCTTTGATAGGATATCGCTAGGCGATGTTCTGCGATGGGGCAAGGGGCGTCAGGCCGATATGGTTTTAAATGGTCATCGCCGCTGCGCAATCAAACATATCCCCGTCGGCTTACCAACTGGTCTTAGGTTCGGTGATAAGGCGACCCAGCAAGGATTGTTGTCGCGCGATATAGCTGTTCGCAAAGCATCACGCGGGCCAGCATGTGCGGCCAAACCATTGCGCCAAAGGAAATGCTGAAATCAGCCTCGGCCCGAAGCGAAGGGTCAATCCCATCTGCCCCACCGATCACGAAGGTGATGTTGCTGCGGCCCTCATCGCGCCAACCGGCCAATTTTTGGGCAAAGTCAGGTGACTTCAGCAGTTTGCCGCGCTCATCCAACGTGACGATGATCGACCCGTTAGGAATAGCGTTGCGCAGCAAGGGGGCTTCGGTGGACATGCCGCCGTTCTTTTTGTCTTCGACCTCAACAATCGCCAATGGGCCGAGCCCTAGGGCACGGCCGGTACGGTCAAACCGCTGCGAGTAATCTTGAATGAGGTCTTTTTCGGGGCCGGAACGAAGCCGGCCCACTGCGCTGATGGTGCAGCGTGTCACGACAAAGCTAGATCAAGCCGTCGCGCTGGGTGAAGCCATCCACATTTTTTCCAACTGATAGAACTCGCGCACTTCAGGACGGAAAATATGGACGATCACATCACCTGCGTCGATCAAAACCCAATCGCCGGTTTCTTTGCCTTCGATCTTCGAAATCACATCAAGGTCGTGTTTGATCTCTTCGGCCAATTTTTCGGCCAAAGCTGTAACCTGACGCGAAGAGCGACCAGAGCAAACCACCATTTGATCGGCAATGCTCGATTTGCCGCGCAGATCAATCTGCACAACGTCTTCGGCTTTGTTTTCATCAAGCGATTTTAAAATGAGAGCCAGCATCTTCTCGCTGGGAGTTTCAAGGTGCTTACCCATTAGCGGGTTCCCCTTGAGTGCGGTACTTGCCGCATCAACGTGCAATGACAGGACATTGTCCTCCTAGTCGTTCGCGCCGTCCGGGCCCCGGCGCTGGGCTTGTCTAAAAAATAGCATCAGCCATTTGAAAGCTCAATGCACCTAGGGGTCCTTGGGGCCCGAGTCAACCACTGCACTGTCACCCAAAAGGCGCACTTCGCGTTGGGGAAAGGGAATAGATATGCCGTTGGCGTGAAATTTGTCCCAAAGCGCCAGATACACGTTGCCTCGAATGTTGGTCAGACCCCCAGTTGGGTCTTCAATCCAGAATCGCAGGATGTAGTCAACCGAGCTATCGCCGAATCCAACGATGTGGCAAACGGGGGCTTTGGTCTCTAGGACGCGATCGACAGATTTTGCGGCCTCGATGGCCAACGCGCGCACGCGGTGCGGGTCGTCGCCGTATGCCGTTCCAAAGAATATATCTAGCCGTACAAAATCGTCTGAGTGGGACCAGTTCACCACTTGCCCAGTGATCAAGTCTTCGTTCGGGATCAGGTATTCACGCCCGTCGCGGGTGACAACGCTGACATAGCGCGCCCCGAGGCTTTTGATCCAACCAAAGGTTTCGCCCAAGCTGATGACGTCGCCCGGTTTGATCGACTTGTCGAGAAGGATAATAACCCCTGACACGAGGTTCGATACGACCTTTTGAAGACCAAAACCTAGACCGACACCAATCGCACCGGACAGGACGGCAAGACCGGTTAGATCAACACCAACCGCGCGCAAGCCGATAAAGAACGCCGCGCCGTAGAGGGTAATTTGCAGCGCTTTTATCGTTAGGACCTGCATCGACGGGCTGAGATCCGCGTTGTTGTGAATGCGATCGCTTGCGCTGCGCGATAGGAAGCGGGCGCCAATAAACATTAGGCCAAGGATGAAAACAGCCTGCAGGACAATCCAAACCGATATACGGATATCGCCGAGATCAAGCGCGATACTATCAGCCAGCCGCACGAACACGTCCGTTAGACCGAGAATACTGAGCGTTATCCAGGCCCACGCACCAGCGCGTACGACCTGACGAAGGAAATTATTCGCAATTAACCGGGTCGCAACAGCGACGAGCAACCAAGCAAATGCCAGATTTCCAACGATGCCAATTAAGTAACTTCGCGACGGCCACGTCAGCTCGCGCATTAGGGGGATGACCAACCAGATCAAGGCGACAAAGAAGATCAGCAAAAGCCGTTTGTGTATAACCACGGCCCAACGTCTGCGGGCCATGCTCCAACCTTCACGGGTACGAAGCCAATCATGATATTTGGGGGCAAGCCAAAGCTTAAGCAGCGCTGCGACTATGATAACGCCGACGACAATTAGAATTTGATAGGCATTCCAAGGGCGCATCAGGCTAAGCAAGAAATCTGACAGGTCCTCAATTAGACCCTGACTGATTTCGACCGTATCAATGCTCGGAGCTGGGGTTAGTTCCTCGTCCATTCGTCCTCTTATCCGTTGGTCCGAGTCTGCCCGCTGACCATAAACCTTGGCAAGACTTATTCCTGTGGAGCCTTGCCTGAATTTGGCGTCGGCTTCTCGGGCTGCTTTAACCGCCCTGCCCGCCAAAGCGCATCTCGTAGCAGATATTCTATCTGACCGTTTACCGAACGCAGATCATCTTCCGCCCAACGGCTAACCGCCTCTAGGATGTCTTCCGAGAGGCGGAGAGGATATGCTTTGCGTTTGGCCATCGGTCAGTAAAGCGAACCAGCATTGATGACCGGCGTGGGCTCGGCCCCGCTGGAAAGGACGACCATCAAGTTGGACACCATCGCGGCCTTGCGTTCAGGATCAAGCTCAATCCCGTCGCTCTCCTCTAGCTTTTTCAACGCACTTTCAACAATCGAGACCGTGCCTTTGACGATGGTCTCGCGCGCATCAAGCAAGGCGCTGGCCTGCTGCCGCTTTAACATCGCGGCCGCAATCTCGGTGGCATAGGCAAGGTGGTTGATCCGTGCTTCGACTATTTCAATTCCGGCCTCAGCCACGCGTTCCTGAATCGCCTGCATCATTTCTTCGGCCACGTTTGCCGTGTCGCCACGCAGCGACAGCCCGTCTTGATCGTCATGTAAGCCAAAATCATACGGGTATTTGCTGGCCAATGATCGAACTGCGCTTTCGGTTTGGGTGATGACATAGGCGTCATAGTCCTCGACTTCGAAAACGGCACTGACAGGATCGATCACCCTCCAAACGACGATTGCGCTGATCTCAATAGGGTTACCGATGGCGTCGTTCACCTTGCTGCGACCGCTTTCAAAATTGTTTAGCCGCGTAGATACCTTCATGCGGGGATAATAAAACGGGTTTGTCCATCGAAGCCCCGCGGTTTTATCCGTACCGCGATAAGCACCAAACAAAGTTAAAACACGGGCTTGCTTTGGTTGGTTCAGGAAAAACCCGGGCACTACAAAGAGAACAAGTAGCACTGTCAGCGCAATAGTCCCAAGTATCTGAAGAACTGAGCCATTCATCCCACCTGAGATGAAGGACACGACTCCGACAGCCACGCCCGCGATCAAAACGAGCAGCATAGAAACACCGTTGAGAACCAGCGCTTTGCGGGATTTATCGATTTTCGAAGTCTCGGACATGTGTGTGCCCCCTATATGATATTATTATGATATCACTATTTGGGGTCTCTTGCCAATATTACAAGAGGCAACCCGCCCTTGCGAGACTCAGGCCAGATGTGTATCTGCAATGAATGATCAGAATTTTCGACATGGACGACCGTGCCCGCCTGCCTTGGCGCTTCTATGGCGCAACGCGCTCAATTTTGGCGCGCCTATAAGGCGCGGATCATTCTGTTCGACAAAATACCCAAGCTGAATAACACGGGAGAGGACCATGTCCCCCAAAACACTCTATGACAAAATCTGGGATGCGCATGTCGCGCACGAAAGTGAAGACGGCACTTGTTTGCTGTATATCGACCGCCATCTGGTTCACGAAGTGACCAGCCCTCAGGCGTTTGAAGGTCTGCGCATGGCAGGCCGCAAAGTTCGCGCTCCGGAAAAAACCATCGCCGTGCCGGATCACAACGTTCCTACGACGCTTGAGCGTCTGGAAGGCATTATTGAGAACGAAGAAGGCCGCATTCAGGTCGAAGCTCTCGATAAAAACGCCAAAGAATTTGGCCTGCATTATTACGCGATGAACGACGTCCGTCAGGGTATCGTTCACATCGTTGGACCAGAGCAGGGCTGGACCCTTCCCGGCATGACGGTTGTTTGCGGTGACAGCCACACTGCGACCCACGGCGCCTTTGGTGCTTTGGCGCACGGTATTGGCACTTCGGAAGTTGAGCACGTTCTGGCAACCCAGACGCTGATCCAGAAGAAATCGAAGAACATGAAGGTCGAAATCACCGGCAAACTGAACCCCGGTGTTACGGCGAAAGACATAACCATGGCTGTGATCGGTGAAACCGGTACGGCTGGTGGAACTGGCTACGTCATCGAGTATTGCGGCGAAGCAATCCGCGATCTTTCGATGGAAGGTCGTATGACCGTATGTAATATGGCAATCGAAGGCGGCGCACGCGCCGGCCTGATCGCGCCTGATGAAACCACCTATGAATATGTCAAAGGCCGCCCACACGCCCCGAAAGGCGCAGAATGGGAAGCAGCCGAGACTTGGTGGAAGACGCTTTACACAGATGAAGGCGCCGCTTGGGACAAAGTTGTCACGCTAAAAGGTGAAGAGATCGAACCAGTCGTGACTTGGGGTACCTCGCCCGAAGACGTTCTGCCAATCAGCGCCAAGGTGCCTGCCCCATCGGATTTCGAAGGTGGCAAGGTTGATGCGGCTGCACGCGCGTTAGACTACATGGGACTTGAGCCTGGCACGCCTCTGAACGAGATCAAGATTGATGCTGTGTTTGTCGGTTCCTGCACCAACGGCCGTATCGAAGATTTTCGCGAAGTCGCAAAGATCCTCGAAGGCAAAAAAGTTGCTGACGGCGTTCGCATGATGATCGTTCCGGGCTCGGGCCTAGTTCGAGCACAGGCAGAAGAAGAAGGTCTGTCAGCCATTTTCGAAGCCGCCGGTGCCGAATGGCGTTTGCCGGGGTGTTCGATGTGTCTAGCAATGAACCCAGACCAGCTTGCCGAGCATGAGCGTTGTGCCTCAACCTCAAACCGGAACTTCGAGGGGCGTCAGGGCTACAAAGGCCGCACACACCTCGTAAGCCCGGGCATGGCAGCAGCAGCCGCGATCACAGGTCACCTGACCGACGTTCGCGAGTTGATGTAACTCGGATATGGCGGGCGCTGTTGCCCATTCAACAAAGGATAGACGTCTCAGGGTGCTCGTCATCGCCGAGGCGGCCAATCCCGAATGGGTCAGTGTTCCGTTGGTCGGCTGGTCGCTTGCGACGGCGCTTCGAAATGTCTGTGATGTTCATATCGTGACACAAGTTCGCAACCGTGAAGCCTTTCTTCGCGCCGGACTTGTGGAAGGCCAGGATTTCACGGCCATCAATTCAGAAGCGATCGCGCGACCGATCTATAAGCTCGCGGATATTCTGCGTATGGGAGAAGGCAAAGGGTGGACTATGGTAACGGCGTTAACGTCGAAACTGTCTTACCCTTACTTTGAAAAAATGGTCTGGAAGCAATTTGGCAAAGACATCAAGGATGGCGCGTATGACATCGTTCACCGCGTCACCCCTTTGACGCCAACTGCAAACAGCAGCGTGGCACCAAAATGTGCAGATGCTGGTGTGCCTTTCGTGGTCGGTCCGTTAAACGGCGGCGTGCCTTGGCCAGCCGGCTTTGACGGGGAGCGACGCCGCGAAAAGGAATGGCTGTCTTACGTTAGATCTGCCTACAAGCTGTCAGGCGCGCGTCGCAGGATGCTTAACGCGGCTTCGGCGATTGTTGCAGGCTCTCGTTATACAGCGAGTGAAATTCCCGTTGGACACCGAGACAAAGTTGCGTTGGTGCCCGAGAACGCCATTGATCCTAAGCGGTTTGATTTATCCTCAGCCATCGCGGCACGCGGCCAAACCTTGCCGCTCAGGGGATGCTTTCTTGGTCGGCTAGTGCCCTACAAAGGTGCTGACATGCTTATCGAGGCCGCCGAGCCGTTTCTGCGGGACGGATCACTGGTTCTCGACATCGTTGGCAATGGACCGATGGAAGCGGGCTTAATGGCGCAGGTCAAAGACCTTGGCTTAGATCAAGCCGTAACGTTTCACGGTTGGGTCGAGCACGAACGCGTGGAGGGTATTCTGTCGAGTGCTGACATGCTGACATTTCCGTCTGTGCGTGAATTTGGTGGCGGTGTTGTGCTTGAGGCCATGGCCTTGGGCGTTGTGCCTGTCATCTGCGACTATGCCGGACCATCTGAGCTTGTTGATGCCTCAACCGGCTACAAGGTTTCAATGGGGGATCGCGATACAGTCATTGCGAACTTCCGCGCGACCCTTGCCGAAATCATAAGCGACCCGACAATCCTTGAAGAAAAATCTAACGCCGCCCGTCAAAAGGTGGCGTCCACTTACACCTGGGCCAAAAAAGCGGAACAGATAAAAGAAATCTACGACTGGGTACTTTCGGGCAAAGGTCCGATCCCCACACCAATTTCTTTTGAAACGCCGCTCTGGTCCAACTAAAAGCAATCAAACGAATCTGGGAAACCAAGACGATGGAAAAATTTGAAAAAGTATCGGGCATCGCTGCCCCAATGCCTTTGGTGAATATCGACACGGATATGATCATCCCTAAGGTCTTTCTGAAGACGATTAAGCGTTCAGGCCTAGGTGTGAACCTGTTTGACGAAATGCGCTTTGAGCGTGACGGATCTGAAAAGCCGGACTTTGTGCTGAACCAAACTCAGTACCGTGATGCATCGATCATCGTGGCTGGCGACAACTTTGGTTGTGGTTCATCGCGCGAGCATGCCCCTTGGGCGCTGGCTGACTTTGGCATCAAAGTGATCGTATCAACGTCATTCGCTGATATCTTCTTTAACAACTGTTTTAAGAACGGCATTCTGCCAATTGTTCTGCCACAGGATCAAGTTGAAGTGATTATGAAAGATGCCGAGAAGGGTTCAAACGCTCGGATCGAAGTTGATCTTGAGTCCCAATCACTGACAACCTCAGACGGCACAAGCTTTGCATTTGAGGTCGACGAGTTCAAAAAGCACTGCCTGATGAACGGTCTTGATGACATTGGCCTGACGATGGAAAAAGCGTCTTCAATTGATACGTTTGAAGCGAAATCATCTGGCGAGCGTCCTTGGGTTTAAGCCCAAACTGCCAAAAATTAGCAAATGGCCGGATACTTCCAAAGTGTCCGGCCATTTCTTTTTCCGCGATGAATGATGCAAAAATGCCCTAAAATCGGGGGGTTCGCGGTCGAAATTAATCAATTTCCAAATCAGGCGATTGCTTTTCTGGCCGAACATGGGCAGAAATTGGGCAGAAATGAGGCAGTCCGTCCTAATTGGGTCGGATCACAAGTGGAAAAGAAGCGCAAAAACGCGCTCGGCCATTTGAAAGGGAAAGCTAGCAGTGCTTTCAAGGATTCCAGGTGCGCTCTTTAGAGCGGCGTTAGTCGGTATGCTTTTTGCAGTGCCGATGTTTCTTGTGCCGGGTGTTGCGGCCAAGAACAGCGTAGTTGTGTTTGTTCTTCTGTTCAGCGGTTTTATTTGGACATTCCTCGAGTATTCATCGACCTACCCCAGCCTGATCGAGTTCCGGGACGCCCCGCCGTTTAACCGTGTCCGCTTTCTGTCTTTGTTGGTCACAGTTTATTGCCTGTCATTGGTCCAAGCCTTTGCGATGAACCCAATTGTAGGGTCAGAGTTCGTCCATAATGTCGGCGTTATCATTGGCTATTCTCTCGATATTCCGGGATCGCCGGTTAACTTGATGATGGATCAATTCGGTATCGTTGGGGACGGTCTTCCATACATGACGTTCCTAGCCTCGGTTGGCATTGCGTATTTTGCGTCGCTTGTATCGATCGTGATTTTCGTAGTGATTTTCTATGTGCGCAAATGGCCGGGCAACAGTGGTCCGTTCAACGTGTGGACCAATATGCCAACGTTTGACCCGACAACGACCAGCGATGTGGTGGCACGCTTAAACCGTGACGCCAGAATTAACATCGTTTTAGGTTTTGTGCTGCCATTCTTGATCCCAGCGTGTGTCGGGCTTTCCTTCGGGTTTGTCGGCTCGGCACCTTTCGATGACTCGTACATGATGATTTGGGTGATTTCGGGATGGGCTTTCTTGCCTTCTGGCATGATCATGCGCGGTGTCGCGCTCAGCCGTGTGGCGCAGATGATTTCGGTCAAACGCGACGCGATGACGGTCGAGGACGAGCGTGCTTCGGTCTCGGTGCCTGTCTAGTATTTCTCTTTCTGGCTAGCCCGTTAACTGCTCAGTCCTTTCGGGTTTGCCTGTTTCATTCAGAACTTGGCCGAAAAGCGCCGGGGTTACTCTATCGAGACATTAAATCCGGCGAGGCGTCCGCCATCGAGGCTGCGACGCGGATAGCGCGTGGTGAATGTGATATCCTAGGACTGTTCGGCTTTGATTTTGACCACTACTCAATAGCACTTGCAGCGTTTGCAGAACGAATTGCCGAGCACGGCGGACCGATCTATCCCTATCGATTCTCGAAACGCCCTAACACCGGCTGGCCAAGTCACGTAGATTTAGACATGGATGGGCGGCTAGGTACCCCTCGTGATGCGCAAGGCTACGGGCTGTTTTCCGGCGAAGGGGGTATGGCGGTGTTATCGCGACATCCGATCCAAACAGCAGATGTCCAAGACTATTCCGGCATAATATGGCGCGATTTGCCTTGGGCTAAATTGCCCGAAGCCAACGGCAGGCCGTTTCTTTCGGACAAGGCTTCAGCCGTTCAGCGCCTATCCACTACTGGGCACTGGGTGGTTCCGGTGAACGTTCATGGTGTCATATTATCACTGATGATCTACCACGCCTCACCACCGGTTTTTGATGGGCCAGAGGATAGGAATGGGCTGAGAAATGCGGATGAAACTTTGTTTTGGGTTCATCATGTTGACGAAAACCCGCCCTCTAATTTCATAATTCTGGGTGCTGCAAATCTTGATCCGCTGCAAAGCGATGGCCGTACAGAAGCCATTCGAAGCTTGTTGGACAGCCCGCATCTGCAAGACCCGTTTCATGGGGCAACACGAAAAGATTCGCTAACCGTTGATTGGACTGACCTTGATCTAGGCTTGATGCGAACTGACTACATCTTGCCGTCAACAGATTTCAAAGTTGCCGACGCCGGCACGGAATGGCCCAAAACGAACGTGTCAAAGGCTAGCCGTCACGCATTAATCTGGGTTGAACTGTCCCAAACACCCAATGAAACCTTGGCCACGCTTGAAACTTCCGGCTCTTCCAAGTAGGCGGATGTCGATCTAATTCCACACAGGACGACCGACATGAGCAACCATTCGCTTCTAATTCTTCCCGGTGACGGCATTGGCCCAGAGGTCATGGCCCAAGTTCGCCGCATTATCGACTGGTTCGGCGCGAACCGCGGTGTTTCATTTGACGTCAGCGAAGACCTTGTCGGCGGTGCGGCCTACGACGCACACGGTGTTCCGTTGCACGACGACACAATGGCAAAAGCGCAAGAAGCAGACGCCGTTTTGCTTGGCGCTGTTGGCGGACCAGCCTACGACGATCTGGATTTCTCGGTTAAGCCGGAACGTGGCCTGCTACGTCTGCGCAAAGAAATGGACCTGTTTTCGAACCTGCGTCCAGCCCAGTGTTTTGACGCTTTGGCCGATTTCTCGTCGCTCAAGAAAGAGCTTATCGCCGGCCTAGACATCATGATTGTCCGTGAGCTTACCTCGGGCGTATATTTTGGCGAACCTCGTGGCATATTCGAAGAAAACGGCGAGCGTTACGGCATCAACACCCAGCGCTACACCGAAAGCGAAATTGAACGCGCAGCTCGGTCTGCGTTTGAGCTTGCGATGCGACGCAACAAAAAGGTCTGCTCGATGGAGAAGGCCAACGTGATGGAATCGGGCATCCTTTGGCGCGAAGTCGTGACACGCGTGTCCGCTGACTACCCCGAGGTTGAGCTAAGCCACATGTACGCCGACAACGGCGCTATGCAGCTGGTGCGGGCGCCTAAACAATTCGACGTCATCCTGACCGACAACCTGTTTGGCGACATCCTTTCGGATTGTGCGGCGATGTTGACAGGCTCACTTGGCATGCTGCCTTCGGCCTCGCTTGGTGCGCCGATGGAAAACGGTCGCCCTAAAGCGATGTACGAACCGGTACACGGCTCGGCACCTGACATCACGGGTCAAGGCAAAGCCAACCCAATCGCTTGTACTTTGTCGTTCGCGATGGCCCTGCGCTATTCCTTCGACCAAGGGGCAGAGGCCGACCGTCTAGAAGCTGCAGTTGAAAAGGTGCTGTCTGACGGTGTGCGCACTGCTGACCTGCTTGGCGAAGAGGGCGTTGACCCGGTATCAACAAGCGGCATGGGCGATGCGATTTTAGCTGCGCTTGACGCCAGCATCTAATCTTTCGGGCAATTACATTCAAAAGGGCAGTCTCATAGGGGCTGCCCTTTTTTGTTGGTTTGCACCATCCATACATATCCCTATGTTAGCGCTAAATCGTCATTGTATTGCGTGAAAGGAAAAAGCCATGCCTGCTGGCTTCAAAGGACCGGGATTTGCCCTACTTGGATTTCTTTTATTCTCAACCCATGACGTAATCATCAAAACCCTTGGGGCGATCTATTCACCGATCCAGATCGTCTTTTTCAGCACGCTACTGGGATTTCCACTCGCTGCGTTTTTGTTGATGCGCGACTCTACGCAAGGCAATCTGATACCCAAGTATCCTGGCTGGGTGGCAGCGCGAACAGTTTTGGCAATCATCGGCGCGACAAGCGTGTTCTACGCGTTCTCATCCCTGCCGCTGTCCCAAGTGTACGCGATCATCTTCGCTTCTCCGTTGCTCATTACAGTGTTCGCGATTCCAATACTGGGCGAAAAGGTCGGCATTCACCGTTGGTTGGCTGTGATCGTTGGTTTGACTGGCGTTCTGATTGTCGTACGCCCCGGATCCACTGATCTCGAACTTGGGCACATTGCAGCCATGGTCGCTGCCGTTGCTTCGGCTGCTGCATCGGTCATCATTCGCCGCATCGGTCGCGAAGAGCGATCAGTTGTCATCATGCTTTACCCAATGATGGCAAACGTACTGGTGATGGGGGCGTTGCTGCCGCTAGTCTATAAGCCGGTGCCAATTGAGCACCTTGGTGGGTTAGCGACAATTGCAGTCCTTGGGTTCCTTGGGGGCTTATGCATCATCTCGGCATATCGAAACGCCGAGGCCGCAGTGATTGCCCCCAACCAATATTCGCAAATTGTTTGGTCGGTGATTTTTGGCGCGTTTTTCTTCAACGAATGGCCAGACTCCAGCACGGCATTAGGGGCTGGCATCGTCATCCTTAGCGGTCTTTACATTTTGCTACGCGAATCCCGCTCAAAGACCTCAGAGAACACTCCAGTGCTGCGTACGCGTACACGGTTTGAAACCAGCACAACGCCACGTCTCAGCCCGATAATCAGGGCACAGCGCAAGAAAGACGGCAAACCCGAGCAATAAAAAGGGGCGGCCCCTTTCAGGACCACCCCTACTCGCCTGTTGGACGACAGGTCGTGGCAACAAGTTTTGTTATGCCACCGAATTCTCCTTTCGGTTGAATTTGTTGTTCATTAAGCTTGAATTGACACGTGTGCAATTTAGGAAGGGCTACAATTTGAAAACTGCGTTACCAAGACTTTCGCTTGGATCGGGTTCCACTAAAAAATTCGTGCTCTGCGTGTTTTTCTTGTTGCCCGTTGCGGGGTTCGCTCAGGATGTAAAAAATGAGACCGGTATGTGCTATCGAACGATCGCCGGTCACTTGACCTATCAATCGCCGACAGAATCTACAGCTGTACTGATCCGATGTTTCGATGAAGTTTTGGCTCAATGTGCAATGAAAGAGGCATTTACTGAATGCTTAGAAGCATCCATCGCTTCTATTACGAGAGCATTGGAAGTTGGCAAAAACCGCTTTGATCAAAGTACTCTCCAATCAGCTCTTCCGGGACGAACTGCGGCTTGGGAAAATTTCGTGACAAGTTTACAAAAATTGCAGCAAATGGATGCCCTTAACACCGACGCACATGTGGCGAAGTTAAGAGCGTCGTTTATCACATCTATGAAATTAGACGAGTTACGATAGTGCAATGAGACAACGATGTTCTGAATTCCAAACCAGAGCAATAAAAAGGGGCGGCCCCTTTCAGGACCACCCCTACTCGCCTGTTGGACGAACTCGTTAAACGATTTTGATCACCGACTTGTCGATGGCCAGCACATAACCTTTACGGGCGATATTCTTGACCAATAGTTCGGTCATCAGTTGATTGCCCAGCGCATCCCGAAGACGTTTGATGCGGGTGGCGCCGGATGCTTCGTCACAATCGGCAGAACTACGTCCCGAGATCATGCCCTCAATCTCAGCGCCGTTCAGCATCTCGTCGTCCATGCGCGCTTCGGCTAGAACCCCGAGAGTTTCGATTGCCGCTTCCGTCAGTTTGAACGCCATATTGTTCAGGTAGACGGTTTTCTCTTCGCGGCTGAGGATCAGTGAGTTCACCTGAATCCCCGAATGTTCAATCTGGGCCATGCGTCGGTTCAACAAAACAAGCATCACCAAGGACGCGACGGCCGCCACCAACATCGCCGTTGCAAACACCAACAGAACTGTGATGACCATCCGATAGCCCGCCAAAGTATCAGCAAAGGCCGTGCCGGATTGCGCTAGAATCTCCAGCAGTCGTAATTCTGCCTGACCGGTTAGGTCAGAGTTTTCGATAAACACCTGCTCAACCCGTGCGTTGAACGCGTTTGCGTCCGGTAGTGTGAAAAGCAGGAAAGCAGTGGCAATCAATAGGATGGCGATAATCGCACCAATACATAACAAAACAAACCTAGTGCCCGTGCGGCGTGCCTCAATAGCGGAGATAGAATTCGCCGGCATTGCCTCTCCTTTCTTCAAGACCATCTTCGTCAAAAACTGACACGACGGCCAAAAGCTCCCATTCGTCGGAAGCGACTCGATCGGCTAATTCCGATTCTGCATTTGCGACTGTGCAGTCGCCTTCTATTTCCGCCACCCCGTAATGAAGTCGCAACGGGGCGTCGCGTTTTGCTTTGTAGTCCGCATAACAGGCCGCGTTAGCTGTGCTTGCCATGAAGAGCATAAGTGTGAGTGGTGCGATGACGTGTTTCATGCTTTCACCATGCTGATTGTTCCTTAGCCATTCAATAACAACGCCCAAGTTTGGCGGTGATATCCAATAGCCTATGCGTGATATTGCCTGATTTTCGTGGCTCGGACGAGTGTTGATTCAATTCAAACGTTTCAACACGCCGAAAGGACATCACATGGCACGGAACTTTATCAAAACACTGGTTATCGCAACCGTCTTCGTTTCAGGGGTTTCAGTTTCATCTGCCCGCGCTGGCGAAAACGATTTTGGAGAATTCATTGCCGCGACGATTTTTATGTTCGCTATTGCGAATGCTATTGGTGGCGATGAAGTGGTTGTCGAACAGCCCCGCCCAAAACCACCTGCACAACGTCCTTCGCCCAATCGACGGATACTGCCAAAGTCTTGCATCAAATCGCACGTAACCCAGCAGGGCACAGTGAAAACCTTTGATAAGTCTTGCCTGCAGAAAGAATACCGCTTTCACCGTCGCCTTCCCGCAAACTGCGAACAGACGCTTTGGACATCAAAAGGCATTCGCTACGGGTATGAACCTTCTTGCTTGCGTCGTCAGGGTTATAAGACAAGCAGACGCTAAGGCCTTGCAGCTTCATGCAGACTATCGCATGAAACTTGCATGACGGGTCCTGATTATGAATTTGAAAAAGCGGCGCTTGAGGGCGGCGCTTTTTTCGTTGCCGGCGTGGATGAGGTTGGGCGTGGTCCGTTGTGTGGACCTGTGACAGCAGCGGCCGTTATCCTAGATCCCGAGAATATCCCCGATGGTTTGAACGACTCCAAAAAGATGACGGCCAAGAAACGAGATGCGCTGTTTCACGTGATTCTGTCGTCGGCCATATGTTGCATCGCGCATGCCTCGGTTGAAGAGATTGACGAGATCAACATCCTGCGCGCCTCGCACCTTGCGATGGAAAGGGCGATTTCGAGACTTTCAACCAAAGCTGACCACGCTTTGATCGATGGCAATATGATCCCGAAGGGTCTGACAATTCCCGCGCAATCCATCGTAAAGGGCGACGGTCGTAGCGTGTCAATCGCGGCCGCTTCGATCATCGCCAAAGTCGAACGCGACCGGATTATGGGCAAACTTGCGACCGAATTTCCGGGTTATGGATGGGAAAAGAACGCCGGATACGGGACAAAACAGCATTTAGACGCACTTGGCCGTCTTGGTGTTACCCCTCACCATAGACGTTCGTTCAAACCCATCCACAATATCTTGTATCAAGGAAAATAGTTAAGTCACTGATTCAAAAAAGAAATTGACGCCGAATCACCTTTGAATCATTTTGGGCCTAAGCAAAGAGCGCAAAAAGCGCCGTGTTAAGAGGCAGTAATGATGGAAAAGACCAAAACCCGGGGCGCGGTTAAAGCGCTTCCGTTGAACACAATTTTGGAAGGCGATTGCATAGAGGCGATGAACAGCTTGCCAGCTGAATCTATCGACCTGATATTCGCTGATCCCCCCTATAATCTCCAACTTCGTGGCGACCTTCACCGTCCCGACAACAGTCAGGTTGATGCGGTTGATGATGCATGGGACCAATTCGCTTCCTTCGCGACATACGACAAGTTCACCAACGATTGGCTGAAAGCTGCACGACGGTTGCTAAAACCGAATGGCGCAATTTGGGTCATCGGCTCATATCACAACATCTTCCGGGTTGGCGCGACGCTGCAGAACGAAGGGTTCTGGATTTTGAATGATGTGGTTTGGCGCAAGTCGAACCCTATGCCTAACTTTCGCGGAAAACGTCTGACGAACGCGCATGAGACGATGATTTGGGCCTCAAAGAACGAAGCCGGCAAATACACGTTTAACTACGAGGCGCTTAAGGCATTGAACGAAGGCATTCAGATGCGTTCAGATTGGGTTCTACCGATTTGCACAGGTCACGAACGCCTTAAAGACGACAACGGCGACAAAGCGCATCCGACGCAAAAACCTGAATCCCTGTTGCATCGCGTTCTGGTTGGCACGACCAACCCTGGCGATGTTGTGCTTGACCCATTCTTCGGCACAGGCACCACAGGTGCAGTCGCCAAGATGCTAGGTCGTGATTTCATCGGTATCGAGCGCGAAGAAAAGTATCGCAAGGTTGCTAAGAAGCGTCTGGCGAAAACTCGTAAGTTTGACCGCGAAGCCTTGAAGGTTTCGGCTAGCAAGCGTGCTGAACCGCGTGTGCCATTTGGTCAGCTGGTTGAGCGTGGCATGCTGCGTCCAGGTGAAGAGCTGTTCAGCATGAACGGTCGCCACAAGGCCAAAGTGCGTGCCGATGGCACTTTGATCGGCGACGATGTCAAAGGCTCGATCCATCAGGTTGGTGCTGCCCTTGAGGGTGCCCCTAGCTGTAATGGTTGGACCTACTGGTCTTTCAAACGCGAGGGTAAAGTTGTGCCTATCGACGTGCTGCGTCAGCAAATTCGCGCAGAGATGGCAAACTAAGCTAATTCAATTTACCGCCGATGCCTGTGGCCTGACTTTCCAAGGCATCAACTTACACCCCGCCTTAACAGGCGGGGCTTTTTCATGATGGGGTCGGGTTTGTCGCTTTGTTATAAGGCGTCCAATCCTCAATCTCTGGATAGTGTAGATCGCGCCATTCACGAATTTTAGGGTTCATATATTTGCGCCATCCACGCGGATAGAGCGCCAGAAGCGTCATCACAGGATAGCCGTAAGGTAACAACGGCGCCTCGTCGTTTTCATACGTTTGCAGTAGTGGGAACCGGCGATTGGGCTTGTAGTGATGGTTTGAATGACGCTGCAAGTTCAGCAACAACCAGTGCGAGGCCCGCTGATCCGCGTTCCAACTGTGGCGGGGCTTTACGTGCTCATACTTTCCATCGCCAAGGTATTTGCGGGTCAGGCCGTAATGCTCAACATAGTTCACCAACTCTAACTGCCAGATCGCAACGACCGCTTGGAACACTAACCAAGCCATTCCGACCCAACCCAATACCCAAAAGGCCAGCATCAAGATGGCGAACTGTTGAAGGCCGTAGCGCCAGAACTGGTTAGTTAGATGCGATGCGCTTAGGTTTTTGCGGGCCAATAACGCAACCTCGGCACGCCAAGCCGAGATCACCCCTTCGGCTATCACGCGTTTGAAAAATCGGTGAAAGTTCTCGTTATATCTGGCTGTGACTGTATCGCGCGGGGTGCCGACGTGGATGTGGTGCACAAACAAGTGTTCAGAACGGAAGTGGGAATAGAGCACCATAGCCAACAACCATTCACTAAGCCGACGCTCAAACTTGCTTTTTTGATGCATCAGTTCGTGGCTATAGTTGATGCCAACGGTTCCGGTGATGATGCCAACGCTGACGAATAAGAAATAGGTTTCCACAAGGCCTAAATGTTCGGCGCGGGGAATGTACCATATCGCCCAAAATAGCAGAGCGAACTGTAGGAAAGGCCAGACGAGCGTCACAAGCCGATACCAAAACAAATCTGTATCTGCGGTCTCGGGATCAGCGTCGCCTTTGAATTGGCCGATCAACACATCCAGGATGTTGAACAGGTACCACGTCGACAGCATCGGCAGCAGAACCGCCCATGAGCCATAGAGCACTGCGAACACGAATAGCGGAACGATCAACATCGATAACCAGAACGCAAGCGCAGGCTCAATCTTGTATGCTTTTGAATTTGCCAATGTGGGTCCTACCTGATGAACGTTCTAGGGAACGCTATCCTAAGTATCAGGCATTTCCTTGTGCTAGGTCAAAGGCCTTTCGCATAACCGTTGGTAATGCCTCGCGGTCAAATTCTGCAAGCGGCACAAAGTGACCAATTGTCGGGTTGTGGCCTTGGGCTGCGGTAGCCGTTTTCACCGTAAGAAGAAGGTGGAAATGCGTGAATGTGTGCTTGGCAATACCTTTTACTTCGTTCCAGTCTGCTGGAAACGGTGGCTCATGTTCCGGTTGGTTTTCAGCCCATTCAGAACCCGGCCATCCAAGCATCCCACCTAGCAGGCCCTTAGTGGCACGTTGCTCTAGCAAGAACGCACCGTCTTCACGTTGGGCGATATAGGCGACCCCTACGCGGGTTGGTTTGGTTTGCTTCGGCACCTTTTTAGGCAACTCGGCGGCTGTCCCTGCCGCAAGGGCCTGACACCCATTAGCAATCGGGCAAACCTCACACTTTGGATTGCGCGGCGTGCAAATCGTGGCGCCCAAATCCATCATCGCCTGCGCATAATCCCCCGCCCTTGATGCAGGCGTGATTGATGTCGCCAGTTTTGTCAGGCGTGGCTTTGATGTCGGTAGTGGTTCATCGATATTAAACAAACGACTAACAACGCGCTCAACATTTCCATCGACAACTGTTTCAGACTGCCCGAACGCGATTGATGCGATTGCCGCTGCGGTATAGGGGCCAATACCGGGAAGTTTTAAAAGACCGTCGCGATGCGCTGGAAACGTTCCGCCGCATTCATCAACCACCGACCGCGCGCATTTTAGTAAGTTTCGCGCGCGCGCATAATATCCAAGGCCTGCCCACTCGGCCATCACGTCCTCATCCCGCGCTGACGCAAGATCGGCTACTGTTGGCCAGCGCATTGTGAACTTGTTGTAATAAGCAATGACCGCGGCAACGGTTGTTTGTTGCAGCATGATTTCTGATAGCCACACAAAATAGGGATCAGGCTGTTTGCCTTGCTTTGACTCTGCAGGTGGGACACGCCACGGTAGGGTCCGTGAATTACTGTCATACCATATCAACAGGGACTTGGCTGGATCGCGGTCACACAAACTTTATTTCTCCAGGTCGTTATTGGATGGCACTCAGAAGATGTGCCATTAGATTGGTGTAAAGTGAAAGGAAAACGTCACGTGGCTCAGCACCGCCCAAAATCAAAGGGGTTCACCCAAGCAGGCAATCTGATGAAAGCAGATATTCGCCGCGCAGGGGAAAGCCGTGGGTTTTCGGTGTCAAAGCTTTTGACCCATTGGTCCGAAATAATGGGCGACGATATCGCCGCGATTTCAGTGCCGGTGAACGTCCGTTATGGTCGCCAAGGTCTGGGTGCAACGTTGACCCTTTTGACGACTGGTGCAAATGCCCCGCTTTTAGAGATGCAAAAGACGAAGATTCGCGAAAAGGCGAATGCTTGTTACGGGTACAGCGCTATTTCAAAAGTTCTGGTTACGCAAACTTCGTCGACTGGTTTTTCTGAAGGGAACGTCGCCTTTGGGCACCAGAAAATTACGCCCAAAGCGCCTGCTTACGAAAAGATTTCTGACTCTGCACGCCACATGGCGGACGCTGTCGACGACGACAGCCTAAAACAAGCCCTTGAGAGACTAGGGCAAAACATCATATCCAAATCGAAACGTTGAATGAAAGGTTTCAAGATGATCCGCAATTTTGCCAAATCGGCTGCGAAAATCCTGAGTGCGGTTGCTATCATGGCGCTCGCAAACGTCGCGCAGGCCCAAGAAGTCGAGATTACCGAGATACAAATCGGCAATCCCGAATCTTCGGTAACAGTGACAGAATATGCGTCCTTTACCTGCCCTCACTGTGCCAACTTCCACAACAACCAGTACCAAGAACTGAAAGCCAACTACATCGACACAGGCAAAATCAACTTTGTCTATCGCGAGGTCTTTTTTGATCGTTACGGTCTTTGGGCTTCGATGGTCGCGCGTTGTGACGAAAGCAAATATTTCGGTATTTCTGACCTGATATACAACGGTCAAAGCACTTGGGCCAAAGGTACTCCGGCGGAAATCGCGGATAACCTTCGCAAGATCGGCCGCGTTGCTGGCTTGTCAGAGGATCAGTTAGACGCTTGTTTGACCGATGCAGACAAGGCGCAATCTTTGTTCGCTTGGTTCAAAACCAATGCCGAGGTCGATGATATTTCTTCAACGCCAACCTTCATGATTAACGGCGAACAGTACTCAAACATGGATTACTCAGAGTTTGTTACAATTCTTGATGAGAAATTGGCTGAGTAATGACGTCTCCGCTTGAGGGTCTAAAGGTCGTCGAATTGGCCCGCATTCTTGCGGGCCCTTGGGCGGGCCAAACCCTATCAGATCTTGGCGCAGACGTTATCAAAGTTGAGGCCCCAGCCGGTGATGATACACGCCAATGGGGCCCTCCATTCGTTGAGCGGGACGGGGAAACCACCGCCGCTTATTTCCACGGCTGCAATCGTGGGAAAAAGTCCGTCACTGTGGATTTTCGAACCGAGGAGGGGCAGCAACAAGTCCGTGACCTAGTTGCCGACGCGGATGTGCTGATTGAGAACTTTAAGCTTGGTGGTCTGAAGAAATACGGGTTGGACTATGACAGCCTTAAAGCCCTCAACCCGCGTTTGATTTATTGCTCGATCACTGGCTTTGGTCAGGATGGGCCGTACGCCCACCGCGCTGGATATGACTACATTATCCAAGGCATGTCTGGCCTTATGTCGATTACAGGCACACCTGAGGGCCAACCCTTGCGCACTGGCGTTGCGATCACCGATGTTTTCACGGGTGTCTATGCCTCGACCGCAATTCTTGCGGCACTCCAACAACGCCACTCATCCGGTAAGGGGCAACATATCGACATGGCCCTTTTAGATGTCGCTGTGTCAGTGACCGCAAACCAAGCGATGAACTATTTGACAACTGGCAAAGCCCCAGGGCGAACAGGAAATATCCATCCCAATCTTTCGCCCTATCAGGTTTTTGAATGCTTAGACGGACACATCATCATCGCAACTGGCAATGACGGTCAGTATCAGCGGTTGTGCACGCTTCTTAGTTTGGCTGGTCTCGCCGATGCGCCCGAATTCGCGACCAACGCAGACCGCGTACAAAACCGCGAAAAACTTGAGACGCATTTGAGCATGGCAACCAAGCAGTGGACCAAGGTCAATCTGCTGAGCGCGTGTGAGAATCAAGGCGTGCCTGCGGGCCCGATCAACAACATGCAAGAAGTGTTCGACGACCCCCAAGTTATCCATCGGGGAATGAAGGTTGAGTTGGACGGCGTTCCATCAGTGCGAAGCCCGTTCAAATTCTCGGATGCCGATCTGGTTCTTACACGGCCATCGCCTAAATTGGGTCAGGATAACTAGACGTTCAACCCAATGCCGCGCAGAGCATCACGCAACTTTTGGTCATCATTGAACTGTAGGCGCACAGGCAGCGCCAAGACCTTGCTTCGAAAGCTTGAGGGCAATCGGACGGCGTCTTTTTCCGTCGTAACAAGCTGCACCTGACGCAGGGAAGCCTCGGCTTCCAATCGCTGCATCAAGGTCTTGGACAGTGGTTGATGATCGCTCAGAGCCTCGGCCCGAACGACGTTGGCGCCGAGCCGACGCAGTGTGGCAAAGAATTTCTCGGGGTGGGCAATACCTGCAAACGCCAAAAGCGGCGTATCTTTCCAGTCCATACCGGTTTCCAAGGGCTGCAATTGGCCCTGCACATGTGGGATTGCGATTTTCGTGCCCCACGTTTTTTGGAAAGACGTCTGCGCTTCAGTGGTACCGATAGACAATACAAGATCACCACGCCGCAGGCCGGACGCTACAGGTTCACGCAGAGGACCCGCGGGAATACAGCGGCCGTTCCCAAAGCCGATCTTGGCGTCCACGACAATAATCGACAGGTCCTTGTTCACGGACGGGTTTTGAAAACCGTCATCCAGCAAAACAACGTCCGCACCTTCTCTGATTGCTAGCTCTGCACCCTTTAACCGATTCTTAGACACCACCACTTTGGTGAAGGCAGCGATCAACAACGGCTCGTCGCCTGTTTCCTCTGCACTGTGCACGCTGGGATCAACCAACGTAGGGCCCTCAACCGATCCGCCGAACCCCCGTGAGACAACGACAGGGGAATGGTTGGCCGCTTGCAACATCTGCACCAGCGCGATGACTGTCGGCGTTTTGCCGGTTCCTCCAGCGTTGATATTGCCAACGCAAATGACCGGAACGGAAACCGATTGGCCGGATTTCTTTACGCGTGAGGCAGTCAAAAGACCGTAGATATGGCCCAATGGCGCAAGCAGTCTTGCCTGCCAGCCGGGGCTTTTTGGGGGGCGTTTCCAGAATTTAGGTTCCCGCATGCTCAGCCTCGGCCAATTCGGTTGCCTCAAGTATCAACTCGATCAGTTGATCGGTCAATTCAGCCCCGCGCGAGACAAATTCCCATGCAGAGCTTGCCTGCGCTGCCGCGACGTCCGCTGACAGCAATTCGGCGACGGCGCGCGCTAGGTTATCTGGGCTGACGACTTGCGTTGCTGCGGGGGGCGTCAAAGCGTGCATCCGGTCAAAACTATCACGATGCGGCGCGGTTCGCGGCCCATGCACCACTGCAGAGCCAAGCGCTGCCGCCTGACGCGGATCACTGCCAATCTTCTCGGTCGAAAATGTACCGCCCAAAAATGAAATCGGCGCAAGGCGCAACCAAAGACCTAGTTCGAATGGTTTATCCGCAAGGTATATCTGGGTCTGACTTCTGATCTCATCGCCCTTTGAGCGTATAGCGACCTTCCAACCTTGCGCAGCAAGCGCAATAGCTATGGTTTCTGAGTTTCCGGTTGCTTGCGGATGAAGGATCAACAGCAAACGGCGATTTGTGTCGCGCAACGTCGCATGTGCGGTAAGCACCAAATCAACCTCGTCGTCAGGAACCTGCGCGGCCAACCACACTTCGCGCGCTGAGATCGTACCAGAAAGGGAATCCAGCTCGTCGTTGTCACAAGGCAACGCGACCGAGCCTTCTGCCAAGTCGCCCGTAACATGCACTGACACTTCGGGAATGCCGAGGCGCACGCAAATGCCCCCGCTGACGTAAGTTGTGGCAAACGCCATGCGAAACAAACGCACGGATTGCGCAATTGCACGCCGTCCAAAGTAGCCTTTTCCACCGTCGGTGATTGTGTCGTCTGCGTTCAGCAAAACCATCGGTACATTTTGGTGTGCTGCGGCAAACAAAAGCCCCGGTCTCAGCGGTCCACCAATCCAAAAGCCCATAATCGGCTTCCATAAGTTCAAGAACGCATTGACGTCTTTGGTTTTCTCACGCGGAAAAGACGAAAACACGATCCGCTCGGACGACGTGAAATGTTCAAGGACATCGTCTGGGACTGTGATCAGAAAAGTAACGGATATCTCAATCTGATCGAGCTTGGCGGAAAGGTTTAAGAACGCCCTAACCGAGACCGCATCATGTCCCGCGACCCAAACAACAGGGTTAGATTTATCTATCGGTGACGGAAGGGATTTAACCGGCCCGCCTCGCCGCAAAAACATATAGAGGAAGTAAACGAGTGACCTACGCATTAGTGCCCCTGCCCCGCGTTAAGTCGTTTCAACAGGTCGGTATGAAGCACATGCCCCGCGGCGATGACGCCGTTGGTTTTTGGAAGCGGATTGTTGAATTTCAACGCTTCGCCAACTTGATCCGTCACGGCAGCGCCGGCTTCGGCCAATATCAATTCTCCGGCGGCGATATCCCATTCCCAACTTTTGCGAAGGGTCAACATAGCATTAAACCGTCCCTCTGCTACAAGACACAACCTATAAGCCAGCGATGGGCGATACTGGCGATCAATGTCGGGTACTCCGCCTGGCCAGTTCTTTTCATCCATTATTGGACGTGCCGCCAAAACGGTTGCCCCCGTTTCGGGTGCATTCCAATCGGGCTGCATCATCGATCCGTTTAATGTTGAACCGCCCCCAGTTGAGGCAGCGTATATCTTTCCGCGAATTGGAAGAAACACGACGGCAGCTGTGACTTTACCACGCTCGGCGATGGCCAATGAATGCGCCCAAGTCGACGATCCGGCCACGAAACTTCGCGTGCCATCAATTGGGTCAATGATAAAAACTTTGTCTTTGTCTAATCGAGAGGGATCGTCATCTGTCTCTTCCGACAACCAGCCATAATCAGGTCGCGCCGCACACAAAGTGTCGCGCAGCATAGTATCAACTGCCAAATCGGCCTCAGTTACAGGTCCAGCGCCTTCCGGCTTATCCCAAACTTGGTTTTTACCTCGAAAAAAACCGGTCGCGATATCACCCGCAGCCTCGGCTGCCTTAATCAGCAGATCGAGGTCATGTGTCTCCTGCAATGGTCAGCCCCTCTACCAAAAGCGAAGGAACCACGCGGGACAACCAACCACGCGCATCATTGGCGGCTTGCATGGTCAGCAGCATATCCCGAAGATTGCCGGCGATTGTGCATTCGTTTACCGGAAATGTAATCTCTCCGTTCTCAACCCAAAATCCAGCGGCGCCGCGAGAGTAGTCGCCAGTGTTGGGGTTGATGGTTGAACCGATCAACGATGTGACCAACAGACCGGTGCCCATGTCGCGCAAAAGGTCAGCTTTGGTCTGGTCGCCAAAGCAAAGCGATACGTTCCAGTTTGACGGCGATGGCCCCGAAGACGTTCCGCGTGCCGCATTGCCTGTCGACGTTCTGCCTAATTTACGCGCGTTCGCTAAGTCCAAGGTCCACCCTGTCAGTACACCATTTTCGACAATCGTTCGCTTCTCTGTCTTCAAACCCTCGGCGTCAAACGGACGAGATCCTGAAACGCGGGCGCGGTATGGGTCTTCAATGACGGACAGCGATTTTGGCAGCACCTGCTTGCCTTCACATTCCTTCAGCCAGCTGGAACCGCGTGCAATAGCAGCGCCGTTTGAGGCGCCCAATAGGTGCCCAATTAAGCTGCCTGATATCCGCTCGTCAAAAAGGACGGGATATTGCCCTGTTGAAGGTTTGCGAGCATTGAGTCGCTCAACCGCGCGTTTGGCTGCTCGTTGACCGATCTCAGAGGGGGCGCGAAGATCGCTTTGAAATATCCTGACATCGCTGTCGTAGTCGCGCTCCATGCCAAGGCCTTCACCGGCGATGGCAACGCAGGATGTACCGCGATCTGTTCGGCGATATCCGCCTGAAAAACCGTTGGTCGCTGCGATGTGAATCTGGCGCTCGCCGTAGCTTGCGCTGCTGGCGCTGACCTGCGTGATACCGTTGACCGATAGCGCGGCGGCCTCAGCCTCAATCGCGTCTTGCTGCAACTGATCAGGCGAGGGCTCAGCTGTCGGGTCTGCCAACTCTAACGCGTCGATGTCCCAAGATTTTACCAACTGATCCGATGTGGCCAAACCGATATAGGGATCCTCTGGCGCTTCTTGGGCCATAGCCACCGCACGTTCGGCCAGCGTTTTTATCGTCGCCGCACTGGTGTCAGACGCCGAAACCGTCGCCTGCCTTTGACCAACCATAACCCGCAAACCGATGTCTGTGCCTTCTGACCGCTCAGCTTGCTCAAGCGCGCCATTTCGTACGTCAATCGACACAGACGTGCCCTTAAGGCTTATCGCATCTGCGCTATCGGCACCGGCTGTTTTGGCGGCATCCAGCAAAGCGTGGGTGAGGTCTTGTAAGTTTAGGGTCATAAGCGCACTTCCTTCATCCCTGTTCGAAGTAAACACTTGGGTAGGATGTCGCAAGCTTAGGTGGCAGAAACGCGCAGTATGCCGGAAAACGCGCCGATTTGATTGCGTAGCTCTCTGCCGTTGCAGTAGAATTCCATCAACCATTTAGGAGAGGTTTTTATGGACCATCTTGCAGGAAAAACGATGCTCATCACCGGCGCTAGCCGTGGAATAGGTGAGGCTACAGCGCGACTGTTTGTGGAAGCTGGCGCAAATGTTGCGCTCGTTGCAAGAAGTGAAGACGCCATTGCCAATCTTGCAGGCGAACTGCGCGCGCGCTCAATAGCCATTCCATGTGACGTGTCGCGTTACTGGGAAATGTCCAAAGCGGTAGATGCAACGGTCGAGACCTTTGGGGGGTTAGACATCCTGATCAACAATGCGGGCGTGATTGAACCAATCAGCCATTTGATGACCAGCGACCCTGAAAGCTGGTCGCACGCAATCGATATCAACTTAAAGGGCGTCTACAACGGGATGCGGGCCGCAATGCCGATAATGGCCGAACAAGGTCACGGCACGATCCTAAACATCAGCTCGGGCGCTGCGCATTACCCGATTGAGGCATGGAGCCACTATTGTTCGTCCAAGGCGGGCGCTGCGATGCTTACTGCCTGTGGAGACACTGAGGCGCGTTCGATGGGGCTTCGGTGCATAGGTCTTTCACCCGGAACTGTTGCCACCCAAATGCAACGGGAAATCAAATCGAGCGGCATCAATCCGGTCAGTCAGTTAGAATGGTCGGATCACATTCCACCTGAATGGCCTGCAAAAACCCTTGCATGGATGTGCTCGGCGGCGGCAGATGACTGGATCGGCAAGGAAATATCGCTTCGCGACGAAGACATTCGACGTCAGGTGGGCTTGAATTGATACATCTTGAAAAGTTCGACACCGGCCTTTGGACTGTCACCATAGATCGCACTGACAAGGCGAATTCGCTGACACGCGACATGCTGGTTCGACTGGCTGAGATTGCCGAGGACGCCCATGTGGCCAAGGCCCTGGTTATAACAGGCAAGGGTAAGGTTTTTTCGGCAGGCGCTGATCTTGATCAGGCGAAAGCAGGTCTTGCCAAAGACGCCGTGTGGGAAAGGTTGTCTTCGGCTATCGCCAGTTTGCCGGGGCTCAGCATTGCAGCGCTAAACGGAACCCTCGCTGGTGGCGCTTTTGGCATGGCGCTTGCCTGTGATTTACGCATCTCAGTGCCGACGGCTAAATTCTTTTACCCCGTTATGAAGCTCGGCTTTTTGCCGCAGCCCTCTGACCCTGGACGCATGGCCGCCTTGGTTGGACCCTCAAGGGCGAAGCTGATCTTGATGTCAGGTCAAAAAGTCTTAGCAGACGAAGCCCATGCTATGGGTTTGGTTGATCGGATCGTTGCCCCAGAAGCTTTGTTGGAAACCGCGACCGGTCTTTGCGCGGATGTTTTGGGCGCTAAGCCAGAGATTGCCGCTGGCATCAAACAATTGTGCCGTTAAACGATTTGCCTATAGGAGGCGCCTCAAATGATTGATGCACTGGTAATTGGCGCTGGTCCCGCTGGCCTTATGGCCGCCGAGGTGATTTCTGCGCGCGGCCATAGTGTCGTTGTAGCCGAGGCCAAGCCCACAGTAGGGCGTAAGTTGTTGATGGCTGGAAAGTCCGGTCTGAACCTAACCAAAAATGAGCCCACAGACGCGTTTTTGGACGCCTATCCTAACCTGCCCGATAGCCTGAAAGCTTCGCTGCAATCTTTTGGACCACCGGACGTTATCGCGTGGGCCGAAGGATTGGGGCAATCGACTTTCACAGGCTCAAGTGGACGCGTGTTTCCTAAGACTATGAAGGCTTCTCCACTACTGAGGGCTTGGATGGGCCGGTTAACTGCCGCTGGCGTGGACATTCGAACGAACTGGGAATGGCTGGGTGATAACCGCTTTGAAACCCCTGAGGGCCAGCAACAACTGTCAGCCAAAACCACGATCTTGGCACTGGGCGGCGCAAGCTGGTCAAGGCTCGGGTCAAATGGAAAATGGGTAGATCATCTGACCGACATTGCCGTAACACCGTTTGAACCTGCCAATATGGGGTTCATTGTCGAATGGTCTGAACATATGGCCAGGCATTTTGGCGCGCCTATCAAATCGGTGGCACTAAAGGCTGGCGACACCAACATTCGCGCCGAGTTCACAATTTCAAAACGCGGTGTTGAGGGCGGTGGCATTTATGGGGTTTCTCGCGCCCTTAGGCTTGGGGCCAAGCTTCACCTCGATCTGCTACCAGACCTAAGCGAAAATGATATTCGATCGCGGTTGGCGAAGGGCGGCAAGAAGCAGTCGCTTTCTAACAGATTGCGCAAAACGCTTAAGCTCGATCCCGCAAAAATCGGCCTGTTGAACGAATTCGCAAGGCCCTTGCCCGTTGATTTGGCGCCGGTCCTCAAGAACCTGCCCATTCCGCTGGCAGGCCCTAGACCGTTAGACGAAGCTATCTCGACCGCTGGCGGCGTACGGTTCGACCAACTGACCGACACGCTCATGCTGAAAAATCAGCCGGGTTGGTTCGTTTCTGGTGAAATGCTGGATTGGGAGGCCCCGACCGGCGGCTATCTTTTGACCGCTTGTCTCGCCACTGGCAAAACCGCAGGGGAAGGGGCCGTAGAATGGCTCAGTCAGCCAGCGCCTTAGCACGAATATAGGCCGGACGCGCACGCATCCGTTCTGCGTTGTCGAGTAGTTTACTGTTTTCACACGTGAATTTCGCCGATTTCGACCAATTCATGCAATGGGTCAACAGAATGTCTGGCACCGTCATTTTATCGCCCATCAAGAATTCACCGCGGATTTTGGCCGCGATCCGTTGGCAGTTTCGTGTGAACTCCCATCTGAGGCTTTCTTTGACTTCCGGCACACGTTTGTCTTCTGGCAACACAAAAGTATGACGCGCGGCAGCCCACAAAATTGCGTCCATCTCGTCATTTATCTGATGCATCAGCGCATCCTGCTGTGCGCGCTCAACGGATCCACTGGGAAATGTAAAATCCTTATGTCGATCCGCGAGAAAGCACATGATGGCCGAGCTATCAGTGATAATGTCACCATCGACATCCAAAGCCGGTGATTTGCCTGACGGGTTCACGGTTTTCATTTCGGCAGAACCGGCGCGGAACGGGATATATTCGTAGTCCTGTCCCAGCTCTTCCAACATCCACAAGACGCGAAAAGCCCGGTTATTCACATGTCCGATAGCTTTATACATTATCGCCGCCCCAACATTGCCAACTTGATCAATACCCGCTCAACCAACGCCATAGACGGGGCCGTTTGTCCGGCCGATCGTAGTTGTAGGTCAGTATCTGTCAGAGCCGTCAATGCCTGCTCAAGCCGGATTACACCCCACTGCTGCGCTTGCCGCTGCATTCGATCACGGCGCGGCCCAAACACCGGTGGACGCATGGCGGCAATCCCAGCTGACGCGCCGCTAGGATGGGAAGCTGCCGCATGAAGCGTTCTGAAGTGGCGCATCGCGCCGATACAAAGACCCACGGCTTGCGTACCCTGTGCCGTCAGCTTGTTCATAATCGGCCCGATTTCATTGCTGCGACCTTCCGCTACAATGTTAAGGATATCGTCCAAATCAGCCTCGGACGAAGTGGGCGCACAGGCTGAAACGTCCTCAGACGAAACGGGGCTTGTATCGCCAAGCTTATAAAGCCCCAGCTTCTCAACCGTCTGGCGGAAATCGCCGGGATCCAGCTCTCGTGCCAAGGCGTTTAGATCGGTGTTGGCATCGTTTGAAATGTTGTTCAAACCCGCATTGGCCAATGTCGCCTCGATCTCTTGGCGCGATGGGGGATCATCGTAAATACCGACAGCAAACGCGTTTTTGTGGCCTTCGAACAGCTTACGCAGTTTGGAACTGGCTTTGAGTTGACCCGCCGTGATGACCACTTGCGCGTCGCCGTCCTGCCAATCGCCCAAGGCAGCGGTGACCGTTTGGGCGATCACATCGGTTGCGTCTTCGACAAATGCCACGCGTGGGCCAGGGAAAAAACTTTGCGCTTTGATCGCATCCAACAACATTGCGGGATCTTTCCGCAGCTCCGAGGACGGAATTCTAGATAGGCGCATTTCTTCTTCGCCGTCCGGTCCGATCAAAGCTTTGATGACTTCCTGACGACGTAATGCAACGCGCATGGCATCACCGCCGTAAATTAGTATTCCTGTTTTACGAGGGTCCGGTTTGGCAAAATAGCCGGGGGCTTCGCGGGGCGAAAGCTTCATGCGTTGGCACCGGGCACCGTTAGAAACAATCGCTCAATCAACCTATCACCAAGCGATACCATCAAACGTTCGTGTGCATCTTTTCGGGCGGCTTGTGTCGCGATTGTTGTGCCCGAGGCCGAATACGCGGTTAAGGCCGTAACTTTACCCGACGCAACCACGCTATTGTCGGCCAAATCACGCAGGGCATAGGAAAGCTCACCCAAAACATTGTAGCGCACGATGGTCTGTGAAGACGTCACGGCCAGACCCTCTTGCCGCGTGCTGAGCGCATAGGTTAGGCCAAATTTCGGCGTGTCGGCTCGACCTAAACGGCCCTCTAAGTAGCTGACAAGATTATAAGTATTTGTGCTTGCCGGCGACTCAAGTTCGATCTGACCTTGCAGGGAATTACCAACACCGTTTGGCCCGTAGACCGGTGTAAATCCGCAGCCCGCAAGGGCCACGGACGCTAGCAAAAAATGACGTCGGTTATACGACCACATTCACAATCCGTCCGGGAACGACGATGACTTTTTTGGGCTGGGTCCCATCCAGCGCTCGTATGACAGCTTCCTCGGCTAAGGCGAGTTTTTCAACCTCTTCCTTTGGCATATCCTTCGGAACGCTGATTTCCGCGCGGCGTTTGCCATTGATCTGGATCGGCAAAGTCACATTATCGTCCACCAGCATTGCCTCGTCCGCGACTGGCCAAGTGGCATCGACCAACAGACCATCACCGCCCAACAGTTCCCACAGTTCTTCCGACAAATGCGGAGTCATTGGGGACATCAGAAGCGCCAGCGTCTTGGCGGCCTCTTTCTTGGCAACTGAACCAGCCTTGGATTTCGCCAAAGTGTTTGTGTAGGCATAAAGCTTGGCTATTGACGCGTTGAAGCCAAAGCTTTCCACGCCGCTAGTCACGTCCTTGATCGCCTTGTGCATTTCGCGCAGCAGATCATTGTCGCCCGCCTGAGGCGCATCATCCGATCCAGCAATCTCAGCGCAGACCCGGTAAACCCGTGCGAGGTGCTTGGACGATGCCTCGGCCCCGCTTGCAGTCCATTCGACGTCCCGTTCGGGGGGGGAATCTGACAGTACAAACCAACGAGCGGTGTCAGCGCCGTAGCTGCTGATGATGCTCAGAGGATCAACGACATTGTTTTTGGACTTCGACATTTTTGCAGAGGGTATAACATCTACCTTCTCGCCGGTTTCAATAACGAACGTGCCGCCATCGCGTTCTTCAACCTCGGCCGGATAATGGTAGATCGTCCGGCCGTTTTCATTTGTGCGCTCGGCATTCTTGTAGATTGCGTGGGTCACCATACCTTGGGTGAACAACGCCTTAAATGGCTCTTCACACCCCTGAGGCAAGTGGCCCGTGATCCGCATCGCACGCGCAAAGAAGCGCGAATAAAGCAGGTGAAGGATCGCGTGCTCGATACCGCCGATGTACTGGTCAACGTTCATCCAATAGGCAGCGTCTTCCAAGTCGGTTGGAGTCGCCGCATTCGGTGCTGTAAAGCGGGCAAAATACCAGCTTGAGTCGACAAACGTATCCATCGTGTCTGTTTCACGCTGCGCGGGCTTGCCACAACTTGGACAATCGCAATCGCGCCACGTTGGATGACGGTCCAGCGGGTTACCGGGAACCGAGAAATCAATCGCCTTGCCGTCTTCGTCATATGGAAGCTCGACCGGAAGGTTTTCTTTCTTTTCAGGCACAACGCCGCAATCTGGGCAATGCACCACTGGGATCGGACAGCCCCAATAACGCTGACGGCTAAGGCCCCAATCGCGCAGGCGATACTTGGTAACGCCCTCGCCCCAGCCTTGTTGTTCGGCGAAATCGACGGTCACATTGATCGCTTCTTCACCGGTAGCTTCGTCCAGTCCGGCGAAGTGATTGATCCACTTAACCTTTTCGGATTTGGCCGGAACGAAAGCATCATTGGCAACCGGAGCTTCGTTATCCAAAGCAAAGAACGTGTCGATCACCGGAAGGTCATACTTACGGCAGAAGTCCAAATCTCGCTGATCATGCGCCGGACACGCGAAAATCGCGCCGGTACCGTAATCCATAAGGATGAAATTTGCGATCCAAACCGGCAGTTCCCAGTCAGAGTTCAGCGGGTGCTTCACCTTGATTCCGGTGTCATAACCCAGCTTTTCGGCCGTCTCGATGGCCTCTTCCGTGGTACCACCTTTGCGGCACTCGGCAAGGAATGCTGCCAGTTCAGGATTGTCTTTCTCAAGCTCTTTCGAGATCGGATGATCTGGTGAAATACCGACGAATGACGCACCGTTCAGCGTGTCTGGGCGGGTCGTGTAGACTGTAATCGGCTCTTCGCCATCGACACGCTCAAAGCTGAACTGAAGACCGCGTGATTTGCCGATCCAGTTTTCCTGCATCAAGCGTACCTTTGCAGGCCAGTTTTCCAGCGTATCAAGCGCACTCAACAGCTCTTCCGAGTAATCGGATATCTTAAAGAACCACTGCGTCAACTCTTTGCGTTCAACCAAAGCACCCGAACGCCATCCGCGGCCGCCTTCGACCTGCTCGTTTGCCAACACGGTCATGTCGACCGGATCCCAGTTCACCACCGCGTTCTTGCGATAGACCAACCCCTTATCAAGGAAGTCGAGGAACAGTGCCTGCTGCTGGCCATAGTAATCCGTGTCGCAGGTCGCAAACATGCGGGACCAATCGAGCGACAAGCCCAGCGGCTTCATCTGCTCGACCATCGTGTCGATGTTGGAATAGGTCCAATCCTTGGGGTGACCGCCGATGGCCATCGCTGCGTTTTCTGCAGGCATTCCAAACGCGTCAAACCCCATAGGGTGAAGCACGTTATGTCCTGTAGATATCTTATACCGCGCGATCACATCGCCCATCGTATAGTTACGCACATGCCCCATATGCAGCTTGCCCGACGGATATGGGAACATCTCAAGCACATAGTACTTGGGTTTATCGTCTGACCGAACGGCCTTGAACGATTCAGCCTTTTCCCAGGCTTCTTGCCATTTGGCTTCAATCTCGTTTGCAGAATAGCGGGACATGATCAGTCTCTGTCTATGGGGTTCATCTATGCTTTGCGAAATCTGATAAGCGCTGTGGGCGGCATGGTCCAGTGCTGTTGATCTGTTTCAGCGCTGACGTGTTGGCTATGCCGCGCTTTAAGCGTTAAGCTTGGGCAAACATTACAGGCATTCCGAATGAACTTCCTTTTTATCCATCAGAATTTTCCCGGTCAGTTTAAACACCTATCCCGCGCTTTGGCCGCGCAAAAGCATCGTGTTGTGGCGCTTACGCCCCGCGTTAAAGAGCGCGCTGAATGGGGTGGCGTCACGATCCTGCCCTATAAGATCGAAGCCTCGACCGGAAAAGACACGCATCGCTGGCTGACAGATCTCGACACTAAAATGAAACGCGCAGATTATTGCTGGCGCGCTGCCCGAAAACTGAAAGACGCGGGCTATATGCCCGATGTTATCATCGCCCATCCAGGTTGGGGTGAAAGCCTGTTTCTCAAGGACGTGTGGCCCGACGCCAAGCTTGGTCTTTATTGCGAACTTTATCACCACGCCGACTACCCGCACCTTGGGTTTGATCCTGAGTTCCCGATCAAAGACCCCGAGGCTGATGTACTGCGAATTCGGCTTAAGAACCAAAACATGCTGATGCATTTACCGATTTGCGATGCGGCCATATCGCCAACCGCCTACCAAGCCAGCACATTCCCCAAGGAATGGCAAAAGCTGATCACAGTGACGCATGATGGCGTGGACACAAACGCTCTGCGAGCCAATACAGATGCAACTTACAAGCTAGACGACGGTCGCGTTCTGACACGTGAGAACGAAGTCATCACCTTTGTGAACCGCAACCTAGAACCTTATCGCGGCTACCATATCTTCATGCGGGCGCTGCCAGAGATTTTGCGCACCCGACCCAACGCAGAAATTCTTGTGGTTGGCGGAGATGGCACCAGTTATGGCGCGAAACCTAAGGACGATAGAAGTTGGAAGCGAATATTCCTCGACGAGGTCAAAGACCAGATCTCTGAAAGCGATTGGAAACGCGTCCACTTCTTGGGGCGGATACCCTACGATCGTTTCGTCTCAATGCTGCAAGTCAGCCGCGCGCATCTCTATTTGACCTACCCGTTCGTGCTAAGTTGGAGCGTCATTGAAACCATGTCCGTCCAAGGCGCATTGATCGCCAGCAACACTGCGCCCGTGGCCGAAGTTCTGGAACACGACAAAACCGCCCGTCTGTTCGATTTTTTCGATCGTGAGGCGTTGGTTGAAGAATTAAACAACGTGCTGGATGACAAAGTGCTGCAAGATCGCTTGGGTCAGGCTGCAAGAGCGAAAGCCGTGGCCGAGTACGATTTACGAACAGTGTGTATGCCTAATCAGATGGACTGGGTGAAGCGGTTGGTTGACTCATAAATTCGAGTTCACGACACGCACCAGTTGGGCTTACATTTTCGATCAGCAAAACATAATGTCCCGCCAAGTTAAACAGAGGCAATTCAAGCATGGCAAAAGTATCCATCAATCAGGTCGTTGCAAAAGCTGAACGGCTAGAGCGAGCGGGCAATTTCAAGAAGGCTGCGGAAGCTTACGGCGCGATTTTGAAATCAGGAATTACCAACGTCGCGGCACGAAATGGATACCTGCGAGCTGTCAACCGTTTCACGAAACCTCCTACTGACAAGTTAGTATTTCAAAAGCAAATCACCGAAATCGCCACATTGATTGAAAAAGGTGAATGGGCCGCATCAGAAAGTCAAAGTGCGCGACTGATTAGGACTTTTCCCAACAACGTTTTGTTACTCAACATGAACGGAGTCGCATTGCTTGGCCTAGGGAACGCCAAGAGAGCCGCTGAATTACTGAATTTGGCGCTCGCGCTAAAGCCAGATTACGCCGACGCTCATCAAAATTTGGGTCTTGCTTTGCAGCAAACCAATCAGCCTGAGGCGGCATTGAAGGCCTTTGAGAAAGCTATAGAATTTAATCCAAAGTTCGCAAAAGCCTACGACAATTTGGGTTCAATGCATCAGTTTTTCGGAAGATTTGAAGAAGCCATCGAGTATCATAAATCTTCGCTTGTAATTGACCCAAACTCGCTCGAAGCACGAAAAAACCTTGCCGTCGCGTTTCGGAACTCCAAGCAAAATCGAGAGGCGCTTGAGGCTTTCCAGGCTTTAATAAGTCTCGGCAAAGACACTGCGGAAACCAGATTCGAAATTGGCTCTTTGCTTCGAAAGCTCGAAAATCCATCTGATGCCATCGTTTCGCTCAACAAAGCAATCGCGTTAAATGAATCCTACTCCGAAGCCCTAATAGTTCGTGGCCATTGCGAGCGAATGCTAGGTGACAAGGATGCAGCTGCTCAAAGTTATCGCAACGCTCTCCAATTAGAGCCAGCGTCAGTGCGCGCCTATTTCAGTTTAAGTCATGTCACCAAATTCGAAGAAGATAACCCGGAAGTTGAGGCCATGCATGCGCTTCTGCAAGATCCTAGTCTCAATAATGAAGCGCTGAGCCTACTTAATTTTGCGCTTGGCTATGCACATGAGCATTTTGCAGATTTGACAACGGCGTTCGAATTTCTCGAACGGGGAAATTCCATTCGAAAACAAGTGCTTGATTTTGATATTTCGCAAGATGTCGAATTGTTTGAAAACATAACTCTAAATAGCTCAATGTTCAAAACTGAAGATTTGGAATTTTCAAACGATAACAATACTGTACCGATTTTCATCATTGGCATGCCTCGATCAGGCACGTCGCTGACTGAGCAAATTATATGCGCGCACCCTCTAGTAAAAGGAGGTGGCGAACTACCATTTGCTGCCAAATTCGGGAAAGATCTAGCCTCAGGTTATACTCCGTACTCCGCAAGTGCAGTTCTGGAATTCCGTGAAGCTTATTTGAAAAGCATTGCGTCGATTGCCCAAGGCAGTGCGTATATCACAGACAAAATGCCTCACAATTTCCGTTTAGTCGGGTTAATTGCCGCGGCCATTCCCGAAGCAAAAATCGTTCATGTTCGGCGTGATCCGTCCGCAACGTGTTGGTCTAACTACTACCTGAGTTTTCGCACAAAAGGCTTAGGGTATACCTACGATCTCAACGACGTTGTTGAGCACTACGACCTATATGATTCACTGATGTCCCATTGGAACAAGCAGCTACCAGGCAGAGTTTTTGAGCTTGATTATGAAATGCTGACCAAAAACCAAGACGAAACGACCCGCAAATTAATTGCCGCAATTGAGCTGGATTGGAACGACGCATGTTTGGCACCCGAAGAGAACAAACGCGCAGTTTTAACCGCCTCTAGTGGGCAAGTAAAAGAAGGCGTTTATAAGGGCAGCTCCGAGAAATGGCGCAAGTATGAGCCTTTTCTTGATGGGGTCTTTGACCGTTTCAACAAGTAACTTAAGAAAATTCAGATGTTTGAAATGGCAAGTTGAGCGCTCTCGCGCTTAGCAAGTTCAACTGTGTCAAAATTTCACTTTCACCAAAAAGAAAGAGCGGCCCAAAGGACCGCTCTCGCTTATTCATAGTGTAGTCGTTCGACTTAGAACGAGAACGATACGCTTACAGTTGTGCCCGCAGCGATATCTTCCGCTGGGTTGATTTCTTTTGATGTTGCGTAGTCAAGTGAAAGGTTTGCACCGCCACCAAGATCGTAATCAACTTCGACATACTGCTCGCTTGCGCTATCAGTACCGATACCAGCAGTTACGCCGTTACCCATGTCGTATGTTGCGTCCAAAGACCATACGCTTGCGCTGTCTGTTTCGAAATCAACTGTTACGTCACCAGCAGTAACGCCAGCAGACATTGTCCAAGCCGAAGCGTCATCGAATGTGAAGCCGAGATCTACGCCCTCAAGTGAAGTGTCAAGTGAAACTTCCCAAGCTGATGTGTCGTCGAATGTGATACCAGCAGTTGCTGGGCCCATTGGCATAGACGCGCCGATTTCCCAACCTGCATCACCGAAGTCCAACGATACGTCTGCACCGCCAGCTGAAGTTGAAGCGCTGAGGCCGTATGTGTCATTCGAACCAAATGCGAGAGTGTAGTCTACGCCGCTAGATGCGCCAGCAAGGCTTGCACCGAAATCGCCAGTGGCTTCAACAAAGCCCAAGCTAAGGTCTGTACCGCCTAGATCTGTCGAAACACCAATCTGGTATTTGTCAGCTGCGTTGATCGACATGCTGATTGTAGCGCCGCCAAGTGAAGCAGAAGCCGAAATTCCAGCATCTTCAACGATCGAATCTGAATCTTCAAAGATGTTTGTCAATGTGCCTTGCTTAGCAAGCTCGTCGCCAATGTAAGCAGCGCCAGTGCCGTCGCCACCAACGTGATATGTGATCGAAGCATTGTCAGAAGACAGTGTGATGTCGCCAGCTTCGACTGTGTCCAGATCTTCGATTGTCAACGAAGCAGAAGCAGTCATGCCGTTGTCAAGATCAGCTGAACCAGAAGCAGTGATCGAAACATCGTCTGCAAAACCGGTTGCGTCATTGTATGAGAACTCAGCTGAGCCTGAGAAAGATACGTCCGCAGCAGCGGCGCCAGCGAAGGCGACAAGTGCTGTCGATGTAAGAAGGATGCGTTTCATGGATATTCCTCGTGTTATAGCATTCCAAGAAATGCCAGTTTAACTAGCATTGACGGTGTGTTTGCTCTGATACGCGCTTTGGGTCAATGCGAACGGCGGCGGCCAAACCCTTCTGTGGCGAAAATGATGCAGATACGACACACAGGTTCGGGCTGACATCGGCAAATAGCTGCCGTACACACCTATATAGTGAAATGCGGGCAAAATCAGAGGTCAAAATGGCATTGCAGGAAATCCAAGATCGTCTCCAAAAGGCCGAATCTGTGGCTGGGCGGCCGAGCGGCTCAGTTTCGCTGGTTGCCGTTTCTAAAATGCAGCCGGATGAGCGCGTCGATTCTGTCCTTGAGCAAGGGTACCGCATCTTCGGTGAGAATCGCGTTCAAGAGGCTGCCGGCAAGTGGCCTGCGTTTAAAGAGCGTTATGAAGGCGTCGAGCTTCATCTTCTTGGGCCGCTGCAAACCAACAAGGCGCGGCAGGCGATGGAGCTGTTTGATGTTATACATAGTGTTGACCGCCCCAAGATTGCCAAGGCCATTGCGCGGCTTTCAGAAGAGCTAGGTCACTGCCCTGATCTTTTCCTTCAAGTAAACACAGGGGAAGAACCCCAGAAGGCTGGTGTGCTGCCGTCTGAACTTGATGCATTTGTAGAAGAGTGTCGGGACATGGGTCTGCCGGTGATCGGGCTTATGTGCATTCCGCCGGTGGACGAAGAGGCCTCATTGCATTTTGCCTTGCTTGCGAAACTTGCCAAGCGAAACGGACTAACGGGGCTTTCTATGGGAATGTCTGGCGATTTCGAAAAGGCTGTTGCGCAGGGCGCTACCCATGTGCGGGTTGGCAGTGCAATTTTTGGCAGTCGCGACTATCCGCCAAAAACTTAGATCATATGACCTGACTTTGCAGCCTTAGTTGCAAGATAGTCGTGGTTAAACCGATTCTCGCCGACATGAAGCGGAACCCTTTCTGTAACGGTTATTCCGTTTTGCTCCATCATCGTGATTTTCTTGGGGTTGTTCGTCAGCAGGCGAACCGACGTGATCCCCATAGACTTCAAAATCTCACTTCCGATTTTGAAGTCGCGCTCGTCGTCCTCAAAGCCAAGACGATGGTTCGCCTCGACTGTATCGAATCCTTGATCCTGCAAAGAATAGGCACGCATCTTGTTGGCCAGTCCGATTCCGCGACCTTCTTGATTGAGATACAAGAGAACGCCTGCGCCCTGCTCTCCCATTTGGCCCAACGCGCTGCGCAATTGCGGACCACAGTCGCATTTTAAACTGCCGAGCACATCGCCGGTGAAACAGGCAGAATGCAGTCGCACCAATACTGGTGCTTCACGGTCAGGGCGGCCAACTTCAATTGCATAGTGTTCGTCGCCTCCGTCAGTCGGGCGAAAAATCCCAAGTCGCCCTGCTTCGGATGCAGCCATAGGCAAACGAGCGGCAACAACTGGTGAAAGCGAAGAGGTTTCAGCAACAACAGGTCCGGCTAGGGATGCAGGCACAAGAGTTAAGTCATTGTCGTGCGCAAAGGTCATAGGATCATCCAACGCAACCGTTACAACGCTTGGCAATAATCGCGCTGACTTTGCCAATAAGACACCGAGGCGCGCGAATGACGCGTCACCTTCGCGCAAAGCAGCCAATGGGCCCTTCATCGGAGAGTTCAGATCGTTCGATGGGTTCGCAATATCATGTATCCATGCCAGCCCAGTGTCATCTGGCAAAGCAATGCGCGCTAGATCACCATCATAAGCTCGTGCCTTCAGCGTTTCGGCGCGCCTATCTGTAATTGCCAAAACAACTTGCTGATCCAGCAAGCGCGCCTCGGCCAATCGTTCGGGCAGCAATGTTTCTGACGCCATAACCAACGCCCCATCACCTTGATCGGTGATCACTACAGGCACGCCCATTCGCAGATCTGCCCGTGCGCGGGCCAGGCGTTCCGTAATGTTAGGGGCAAATGCCATTCAGTTTCCTTCCAGATCGAAGCTTCATCTAGCCAATCGTGACATAAATTGAAACAATTCCCTTGCAGCAGACACGTCCGCGTGAAGCATATGCAGCAAATCTTGTTAAATCATCCAATCACAATCATCTGACGTAACAAGAGGCAGGAGGTCCACATTATGGCACAAATAAAGAAAATTCTTTTGGTCGACGACGACGACGACTTGCGGGAAGCGCTCAGCGAACAGTTGTTGATGTCGCAAGAGTTTGATGTGTTTGAAGCCGGAAACGGCGCGGATGCAGTCGTTCGATCTAAAGAAGGTATATTCGATTTGGTCATCTTGGACGTTGGCCTGCCTGACACGGACGGTCGCGAACTTTGCGCGTTATTGCGAAAGCAGGGTGTTAAGTCGCCGATCCTGATGTTGACCGGACATGATACGGACGCCGACACCATTCTCGGGCTTAATTCTGGCGCGAATGACTATGTAACTAAGCCTTTTAAGTTCCCTGTCCTGCTTGCACGCATTCGTGCGCAGCTGCGCCAGCACGAGCAATCTGAAGACGCCATTTTTCAATTGGGCCCGTATTCTTTTAAACCGGCAACCAAGATGTTGGTCACTGAAGAGGACAGAAAAATTCGCCTTACCGAGAAAGAGGCGAACATTCTGAAGTTCCTATATCGCTCGAATGACGCGGTTGTAGCACGGGACGTTCTTTTGCACGAAGTGTGGGGATATAATGCTGGCGTGACAACGCACACATTAGAAACCCACATTTATCGGCTTCGGCAAAAAATTGAACCAGATCCGTCAAATGCCCGCCTTCTTGTGACCGAATCTGGCGGATACCGTCTCAATGCGTAAGGAATTGGTAAGTTTGATGTGCATCAATAGTGAATGTGAGTTAGGCTGCTAGGAAAGAACAAGAATTCAGTACCCGCGCATATCCGGGTTATGATATGCACCTCCCTGTTGGACTGGCCCGGGCACTGCCCGGGTCTTTTTTTTGGGCCATCAATTTTATAGTCTGTATCGACCTTTCCCTCTTCCATAAGGAATTCATATGCGACCAACTGCGTTTTCCAGGCCCGGCAAGTTTTATCGCGGAAACATTCACACCCATTCCACCCAATCTGATGGCGCGCTTGATCCCGCCGAGGTTTGCCGTCGTTACAAGGAAAAGGGGTATGATTTTATATCGCTGACAGACCATTTTATGGGCACGTATGATTATCCGGTAACCGATACCCGTCCGTTCCGAGATGGCGAGTTCACAACCATTTTGGGCGTTGAACTACATTCGGGCGCAAATAGCCTGGGCGAGATTTGGCATATTCTTGCGGTCGGCCTGCCATTGGATTTCGCGCCCTCGAATTCTCCGGGCAACGACCCATTGCCAGATCAAGAAACTGGCCCCCAGATCGCCCAGCGCGCGGTGGACGCCGGAGCGTTCGTTGCAATTGCGCATCCCGAATGGTCCGGTCTTTCCGAAGCCGACATGAAATCAATCGAGTCCGCCCACGCGGTTGAAGTCTACAACCATGGTTGTGAGGTCGAATGCGATCGTGCCAGCGGACTACATGCGGCCGACATACTGGCCCAATCTGGCAAGCGGGTTAGCTTTATCGCGACAGACGACGCGCATTTTAGACATGGCGACATGGACGCCTTTGGTGGCTGGGTCATGGTCAAAGCCGAAGCGAATGATCCCGATGCATTGCTTAACGCGCTTAAAGACGGGGCAATGTATGCCTCGACGGGTCCAGAAATTCACGACATCGAAATTGACGGCGACGAAGTCCGCGTAAAATGCTCGCCAGCCGAAGGCATTGCGGTTCTCGGTCAAACGGCGTCGACGGTTGGTGCATTCGGCGATGGTTTGACCGAGGCCACCCTTGATATTACCCGCCTTAAAGATAGCCCGTGGATACGCGTGACCGTTTTTGGACCTAATGGCAAACGCGCTTGGAGCAATCCAATCTGGCGAGACGAATTCTGCCTATAACGCGGGTTGCATGGCCCCAAGCCTACGTGCATGGTCGCGCGAAACACGATTTTCACGGAGTTTAATATGTCTTTCACCATCGCCACTTGGAACATCAACTCGGTACGTCTTCGGGCGCCTATTGTTCAAAAACTGATGGAAGAAGAGATGCCGGATATCCTCTGTTTGCAGGAATGCAAAAGTCCGGTGGACAAAATCCCGTTCGAGCAATTTCAAGAGATCGGCTATACTCACATGGTCGCCAATGGGCAAAAGGGCTATAACGGCGTCGCGATTTTTTCAAAGCTGCCAATGAAAGAAGCTGGGATGAAGGATTTCGCCAACCTTGGTCATGCCCGTCACATTGCCGGTGAACTTGAGAACGGCGTGACCATTCACAATTTCTACGTTCCAGCTGGTGGTGATGTGCCTGACCGCACAGTGAATGAGAAATTTGGCCAAAAGCTAGATTTCCTGACAGAGATGCGTGATTGGTTCCACGCCGAAAAGCCCGAGAAGTCGATCCTTGTAGGCGATTTGAACATTGCCCCGCGCGAGGATGATGTTTGGAATCACAAACAACTTCTCAAAGTCGTCAGCCACACACCTATTGAGGTCGAGCATATGGCCGAAACTCAGAATGCTGGGGATTGGGTCGATGTAACCCGCAAGGATATTCCGGACGGTCTGCTTTATAGCTGGTGGTCATACCGCGCCAAAGATTGGGACACTGCCAACAAGGGGCGCCGGCTTGATCACGTCTGGGCGACCTCGGACATTTCTAACGCCTCGCATTCTAGCAGAATTTTGCGAGAGGCACGGGGTTGGGAAAAGCCTTCGGATCATGCCCCTATCTTTGCGACTTTCGATCTTTGATATTGATTTGACGAAACGTCGCTCTCTACATTCCGTAAGCATCAAGTAATGTAAGCTCCAACAAATTTGTGGGAGCATTTCATGGACGACATCGTAATCCTATCCGGCGCACGCACTGCAATCGGCACGTTTGGGGGTTCGCTTGCTGGCATCCCACCGATTGATCTGGCTGCGAAAGTTTCGGCTGAGGCTATTGAACGTGCTGGTGTTGAGAGCGGCCAAATCGGCCACGTAATGTTTGGCCACATCATCAATACCGAGCCGCGTGATATGTATCTAAGCCGCGTTGCTGCAATGAATGCCGGCATCCCCGAGACGACGCCAGCCATGAACGTAAACAGGCTTTGCGGCTCTGGCCTCCAGGCCATCGTGTCTGCCACTCAATCTTTGATGCTAGGCGATGCTGATTTTGCGCTTGCGGGTGGTGCCGAAAACATGAGCCGTTCGCCCTTTATCATTCCAGATCAACGCTGGGGCGCTAAGATGGGCGATGTGAAAACGCTAGACATGATGCTTGGCGCTTTAAACTGTCCATTTGGCACTGGTCACATGGGGGTTACGGCTGAAAACGTGTCCGATGAACATTCTGTGACCCGTGAAGAACAAGACGCCTTTGCTGTTGAAAGCCAGCGACGCGCCGCAGCAGCGATCGAGGCGGGACACTTCAAAGATCAGATCATTCCTGTTGAGGTAAAGCGTCGGCGCGAGGTGGTGGCGTTTGACACCGACGAGCATCCAAAATTGACGACGCTTGAAACCCTCGCGGGTTTGCGGCCTGCGTTTAAGAAAGACGGCAGTGTCACAGCCGGCAACGCAAGTGGTATCAATGATGGTGCGGCGGCGATCGTTTTGGCAACAGCGAGCGCGGCTGAAAAGGCTGGTCTAAAACCCAGAGCCCGAATTCTTGGCTACGCCCATGCCGGTGTCCGACCCGAGGTTATGGGCATTGGCCCGGTTCCTGCGGTTGAAGCATTGCTAAAGCGCATCGACATGGACGCCGACCAGTTTGATGTAGTCGAAAGCAACGAAGCTTTTGCCGCGCAAGCTTTGGCTGTGAATAAAAACCTTGGGCTAAATCCTGCCAAAGTAAATCCAAACGGCGGTGCCATTGCCCTTGGCCATCCAGTCGGCGCAACGGGGGCAATTATCACCATCAAAACAATGTATGAACTTGAGCGTATTGGTGGCCGATACGGGCTTATGACTATGTGTATCGGTGGCGGTCAGGGCATCGCGATGGCGATCGAACGTCTATGAGACCACTTCAGGATAGTCGCGATGAAAGACCCAACGGTCCCCTTCCGACATCTTGGGCTGGTATTTATAGCCGCCAAAATCAAAGTCCTTAAGCCCCTCAGGATCAGTTACGCGGCGCTGAATAACAAACCGCGCCATTGATCCACGCGCTTTTTTGGCAAAGAACGAAACGATTTTGGCCTCGCCGTTTTTTTCTTCCATGAATACAGGTGTGATGACACGCAGTTTTAACGCTTTGGTGTCAGCAGCTCCGAAGTATTCCTGACTTGCGCAATTGACCAAGGTTTCCGTGCCAAGCTCATCTGCTTGCGCGACCAAAGCCTTTGAAATCTGCGTCCCCCAATAGTCATAAAGGTTTTTTCCGCGTCGAGTTTTTAGCCGGCTACCCATTTCCAAGCGATATGGCTGAATGGCATCCAACGGGCGTAGAACGCCGTAAAGCCCGGACAGAATACGCAAATGATCCTGCGCCCAATCCAGTTCGTCTTGTTCAAGTGATGCGGCCTCAAGACCGATATACGTGTCACCAGCAAAGGCACGAACGGCGGGGCGGATGGTTTCAGTTTCAGGTTCGGCTTCAAAAGCTTTGAACCTATCTCGGTTCAAGCGCGCCAAATCTGCTGACAGGTCCATCAGCTTTCTAAGATCGCCAAGTGTTTGTCCGCGCATGGTCTTAGACAATCGCACAGCATCGGCCTGAAAGTCAGGATGCGTGATTTCGCCAACGACCGGCGACCAGTCCAAACGTTTTGCAGGTGAAATGACAACCAGCATGATCTTCCCCCAAATGCTTCGCGAAAGGTCTAGCCTGCCTCGCGCAGGACGTCCAGAAAAGCGGCGCCGAAACGTTCCGCTTTACGATCGCCGAGCACGCGTTCGATGGCCAATTGATCTCCGCCACGGAGTTGGGCGACCTTGGCAAGCTGCGAGGCCGAACAGCTTAGGGGTTTATCCGTTCCAGCCAGCCCTCGTGATAGATCGGCTTGTACTTCCATCAACCGGTCATAAACATTGCCTGCTTCTTTGCCCGCCAGTTTTCGCCGTGTTGGATGCATTTCAGGCGCGTCTTGCGCCACAACAGACAAAAATGCGTCGCCGTACCGCTCAAGTTTCTTTGCGCCAATCCCATTGATCCGCGCCATATCGTCAAGCGTCTTGGGGCGCGCCTCGGCCATTTCGATCAGTGTGCGGTCTGGAAAAATGATATAGGCAGGTACGGCTGCCTGTTCAGCCAGCGCACGTCGTTTGGCCTTGAGCGCGGACAGCAAAGGTGCGTCCTCTTCGGACACCATGGATTTTACTGCCGGTCGACGCTTGGCCGCTTTGATCGTGTCTTGGCGTAACTCAATCGTCGCCTCATCGCGCAGGATTGGGCGCGCAGCATCGGTCATCTGCAATGCCCCGTGACGTTCGGCATCTGGGCGGATTAGATCATGCCCCATCATCTGACGGAAAATCGCCTGCCACTGCGGGCGCGAATATTCCTTACCAACACCAAAAGTCGGCAGCTGATCGTGATTCCGACCCATCACCTTGTCGGTTTCATTCCCAAGTAGAATGTCGATCAAATGCCCCGCGCCAAAACCCTCGTTGGTGCGCAGGATGGCGGACAATGCTTTGCGAACCGCCAAGGTGCCATCAAACGTCATGGGCGGCACATCGCAGAGATCGCACTTGCCGCATTTGATGTCACTTTCACCAAAATACCCAAGCAGAGTTTCGCGGCGACATCTCAATGCCTCGGCCAATCCTAACAGAGCATTCAAACGACCATGGTCAGCCGCTCGGCGCTCAGGAGGGGCCAATCCTTCGTCGATCTGACTACGTCGAAGTCGAATGTCTTCGGGTCCAAACAGCGTCAAAGTTTCTGCGGCGGCTCCATCACGACCGGCACGCCCGATTTCCTGATAGTAAGCCTCAATAGACTTTGGCAGATCAGCATGTGCGACCCACCGAATATCTGGCTTGTCGATACCCATGCCAAAGGCAACCGTGGCAACAACAATCAAACCATCTTCGCGCTGAAAACGCGCCTCTGTTATCCGCCGATCCTCGGCTTGCATGCCGCCGTGATAATGCGTGGCGGCATGTCCAGCGTCGCGCAAAGCTTTGGCCAAAACCTCAGTCTTAGCGCGCGTTCCGCAGTAGACGATGCCTGATTGACCTTTTCGTGCATCCGCAAAGTCCAATATCTGGCGGCGCGGACCGTCTTTCGCGGCAAAATTCAAATGGATGTTGGGCCGATCAAAACCGCGAAGAAAGATCGTCGGTTTTTCGTCCTGGAACAGACGTTCGACAATCTCGTCCCGCGTTTCTTGGTCGGCGGTCGCTGTAAACGCCGCTAAAGGCACATTAAGGGCACGACGCAACTCACCGATCCGCAAGTAGTCAGGGCGGAAATCGTGCCCCCACTGGCTGACACAATGGGCCTCGTCCACTGCGATAAGCGATACATTGATCCGCCGCAGCAGGTTCATCGCCGAGCCTGCCGCCAAACGCTCAGGCGCCATATAAAGCAGCTTAAGGCGTCCGGCATCCAGCGCTTCATACACCTGATCGGTTTCTTCAGGTGTATTGCCCGAGGTCAGCGCCCCAGCCTCAACTCCGGCTTCACGAAGGGCACGAACTTGATCGCGCATCAGGGCTATCAACGGCGAAATGACAACAGTCACACCATCGCGCATAAGCGCAGGCAATTGAAAACAAAGTGATTTTCCACCGCCGGTGGGCATAATTGCCAACGCATTTTGGCCAGCGGCAACGCAATCCACAATTTCAGCCTGTCCAAGCCGAAAGGATTCGAATCCGAAAACGTCGCGCAATAACGCGTCGCGGTTGCTCATCTGGGAAACCCTGTTTGGTTAGTTGTCTGCTCTTAGAGCAACAATTTCACATTAAGGAATCTTGAACAAGGCAAGATCACATAAACAGCATACGGTTGTTTTGAAGAATAATTTGAATCACGATCAGACCAATAAACGCCACCAAAGGCGCAAGGTCCATTGGACCGGTATTCGGCAAAAATCGTCTAATTGGCGTGTAAATCGGGTCAAGCAAACGGGTCAGGCCGTTCCATATCTGACTAACCATCGGTTGATATGGGTTTAGCACTTGAAATGAGATCAGCCAGCTCATGATGATATGGGCAATCATTACATACCAGACGACATCAATGAGTAGCATCAGAATCTGATAAAGTGACTGCATGTTTCTCGTTTCCTCTTGTTGTTGATCCAACAGGTAAGGTCTTGGTCGCTAAAGGGCAAGAGTGCCGCAGGGTATGTATTGACGCTCAACTACTCTTGTCAGATCACGATGGGTAAGGAGACCACTTCATGTACCCTCTTATTCGTTTCGTCGGTGAGCTTGTTAAGTTCCGCAATAAGCCGATTAATCTGTTTGATCCACATATCTCGACCCACCGCTGTATGCCCTGGGACATTGATCCCTGGATGGAATTAAACAACGGTCGGACGTTGACGCTGTATGATCTGGCGCGTGTCCCTTACTTCGTGCGCTCAGGAGCTATTAAGGTCCTGACCAAAAACAAATGGCGCGTGACTGTGGCTGGGGTCTCAGTGCGCTACCGCAAACGGATAACGGCGCTTGAAAAGATAACGATCTATTCCAAGTTCATCGGTTGGGACGATCGGTTCTTCTACACTGAACAATCCATTTGGAAGAAAAACGGCGATTGCGCCAACCAAGTTGTCGTCCGTTCTGCCATCGTGGGGGATCAAGGCATCGTAGCGCCCGCAAAAATGGCCGGGGCATATGGGTTCACTGGCGATGCGCCGGTAATGGCCGATTGGGTACTTAACTGGATCAAAGCCGAGGACACTCGACCTTGGCCGCCTGAAAATTCTCCACTTGCCTAAAAGGTTAATAAGCGACCATATTGACCGTCTACAAGTTGAGGGGCGAGTGGTTGGAAGTTTCAAACAAGAAACGTATTTGGGGGTGGTTCTTCTTTGATTGGGCGAGCCAACCGTATAACACGCTGATCATCACTTTCATTTTTGCGCCTTATATCAAAGAGTTGATGGGTGACGGCGTGCAAGCACAGGCCGCTTGGGGCTTTGGTGTCGGCGCTGCAGGTATCATCATCGCCATACTTGCTCCGATCTTGGGTGCTATGGCCGACTCGTCGGGTAAGCGCATGCGCTGGATCTGGCTGTTTTCCATTCTGTACGTTGTTGGCTCATTCGGTTTGTGGACCGCTGCGCCCGACAGCTTCAACCTGTACGCAATCCTCGCCTTCTTTGCGATTGGAATGATCGGCATGGAGTTCGCGACAATCTTCACCAACTCAATGCTTCCCGATCTTGGCCCACGCGAAGATGTTGGCAAACTCTCCGGCAACGGATGGGCGTTTGGCTATGTAGGCGGACTGATCGCGCTGGCGACGATGCTGGTTCTTTTTGCAGAAAGCGCTGAAACCGGTCGCACATTTGTTGGACTAGAACCAGCACTTGGCCTCGATGCCGCAGCCCGTGAAGGCACCCGATTTGTCGGCCCGCTGACAGCGGTCTGGTACATCGTGTTTATGATCCCGTTCTTTCTTTGGGTCAAAGACGCAAAGCCCGTTGCTGCCGCCAAAGGCGCTACGATGGGCGCTCTGAAAGAGCTTGCTGAAACGCTGCGTTCATTGCCATCTCGTCCATCCCTTTTCGCCTATCTCGGCTCGTCGATGTTCTATCGAGACGCGCTAAACGGGCTTTACACTTTCGGCGGAATTTATGCTGCTGGCGTCTTGAACTGGACCGTGGTGGACGTTGGCATATTTGGCATCGTCGCAATCATCTTCGGTGCAATTTTCGCTTGGCTTGGCGGTCGTGCAGATATGCGCTTTGGACCCAAGCCTGTGATCCGGTCCTCTGTTATCGGCCTGATGTTGGTCACGCTGATCGTGACATTGGTATCGCGTGAGTCTGTCGTGTTCATTGCGGTAGGCCCGGACAGCGCTCTACCTGACATATCGTTTTATATCCTTGGTGCATTGATCGGCGCTTTAGGCGGCATGATCCAATCAGCCAGTCGGACAATGATGGTGCGCCAAGCGAACCCAGATCGCATGACCGAAGCCTTTGGGCTATATGCTTTGGCAGGCAAATCGACCAGCTTCATTGCGCCGCTTTTGATTGGCGTCGTAACAGCGGTGAGCGGCAATCAACAAATCGGTATTGCCCCGCTGATTGCCCTTTTTGCAATCGGCCTAATCCTGCTCAGATATGTCGAAGCTGATCCCAAATCTGGTGGCTGACCACAAGATTTATAATTTTTCCTTTTGACATACGCAAAATCTGTGGCACGCTTTCGTTAATCGCAACAATCGAAAGGAGGTGATCCAGTGTCTAAAGAGGTATTGGAGAGATGTGTCGGAACAGTTCGGAGGAAGCTCTCGTAAAGGCAGCCCTTTGCGGCAGAACCTAGAATTGGTGTGATCCTAACCGACCCCACCTCCTAAATTCTCGAAGGGCCGCCCAGTTGCGTTGGGCGGCCCTTTTCGTTGCGCGTATGGTGGTATTTGTAATAGCTGTGCCTCGAAACAAGAACATACGGTCATGCTGAAAATTACTGAACACATTGCCATAGAAGACTGGGAGCTGACTGAACAATTCGTCCGTGCCTCGGGTCCGGGTGGGCAAAATGTTAACAAAGTTTCCTCTGCTGTTGAGCTGCGCTTTGAGGCAGAACGATCGCCAAATCTGCCAGATGCTGTAAAGCGCCGCCTGAAGAAATTGGCGGGCCGTCGTTGGACAAATGAAGGCGCTATCGTCCTGCAGGTCAGTGAAGAGCGCAGCCAGGCCCGCAATCGAGATATCGCTAGGGAACGTTTGGCCGAACTGATCCGAAAGGCGACAATCGTCCCCAAAAGACGCCGCCCCACAAAGCCAACCTACGGATCCAAGTTACGCCGCCTTAAGGCCAAGAAAGAGCGCGGAGAGGTCAAAACCCTCCGTGGTAAAATAGGCTCTGAAGACTAACTTCTTTTGTCCCCAAATATTCCCTGGGGAGCCGCCAAAGGCGGCGGGGGCAGCGCCCCCACATTACGAAGCGCAAAGCGCTGCGTTACTTTAGAACCAAAGAAACCGCTCCATAAAATAGACGAAATAGTGAGTCTATGTTGAGAAACTACCAAAATGGGGCATTCTTATAGATCGAGCACTTTCATAAATTGCCATGGCATGGGTGATGCTAAGGGCGTCGGCGAAGTCTATTAAGCGTTAGGCTCAAAAACTTTAAGTATGGTTTCTCGGTGTTCAGGAAATTCCGCGATGTGAGAGCGTGCCCACTCATAGGAAAGTTCACGTGCCGCTTCAAAATCGGTTTCTGTTTCTGCCAGTCGAATGGATACTTCTGCCGTCAAAATTCCTTCCACGTGGTTTTGGGGCAAGTCTAGCAGATCGTCTCTTAAACGAAAACGGCGGCCCGTTTGGACCGCCGTTTGCAATTTCATATATTCCAGATCGCTTAGCTGCGACCCTTCCATGGTACCAGCTTACGCTCAGCCATACGCATCAGTGTATCGATGCCAAATCCGATGGCGCCGATCAGGATGATGCCCAGAAGAACAATGTCAGTCTGCTGGAATTTCGACGCTGCCATGATCATAAAGCCCGCACCGTTCACACCCGAAACCAGTTCGGCTGCAACCACTGTGCCCCAGCAAACACCCATTGCCACACGGGCGCCGGTGAAGATTTCTGGCAGTGAGTTCGGCACAATTACTTGTCGCAAGATCTGAGACTTAGAGGCCCCAAGCGAATAGGCCGCGTGGACTTTGGTGATGTTCACACCCGACACGCCGGAACGTGCGGCAATAATCATAATCCAGAAGGCCGCGAGGAACAGCAGGATGATCTTACTTTCCTCGTCGATACCAAACCAAATGATCATCAGCGGGATCAACGCAAGTGGTGGAACTGGACGCATGAACTCAACGATTGGATCAAACCAACCGCGTGGCCAGTTCGCCAGACCCATCGCATAGCCAAGTGGAATACCCAGCAATGCACCAAAGAAGAAGCCTGCGATAACGCGGAACAGGGAAATTCCCAAGTGCTCGTGCAACATGTAACCGCGATACCCTTCGGTGGCGATTTCCATGAATCTTACGACCACGCTTTCAGGTGGTGGCAAATAGAGCGGGTCCATCTGCAAACCTGAGGGTGGTCTAAAGACGATTGCGCCCTTTGAGCTGAGTGAGAACCTGCCAGATGATGTACGAATAGACTCGCCCGCCGACAGAGGCTCTCCGTCGATGGCGACGATTTTCGCTCCGTCTTTACGCTTTGAGTCGTCGTTCTTGTCGAACAGCAAAGTTTCCGAACGCGAAGCGATCATTGCCAAAGCGTCATCTTTGGCCATGCCCTCACCAGGCTCGACCGTGAAGGTTTGTTTTTTCTCGCCAAGAGGTGCAATGCGTACAAACACGGTTGCGTCGTCACGATCGCCGTTTGCATCTTCCACTGTGTAAACAAAGGAAGTCTCGCCAACGTAAGGTGCTGGTGCGTGAAGAAAGCCTGGAATGTACTTTGATCCGGTGAACGATCCCCAGATAAGCAGGATTGTTAGGACCGAAATGACCGAAGCCCAGCGGTTCGGACGCACAGCACTTTCGTCACCAAAGGTCACGGTCTTCAAAGACGTAAAGTCTTTTGTTGTGCTTCGAACCAGATAGCCAATCAGCAAGAATGACCCGATGAAAATTGCCGAATAAACGACAAGAATGATTAGTCCGATCATGATCCATCCTCCGTACGGCCCATAATTTCTTCTTCCATGTCCCAAATCATCGTGAGGATTTCTTCACGAGTTTTTGCGTATCCTTCAGCCTTTTTGACTTCACGAAGGTCACCTTCGACGCCCATGTCCGCGAAAGGAAGACGGTATTCTTTGTGGAGACGTCCAGGTCGAGGCGCCATAACGACCAAACGCTCGCCTAGAAGCAGGGCTTCTTCGACCGAGTGCGTAATCAAAATGATAGTTTTGCCGGTTTCTTTCCAAAGCTTCAGAACCAAACCCTGCATCTTTTCGCGGGTCAGTGCGTCAAGCGCACCAAGCGGTTCGTCCATAAGGATAACGTCGGGATCGTTTGCCAGGCAACGGGCAAGAGCCACTCGTTGCTGCATACCACCGGAAAGCTCAAAGATCGCTTTCTCTTTAAAGTCACCCAGACCAGTAACGTCCAAAAGGTGATCGACGTTGTCTGCCCATTGTGCTTCTTTTTGCCCAGCCATGCGGGGTCCGAAGCTTACGTTTTCACGGACGGACATCCATTCGAACAAAGCGCCCTGCTGGAACACCATTCCGCGTTCACGATCGGGGCCCGTTACTTTGTGGCCGTTCAATTCAATTGTACCGTCAGTCGGCGCGAGGAAACCCGCAACGATGTTTAGCAATGTTGTCTTACCGCAACCCGAAGGTCCCAAGACACTCATGAGTTCGCCCTGCTTGAGGTCGAGAGATACGTCCTCAAGAGCTTGCACATGACCGCCGTTTGGCAAGTCAAAGCGCATAGAGATGTTGTTTATGGAAAGTCCGCTCATTCCACTCACTTTCGGATAGCGTCAAAAAAATAGCGGGGCCGGCTAGTATTTAGCCGGCCCCGCTAATGAAGGGTTTTACATGCTGCCTGCGTCAGCCAATGGTCCGGTGTTTACCGCACTCTCATAGCTGTCTAGTGCAGCGTCGATAGCACCAGCACCCACGAAGACGTCTGCAACGCCTTTCATGAAGCCTTGAGCGTTACCGCCGAGCCATGCTGCGCTTAGCTGCTCTTCAACAGTTGGGAACGTGAACGTCGCAATAGTAGCTGCGGTTGCGTCTACGTCCATGCCTGCGTCTTTAGCAATCAGTGGAAGCATCTCTGCTTGGTTTGCTTCATCAGCCCACATAGCGTTTGCATCTGCAGTCACTTTCAGGAACTTCGCAACTGTGTCGCCGTTTTCAGCAACCCAGCCAGCTGGACCAGAAGTTACGTCGAATACGAGGATACCAAGAGCAGTTTTCTCGTCGCCAGTTAGAAGAACGTTGCCGTGCTCCATAGCGCGACGGAGCGAGCCGCCCCAACCACAGAACATGTCAATTGCACCCTGTGCGATAGCTGCAGCGCCATCCGGTGGATCCATGTCAACAACGTCCATCGACGAAACGTCGACACCGAAGTGGTTCATCTGGCTAAGGAAGCCGTAGTGAGCAGCAGTTCCGAGTGGAACAGCAACTTTCATGCCTGCCAGTTCACCAGCATTTGATGCGTCGATCTCAAGCTCTGAACGAACAACACAGTTGTCGTTGTCAGCGTAAGATACCGCTACGTCGAGGATCTGAAGGTCCTGACCAGCCGATGTTGCAACAACGAACGGTGGAACACCTTGGCTGAGAGACAGGTGAACGTCGCCAGATGCCATAGCAGCAGACATTTTCACGCCAGACTCAAAGCTGACCCAGTTGACGTCCATGCCCAGAGCTTCTTCGTAAGTGCCCATCTGCTTGGCGTATTCGAACGGCATTGGCCACTCGAGGAAGTATGCGACTGTAATCTCAGCGCTTGCTTGAGCGCCGGTCAACATCGCAGCGCCTGCAACGGCACCCATAAGTTTGGACTTAAATTTCATATTATTCTCCCAGTTTTATTTTTTGTTGGCTTCATCTGGTCCTCAATAAACGGACGCAAAAAGTGCCTACCGCGCAATCCGAGACCAATTATGCTTTCTAAGCAAATCTTTTTTTTGCTTTCATTCGTTGAAGGACTCGGGGTTCAACTAGGACAGTTTGAGATTAATGTTGAATTTTATCAATCACTTAATTTGGACTTTGGTTCAGTAATCGTCAAAAAATGAGATTGTTTGGACTTATCTCGATCCAATAACTGGACCTATTGAGTCTCAATTTCTTAGAGTTCTCTTGACTTATGACAGGCGACGCGAATCTCGCCGATTTACATACGCCGACATTCGGCCCCAGCAATTCAGGTAATACTATGGACGGAAATCTCTACGATAATGACCTCTCGGGTGTTGTTGCAGCTGACAAGGCGCACGTCTGGCACCACCTAACCCAGCACAAACCATTCGAAGATGGCGAACCGCGTATCATCGTCGAAGGCAAGGGGATGCGTGTTTGGGATCAAAACGGCAAAGAATTCCTCGACTCTGTGTCTGGCGGTGTCTGGACGGTTAACGTTGGCTACGGCCGCAAAGTAATTGCGGATGCTGTGCACGCACAACTGATGAAGCTTTGCTACTTCGCGCAGTCGGCAGGTTCAGTTCCAGGCGCACTATTCGCAGAAAAGCTTATTGATAAGATGCCAGGCATGAGCCGCGTTTATTACACAAACTCTGGTTCGGAAGCGAACGAGAAGGTGTTTAAACTGGTTCGCCAGATCGCGCACAAAAAGTATGACGGCAAGAAAACCAAAATCCTTTATCGTGAGCGTGATTACCACGGGTCGACCCTTGCAACGATGTCTGCGGGCGGACAGGACGAGCGCAATGCTCAGTATGGTCCATTCGCACCTGATTTTGTTCGTGTTCCCCATTGCATGGAATACCGCAAAGAAGAGCTGGGCCTAGGCCACCTTTCTGGCGCCGATTTCGGCCGCGCTGCCGCTGATCAGATCGAAGAGGTCATTCTGCGCGAAGGTCCTGAAACCGTTGGTCTTTTGTGCCTAGAGCCAGTGACCGCTGGTGGTGGTGTAATCGAGCCTCCACTAGGTTACTTTGAGCGCATTCAAGAAATTTGCAAAAAGTACGAAGTTCTATTGCACATTGACGAGGTTGTTTGTGGTGTTGGTCGTACCGGCACTTGGTTTGGCTATCAGCAATACGGCGTTAAACCTGATTTCGTGACAATGGCGAAAGGCGTTGCCTCGGGTTATGCAGCCATCGCGTGCTGTGTCACTACCGAAGCCGTTTTTGATATGTTCAAGGACAACGCAAGTGACCCAATGAACTACTTCCGCGATATTTCTACATTCGGTGGCTGCACGGCTGGTCCAGCGGCAGCACTGGCCAACATGGAAATCATCGAAGATGAAAACCTGTTGGAAAACTGCGAGCGCATGGGCGAGCGCATGATGGCAAACTTACGTGCATTACAGGACAAGCATGACGTCATAGGCGACGTGCGCGGCAAAGGTCTTTTCCTTGGTGCAGAGCTTGTTGCGGATCGCGAAACGAAAGAGCCTGTCGAAGAAAAATTGGCACAGGCCGTTGTAGCAAATTGTGGCGCGCAGGGTGTGATCATTGGCGTTACCAACCGATCAATTCCTAGTCGCAACAACACTCTATGTTTCTCGCCAGCTCTGATTGCAACTGCGGAAGATATCGACGCGATTACCGACGCGGTCGACAAAGCACTGACTGAAGTTTTCGGCTGAACATAGCCGCCGCACGAGAGTGCGTCAGAAGCAATTCTAATTAGCCCGCCAATTTCCATTGGTGGGCTTTTTAATGCCAGATTGCCGTCGGTATGCGTCCAGTTTAAGGTGGGCACATGGCTTTACATGTAGACACATTTTTTCTGGACCCAAATTCTCAGGGTACTTTGCAATCTCAAATCCAACAGATGATAGCCGAAGGCATCCTCTCGGGTCGATTTCGTAAGGGTGAAAAACTGCCTTCGTCACGCAATTTATCCAAGCACTTTGGCGTCAGTCGGATAACAGTGACGCTTGCCTATACAGAACTACAAGCCAACGATTACCTAGAAGCGCGGGATCGGTCCGGCTATTTTGTTTCTAAGAACGCCCCCGAGCCCCCTGCGTTTCCCCAGCGCGCACCACGCGAAGATAACGTCGATTGGGACAGGGTCTTTCAGCGCAAATTCAGTGAAAAAGTCACGCCGACCAAACCCAAGAATTGGGCCGAGTTTAAGTATCCATTTATTTACGGTCAAACCGACGCGACCTTGTTCGATCACACAAATTGGCGGCTCTGTGCTTTACAGGCATTGGGTTTGAAAGATTTCGCGTCAATGACGCAGGACTATTATGATCAGGATGATCCCAAGCTTGTCGAGTTTGTAGCGCGCCATTCATTGCCCCGCCGGGGAATATCAGCACGACCAGAAGAGATCATCATCACGCTCGGGGCCCAGAACGCACTTTGGCTTACGGCGAAGCTTTTGTTGGACGCAAACAAGCGCGCGGTCATTGAGAACCCAAGTTATCATTCGCAACGCGATATTCTAAAGCTACGTCGCTGCCACATCACACCCGTCAACGTGGATAAGGACGGCCTTCCGCCATCCATGATTCCAGATGACACCGATGTCGTCTTTACTACGCCCAGCCATCAATGTCCGACGACTGCGTTCATGCCCATGAAGCGGCGGCAAGAATTGCTTCAACGGGCCAAAGATATCGGCGCTTTGATTGTCGAGGACGACTACGAATTCGAAATGTCCTTTTTGACGGCCCCGTCGCCTTCTCTGAAATCCCTCGATCACGATGGTCGGGTTATTTATGTTGGCAGTTTTTCCAAGTCACTATTTCCTGGATTGCGGCTTGGGTATCTTGTCGGATCCGAGCCGTTTATTCGCGAAGTGCGCGCACTAAGAGCAACCGTATTGCGCCATCCTCCAGGTCAAATTCAACGCACCGCTGCCTACTTCCTTGGCCTTGGACATTACGACACGCTTATTCGCAGAATGCTGCTTGCTATGCATGAGCGGGCGCAAGTGATGGAAACGGCTATAGCCGAACATGGACTAAACGTTGCCGGTCGGGGTGCCTTTGGCGGATCGTCCCTTTGGATGGAAGCCCCCGAGGACATAGATACCACCAGATTGGCGCAGAAACTTGAGGGCGATAGTGTGCTGATCGAACCCGGCGCACCGTTCTTTGCGAATGAGGATGCGCCCAAGAATTTTTATCGTCTTGCATATTCTTCAATTCCAACTGAACGCATACCCGAAGGCATCGCTAAGATCGCGCGAGCGCTGGAATAATTTCTGGATATAATGGCTTTCGCAACTGGACCTACTGATGTGACGTTGCTGGTTCTAGGTTCCGCTCAAACGGGCGGATGATTCCGCCCGCGATTTTTTTGACCTACCAGGAGCCGCCAAATGAAGATGACGACCGAAGAAGCCTTCGTAAAAACACTACAATCGCACGGTATTGAACATGCCTTTGGAATTATCGGTTCTGCGATGATGCCAATTTCCGACATTTTCCCAAAAGCAGGCATCACTTTCTGGGACTGTGCGCACGAAGGTTCTGGCGGCATGATGGCCGACGGTTACACACGCGCCACCGGCAAAATGTCGATGATGATCGCGCAAAACGGCCCGGGCATTACAAACTTCGTCACTGCTGTTAAAACTGCTTACTGGAACCACACACCATTGTTGCTTGTGACTCCTCAGGCTGCAAACAAGACAATCGGCCAAGGTGGTTTCCAGGAAATGGAACAGATGAACCTGTTCGCTGACTGTGTTGCTTACCAAGAAGAAGTTCGTGACCCATCGCGCGTTGCTGAAGTTCTTGCACGTTGTATCGCACAAGCTAAGCGTCTTTCTGGCCCAGTTCAGTTGAACATCCCACGGGATTTCTGGACACAGGTTATCGACGTAGCAATTCCAACACCTATCGAATTTGAAGCCTCATCAGGCGGCGCGAACTCAGTTGCCGAAGCTGCTGCTTTGCTTTCTGGCGCTAAAAACCCAGTCATCCTGAACGGCGCTGGCGTTGTTCTTTCGAAGGGCGGTATTGCTGCTTCTAAAGATCTGGCTGAGCGTCTTGATGCGCCAGTTTGTGTTGGCTACCAGCACAACGATGCATTCCCTGGCAACCACCCATTATTCGCAGGTCCTTTGGGCTACAACGGCTCAAAAGCTGGCATGGAGCTTATCAAAGAAGCTGACGTTGTTCTTTGCCTCGGCACGCGCTTGAACCCATTCTCAACCCTTCCAGGTTACAGCATGGAATACTGGCCTGCAGACGCAAAGATCATTCAGGTTGATATCAACCCGAACCGCATCGGTCTGACTAAGAAAGTCACTGTTGGAATCGTTGGCGACGCTGCCAAAGTTGCAAACGGCATTCTGGACCAACTATCCGGCACAGCCGGTGACGAAGGTCGCACAGAGCGCAAAAACCGCATCGCAAACACAAAGTCGACTTGGGCACAGCAGCTTTCGTCGATGGACCACGAGAACGACGATCCGGGCACAGACTGGAACGTTCGTGCACGTGCGGACAAGCCTGATTGGATGAGCCCACGTATGGCATGGCGCGCAATTCAGTCTGCCCTTCCACGCGAAGCGATCATCAGCTCGGACATCGGCAACAACTGCGCAATCGGTAACGCTTACCCATCGTTCGACGAAGGCCGCAAGTATCTGGCCCCAGGCCTGTTCGGTCCATGTGGATACGGTCTTCCAGCGGTTGCTGGCGCGAAAATCGGTTGTCCTGATGTTCCAGTTGTTGGTTTCTCTGGCGACGGCGCATTTGGCATCGCAGTGAACGAACTTACAGCCATCGGTCGTGGCGAATGGCCTGCGGTTACGCAGATCGTTTTCCGTAACTACCAGTGGGGTGCTGAAAAGCGTAACTCGACACTTTGGTTCGACGACAACTTCGTCGGCACAGAGCTCGACACTCAAGTTTCATACGCTGGCATTGCCAACGCATGTGGCCTGAAAGGTGTTGTCGCCCGCACTATGGAAGAGCTGACTGCAGCACTTAACCAAGCGATCGTAGATCAAATGGAAAATGGTGTAACAACTCTGATCGAAGCTATGATCAACCAAGAGCTTGGTGACCCGTTCCGTCGTGACGCAATGAAGAAGCCTGTAGAAGTTGCAGGCATCAGCGCGGACGACATGGTCGCTCAGCAGGTCTGAGGACCTGAGTGGAGCTTCCATTCGACTTAGCCTCTGAACAGGGGATTTTTCTGGCCGCCGCACTTGTTGTGGCGGCCTTTATTCGTGGTCTCAGCGGTTTTGGGTTTTCTGCTGTTTTCATTTTGTTGGCCGCACTTGTTACAAACCCTCTTCCGCTAATACCCGTCGTCTTTGCTTGCGAAATTGGGATGACAGTCTTTCAGGCAAAAGGAATTCGCCCCAATATTGATTGGTCGCGCGCAAAATTTCTGTTGTTTGGATCTGCCGTTGCGATCCTTCCAAGCGTTGCTGTCATGGCAAGGCTTGAGGTTGATCAAGCCCGGCTAGTGATCTCGATCCTGATCATGACGCTTAGTATCGTTTTACTATCAGGTTGGAGTCTTAAGTCCGATGTTGGATCCAAGGGCACTTTTGCCGTTGGGATAGCCGCCGGAATGGCAAATAGTGCAGGTGTCGGCGGGCTTGTTGCCGCTGCTTTCTTCACCGCGCAGCCGATACCAGCCGCAGTTTTTCGCGCCACAATGATCGTGTTTCTAACTGGTCTGGATATGATGTCCCTGCCCGTTATGGGCTCGCATGGTCTGATTGGTCCGGACACTTTTAGAGCGTTCTTTTTTGCATTCCCAATTCTTGGTCTTGGCGTTTGGTTGGGCGCTTTAGGCTACAAACGTATCACCCAAACCGGATTTCGCCGGATGGTGATCATTATGCTAACCGTCCTTTCTATAATTAACGTCGCCAAGGTGCTGCTATGACTATGACCGCTCAAACCCTTCTTGATTCTGCCCGCTCAGACGAACGTCGTGTAATCGCAATGAGCGAAGGTTCCGATCCTCGCATCGTCGCGGGTGCGTTGGCAGCCAGAGACGCTGGTATCGCCGATATCATTTTGGTTGGCGATCAAGCCGAAGTGGCCGCGCAACTTGAGGCATTGGGCAGAAAATCCGTCGACGGCGTTGCCATCCACGACCCTTTGAGCTCGGATTTAGCGGCAACATTCGCAGAGGCATTCTTTGAGCTTCGCAAGCACAAAGGTGTCGACATGGAGCGGGCTGAACGTGAGGTTCGCAACCCGTTGGTCTATGCCGCAATGCTGGTGCGCCAAGGTCATGCCGCTGGTACCGTTGGCGGTGCTGTTGCAGCCACACCCGACATTGTTCGCGCGGCCCTGCAAGTGATCGGCAAGGCCAAGGACGCTCCTCTGGTATCCTCATTCTTCCTGATGTTCCCTCCAAGCGACGCGGGTCGCGCCATGGTCTACGCAGATTGCGGATTGGTTATCGATCCATCATCCGAAGAACAGGCGGCCATCGCAGAGGCGTCATCTCGATCCTGTAAAGCGCTGCTAGAAACAGATCCAAAAGTTGCCTTCCTATCGTTCTCAACCAAAGGCAGTGCACGTCATGCCATGGTGGACAAGGTGTCCGAAGCTGCCGCAATTTTCGCCGCGAAAAACCCACAGATCCCTTCTGACGGTGAGCTGCAGTTTGACACGGCCTTCGTACCATCTGTTGGGGATCGTAAAGCGCCAGATTCAGCCGTTGCAGGTAAAGCAAACGTTATGATTTTCCCGTCATTGGACGCAGGAAACATCGCCTACAAAATCACACAGCGTTTGGGTGGATACGCCGCGATCGGCCCGATTTTACAAGGCTTGAAGCAACCGGCCAATGACCTTTCGCGTGGTTGCTCGGCCGAGGATGTCACGACCATGATCGCAGTGACGGTCAAGCAGGCCGGGTAATTCTAGCGCGCGTTTCTACCGAAAAGGGTCGACAGCAGGAACAAGGCAGCGGCCGCAACAACTATACTTGGTCCTGCGGGTGTGTCAGCGGTAAACGATAGCCACAGGCCACCGATTCCTGCCGCCATGGACAGAAGTACCGAAAGAAGCACCATCCGCTCGGGCGTGTTTGAGAACACTCTTGCCGTTGCCGTTGGGATTAGAAGCATGGCCGAAATCAACAAGGCCCCCAGAATTTTAATCGCGACTGCAACAACGATCGCCAATGCGATGGTTAGGATCAACTGCTCTCGCGCTGGGTTGATGCCAGATGCGCGGGCGATTTCTTGATTAAGGGTCGATGTAAGTAGTTTTTGCCAGCGCCAGAAAATCAAGGCCACGACAATTAAAGCCCCTGCCCAGATCGTCCAGAGATCGGATTGCGAAATCGCTAAGATGTCACCGAAAAGATAGGCCTCGACGTCAATCCGAACCCCTTGGATGAAGCTGATGCCGACCAATCCCAATGCCAACGCTGAATGAGACAACGCGCCCAGCGCGCCATCCATTGAATGGCCGCGATTGGACAAGGCAGACACAGACAATGCCATGGCCAACGCTACAGCCAATACTCCGAGTTCGATGGACAAATTGAACCCAAACGAGATCGCAACACCCAAGATCGCAGCGTGGGCTGTGGCATCGCCGAAATAGGCCATACGGCGCCAAAGCACGAAGCACCCCAGTGGGCCTGTGGCCAACGCCAAGGCAACGACGGCAAGTCCAGCGCGGAGAAGGAAATCATCAATCATGGTGGTGATGGTCATGGTCACAATCGTCGTGACTGTGGTCATGCTCGTGCTGATATAAGGCCAGAGTACCGTGCGTTCCTTGGCCGAACAAAGCTTGGTATTCCGGTGCATCACGGACAACGGTGGGTGTACCTTGGCAACATATGTGACCGTTTAGGCAGATCACCCGATCCGAGGCGCTCATCACGACGTGCAGATCATGGCTAACAAGAAGAACCGCGCAGCCATACTGATCCCTTACCCTCTCGATCAACGCATAAAAGTCCGCCGCGCCGTGCTGATCTAGACCCTGCGTGGGTTCATCAAGGATCAAAATATCGGGCTCATTCAAAATAGCACGGGCCAGTAGAACCCTTTGCATTTGACCGCCCGATAACTGGGAAATCTGTCTCTGTTCTAGCCCAACTGCACCCGTTTCTAATAGCGCGGCCTTTGCCTTTTGATTTGAAACGCGGTTGGGAAGCGAAAGAAAACCACGCACGGTCAATGGCAATCCAGTTTCCTGGGCCAACTTTTGGGGAACATATCCGATAGTCAGATCGGGTTTAGTCTCGATTTTGCCAGTGTTTGGCGTGAGAATCCCCAAAATTGTCCTAATTAGGGTCGATTTTCCCGATCCGTTGGGGCCAACGACCGTGACAATCTCACCTTTTTCGATGGCGAATGTCACATTCTCTAAAGCGGAGAAATCACCATGCCGAACGCTGATATCGTTGACTGCAATCAACCTCATGCTGGATCGACCTTGCAAGACGGGCATAGACCCAAAATTTCAACGTTAACCCGTTCAATTTCAAAATCTGCGCGTGCGGCAACGTTGATCAATGTCTCTTGCACTTCATCCGCTTCCGCTTCAGCAACCTGTTCACAATCTCGGCAGATCATGAACACGGGCCGATGGTGTTTTGACGGCTGAGTACACGCCGCAAATGCGTTCAAGCGCTGAACACGATGCGCCAAGCCGTTCTCAACTAGAAAATCGAGCGCCCGATACGCGACCGGCGGTTGGCTGCCAAATCCCTTGTTTTTAAGGTGATCAAGGACTTCATACGCACCCATAGCCCGATGGCCAGAGAGTAAAATCTCAAGCGCAGCACGCCGCACAGGCGTAAGGCGCAAACCTTTTTCTTCAGCCAGTCGGTCGGCGTGGATCAGCCCACCGCTGGCGCAGTGGGTATGATCATGTTCAGCAAAAGGAAGGTCAGACATGGAATTCCTATTGTTATAGTATTACACGTTACACTATAACGTGTCGAAACCGATTCAGAAAGAACCAATATGCGTCTACTTCCGCTCTTACTTGTTTGTGCTCCTTTTGCGGCGCACGCCGAACCGTTGACGATTGTTACGGACATCCCGCCAGTCCAGTCACTTGTACAGATGGTTGCGGGCGATCGTGGCACCGTAACTGCCCTTTTAGAGCCTAATGCAGACCCACACCATTTTCAGTTGCGCCCGAGTCAGGCTCGACAACTCTCAAACGCTGACCTGTTGATCTGGATTGGCGAGGACATGACCCCGTGGTTGGCCCGCGCGCGCGATGGTGTTGCATTAGACGTACCTCATATGCCGTTCATTGAGGATGAGGATCATACTGGCGAATCTGAGGATGACGATCATGCCGGTGAGTCCGAGGAGGAGGATCACCACGGTGAAACTGAGGAAGAGGAAGACCATCACCACGAAGATCCTCATTTTTGGCTAAGCACGCTGGAAGCGACTGAAATGGTTGAGCACATTGAACATAAGCTTAGTGATTTAGATCCCGAGGGTGCAGAGCTCTATCGTTCTAACGCAGACGCTGCAATTTTAGAGATTCAGTCTCTAACAAAGGCAATATTGTCTCTTCTCGAAGACGTTCGCACGGTTCCATTCGCGGTGACACACGACGGGTTTCAGTATTTTGTGCGCCAGTTTGAGTTGACCCAAGTGGGCAGCCTTTCGGACATACAGGATTCTGCGGCAAGTGCGAAAACAGTCTCTAACTTAGCAGAAATGGCAAAATCTGGGGAAATCGTGTGCGTCTTCGGTGAAGTGGCTGAAAGCAACAAACTGGCACAAGTTCTTGTCGACGAGGGCGCAAAGCTCGGAAAGAGTTTGGATCCGGCCGGAATCTCACTCAATCGCGGGCCGACACTATACTCAGAATTGATTTTGGGCATGGCGCAGTCCTTCAAAGACTGTCTCTCTGACTGAAACTGTTTCAGTTTTTTCTTGTAAAACCAACTGGACTATTTGCTTTATCCTGCAGATCAACGTTGAGGGGCGGGCATGCAGAGATATCCACGCAATTTAATCGGCTACGGGCCGAGTGCACCTGATGCCAAATGGCCAGGCGGCGCGAAGATTGCTGTTCAGTTGGTGTTAAATTACGAAGAGGGTGGCGAGAACTGTGTTTTGCACGGTGATGCGGCGTCTGAGGCATTTTTGTCCGACATTCCAGGCGCAGCTCAGTGGCATGGCCAACGCCATTGGAATATGGAATCGATTTACGAGTACGGCGCAAGGGCTGGCTTTTGGCGTTTGCACCGCTTGTTTTCGGAAATGGAAATTCCGGTAACAGTCTACGGCGTTGCGACTGCTTTGGCGCGCTCACCCGAACAGGTTGAGGCGATGAAGTCCGCCAAATGGGAAATCGCCAGTCACGGTTTGAAATGGGTCGAACACAAAGACATGCCCGAGGCCGAAGAAGCCGCGGCAATAGACGAAGCGATCCGCCTGCATACCGAAGTCGTGGGCGAAGCCCCACGGGGATGGTACACGGGCCGATGCAGTGAAAACACCGTTAGATTGGTGTCTAACACTGGGCAATTCGACTATGTCAGCGATACATACGACGACGACCTGCCCTACTGGCTAGAGGTTGAAGACCGCGATCAGTTGATTATCCCGTACACACTTGAAGCCAACGATATGCGGTTCGCAACGGCGCCCGGATATATCGAAGGCGAGCAGTTCTTTCAGTATCTAAAGGACGCTTTCGACACCCTCTACGCCGAAGGTAAAGCTGGCGCGGCCAAGATGCTATCGATTGGTTTGCACTGTCGACTGATTGGGCGACCTGGCAAGATTGCCGGCCTGAAGCGTTTTCTTGAATACGCTAACGGACACTCTGATGTGTGGTTCGCACGCCGCATTGATATTGCCGAGCATTGGGCCAAAACGCACCCGCATTCACGAACCATCCGCCCTAGTCAAATGGATCGTGAGACCTTTGTCAGCACATTCGGTGGCATTTTTGAACATTCACCATGGATTGCTGAGCGTGCCTTTGATCTCGAATTAGGGGCAGGACATGACGGTGCAGTCGGGGTCCACAGCGCGCTGGCACGCATGTTCCGATCAGCCAGCTACGATGAACGTCTCGGCGTTTTGACGGCCCACCCTGATCTTGCGGGTAAGTTGGCGGCCGCGAAACGATTGACGGCCGAGAGCACCTCTGAGCAAGCAAGCGCCGGTCTTGATGCTTTGACAGATGAGGAGCGCTCCAACTTTGGCCTTATGAATACGGCCTATGTCGAAAAGCACGGGTTCCCCTTCATCATCGCTGTACGAGATCATGACAAGGCGGGCATTCTGGCGTCGTTCGAGCGGCGGATTAATAATGCAACCGAAGTAGAATTCGAAGAGGCATGCCGTCAGGTCGAGCGTATCGCACGCCTACGGTTAGAGGCAATTTTATGAGCTATGCTTTCCCACCCGGTGGTCTTCCTGGTCAAGACGTGATGCCAGACGGCAAGGCGGTTTTTACCGATGCTTACGCCTTTATTCCTGCCGATACGATGCGCGATATCGTGACCAGCTTTCTACCTGGCTGGCAAGCTACGCGCGCGTGGATCATCGCACGGCCTTTGACTGGCTTCGCCGAGACTTTCGCCCAATACGCTGTAGAAGTTGAGCCCGGCGGCGGTAGTGAAACGCCAGAACCTGACGCAGGCGCCGAGGGCATTTTGTTTGTCGCAAGCGGAGAAATGCGTTTGGTCATCGACGGCAAGCGCCATGATCTGGTCCGGGGCGGATATGCCTTTATTCCAGCAGGCGCTGTTTGGTCTGTCGTAAACCTCGGCTCTGACTTGTTGCAATTCCATTGGGTTCGAAAACGCTATGAAGCCGCGAACGACATAACATCGCCTGAGGCATTTGTGACGTCGGACAAGGATGTTGCGCCCACTGAAATGCCCGACTGCAATGGTGTTTGGGCAACGACACGTTTTGTCGAGCCGTCGGACCTGCGCCACGATTGCCATGTTAATATCGTCACGTTTCAACCGGGTGGATTGATCCCCTTCGCTGAAACTCATGTGATGGAACACGGGCTATACGTGCTTCAGGGAACGGCGCGGTACCTGCTTAATCAAGATTGGGTAGATGTTGGCCCCGGTGATTTCATGTGGCTGCGGGCTTTCTGCCCACAGGCCTGCGTTGCGACTGGGGACGAACCGTTCCGCTATCTGCTCTACAAAGATGTGAACCGTCATCCAAAACTGGGGCGTGGCAACCTGTGACACAAGCGATTGAGATATCGACAAAGCCGCTGACGGCTGAGGGGTTTGCACCGTTTGGCGATGTGCTGGAAATTGATGGTGAGCCTGACAAGATCATCAACCAAGGCAAGTGCGGACGGTATCATGATCGGATTGCATTGGCCTTTGGCGATGATGGCCGTGCGGGCGTGAGCCTGTTCAAATCCGAAGTACGTAGCTTGCCCCATACAATCGACATGATGGAACGTCACCCGGATGGGACGCAGGCGTTCATTCCCATGTCGATGAACCCGTTTTTAGTCATCGTTGCCGAGGATGATGGCGACAAGCCGGGAATGCCCGTAGCGTTTGTCTCAAGCCCCGGACAAGGCATCAATTTTCACCGAAATGTGTGGCACGGAGTACTTACCCCGCTACACGAGCCGGGCCTGTTCACAGTCGTAGATAGAATCGGAAATACACCAAACCTCGAAGAGTTTTGGCTTGAGCCGCAATATGTGGTAACGAAGTAGATAGTCCGCACCAAGACGGTACTAAACTGACAATAGGGAAGGGAAACACCATGTCAGACGCAACCGCTAATTATAGCGATCCAAATGTAACGCCCCCAATGGGCGAAGCAATTCCGCTGGGTATCCAGCATGTTTTGGCGATGTTTGCCTCAAACGTAACGCCTTCAGTCATCGTGGCCGGCGCTGCTGGGCTGGCATTCGGCGGGGCAGAGCAAGTCTACCTGATCCAAATGGCGATGCTGTTTGCTGGTATTGCGACTTTGTTCCAAACCATCGGGTTCGGTCCTGTCGGATCACGTCTTCCGATTATGCAAGGCACGAGTTTTGCGTTTGTCGGCGTGCTGGCTGGTATCGCAGCGACACAAGGTTTGGGCGTTGCTCTGACGTCGTGCCTAATCGGCGGCGTGATTCATTTTGCTTTGGGCTCAGTGATCAAGAACCTACGTAGCTACTTCCCGCCACTGGTAACCGGCTTGGTTATTCTGGCGATTGGTCTCTACCTGATCCCTGTTGCGATTAAATACGCAGCTGGTGGTGCGGCAGATTTCCAGATGGCTGCTGAGAGCTTTGGCTCGCTCAAGCACTGGGCTGTTGCTGGTTCGGTTGTTGTGGTGGCACTTCTGTGCAAGTTCTTCACCAAAGGTTTGATCTCAAACGCTGGCATCCTGATCGGTATGATCGTGGCCTATATCCTTGCTTACTTCTTGGGCATGGTGAATTTCGGTGCAGTTGCAAAAGCAAGCTGGATCACAGGTCTGCAGGTCATGCCTTATGGGTTCGAGTTCAACCTCGGCGCGGTTATTGGTGTGACAATCGTTTCGATCGTTTCAGCTATTGAAACTGTTGGCGATGCGTCAGCCACAGCAAAAGCTGGTGCTGGTCGTGATGCAACAGACGAAGAGATTGCAGGCGCAACATACGCTGACGGTCTTGGAACTGCGGTTGCTGCGGTCTTTGGCGGTCTTCCAAACACATCATTCAGCCAGAACGTTGGTATCGTCGGCATGACAGGCATCATGAGCCGTCACGTTGTGACCATCGGTGGTGTCGTTCTGATCCTTTGTGGTCTCGTCCCAAAAATCGGTGCGATCGTTGCATCTATGCCTCTGCCGGTTCTTGGCGGTGGTGTGATCGTGATGTTCGGTATGGTTGCTTCTGCTGGTCTGAACATGCTGACCGAAGTTAAAATGAACCGCCGTAACATGGTGATCATCGCGATCTCATTGGCTGTTGGTCTAGGCTTCAACTTGGTTCCAAGTGCTGTTCAGTACTTGCCAGGCATCTGGAAGACATTGGCAACATCAGCCGTTGCACCGACTGCGGTTTGTGCAATCCTGTTGAACCAGATCCTTCCTCAGGAAGACTAAGGTTTAACCCCTTAAAAGAAGAGGCCCCGCAATTTTGCGGGGCCTCTTTTTATTTGCGCTTGAAGGTGCGTTTGAACCAACCTTCAGTATCATCCCAAGTTTCCTCGGCATCGTCGATCATCGGGTCGATGCGGCGTCTACGGAACTTCAACCAGCGAACGCGAACTGCCCAGAACGCTGCAAAAGCGATGGTCAGGATGATGATGTTGCGCCACGGAATGATTTGAACTTCGGGTGTATCAACAGACCAGATTTTGACCGCATTGGGATAAATCGAGAGCGCCTCAAACCGCCAACCATAGTGACGAACCACGGCCCACTGGGTTTCATCGGATTTCTTTGAGATTAAATCCGAAGCTTCCGCCTGAAGGTTTGATGTATCGAACTTAAAATAGGGCGGCCAACCCCAGCCAGTATCCTCATTGCGATAGATCATCGGCTTATCGTTTACGCGGAAGGTTTGGATGAAGAATACGTCTCGGTTTTCACCACCTACAGCTTCGCCTGTGTAACCCTCAGCCCAGAAAAGTGAGTTCGCGCCGTAATCGACCCGTTTTTCATAGGTGTCGGTGATGCGAACCACGTCATGCTGTGGAAGGGTATAGTGAAAAAACCCAAAGACAAGCAGTGTCAGAAGTATTCGAAATGTCCATTTAACGTAAACCATGTGCCCCACCGGTGTTGTATATGCTGTTCTATATAAGGGGGGCTTTGCGCTGCCCTTAAACCCCTTGCAAGGTATTTTTGACCAAAAGATAGGGTTTTTGGCTTGTTCGATGTGGGGTTTGAGGCACAGAATTGAATTTGGGAGGACACGATGAGGCCTGGAAAACGCAATCTGATTACCGATGTGACGGGTGTGCTTGTTGGAAATGCACATGACACGAGACTGCGCAGCGGCTCGACTGTGGTGACCACCGACGCGCCATTTACGGCGGGGGTTCACATTATGGGCGGCGCTCCGGGGACGCGCGAAACTGAGTTGCTGGCGCCGGACAAACTGGTTGAACAAGTTGATGCGTTGGTTTTGTCGGGCGGGTCAGCCTTTGGGCTGGATGCGGGATCTGGTGTTGCAGACGGTCTAAGAACCGCTGGCCGCGGATTTGACGTTGGCGGGCATCGTGTTCCGATTGTTCCAGGGGCGATCTTGTTTGACCTGCTGAACGGTGGCGATAAAACATGGGCGAGAAATCCTTATTATGAGCTAGGGCTTAAAGCATTTGAGGATGCTTCAGTGTCGTTTGCTCTTGGAACAATTGGGGCGGGTTATGGTGCCACAACAGCTGGATTGATGGGCGGGCTGGGGTCAGCATCCTGCATTTTAGAAACTGGCGAGACGATTGGGGCATTGGTTGCGGTCAACGCGCTTGGTTCAGCAACGGTCGGAGATGGCCCCGAGTTTTGGGCCGCACCCTTTGAGCAGGGGGATGAGTTCGGCGGGTGTGGCGTGGCCATTGAGTATCCGACCGGCATTCAGACCAAAACGGCCGCTTCTCTTGAGGCCACAACAATTGCAATTATCGCCACAGATGCACCGCTTTCTCAGGCGCAGTGCACACGAATGGCGACGGCGGCGCATGACGGAATGGCACGCGCCTTGGTGCCATCACATACGCCAATGGACGGTGATTTGGTGTTTGGAATGTCGACCAGTGACGAACCAATGGTCGATGATCCATCCGTTCTACTGCGTATCGGTCATGCGGCGGCGACGTGTCTTGCACGGGCAATTGCGCGTGGGGTTTATGAGGCCGATGGCTATGAAAATGCGCCCCTGCCGACGTGGAAGCGCCAATTTGAGCGTAATGGATAGGTCCAGTATTCAGTTGGTATTAGACCAAAGGCGATTTTTAATTAACATGTTCATCAAATGCCGTTAAGTAGGCTGGACAAAGCCGATCAGAAATGCAGTCTGCGTTTGATCAAATTCTAGGAGAACCCGATGAGCGATACACGCACAGACCTGTTAGCAATGTTGAAAGACCCTACCCTTTTGGTAGATCGCGCCTACTTGGCGGGTGAGTGGGTCGATGGTGACGGAGAGTTTGACGTCATAAACCCAGCACGCGGCGATGTTGTTGCCAGCGTCGCTGATTGCTCTCGTGCGCAAGTGGCTGAGGCTGTCGCCAAAGCGGATGCATCTCGCAAAGCGTGGGCTGCAAAGACTGCGAAAGAACGCTCGGTAATCCTGCGCCGGTGGTTCGATTTGATGATGGCAAACCAAGACGATCTGGGGGCCATTCTTACGGCTGAACAAGGTAAACCCCTAGTCGAAGCTAAGGGCGAAATCGCCTATGGCGCGTCTTTCATTGAGTTCTTCGCAGAAGAAGCTAAGCGCGTTTACGGCGAGACCATCCCAGGTCATCAGCCTGACAAACGTATCATGGTGATGAAGCAGCCAATCGGGGTTGTTGGGTCGATCACGCCGTGGAACTTTCCTAACGCGATGATCACACGCAAAGCGGCACCTGCTCTGGCTGCCGGTTGTTCATTTGTGGCGCGTCCTGCATCCGAAACACCATTGTCGGCATTGGTCATGGGCGTTCTGGCCGAACGTGCCGGCATTCCAAAGGGCGTGTTCTCGGTCGTGCCTTCTACGCGGTCGTCAGACGTAGGCAAAGAGTTCTGTGAGAACCCTGCTGTTCGGAAGATCACCTTTACCGGATCAACCGAAGTTGGCCGCATCTTGCTGCGCCAAGCCGCCGATCAAGTCATGAAGTGCTCAATGGAGCTGGGCGGCAACGCGCCGTTCATCGTATTTGACGACGCTGATCTGGACGCCGCGGTCGAAGGCGCAATCATGTGCAAGTTCCGCAATAACGGGCAAACCTGTGTCTGTGCCAACCGGATTTACGTTCAAGACGCAGTTTATGACGCTTTCGCTGAAAAGTTGACGGCAGCAGTTTCCAAAATGAAGGTCGGAGACGGGTTTGAAGATGGCGTGGCCTTTGGTCCGCTGATCAACGACGCAGCAGTAGCCAAGGTTCAAGAACATATCGCCGACGCGACCAGCAAGGGCGCAAAGGTCGTTCTTGGCGGTGGCCAGCCAATCCAAGGACCGGGGCATTTTCTTCCGCCAACAATCGTTACTGGTGCCACGCGTGATATGGCCGTTTCAACAGAAGAGACCTTTGGCCCAATGGCGCCACTGTTCCGGTTTAGCGATGTGGATGACGTGATAGACATGGCCAACGATACGATCTTTGGCTTGGCGAGCTATTTCTACGCCAAGGATCTGAGTCGCGTTTACAAAGTGGCCGAGGCACTGGAATACGGCATCGTTGGCGTAAACACTGGCATCATCTCGACCGAGGTGGCACCGTTTGGTGGCGTAAAACAGTCTGGGCTTGGACGTGAAGGCAGCCATCACGGGATCGATGATTTTCTAGAGATGAAATACGTCTGCCTGTCGGTCTAATTGGGCGAAGCAAAGGGCGCTGTCTGCCCCCTTTGAAACCCCCGAGAGGATTTAGACAAAGATAAAGCAGGGGGCGACTTTTCGTCCCCTTTTTTGTTTGGCCTTTAAGCCGGCCTCGATCTTCGCTATTGGGCTTTCGGAATTCACGGAGATAGCACAATGGCAATCAAACGAGTCGGTTTCGTCGGATGGCGAGGAATGGTGGGCACAGTTCTTATGGAACGCATGCGCGCAGAGAATGATTTTGCGGACATCGCAGAAGCGCATTTCTTCACCACCTCACAGACCGGACAGACTGGACCAGACGTCGGCCAAGGCCCGAGCGTTCTAAAAGACGCGCGCGACCTCGATGCGCTAAAATCCATGGATGCGATCGTCACCTGTCAGGGCGGCGATTATACAAACGAGGTCTTTGCGCCCTTGCGAGCTGCTGGGTGGGACGGTTTTTGGATCGACGCTGCCTCAAGTCTTCGTATGGCGGATCATACGGTCATCGTGCTGGACCCTGTGAACCGCAACGTGATTGATCAAGCGTTGGTTGACGGAAAGAAAGACTTCATCGGCGGCAATTGTACGGTCAGTCTGATGATGATGGGTCTTGGCGGATTGTTTCAGAACGACCTGATCGAGTGGATGACCTCGATGACCTATCAAGCTGCTTCGGGCGGGGGCGCACGCCACATGCGCGAACTGCTGAACCAGATGGGCCAATTGCGTGGATCTGCAGCGGACCTGTTGGACGATCCGCATTCGGCTATTCTGGACATTGACCGACAGGTTACGGCATCACTACGCAGTGATGCTATGCCGACGGACAACTTCGGCGTCCCATTGGCGGGCAGCCTGATCCCTTGGATCGACGTAGGCCTTGAAAACGGCCAGTCGAAAGAGGAATGGAAGGCCGTTTCCGAAACCAACAAAATCCTTGGTCGCTCAGACAACCCAATCATGATCGACGGCACCTGCGTGCGGATCGGCGCGATGCGCAGCCATTCTCAGGCGCTGACGATCAAACTGAAACGCGACGTGCCGATGGACGAAATCGAGGCGATGCTGGACGAGGCAAACGACTGGTCTAAAGTCATCCCGAACGAGCGTGAAGTGACCTCGCGCGAACTTTCGCCCGCTGCAATCACGGGGACATTGACTGTGCCGGTGGGACGTCTGCGCAAGATGAACATCGGGCCGGAATATCTGAACGCCTTTACGGTGGGGGATCAGTTACTCTGGGGGGCTGCAGAGCCGCTGAGGCGGATGCTACGGATTTTGCTTGAGGATTGATTTAGGGAAGCCTGCCAGTTGGTGGGCTTTTTTGTTAGGGGAATACCGTACTCCAGCCAGGCTTGCACTTTAGGCGAGCATTTTTGACAGAATCATCTACCTATATATATGATCAATCTGGTGATGATGGAGTTTAAAGTGACAAATATTAATCAAAACTTAGTCGATATGGATTCAGCACCCTTGTTGGGAGCAAAATCAATGGACGAATGGTAATCCTCCCATTTTTAATGGGGTCCAGCCGTAGAATTCAAGCGGCTGTTTTCAGTTTCATAGCGGGTGTCATTCCGCCGATGCCCATGTCGGGTCGCTCGTTTTTGTAAATCCAGAGCCAATCTGTTGCTTGGTCTTGTGCTTCCTGTATGGTCTCAAAGATATATTGATCCAACCACTCG